>CAVZMB010000018.1:0-219122 GCA_963776255.1 uncultured Actinomycetota bacterium | reverse complement strand
CTTCGCGCGGTCCACCGCCTTGCGGGTGCTCGAGCTTCTCCTGCAGCGACGCGACCTCGTCCTCGAGCGCCTGTACCTCGGCGAACCGGGAGACGGCCAGCTCGATGGCGGGCACCAGCTCGTGCCGGGCGAACGGTTTGACCAGGTAGGCCATGGCGCCGGCGTCCCGCGCGCGTTCGATCAGCTCCCGCTGGCTGAACGCGGTGAGCATGACCACCGGGGCGATCCGCTCCGCCACGATCGTGCCGGCCGCCTCGATCCCGTCGACCTTCGGCATCTTGATGTCCATGATCACCAGGTCGGGCCGGAGCTTGCGGGCCATCTCGACCGCGGCGCTCCCGTCGCCGACCTCGCCGACGACGTCGTAGCCCTCCTCGCGGAGCATCTCGGCTAGGTCCAGTCGGATCAGCGCCTCGTCCTCCACAAGGAGTACTGAATGCCGTCTTGAACTCTGGGTCACGACACTGGCCTCACGACACCGCCTCCTCGCGGGCCCGCGCGCCCGCGCGTCCCGTGGGTGCACCGGAATCAGCGAGCGTACCGGGCTACGCTTGGCATGCCGGCGTGATCTTCGGCCACGTTCCTAGGCGCCCCCGTAGCCCAATCGGCAGAGGCAGCGGACTCAAAATCCGTCCAGTGTGCGTTCGAGTCGCACCGGGGGCACGTCCGCCGCCGCGGTCGGTCGCTCGAAGCCGCCTGACCGGGCGGCCTTACTTGGCGCCGCGTCGGTGACGAGCGATCATGGACTCCTCCTAGTATCTCTCCGGCCGTCTGCACGAGGCCAAGGTGCTGGTGATCCCTTGCCTGCTGCAGCGGCTGGCGGCAGGGCCTGCCGGGCCGTCTCCCGGTTCGCCGCCAGATGGGGTCGTGGGAGCCGAGGCAGCACTGTGACCAGGAGAACAAGCGCGCAGTGATTGACTCAGATGATCTCTGTCGAGGGATACGTCCAGCCCTGATCTCCGACACAGGTGCAGCTTTAGCGTCAGGCCGAGCCGCCTGGGGTCCGCGGTTCAGAGCTCAGGCCCTGCGGGTATGGGAAGGATCTTCAGGGTTCGCTGCGGGCGTCGCGTGAGGGATAGCCCTGCTGTACTAGCTCGCGAGCTAGGGGTCTCAGGCGTGCGTGTGCTCGTGCTCCAGCCCGAGTCCTCCCGTCAGTACCGCTACATCGGCATGTGTGACGTGGCGCAGCGAACAATATTTGGGCCGCATTCCGCTGGTGCTGCTAGGTCTCACCGAGCACGATTGGTAGGGCGGATCGTCGCGGCGCACCGGGACCTCACCGGTTTCGTGGCCCAGTTCCCGCTCGCCTCACCCATAGCCCGAGCAAGCACGAGATGAGGGTCCGCCCGTGCAGGTGCAGGACATCGATCGAACAATCGCTGGCACGTATGGTGCGCCGAACGGGCTCCGCGAGTCCCCTCGGCCGACGACTCGGCTCGTCGCCTATGCCGCCGACGCCCGCAGCTACGACGCCCGGACCAGCCCCTTCCACCAGTGGCGTGGCCACCTAGTCGAGCGATTGGCGGCTTCGGACGGAGACGTCGTGCTCGATGTGGGCTGCGGGACCGGGTTGTGTTTCGGCACGCTGCACGAGCGAGTCGGGCCGGAAGGCCTGATCATCGGTGTGGATGAGTCGCCGGAGATGCTGGCCATCGCCGCCGAACGGGTGGCCGACGCCGGCTGGGCGAACGTGCTGTTGATCGAAGGCGAGGTGGAAAACGTCGAGCTGCCCATGACCGTCGACCACGTGTTGTTCTGCGCGGTGCACGACGTCCTGCAGTCGGAGCCGGCGCTGGAAAACGTGATGGCCCGGCTCCGCCGGGGCGGATCGGTCGCCGCCGGGGGTGGCAAGTGGGGGCCGACCTGGGCTGTCGCCCTCAACCTGATGGTGATGTCGGCCCATGCCCCGTTCATTCGAGACTTCGCGGGGTTCGACAAGCCGTGGGCCCGGCTAGCTCCACACCTCACCGACCTGCGGGTCGAGGAGGTGGCGTTGGGCGGTGGTTTCCTCGCCCAGGGCCGACGGCCCGGCTGAACTACCTTGCTCAGCAGGCGCTGACTTGCGGCCCGGTCGCCTCGTATCCGACGAGATCGGACTGGGCGCCGACCGTGACGGCCTCGCACGCCCGCAGCAGCACCGCGCCCAGGCTGCCTGGAGAGTCGAGGAACACGCCATGACCGCCGTCCACCTCGTACGCCATGCAGCCGGGGATCGCGTCGGCCAGCTTCCATTGCCGGGCCGGCGGCACTATCCGATCGTTGCGGGTGATCACTACGGCGGTCGGGACGTCGACCGAACCGATCCACTCATGGGAGCTGAACCCGCAGACCGCATGCATCGCGGACAGCACGGTCACCAGCGAGGTACGGCCCATCTCGTGTCGCGCCCAGCGCCGGGCCTGCGGGTCGGCGTCCCCGTCCAGCAGGACGGCCCCGACGAGATCGCCACCGAGCGGCACCATCATCCGCGCGAGACGCGCCGTGGCCACCGTGAACGGCATCAGGGAAGCGACGTAGCGCTCCAGCGGGGACCCAAGCACGTTGCGCGCCGACGCACACAGCACCATCCCCGCGGTGCGCTCCGGGTGTCGGCGCCACATCAACTGAGCGATACAGCCGCCCATGGAGTACCCCACCGGGATGCACTCGTCGACACCGAGCTCGTCCATTGCGGCGGCGACGTCGTCGGCGCAGTCCTCAAGCCGAAACGGCGATGAGCCCGGCGACCCGCCGCCGTGCCCACGCTGATCGAAGGCGATCACCCGGTAGTGCCCGCCGAGGGCGTCCATCACGCGTGACCAGTTCAGCTCCGCAGTGAGGGCGACCCCGTGCAGCAGAACGAGCGTCGGCGCTCCGGGCGGACCCACGTAATCCTGCACAGCGGTCGCGCCCCGCCCCGGCAGATCAAGCACGCGGAGCCGTGCGATCCGGCTCGCTCCGACCCTCCGCTTCATCGACCCACCTCCGGCCGGGGCCCGGATGATCAGCCGCGAGACCGGGCAGGTGTTCATTAGGTTACCGGCACATTACAAAGATCGACACTCCCGCCCGAGCATGACCTCGTCGGCGCCGATGTCGCCTAGATCGACTGGCAAAGGCGGCGCGATCGGCCAGGCATCGCGCCAGCGCTAGTCAGCGCGTCCGTGGTCACCCGGCAGCGACGGCGGACGGTGTGCCGAAGACACCCGCTTGGCCGCGGCGTCCGGGGAACCGTCCTCATCGAGAGCCTTGTCCACGAGAGCCTGTTACGTGCTAAAAGACTGGACAAGAACCTGGGGCGAAGCATCACACAGAGTGATTGACTCGCAGCATGGCCGAACAGTCTGCGCCCGCCGGGGGCGACGAACGTGCAGGTGTCACGCCGTTCAGCCTTGAGAATCGCGTGACTGTGACGCCTGATCGGGAGTATCGGGCTGTACGGCCGCCCCTCGAAGCGGAGGCAGAGGATGAAGATCACGATTGTTGGTGCGGGGAACATGGGCCGCGGAATCGGCAGCCGGGCGGTCGCCGGCGGGCATGAGGTACAGATCGTTGACCGGGATCCTGCGGATGCTCGAAAACTGGCCGATGAGCTCGGTGGTTCTGCGAGTGCGCTGAGTCCAGCCGAGGCGTTCGGCGGAGATGTTGTTGTCTTCGCTGTCTACTACCCGGGAATCAAGGACGCAGTCCAGCAGTACGCCGACCAGTTGCCGGGCAAGGTGGTCGTCGACATCACAAACCCGGTCAACACCGAAACCTGGGACAGCCTGGCGACTCAACCGGGGGTCTCCTCCGCAGAGGAGGTCCAGGAGCTCGTCCCGGCGGGCACGCCTGTTGTGAAGGCGTTCAACACGACCTTCGCACCGACCCTCGTGTCTGGCGAGGTGGCCGGACAACAACTTGACGTGTTGATCGCGGGTGATGACCGGGACGCAAAGCAGAAAGTCTCGCAGATCGTGTCCGACGGCGGCCTCCGTCCGATCGATGTTGGTCCGCTGCGGCGTGCACAACAGCTTGAACAGCTCGGTTTCCTGCACATCGCGATTCAGCAGCCGAACAACCTCGGCTTCGGTAGTGCAATCAAGATCCACAGCTGATCGGCGGAGTCAGGGCTATCACCAAAGATCGCCCAGACCTGCTACTCGCTTCGCCGCCGCGGTCGATGCCACAGTGGCTAGCCCCGATGCCGCGATCGCGCCCGCGGGATCTCCTGGGCGAATTCGACGATGAACCCGTCCGGGTCCGCGACGTGCAGGGTGCGGTGCCCCCAGGGGCGGTCGAGCCGCTCGGCAAGCAGTGGGACCGCATGGCCGCGCAGCGCCGCTGCCACCACGTCGACGTCCTCGACAATGAGCACAATCTCGCCGGCCGGGCCGGGCATCACCGGATGGCTGGTCATCCACTCCGCCCGACGCCGCTCATACAGCGCGAAGCGTGTCGGCCCGGTCCGAAACTCGGCGTATCCAGCGTCGGTGAAGCTGTGCTCCAGCCCAGCGACGTCCCGACAAAACTGCACCGACGTGGCCAGATTGGAGACGAATAGGATCACGTGGCCCAGGCGCGGCACGCTGGGACCGTACCGCCGACAACTACCTCGTCGAGACTGCGAAATGGCGCCCAGCAAAAGTAGGCGCACCATCGGCGAAGGTCGGGTCAGATCTCCGAGATACGCACTCCGATGAGCACGGGTGTCGTACTGATCGCGACGCTGGCGGTGCGCGGCACGATCGAGGCGTCGACGACGCGGACGACCTGCACGCCGTTAATCGGGGCGGCGGTCTAGCCGTCTTCGAGCACGCGGCGAAGTAGATCGTGCAGCCGACGATGGTCGTCCGGTCTGGCATTCCTTAGGACGGCGAGATCCTTGACCAGTTGCTCGATGCGATCCGCAGAAGCATCCAGCTTCATTGCGTCGATTTCCTGCTTCATGGTGATGAACTCGGTGAGGCGCTTGTCCTGGGCGGCACCGCTGAGTTCGATCAGCGCCTCGAGTGCATCAGAGATGCGACCGAGTTGGCGCCCGTAGCTGTGCCGTTGCACGATCTCGGCTTCGGTCTGGGGTGCGCTCGAATTGGCGGAGTTGACATTGAGTACCGGCGCGAGGGTCCAGCCGGGCAGTATCGGCTGGTTGAGGCTCTGCGGTGCGGGCGGGAACAACGACGCCCATGCGCGGAGCCAATCCGAAGGCGGCCACCAGGGGCGGGCAGTTTCTTCGGTGGTCATCAGGGTCCTTTCCTCGTCGGCGACCTCGCACAAGAGGTGTGAGCCGCAAGCGGGCAAGCGGCGAATCGCCGTCGCGGCACTACGTGTACTCACGGACGCGGTCGGTCGCTCGAAGCCGCCTGACGTGGCGGCCTTACTGGGCGTCGATCAAGACGCCGGCGAAGAAGTCGGTCAGTGGGTCGTGTCCGTGCAACGGGAGCACGTGCGAGACGTACTGGTCCGGGCGGACGACGACCAAACATCCAGTCTCGCGGTTCACCTCTCGCAACTCGAAGATGTCATCGGCTTTCGGGTCCGGGGCAGTACATCTTCTCGTAGTCGATCAGGAGGCCGAACCTGCCCTGCCGAGGCAGCAGGACCGACGGCATCCTGTCGACGTCGAGGTCGCGATGCCCCTGCTGGAGGATGGCACGGATGTCAATGATGGAGTCGGGGTCGGCGTCGGCCGGGGTGAAGCGCCTGATCGGAGACGCGTCCGATGCCAGGAACTCGCACAGCTCCCGGAAGTGGGAGGTTGCGCCGGTCGGATCGTTCCGGTCGGCGAAAACGTAGACCCGCCAGGCGCCGTCCGCGCGGGCGACATGACCGAGGTGGACCGGCTTCGCATCGGCCAACCGGACGACCGGGGCAGAGTGGAAGCGCATCCCGACCGGGAAGCCCGCCGCCAGGTGCTGGAACATCGCTTCGGCGGTGATCATTGACGGGGCGTACCTCGTCGCGACGCCCGCGGTGAACCGGCCCTGCGTGATGAAGTACTGCTGGAACTCCTCCGGGTCGACACCCTCTTCCTCGGCGCCGCCGGACTCCGTTGGGTGGGCGCTGAACATCTTCGAGAACTCTCGGTCGAATTCGATGAGTTGCTTGGCGATCTTCTGACGCTCGTCGGAGTAGGTGTGCAGGAGCTCTGGCCTGGCCGACCCGCTCAGCACGGCGCCCAGCTTCCACCCCAGGTTCCAGGTGTCGGCCATGGACACGTTCATGCCCTGACCGGCCTTCGCGCTGTGCGTGTGGCAGGCATCGCCAGCGATGAACACCCTCGGATGGCGGGTGGCCATCTCCTCCGCTGCCCGGGTGTCAGCGACCCCGGCAGCTAGAACCCGGTGGGCCATCGCGGTGTGTAGGGCTGTTCGAGGGTGTGGATCTCTTCGTCGGTGAGATCCAGTTCGAGCGCGGCGGCGGCGTCGGGGAGGTGGTGGGGCTTGGTGGCACCCACGATGGGCGCGGCGACGACCGGGTTCTTCAGCACCCAGGCCAGGGCGACCTGCGCCATCGGCACGCCTCGGTCCTCCCCGACACGGTGGACGGCCTCGACGATAGGTCTATTCGCCTCGCCGGAGTAGCGGGCGTGCAACGGGTCGGTGCCGGCACGGCGGGTGTCGCCGCCGCCCCACGGTCGAGCCAGCAGACCCTTGGCCAGCGGGCTCCATGGCATGCTGCCTACTCCCTGGTCGGCGAGCAGGCCGAACATCTCGCGCTCGTCCTCTCGCTCCACCAGGCTGTACTGGTTCTGCATCGAGACGAACTTGGTTCCGGGGCTGCGCTCGGCGGCGTGCTGCAGCGTGGCGAACTGCCAGGCCCACATCGAGGACGCGCCGATGTAGCGGGCCTTGCCGGCCTTCACCACGTCGTGCAGGGCTTCCATGGTCTCCTCAACCGGGGTGTTGGGGTCGAAGCGGTGGATCTGGTAGAGGTCGACGTAGTCGACGTCGAGCCTGGCTAGTGAGGCGTCGATCTGTTCAAGGACCGCCTTGCGGGACAGCCCGGATCCTCCCGAGCCGTCGTGCATCGGGAAGAACACCTTGGTGGCGAGCACGATGTCCTCGCGGCGGGTGTACTTCTTCACCGCCCGGCCAACGATCTCCTCCGAGCTGCCATGGCCGTACACGTTGGCCGTGTCCCAGAACGTGATGCCGAGCTCGACGGCCTGCCGGAAGATCGGCTCGCCGGCCACGTCGTCGAGGGACCATTCGCTGAACCCGCGTGAGGTGTCGCCGAAGCTCATGCAGCCCAGCGCGATCCGGCTGACCTTCAGCCCTGACGCGCCGAGACGGGTGTACTCCATCGTTGCTGTCCTTCCTCGTTGCCTGAGGCGGCGTCAGGCCCGCGGGGCAATCAGCTCATGTGGTCGCCTGAGCGCTTTCTGGACGGTCGAACCGAGCGAATACGGCCGCCGCGGCCTGACCGAACTCACCGGGCTGCCCGGCGTCGCTGAAGGTAGTGGCGACCTGTCGCATCTCCTCGACCCAACGCCAACCCTTTCCCTCAGCCGAGGCCAGCGCCGCTTCGTATCGCTTGTCCAGTCCCGGCTGGGAGAGTGCCCACTCATCGTTGAGCGCCTCGCCGACACCCAGCTCGTTGGCGGCTCCGCGGGCGGCCAACGTCAGCGCGGCGCTGATCTTGGTCCACGCGGCGTAGCACATCTTCATGCTTGATGCCGCGAAGTCGCCTGCCTCGAGGATGCGCGGTTCGAGCCGGGTGTTGGCGAATATCGCCGCTGCCTCACCGGCTCGTCGGCCACTGAGGTAGATCCGGGTCGTCCCCCCGCGCGTGGGCGGAGGGCCGATCACGCCGCCGTCGACGTAGGTACCCCCGGCCGCGGTGAGGATCCTCGCCACCTCGCCAGCTGTGGACGGGCTGATGGCGTTGGCGTCGAGGTACAGGCCGGTGAACCTGCCCACCGACTTCGCGGTTGCCACTGCTGCCTGTGGAGGACAGATCGAGATCACCGCATCACAGGCGAGCACGTCCGTACGGTCCTGCAGTCCGGCCTGGTGGGCACGAAGTCGGCTGGCCGGTCCGCGGCCGTGTGGCAGCCAGTACAGGTCATTTCCGACCGCGCTCAGAGCGCTGCCGATCGCCGCGCCCATCTCGCCCGGATGCAAGATCACAATCTGTGTCATGTTTGTGGCACCGACCCCACTCGCGGCACTTGGCGCTTCCGGCTAAGTAAGTTCTGAGCATGGACGACGCGCCGTGCTCCGAGCAGGCCCGAGCGCTCGACGAGCCGCTGGCGGGCACCGCCGTCCACGCCCCGCGTTGGCTCTGCCTGGAGCATCCCCGTCCGTGGCCCGGTGGCCCCTCGGCAGATGTCGACCCGGCCGTAACCGAGCTGGTCGCCCGCAGCGCAGCGGCCGGCTGGAGGCTGACGTTCATCCGTCGGCTCGGCCGCGCGGCGCACCCCGGCGGTCACCAGGTGTTGCTCGCGGACACCACCGTTCGCTCCGGCCGGCTGCACGGCTTCAACGTGTCGCACACCGCGGAGTTGCTCGACCTCGACCTCGCTGCGCTCGCCGCAGAGAACGCGCCCGCTCTTCCGGGCACGCCGCTCGAGGAGCCGGCTGTGCTGCTCTGCACCCACGGCGGGCGCGACCCGTGCTGCGCCTTTGCCGGGCGGGCGCTTGCGCGGGCGATCGATGCCGATCCAACCGTCTGGGAGTGTTCGCACCTCGGCGGGCACCGCTTCGCCCCGACCGCGGTCGCGCTGCCGAGTGGGTACCTCTACGGCCGGCTCGACGCCGACAGCATCACCGACGTGCGCAGCGCGGCGGCGACGGGTGAGGTGGAGCTGGCGCACTGCCGAGGACGTTCCACCTGGCACGCTGCGGGTCAGGTCGCCGATATCACAGTGCGCGCGCTCACCGGACTGCGTGACGCCGCGGCGCTGATTGTCGATCCGCACTCGTTCGGGGCCGACGATGACGGAATGGTGACCGTACGGGAGAGTGGCGGGCGGGCCTGGCAGGTTCGGGTACGACGGACCGACGTTCGCGGCGCGCGTCCGATGAGCTGTGGCGCCAAGCTCGAAGCGCTCGCGCCGCTGCTCGCCGAGTCGATCGAGGAGATTGACGATCACGGCCAGGGGATTCGACGGCTGGCCGCTACCGCCTCCGCGACAAAGGGGTCGCGCAGCCGTACATCGCCCACCGGCTGGTGATAGCGCCAATCCCTAGCCGACTGATGCATCGGTCGCTCCGGGGGCGACGCGCCTCGCATCTGGTTGGGGCCCGCAGCCGGCCGAGACGGCGAACGCAGCGCGAGCTCTCGCGAGAGAGTACCCGCCGCAACGACGAGGATTGGCCGCCACGCGACGACGTCCTCTGCAAGATCGTCTGCCTCGAGCTCGATCGCGGCCACGACCTGGCCCTTGGGGCCGAGGACGGGAGCGGCCACCGCAGCGGAGTCCAGCCGCAGCTCCCGGTCGGACACGGCTAGCCGGGTCGCCCGGATGGTCCTGAGCATCGAGCGCAGTTGCCGCGGGCACGTCGCCGTGAACGCCGTAAACCGCCTCAGCGGCCGAGCCAACGCCGAGCTGACAACCGGCGCCGCAGAGAACGCGAGCAATGCCTTGCCGAGTGCTGTCGCGTGAGCCGGTAGGCGTGCGGCCGCACATTCCCGCGACACCGGACGATGCAGTGAGTCCTTCTGGACGTATGCAACGTCGTGTGCGTCGTCGAGGAAACCTACCCGGACTCGGACCCCGATCGCCCGAAACACGTCGTCCATCACCGGGACCGCCCGGTCCCGGAAACTCGACTCCAGGCCGCCGACGTCATCGCCGCCGTCTTGTGCGCTCTGACCGAGCGCGCGCAAGGGCGGACCCGCCCGGTAGCTTCCATTACTGCTCCGCTCGAGCACGCGCCAAGCAGCGAGTTCGGTGGCCAGCCGATGGACGGTCGACAGCGGAAGCTCGGAACGGGCCGTGATCTCCGTCAGGGTGCCGCCGCCCTCAGACACCGCCAAGAGGATCATGCTGATCTTGCTGATGACCGAGCGGCCCGGCTGGTTCGACCCGCCCGCCATTCGTTGGTACCTCCGTGTTCGCTGCAGCCCGTGCTCCGGCTCCAGGCGCTATTCCGGCCGCCCGGACGGTGGTCAGAGCGGCGAGGAGCTGACGTGGAGTACAGAGACACGAGCAGCCTCGCCGGGGCGAGGGTGCCTTCGCATCGGGAGAAGTCCTAGCGGCATGACGGAGCGCTGCTGCGGGTCCGCGGCGGCCACGCACACGAGCCTCTGCGGCCCCGGACGTCCTCCGGAGGTTAGCCCTCCTCGGGAGTGTCCTCGAGACGGAAACCGACCTTCATCGTCACCTGGTAGTGGGTCACTTCGCCCTCCGTGATTGCGCCGCGAACCTCGACCACCTCGAACCAGTCCAGGTGGCGAATCGTCTGCGCGGCTCGCTTGACACCGTTGCGGATGGCGTTGTTGACGTCCTGGTCGGAGGTGCCGACGATCTCACTCACCGAATATGTGCGGTTGGCCATTTCACTCCTAGGTTGGAATCGAACAGGGCAGTTGCGGCTTGCGGCGATGTCTGAGGGCCGCGGAGCACAGCAGCGCAGATCGCTGCACATGCGCCAAAGATGATGGCCGGTCCCTCACAGCCACCCCTTCCTCCGGAAGAAGATGACCAGAGTTGCGCCTAGTAAGATCATGATGCCGATTGCGGTCGGGTAGCCCCAAACCCACTCCAGCTCCGGCATGTACGCGAAGTTCATGCCGTAGATACTTGCGATGACGGTGCAGGCCAGGCCCACCGAACCCCACGCGGTCACCTTACGGACGAAGCGGTTCAGCTCGGTACCGACGCGGGTCTGGAAGAGGTCCAGCATCTCCTGCAGGTATTCACGCTCCAGATCGGTGGTTTGCACTATGTTGCCGAAGCCGAGTCGAAGCTCATTCAACTGGCGCATGTCGAGCGGCAGCAGCCGATCCTGGAGCGTCATCGTTTCGATTAGATTGGTATAGGACTGCTGCGCTTGGGCTGCGCTCGTACGGATTGTCTGCAGATCGTGACGGAGCGCGAACAGCTCCTCGAGTAGCTTCTCAACCTTCACCGGATCGAACCGCGCTGCCTTCCGCTCGAAGTCAGCAACCTGGCTGGCGGCCGCGGCGATGAGGTCCTCCAAGGTTGCCATCATCTCTCGCCTCAGAGCAGCAATGAGCTCGAGGGATGACGTCGGTAGGAATGTGCCGCCATCGATCCGTCGACGGATGGCCTCGATTTCGTGGCGAGCGCCATGGTCGATCAAGGCGGTACTGGTCGGCCCGAGTACGGTGAACAGGACCCTGGAGTTGAGAAAGACCTTGAGGGGTTGAAAGTACAATCGGTCGTCTCGGCCGCGGACGAGGCCATTTATCGCGCTGAAATGATGGTCTTCGTAGGGATGGAGCTTTGAGACTGGGGATCGCGCGTGGCAGTCCTGCAGATCGGCGGGCCGCACTTCAAAAAACGTCGTCAAGAGAGCCATGCCGTGTTCTTCGGTGTGATCCAGGTCCACCCAGAGAAGGCGGTCGTCGATGCCGATCGCTCCTGTCGCGGCCGAGAGCGGAACTTCCGTGGCCCCGGTTGCCGTGATCAGGCGGACATGCATGAGACCCCGCCATCCATCGGGAACGAAGACGTCATGATCCGAGCAAGGGCCTGGCCGGCGTCGGAATCAGGGCTCCGGACAGCCGCTAGTCATCCGGCTCTTCGGGCGGTGCAAACACCACCAGCAGATGAAGCTCGTCCTCGATATCGACGAATCGATGATCTTCGCCGTGGTCGACAGAGACGATGCTGCCTGCCTTCACCGGTTGATCCTGATTGCCGACCCGGAGGGTTCCGCTGCCGCGCATCACGACGTAAACCTCGTCCGACGCGTGCAGGTGTTGCATGTCCTTGCCGCCCTTGGGCAACACATACAGACCGACAGACATGCCGCGCCGGCGCAGGAATTCTTGGTACGGGCTCGCGCCCGCAGCGTGCACCTTCTCCAACCGGTCCATGTCAAAGGCCTGGAAATAGCCGGTCATTTCCTCCTCCATCCGCTCAGCGACTGGCCCGCGGCATGTCACGCCAATTCGGCGGCACCGGCCTCGGCAATCCGCACGTCCTGCTCGCTCGACCCGCCTGATACCCCGATGGCGCCGATGGTGCGGCCGTCGGAGACGAGTGGAACGCCGCCTCCGAACACCACGAGTCGATCGGTCTTTGTGATGCCGTGCAGCAATGCCGGCTCGGACTCCAACAGCCGCCACCACTCGCCGGTCGGCAGCCCGCCGAAGGTTGCCACCGAGAACGCCTTGTCCTGTGATATCTGAATGCAGAGGACGGGAGCCCGGTCCATTCGCGCAAACGCCAGGAGATGTCCCGCACTGTCGGCTGCCGCCACGCACACGTCAACGGCGATCCGCTCGGCCTCGCAGACCGCGGCAGCAACGGCGCGCTGCGCGGCGGAGAGTGTCACCGAGGGGGCCATGATGTAGTCGCCCACCTGCCCTCCATGAGCAATTCTCCGTGAGTTTTCGTGCGCCAACACTCGATTCAGCGGCACACCGATTGGGTGCTTCCTTTCGCTGGACTCAACCTAGATCGCCTCCCGCGACCGGGAGGGTCACACCCGTGATGTACGACGCTTCGTCAGATGCGAGAAACAGAATCGGAGCAGCCTGTTCCTGCAACGTGCCGTAGCGCTTCATGAGCGACGAATTAACCGTTTGGTCGATGATCGCCTGATACCAGTCTTTCTCGCGCTTGGTCTTCCGCTTCGTCGTGCCGCGGGGAATCCGGCGTTCAGGTGCGTCCGTGCCGCCCGGCGCGGTTCCGACCACTCGAATCCCCTGATCTGCGTACTCGAAGGCCAACGAAGCCGTGATCGCGTTGACCCCTCCTTTGGCTGCGGCGTAGGGCACTCGATTCACCCCGCGCGTCGCTACCGAGGAAACGTTCACGATCACCCCGCCGCCCCGCTTCAACATGTGCGGCAGAACAGCCCGGCAGCACCACAATGTGGGAAACAGCGAGCGCCTGACCTCCGCCTGAATCTCCTCGTCCTTGTACTCGGCGTAGGGCTTGGTCCAGATCGTGCCGCCGACGTTGTTGATGAGAACATCGATACCGCCGAATGAACGGGTGGCCTTTTTCATGACCTCTGTGCAATCAGAGAATTGCTCCAGATCGCCGAGGAGTGGGACCGTCTCGGCTCCACCAGCATTCAGTTTCTCGGAAAGTTCATTGACCAGCTCTGAACGGTCTACGAGCGCAACCTTGCCGCCCTCACCGGCAATTCCGGTGGCGACCGTTTCACCGATTCCTTGCGCGGCACCGGTCACGACGACGACCTTGTTGTCGAACCGACCCTGGTGAATCACGGCCGTCACCTATCGGGATCCGGACGGCCGTGAGCGCATGCTGCTCACGGCGCGCCCTGCTTTTCGATGCCCGCGCGCATCGTCGCCTTGGCATGCTCGCTATGGGACACGATCAGGTCGCGCGCGGCGTCCAGATCCCCGCGTTCGTAAGCAGCGACGATGTCCAGGTGGTCCTGGATGATGTCGCCGACCACGTCGACGTCGGGCGTGAGGGCCTGCTCCATGTACTCGAGCACGCTGAGCCGCTTGTAGGCCTCGATCAGTGTGTTGTTGCCGGTGCTCTCGATGAGCCAGTGATGGAACGCCGCGTTGGTCTCCCGGTAGCCCGCAACGTCGGTGAAGTGCCCATCGGACACGAGCGGAGCCGTTGCCTCGGCGAGGCCGCGCATATCTGCGAGCTGCTCGTCGGACAGCTTGCCGACGGTGAGCTGCGCTGCACCGATCTCCAGCACCATCCGCGCGTTGAACGCTTCGTCCGACTCGACGGGCTTCAAGCGCTCCTGGCCGGTCTCGACCACAAGCCCCGTTCCGGAGAACTTCTCGTAATAGAAGTTCGTGGGTGCGGCGCTCTGCGCGGTCAGGAAGCTCCGGACTGCGTCCACCATGGCCGGCGGTCCACACAGATAGACATCCACATCTCCACCGTTCATGTGCACCGGCTCGATGTAGCGCGTGACGTAGCCCTTGTTCGGGAAAGCGCTGGCCTCGTCGGCCACCGTGCAGGTGAACGTGAAGTTCGGTATCCGCTTGGACGCCGCCTCCAGCTCATCCACCTTGATCAGATCCGGGTCGTTCGTGACGCCGAAGATCAGGTGGATCGGATGGTCGCTGCCGTCCACATCGATCTTCTCCAGCATCGAGAGGAACGGCGCAATACCGGTTCCACCCGCCAGCAACAGCAACGGCCGTTGGATGGGCCGCAGGTAGAAGCTGCCAAGGGGCCCGTGGAATTCGATGGCATCGCCCGGCTTCGCGCGGTCCCTGAGGTAGCTAGGGAGCGCGCCGGTAGGCGTGTCGCGAAGCAGGAAGGAGATCTCCTCGGCGTGTGGCCCTGAGCTGAACGAGTAGGACCGGGTCTGGTCGGTCCCCGGCACCAGGATGTTCACGTACTGGCCGGGCAAGAAGCCGAAGGCGGACCTGTTATCGAGGCTAATGGAGAACGCCGTCGTCGATTCGGAGATCCGGTCGATGACGCTGACCGTCCCGGGATGAGACGTGACGCCGGTCTTCGCGACGTCGGAGGTGGTCGGGATGCGGATAACGCAGTCCGACTGCGGGGTCATCTGGCAGGTCAGGACGTACCCCTGCTCGGCCTCGTCCGCGGTCATCGCCTCGTCCTCGACGTAGTCGCCGAGCTCGTACTCACCGGACTCGCAGAAGCTCTTGCACGTGCCGCAGACGCCGTCTCGGCAATCTAGCGGAATGTTGATGCGAGCTCGGTATGAAGCGTCCGATACGATCTCGCCCTCGGGACACTCGATGAACCGCGTGACGCCGTCCTCGAAATTGAGCGCGATTTGGTAACTAGACATGGTAGATGTCCACGACGTGATGGATGAAGTCGTTCTTGAGAATGACCTTCTTGTACTTGATCTTCGGGTCCTGGCCCGACGTATCAAGCGTGTAGAACGAGGTGCCGAAATACGTATCTAGCGTTTGGTACCGGTAGTAGAGGGTGAACCAGTTGAACCGGATCTCGCACTCGTTGTCCTGCTGCGCGATGATCTCGACATTGGCGATGTTGTGCCCCGTCCTTGGTTCGGGGAGGCTTGTCGCGCTCGATCGATCGGTCTTGATGCGGAAGACGCGGTCCTCCAGGCCACCACGGTTCGGATACCAGATGAGGGATATCTCGGTCTGTGGGTCGGTGACCAGCGTGTCGTCGTCGTCCCAGGCCGGCATCCAGAACTCGGCGTCCGGCGTGTAGCACTCGAGCCAGGCCTCGAAGTCACGGTCGTCGAGATAGCGCGCCTCGCGGTAGAGGAACTGCTCGACCTCTTCAATCGAAATGCTCACAGCGTCTCCAAGATTTCCGCTACTGCGCCTGCGCCTTTGATTCCGAGTCAATGCCATCCCGCATTGCTTTGACCCAGTACCCGTGCTGGACGGGGTAAAGCCCTTCGTCCTCGACCTTGGCACCGCTGAGTACGGGGTTTATCCCGAGCTGCGCGGCGTCCTCGTCGAGCGCGTAGATCACCAGGACGTCGAGGGTGATCACGGTCGTCGACAAGATCGGATAGGCGGCGAGGAACACGAGGTTGAGGATCGCACTCAGCACCGCGAGCACGATGCCGATCACGCGTGCCACCGTGTTCCCGGACATAGCGCCGAAGCCGGTGGCCACCACGACGAGCCCGAAGATCAGGGATATTTACCCAACCCCAGGTGGCGAAGTCGACGTTGATGACCAGGCCTTCGGAGCCGACGAGGTAGTAGTCGATGTTGAACAGCGCTACGAGCGCGCGACGACGGTGTTAGTCCTCGCGCTGATCATCGCGGTGGTCGCGTTCATGTCCGGCCCGTGCGGCTTCGCCCGCGGCACCCGGTGGGGGAGCGGGAAGTGATCCAGGGCCGCGCGTGCCGACCCGTGGGCCTCTGCATCACGCAAATCGAGTGAAGCCATCAAGGCGGTGCGCAATTAGCGTTAGCGAAGGCTGATTTGTCGAGCCGTATCAAGATCTGGAACGGGAGGTAGGCCGGTGCCGGTGAAACAGATAACGCACCTCAGCGCGGTCGAACGCAAAGCCAAGGGTGACGTCGCCAGGGACCAGACGCCTCGTTCGAGTCACACAGGTTGGCGCCCGGCCGCGGACCGGCCTGATCCGGTAGCTCTGCTGGAGGGGCAGAACCTCACCCGTGAGCCCGACCTGGTGCCGGTCCGCCATGGCCGGATGATGGTCTCGCCGTTCACTTTCTACCGAGGTGCGGCGAAGATCATGGCCGCGGACCTCAAGGACACTCCGACCTCGGGTCTCGCCGCACAGTTGTGCGGCGACGCCCACCTGTCGAACTTCGGAGTGTTCGCCTCTCCCGAGCGGAGGCTGCTATTCGATCTGAACGACTTCGACGAGACGCTGCCGGGGCCGTTCGAATACGACGTGAAGCGGCTCGCTGCCAGCTTCATGATTGCAAGCCGTAACAATGGATTCTCCAAGGCAGACGCGCGGTCATCGACGCTGGCGTCCGTAACGGCGTACCGGGAGGCGATGGCGGAGTTCGCCGAGATACGAACGATGGACATCTGGTACTCCCACTTGGCCGAGGATGAGCTCATGAACGCTATCCGCGGCACCGTCGACAAGACGACAAAGAAGTCGAAGTTGAAGAATGCAAAGCAGGACGCGAAGGCGGCAAAGACGGCCCAGAAGACCGCCGAGCGGAATCGGGAGAAGGCTCGCACCCGCGACAGCCTGCAGGCGCTGTCCAAGCTCAGCGAGCTGGTCGACGGGCAGTACCGGATCGTCAGCCAGCCGCCGATCGTCGTCCCGGCACGCGAGCTGGCCGCGACCCACGGCATGTCCGCCGAGGACTTCCGCCGTGCCATCCACGAACAGCTGCGGGCCTATAGGTCGACCTTGCCGGACGATCGGCGCGAGCTGTTGGAGCGCTTCGAGATCGTCGATGTGGCCCGCAAGGTGGTGGGCGTGGGCAGCGTCGGCACCCGGGCTTTCATCGTCCTGCTCCAGGGACGAGACTCCGCGGACCCATTGTTCCTGCAGGTCAAGGAGGCGACGGCGTCGGTACTGGAGGATCACCTGCCAAAGAGCCGCTATAAGCAGCCCGGCGAGCGCGTCGTGCGGGGACAGCGGATGATGCAGGCCGCGAGCGACATCTTTCTGGGCTGGACACGAGGCGTGGAAGCCAACCGGCACTTTTACTGGCGGCAGCTTCGCGACATGAAGGGCTCGGCGCTGGTCGAGGCGATGTCACCGTTCGGGCTGACGTTCTACGCCGGCATTTGCGGCTGGACATTGGCGCGGGCGCACGCCCGATCAGGGGACCCGGTCGCCTTCGCCGCCTACCTGGGCGACGACGACGCGTTCGACCAAGCGATCACCGACTTCGCCGAGCGCTACGCGGATCAGAACGAGCAGGACTTCCAGGACTTCGTGAAGGCGGTCCGATCTGGGCGCGTGGAAGCGCTCGAGGGCGTCTGACGCAGGGGTGTCGGCGCGCCGGATATGACCTTCGGGGTCGTAGTGCGACTGGCGTCTGCTCGCAATTGGGTGAACGCATCGGCCGCGACAGCGGGACACCCCGCTAGCGAAACAGCGAGGGCACACGGCGGTCCGGACAGATGCTCGGATTGAACCGAGAGAATCACGACGTGACTACAGCACCGATCCAAGCCGAGCCCACGGCGGCGCGTCGTCGACTGATGACCGTCGGGCTGCTCCGAGCGTTAGCGACCATCGTCGTTGTCGTCGCGGCGTACTACGTCGTGCCGCTTGACCGCTTGAGCGGTGTTCCGCTCGGCGTGTCCCTCGCGGCTGGACTACTCGCGTTGACCGCCGTCGCGGCCTACCAGGTAGATCGCCATCATCCGGCATCCGACACTCCGCCGTTCGGGGGATTGAAGCGCTCGCGATCACCGTGCCGCTGTTCCTGCTACTTTTCGCGGCCAGCTACTTCCTGATGGCTCAAGCCGATCCCGACAACTTCAACGTCATTCGCTCACCCGGACCGACTCGCTGTACTTCACGGTCACGGTGTTCGCCACGGTCGGCTTCGGCGACATCACAGCCACCAGCCAAACGGCCCGCGTCTTCGTCATGGCGCAGATGATCCTCGACCTGATCGTGCTCGGCCTCGTGGTCCGCGTGTTCCTCGGCGCAGTCCAGCTTGGCCGCCAACAACAGGCCCAGCAGAAGGCGCAGACCCCTTGACCGGCTGGAGCACGGCGGCAACGACCGAGCGGACGGCACGAATCACGTGATATGCGTGATGCAGCCTGAGCTGCTTCGGTGCTCAATGGTCAGTGCGGCCCCCACCCGATCAGGCGTGCCAGTCAGGATTTGGGGTGATGTCGTCCGAAGCGACGTGCTGGAGGATGGGATGGCCTTGAACTACACCGACCGGCTGCTCCGCCTTGCCATCAATGATGCCGAGCTTGACCAAACACCCTGGGTGGAGCCGGAGTCGACCCCGCATGGCTCGATCCCGTGCTCGATGCCCGGACGCTCTCCCTGGTCCGGCTCGCCGCCTTGGTCGCCGTCGGTGGCGCCATTCCGTCCTACGCAGCGCAGGCCGACGCTGCGGTCGACGCGGGCGCGACGGCCGCCGAGATCGTTGACGTGCTGTTCGGCGTCATTCCCCTCGTCGGGCTTCCGTGTGCGGTCGCGGCCGCCCCGAACCTGGCGATGGCGCTGGGGTACGACATCAACGACGCCCTGGAACGGCCGTCGGCGGGTGATGTCGGCTACCCGCCGAGCAGTCCGATCGCCGTCGCCTGCTGCACGGCGTCGGTGCGTGAGGAGACGCCCAGCTTTCGATAGATCGAGCTGACCTCGGTGCTGACGGTGTTGCGGGAGACGAACAGCCGCTCGCCGATCTCGCCGATCGTGAGGTGCGTCTGCAGGTACGGGAGCAGCCGAAGCTCGGCCGGGGTGAGGGGCGATCCGCCGGTCGCTCCCGACTGGGTGCTCGAGGTGACGATCTCGCGAAACTCCGAGACCTCGTCGACGAGCGCGCCCAGGTCCGGACGGTGGAGCAGGATGTCGTCGATCTCACGCAGCAGGTGCCGAGCGGTGCGCGGTTTCGGCCCTGGTCAAGAACACCTTGGCGAGCAGCAGTCGCACGCGCACGGCGATGAATGGCAGCGCGATCGTGCACGATGGACGTGCTCGCATCGCCCGCGCGAGCTGGCGGTCCGCCTCCTCCAGGTCGCCGCGGTGGACCGCGAGCCGGGCCGCCGCGGCGAAGGCGAGCACGGCTGATGGCGTAGTCGTGCAACCGGTGCTCATCGATGGCTGCGCGTGCCAATTCCATTCGCTCGGTGGCCTCGGCCCACCGCCCGTGATCCATCGCCAGCAGCGCGAGCTCGGCCTCGCTGAGAACGAGCGAACCGGCGTTGCCGCTGATCGCTGCGGCGGCGGATCGACTCCGCGAACAGGGCGTATGCCTGGTCAATGTCTCCGGTGAGCAGCTGAGCCTCGGCGCAGATGCACAGCGCGGTGTCGCGCCACGGGCTCCACGGCGGCTCCTGGGCGACCGCGAAGCTCGCATCGGCCAGCATCTGCTCGGGGCCGGCTTGCACACATGATGGCTCGCAGCATGGCCCGCGACGAGTCGAACGACGCCGTGCCGTCGGCGGCGCCAGGTCATACGAAGCGGCGTCGAGGATCGCCGCCCACCGTTGTGCCTCGGCGGTCCGCCCGGCCAGCACCGCCATCCAGCCGGCCACCACCGCGAGCGGGGGATACTGCCTCGATCGCGGAGTCGCCGACCGCAGACAGCCACCGCTGCACAGTCGACATCTGACCGGCCTGATAGGTCGGTAGCACCAACGCCGTCACCAGCTGGACGCAGCGGTCGAGCTCGGTCGTGTTCAACAGATGCTCGAGGGCCAGCGCCGGAGATCCATGGGACTCATACCAGTCGGCGGCTCGCAGGTGCAGCTTCGTGATGACCTCGGGCTCGACTCGACGCTGCTCACCGAGCAGGAACTCGCGGAACAGCGCGTGGTAGCGATACCACTCGCGCCGCCGATCCAGCGGGATCAGGAACAAGCTCGAAGCCTCCAGGCCACGCAGCTGCTCCTGACTGCCGGATTCACCGAGGACCGCATCGCACAGCGGCGCACAGAGTTGATCGAGCACCGCCGTGCGTCGCAGGAACCGCTGCGTCTCTCGGGCAGCTGACTCAGCGACTCGCGGTACAGGTAGTCGGCCACAAATCGGTCGTCACCGGAAACCGTCAGCGCATCGCCGCCGTTGTCGCGCGCGATCACGGCGCTGAGGTACAGACCGACCGGCCAACCTTCGGTCCGTTCGGTCACCGCTGCTGCCTGGCCGCGAGTGACGTCTCACTTGTGCCTGCGCGAAGATCTGCTCGGCCCCAGCCGCGTCGAGGGCCAGGTCGCGTGCCACGAACTCCAGCGAGTCACCCGAAGCCCGAAGCCGAGGCAGGTGAGGCTGCTCGGAACGACTCGCCGCGACCAGTTGAGAGCCTGCGAGGAATCCCCGAGATCACCACGCCCAGCACGTCGTGACAGGCCGGCGACCGGAGCTCGTGAAGATCGTCCACCATGAGCACGAACGGAACTGGGCTCGACCTCAACACCGAGGCCAGACGCGGTGCGGCGCGTCCCAGCAACGAGACGCCGGACCGCCCATGTCGGCGACCAGGTCGGTGCTGCCCGGCGAGACCCGGGCGTACGCCGACGCCAGCAGGGTCAGCAGGACCGCGGGGTCATCGTCGAAGCGGTCGAGGGACACCCACGCGACGCGACGATCCTCGGCGGTCGCCCACTGAGCCAGCAAGGTCGACTTGCCGTAACCCGCCGGCGCAGTCACCCCGACCACGCGGCATTCGCTCGCGCGGGCCACCTCGATCAGCTCGGCGCGACTGACCGAACCTGCGCGAGGTTGCGGAATCGAGAGCTTGGCGTCGAGCAGCAGTTGATCGAGCTCTGCAGCCGCCGGCGCCTCCTCGCGGGGATCCGCGGTCACGCCGGGATTTACGGACCGAAGGAAGGAGCCTCAACCATGAACGCCGGTCTCGCGGACGAGCCGCGCCCCGAACCAAACCGGAGAACAGCCGTCCCAGGCAATCACCTGGTTCACACAGTCTGTGTGACGCGACGGCTTCATTCCCCGGTGGGATCAGACCAAGGACACACCGAGAACGCACGGCGAGCGAACAGAGCATCGAGATGGAATCGACAACGTGGACGCGGGTTGAGACACCAGATGCCGGGCCACCAACGTTCCATGTCGAGCAGTCAGGGCCGGTAGCCCCCGTTTGGCGGAGCAATGCTTGCGCCAGCGTCGTGGAGGTCAGTGCGTTGCGCTGCCGCCCTGCTCGGTGTCGACCTCATCGTCCCCGTCGCGCTCGTCGCGTTCCTGGTCGCGCCCAACCGCTGGGTGCTGCGGCAACCCGGCGCCTCGCCTGGCGCGATTGGAGTCAGTCATGTTGATCGCGCTGCTCATCGCTCCTCGGCGTCGAACTGATCGTGATCGTTGCGTTCGCAGCGTTGGTCTTTGGGCGAAAACGCTGGGTCAAACGGCAGCCGGGGCGCATTCGTCGGAGCGATTCGCGTCAGCAGCGGCGAGATCGACGGTCTCAGCCCGAAGTGGAAGCGCGGTGCCGGCCATTGGGTGCGCGATGTCCTTGTTTGGAACTGGGCACCGCTGCTGCTCACCAACCAGCTGGTAGCGGTCGATCGGGTCTCGGGGGAGCGTCAGGCGAACGAGGGCGAGGTGAAGCGGGTAGGCGACAACCCGATCATCGTCGAGTTCGTCGCCGACGGCGCCGACATCGAGGTCGCCACGAGGGCCGAGCAACTCGCCCTGGTGAAAGGGCTGCTCATGAAGGCGACCGAGCCCGCTGCTCCGCCGCCGAGCGGCCACCGTCGATCGCCATCCAATAGCACGCCTACGGAATAACACCACAGACTAAGGGAGCGAGTCCGATTATGTCAGACGCGACAGCCGCGGTTCAGAACGGGAATCCTTAGGTCTACCTACTCGCCGATTTCGACGCGGCGACTCGACGACGTCCTCGAGGAGCTTGCCCACCCATCTCGGCCCCGGTCCTCGGATCCCGATACTCGGGCACGTGAGCGATCCCACCACCGACGCCGGTCGCGAGCAATCGAAAGGCGTTCATCGCGTGGGCGAGAGCCCACAGTAGCCGGCCTTTCGCCGACTACTCCTACTCGGCATACCCAGGGGCGACTGCGCTGCAGATCAGATCCGAGGCCGCCAAGGCTGGCGTCGAACTCGACGCTGCGAGCGCGCAACAGCTTCCTCTCCTCGTGATCATGCCGATGAAGGGCCCCCTCTCCGGTCCTAGCCGTCTAAGCGGCCTTCCAGGTAATTCCCCGCTACATCAATAAGGGCGGTGACTGCCGTAGGCACTGTCCACTTCGCGTACCTGTGAAGCTTCCGCATAACCACGTCGGCTTCTTTACCATCTATGACGGCCCGTTCGACAAGTACGCCCAGGATTTCGCCGACCAGCTCGGACCGGCGTTCGACCTCCTCTTCAGGTTCACCAAGAATCCACCACCGACGCCTACGTCGAAGCACGCAGGGCCTTTCTCCGCAGTGGGTGAAGGACCACGATCTGGCGCCGCTCGCCTTCTATTCCGGTTATCCCGGCCTTCAGGTCCAAGATGTCAAGGCCCTCCTCGCCGCGCCCATGGCAGCACGCCACCAGCAGCAGGCAAGAGCCCGAGGTGAGTCATGGACACGCTGGAACTGCCTGACATCCAAGGGATCATCGTTCGCGGATATCGCATGCCGACCGTGCGCTACTTCCTCCTGAAGGTGGCGACGCCCACCGCGGCCCGCGCTTCGTTGGGGCGTCTCATCGCCGGCGACGAAAGCGACGCGCCCCAGATCACGACTGCCGAGGATTGGCATGTCGCGACCCCCGGACCGAACGACGATCCCGCACGGTCTCGCCGACTCGGAAGCCGGACTACTGCCTCAACGTCGGCATCACGTGGCCTGGGTTGGTGGCGCTGGGCGTGACGGATCGTCTTCCACCGATTCCGCCCGGGTCCTTCGACGCTTTTGTCGAGGGGGCGGCGCGGCGAGCGGGACGACTCGGCGACCACGGAGACAGCGGACCGGAGCACTGGGTCGGCGGATTCGGAACGGGCGACGATCACGTCATGATGGCGCTTTACGCGTTAACGTCGGAAGCGCGGGAAACGTACAGTGGCCAACTGACGGCGCTTTTCAAAGAGGGCGACGCATTCGAGCTCGCTGCGGCAGTTTGACGGCGACGTCATGTCTGGAAACGACCGACGGCGTGCCCCTCGCGAAGACCCATTTCGGGTACACCGATGGCATCACCGCGACACCGCGGATCCTCGGTGGTCCGGAGCCTGTCGCCCCCGATCATCAGGAGCCCTGCGAGCCGTGGCTCTTCATCCTTTCCGACGACGCCGACAGCTACCACCTTCCGAGCCCGCCGGAGCTCTGGCACAACGGGAGCTTCGGCGTGTTCAAGATGATGGAACAAGATGTCGTCGGCTTCGAGACCTTCCTGCAGTCGAAGAAGGACCAGATCGATCCAGAACTGCTAGCCGCCAAAATCTGCGGCCGCTGGCGCAACGGCGTTCCTCTGGTGCTTTCCCCGGACACGGATTCGCCTGCCGGGGGCATGACCGCGGAACAATTCGAACGACTTCGAGTATGTCAACAACGACGGTTCTGGTGACCCCCGAGGGCTGCGCTGTCCCGTCGGGGCTCACATTCGTCGGGTCAATCCGAGGGGCCAGCCAGTCCAGGGCCAGGGAACACCCGGTGGGAGCAACAACGGTCACCGGCTCATTCGCCGAGGCATGACGTATGGTCCTGCGTACGATCCCAGCGTCCCGTACGACGGCGTGGGGCGGGGCCTCCTCGGTTACTTCATCAACACCTACATCGAGAATCAGTACGAATTCGTACTGAAGGAGTGGGTTGATGCAGGGTCGTTCGCGGGCCGGGTAAGGCTGAATCCAATATCAAAGGATGCCGTGATCGGGGCCAAGATTCGGCCGAGAGCATCTTTGAGATTCCCCAGGATGACGGCCCGCCACTCAAGATGACCGGGTTCTCGCGGTTCGTGACGACCAAGGCAGCAGCTTATTGCTTCTTGCCGAGCATGACGGCATTGAAATGGATCGCGGCGGTTCCCCAGGAGGGCAGACTGTTGAGGACAGTGGGTTCGTCGACGCAGCGACGCCACGAGCGCGCAGGCGCAGTACAACGCGGCGCTGGCACGAGTGACGTCGGCCGAGTTTCGAGCTGCTTCAGCCAGACAAAAGCAGGACACGCTCTGGGAGTTGATCTCTTCGTCGCCCTACAAACCGCTTCCCTCGGCGCGCGTCACGAATTCCCAGACGATGCGCCGGCTCGCGAAGCGTGCCTTCCTGCGCAGGGCATTCGTCCAGGACGATGACGTGCGCCCGCCGCGTACCAAGGCGTTCCACGCCTACGGGACCGTCGGGAAGATGCGATTCGAGGCCGACGGCGAGCACCCGTTCACGGGAATCTTTTCCACTGGTGCGGTGGGGTTCGTGCGGGCATCGCTAGCGGTAGGCATGCCGAACTACAGCCCGGCTACCGCACTCAAGTTCCTGCTCGATGGCCCACATCCGTCCCAGAACCTGCTGATGCACCAATCACTCGACACAGCAAGCAAGCCGGGACTTCTTCGAACGCGCGCCGACTAATCACACCCTGGAACCCATCACCTTCCCAAACACCCTCATGCTGCCGGTCCTGAGGTTCTGGCTCTCCCGGATCTCGCACCCGATCGAGCTGCAACGTCTGGATCATCTGGCGGCAGTCACGAACGACGGAACCAGGGTCGAGCAAGCCTGTGCGCCGGAGGTGGTGTACCTGTACGGCACTGATGAGGCCCGCAACGACCCTGCGGCGACCGCAGACTTCCGATCAATTCTCGCCGAGATCCCCGCTGGGACGCCTTTGTACCGGATGTACGGCAAAGCGAGACCGGAAGTGCCGAGAAAGTCTACATCGGGTTGATCACGCTCGAGTCGCCATTCGTGGCTTCGGAGTTCGGAGATCACATCCTGGCCTTCCAGCACGCCCAGCCGGTGACGAAGTCGTCGGCATGAGACGCATCTCGACCAACTGACGCATGAGTCTCGCAGAGATATGCCGGCGAGCTCACCGAGCCTACGCCGAATGGAAAGTAGCAACGTCACAATTAAGGAGCGAGTCCGATCATGTCAGACGCGACAGCCGCGGTTCAGAACGGGAATCCTTACGGTGGCGTGCCGAGTGGTGGGATCACGCTTCCGCCGTATTACCGTCCGACGCCCGATCTGGTCAGCAACAACCTGTACTACCCGGGGCAGGAGGAGCTCGGTCCGGACGAGATGCGGATCTCGTTCATCGGCAGTACGCCGATTCCGGTCACTCGCTCACAGGCCGGTACTTGCATCATGGTCGAGCTCGGCAACGGGAAGCGGTTCTTCTTCGATTTCGGCTCCGGTTGTATGCGCAACATCATCGCGATGGCGGTTCCGCTGCCGACGGTCAACGACATCTTCTTCACCCACCTCCATGTGGATCACTTCGCGGATCTCCCCTACCTCTATGCCTTCGCACCGTGGGTGGGGCGCTGGAAGCCGTTGCGGGTGCATGGGCCGTCGGGCCGCACGCCGCAGGACGGCATCAAGCACATGATCGAGGGCTTGAAGATGATGACCCACTGGCATACGGATTCCTTCAACGCCTGCCCGGTCGGCGACGGCTACGAGGTCGAGGTCAACGAGTTCGATCACCGTGATGACAACGGCGTCTGCTATGACAAGGACGGCGTGACCGTCCGCCACTGGCAACGCTCGCACACCAAGGACGGTGCCTCGGCCTACCGGCTGGACTGGAACGGGTTGTCGTTCGTCTGGACCGGGGACGGCCGCCCCGACGAGCTCTCGGTGGAGCTGTCTCGAGGGGTGGACGTCTTCGTGACCGAGGTGCAACCGGACACGGGGAACCTGCAGGCGTTGAAGTTCGGCATGCCGCCCCTGATGGTCACGAACACGATCGACCAGGCGCACAGCGTTCCTTACGCGGTCGGCTACATGTTCGACAAGATCCAGCCGCGGCTGGCGATGGTCACCCATACCTCCTTCGACGAGGAGTTGGTCCCGGAGATCGTCGCCGGGATTCGCCATCACTACCGCGGGCTGTTCCAGTTCGGCGCGCCCGACGTCGTGGTCGTCAACGTCACCGCGGATGCGGTCTGGACCCGCAAGGCGTTGATCGCCGACGCCGCCAACATGACACGCCCGAGCCCGCGGGAGGCCGCCCAACTGTTCGACCTGAGCCCGACGAATCTCAGCGTGACGTTCCCGACCCCGCGGCGCCAGATCGCCGACAACCTGGATCAGGCCGTCTTCAACCGGGAGATCGATCCGAAGGAGTACTACCCGGCGGATCTGTATCGCGAACCACAGCCCAACTTCCCGGCCGGTTTCACGATCGATGTCCGCCAAATCGCCGAAGTCAGGCTACGCCACATGCAGGAAAAACTCGCCGCCAAACAGGACCAACTGCAACACATCGTCGACGCCATCGAAAAGGCGGAGAGCTGATGGATCTCCGACATCACATTCGCTCTCGCTTTTCCTGAGAGCAAGCAGTGATGGCTGCGACCGGCCGATCCGAGGCCCAGGCTATTCCACTCACCGTGCTGACCGGATTCCTCGGCGCCGGCAAGACGACGCTGCTAAACCGCATCCTCACCGGCGATCACGGCCTTCGCATCGCCGTCCTGATCAACGACTTCGGTTCGATCAACATCGACGCCGACCTCGTTGTCGGCGTCGAGAGCGATGGCGACATCATCAGCCTCGCCAACGGCTGTGTCTGCTGCAACGTCCGCGACGATCTGGTCACCGCGGTGACACAGGTGATGACGCGGCCCGAGCAGCCCGAGTACATCCTGCTCGAAGCCAGCGGAGTGGCCGAGCCCTCGGGCATTGCACTCACCTTCATGGGCGACAATCTGCGGGACCGCATCCGGTTGGACAGCATCATGTGCGTCGTCGACGCGGAACAGGTATTCGCGGTGCCGGAGATGATGGAGCTTAAGCTTCGCCAGGTCGCCTTCGCCGACATGCTGATCCTCAACAAGGTCGATCTCGTCACCCCGGAGGAGATCGAGCAGATCAAGGCGTGGCTCGACGACCGGTTCCATCGCTACCGGCTCATCGAGGCATGCCAGGGGAAGGTGCCCCTGGAGATCCTGCTGTCGGTCGGCCGGTTCGACCCCACCCGACTCGATGGCACACCTTCGCCCGACCAGCCCGACCATGCCTGATGCCTGCGATGATCCAGATTGCCAGCATCACCTTCATGGTGATCGCCACGATCACTCGCAGGTCTTCAGAACGTGGAGCTACGAAACGGATCAGCCTCTCTCCTTGGAAGCACTGCGGGAATCAGCGAGCAAGCTGCCGGCCAGCGTGTACCGATACAAGGGCGTGATTCATACCACCGAGGAACCGGGCCACCGGGTCATCCTCCAAGGTGTGGGCAAGCGAGTGGATTTCACGCTCGGACATGAATGGAATGGCCGAGAGCCGCAGACCCGGATAGTCGTCATCGGCGCAGCCGACAGAATGGATGAAGGTGCGCTACGCCAAGTATTCGACGAATGTTCGGCGCGGGCGCTAACTCGGCGATAGGGAAAGGCGGTTCAGCAATGTCGTCCGCCTCATCCGCCAGAAAGGACGCAGCCTAACCCGGACTCTTCATGAGCGGGTCGGCGTGTCTGCCGGCGTGATAGACGAAAGTGCCTCTTGACCAGGGAGACTGAGCTTGCTGAGGGCTCTGATCGACCTGGTGGAGAGGCACTTTCGAGGTGCAGGCTACAACGACCCGACCGAAGATCACCGTGACCGCGGACGGGGCCGGGGTGGTGTCACATGCCGGGACCCGGCTGCTGGCCGATCTCGCCGACGCGAGCACCCTGACCACCGAGCTGTCCACCGCGCTGCACGGCGTGCGCGGCCGGCGGCCCAGGCATGATCCGGGGCGGGTGCTGGTCGATCTTGCCGCCCCCACACATCGAGAGAGGAGCCGGGGATGAACCCGGACGAGCACCTGGTCAGCGAGCGGTTCCCGCGATCGTCGGCCTACCATCCCGACTGGGTCCTCGCCGCGGCGAGCGGCGGGGCGAACTCGCTGTGGCTCACCGAGTGGCTGACCGAGGCCATGGACTTGCGCCCCGGGATGCGCGTGCTGGACCTGGGCTGCGGACGCGGCGCGTCGTCGATCTTCCTGCACCGCGAGCTGGGCGTGCAGGTCTGGGCCACCGACCTCTGGTTCGACGCATCCGAGCGGCTGGCCCGCATCCGCGACGCGGGCGTCGAGGACGGCGTGTTCCCGCTGCACTCCGACGCCCGACAGCTGCCCTTCGCCGCGCAGTTCTTCGACGCGATCGTCAGCATCGACTCGTTCGTCTACTACGGCACCGACGACCTGTACGCGAACTACCTCGCCCGCTTCCTCAAGCCCGGCGGGCAGATCGGGATCGCCGGCAGCGGGCTGGTCGCCGAGTTCGACGGGCCGGTCCCCGAGCACCTCGCGGCATGGTGGGAACCGAGCCTGGTGTGCCTGCACTCACCCGCCTGGTGGCGCCGGCACTGGGAGCGCAGCGGGATCCTCGACGTCGAGGTGGCCGACACGATGCCCGACGGCTGGCGACGCTGGCTGGACTGGCAGCACGCCGCCTCCCCGGACAACACGACCGAGATCGACGTCATCGGGACCGACGCCGGCCGCCACCTCGGCTACGTCCGCGCAGTCGGGCGGCGGCGCACCGACACCGTGCTCGACGAGCCCATCGCGGCCATCCCCGTCGAGTACGTGCCGGCACCACTTCTACGGCCCAACGACCACTGAACCGTTCTGGAGTGTCGGGAGAGTGAGGGTGTTGAGTGTCCGGCCTCGGCGAGGTCGGTGTGGTGACGGTAGTGCGCTGCTTCCAGCTCGGCGGGCGGTAGGTCCGCGGCGGTGCAGGCGGCGGTGGTTGAACCAGTCGACGTGGCAGCTGCGGGAGGACCTGGGCGACCCCAGCGCCCACCCACCTGGCCCATACCCGGACCAGGCAACTCGTCATGAGCGGGTCGGCGTGTCTGCCGGCGTGATAGACGAAAGTGCCTCTTGACCAGGGAGACTGAGCTTGCTGAGGGCTCTGATCGACCTGGTGGAGAGGCACTTTCGAGGTGCAGGCTACAACGACCCGACCGACGATCACCGTGACCGCGGACGGGGCCGGGGTGGTGTCACATGCCGGGACCCGGCTGCTGACCGATCTCGCCGACGCGAGCACCCTGACCACCGAGCTGTCCACCGCGCTGCACGGCGTGCGCGGCCGGCGGCGCAGGCATGATCCGGGGCGGGTGCTGGTCGATCTCGCGGTCGCGATCGCCGACGGCGCGGAGGCGATCAGCGACATCGCTGTGCTGGCCGATCAGCGTGCGCTGTTCGGGGCGGTCGCCTCAGACTCGACCTGCTGGCGGTTGCTCGACACGCTCGACGATCGAGCATCGGCCTGGATCGCTGCTGCCCGGGCCCGAGCTCGTGAGGTGGCATCGGCACATCGTTGTGGCCCCTGCGAGTTCTCCGTCGGCTGGACCATCACCGCCCGGGAACACACCGCCATCGCGCTGCTGCGACACAGCGACTGGAGCGCCGCGATCGACACCGAGGGCAATCCGCGACCGCCCGAGGAGGCCGCCGTCGCGGAGATCACCGGGCTGCTTCCGGCCGCCACGCTGACGGCCTATCCGCCCGGCACCCGAGTGATCGTGCGCCGCGAACGCCCGCACCCGGGCGCGCAGCTGG
Organism: uncultured Actinomycetota bacterium; assembly: GCA_963776255.1. Classification (GTDB taxonomy): domain Bacteria; phylum Actinomycetota; class Actinomycetes; order Mycobacteriales; family Pseudonocardiaceae; genus Pseudonocardia. The sequence continues at coordinate 189,243 of CAVZMB010000018.1, read as the reverse complement.
ACCTGGTAGAGCAGGCCGACGGCTGCCGCTACACCGCCCTGGCGACCGACACCCGCGTCGGGCAGCACGCCTTCCTCGACGCCCGCCATCGCGCTCACGCCCGGGTCGAGGACCGGATCCGTACCGGTCGCGACACCGGCCTGGGCCGGCTCCCATCCCGCGAGTTCGCGATCAACGCCGCCTGGCTCGTCGCCACCATGATCGCGGTCGACCTGATCGCGTTCGCCCAGACGATCCTGCTGCACGACACCGGTCTGGCCCGGGCCGAACCCAAGACCCTGCGCTACCGGCTGCTGCACGTCGCCGCGAGGCTCACCCGCGGCCAGCGCCGACTCTGGCTACGCATCGACGCCCGCTGGCCCTGGGCCCGCGACCTCGCCGCCGCCTTCGCCCGGCTCACCGCCCTGCCCGTCCCGACTGGCTGAACCCGAACACCATCCCTCCAACGCGCGGAGCGACCGGCGCACAGCAGGCCGGAAGCCCGTCATGCCTGCACCACGATCCAGAACAGGCCGAAGTCGTCGCACCCAGACGAAAGATCGACTACCGCCCTTCATGAATGACCAGGGCTAACCACCAGCCGGTCGATGCTAGGAAACGATCGCAATGCTGAAGCATCGGCATCCTGTTCCCGCCAGCGATCATCGGCACCGCGGCGGTCGGTTCTCGAGCCTTGGGTCGATTCCACAGTCGCTCCGTCACTGGTCAGAGGCTCAGGTGGCCCAGCGAGCCGACTCAGAACCCGTCCAGTGTGCGTTCGAGTCGCACCGTGGCACCCACTCTGACCAGGCAATATGCTCTCTTTAAGATCAAGTTACATGATCTTTGTCCATAGCTGGTGGCCCCGGTCCCGCGATCTCGCCACCGAACTGCCGGCTTTGCTGGCGGCACTAGCCACTCGATTGGGGAAGCATCGAGCGCGTGAGCTACAACCTGACCGCTTGGGACCCGACCGTTCGTAAGATCAACCTCGGCTGCCGTGTGATCCGCCTTGGCGGCTGCTGCTTCCAGCACAAGGACACGGTGGACGTGTTCGGCGTGCGGGTGGGTCACCCTGTCGTGGCGCCACGCAGACGACTCCCGAAGCTCCCATGAAGCGCTGCTGACCGCGGGAGATGATGAGGTGACACAGACGGCATCACTTTGCTGTTTTATTGCCGCCTACTCCGCCTCATCGCTTGATCGCCAAATTGACGACCGGGCGGGCAGTGAGCCTCGAAATTTGCCCGCTGGTGCGCTGGTATCTGGTGTACTGTGAAAATGACTTGAGCTGTGCGTATCTCGCCGAGATAGCAAGCCAAGGGTTCGACGAAATCGCCGCGATGTTGGCGAGTCAGGTGAACCCATGCACGATCGACCGTTCATTATCGCGCACGTGCCTGACGACGACGCAATAAGCGCGCGGATCAGCTACGCGGATGTGACCGAGCGGCTGCTGTCCGAGTTTGGCCCACTGCACGGTCTAAAGCTCGTCGGTGATGTGGTCCGGGGCTGCCGGACGGGCGAGGACGGCCTGCGGAAGTTGATCGCGCCTGAATCGCTGGAGGAGTTGGCCCGCCTGCGGTTGAGCCACCTTTCAACTGCGGTCGCACAACCTTCGCCATGACATCGCCGCGCTCGCGCCGGCCACAGCGCCGATTTGGCTTAGACGTGGTGACGCAGGCCTCGCGGGATTCCAGTCTCGCTGACCAGCACCGCCGCGCCGCGAAGGTAGTCGCGGCACTCGCTGTGGACTTGGACGACTGCGTCGAGTTGCTGGCCATGCTTGGCCTAAGCGCTGGTCAGAAGCAAGAGGACTCATTGACGCCTCCCTGGAGGGTGTCGCCAGCTGAGACACGTGTCGCACAGCTGGATTGGCCATCGAGCGTTCCGCCGCGGCACCGGCCTACGAGGAGTTGAACGTTTCGCTCACTTCCCGCCAAGACGACGAGCTCGATTTCTGCTGACCCGGTGCACGCCGACCTCAAGCGGATCGGCAAGGTTGCGTTGCTCAAGGCCGTCGAGGAGGTTGTGCTCGCCGGGCGGATCGAGGCTGGCGTGTTCGCGGCCGAACGGCTACGCGCCATCTCAGGATCTGTTCAGGGTGTGTCGCTTATGCGCGATCTGCGCTGGTTCGTGCGGGATGGTCAGCGAGCGAAAACTAACCTGCTCGGGGCCAATTTGCGGCTCCAAGTGTACAGAGCCGGCCCTGCGTGATGGGTTCGCTGATCCACACATTGGGACTCGTGGAATTCCATTCCCGGTGGCTATTTTAGAGCCGACTCAAAATCCGTCCATTGTGCGTTCGAGTCGCACCGGGGCACCTTGACCAGCTAACCAATACTGCTCTGCTGAGGTGAGATGATCTTTGTCCATCGGCCTGACCTGCGTCAGTCAAGGTCAGCTCAAACGAGCTGTGTGCACGCATTGTCCGCGAGTACAGCGTGGCGAAGTTGAGGACGACGAGCCGGAGATGCCGAGGATCCGAGCGGACATCTCCGCGCGTCCCCAGGCCTTCTTCGCCTGGTTGCCAGCCTCAACCATCAGGTTTCCCGCGAAAGAAGGGGACGACGCTCGGCCGCGAGTGGCCCTCACCCGCCATGACGTACACCATCTCAGCGTCGGGCGAACCAGGCGTTCGAGGCGGGTAGGTACATCGCCACGGCGGCGGCGACGGCGAGTGCGGCAGTTGCTGGCGGCACCGCTTCGGCGGCCGGTGGCATGGCTTGGAACGCGATCGCCGCGTACGGTGCAGTCAGGGCGGCCAGCCCGGCGAGCGCCATGCGGGCCGCACGGCGGCCGAATCTCAGCGCGAACGCGAACGCAGTCACCAGGGTGGCGAGCAGCAGCCCGGCACCGCTAAGGGTCACCAAGACCGCGATCACCGCCCTCCCCCGCACGGCGTCGGTTTCCCGCGGAAAGTTGCGCGCGACGATCTCGACCAGATCCGCGCGAACCGTATCTGCGACGAGCGGGATGATCGCCAAGATCGCGAGAGCAACGCCGACCGCCGTCCAGAGCCAGAACGAGCCGGTCGCCGCCCGCGGTCGAGCAGGCCAGGGCGCGGTGGGACGTACTGCAAGCACTCGTGCCGGCCGCGGTGGTCGGTGCGGCTCGAGACCGGCCGCCGGCGGGGCTGGCTGCCAATGCGCCTCGGCACTGCCTGGCTCGATCATGTCGATCACCCTCCGGTCTCGGCACTCGGATCCGACGGTTCCCTTGCGGCCTCCTCGGCCGGGTCCGCCGCGCTGGACGGAGCCACGGCCTCCGGTCCGCCGCCGGGGGTCGTGGTAACTGTCGAGGTCGGCGCCGAGGTCGTGGTCTGCGGCGGGGGGGCGGGCGAGGCCGGCGCCAGTGCCGGTGCCGGTGCCGGAGGCGCCGACTGGGTCGCGGCAATGCGTGGAGGACGCGTTGGCTCCGGAACCGTCGACTCGATGGCGGGTCCGCCCACGGGGTCGACGGTCCCACTGGGCGTCGTGGCCCCGGCCTCCGAATTGGCGCCGGTGTTCCGGTAGACCTCGGCGAGGGCGCCGCCGCCGAGGACCAGCGCGGCAAGGACGGCCGCCGCGATCCCCAGCCCGACGATTCGGCCGCCGGGTCGGCCGGCGCCCGGCCGGATCGCGCTGGGCCGGACGATCTCCGTAGGGGGTCGGGTGTGCGTCGGGTGGGATTCGCCGCCACCGCCTACCCCGGCGGCTGTCGATAGCGGAACCGCTCCGATCGACGGTGAGATCGACGGCCCGATCGACGGCACAGCTACTCGACCCCGCGCGGCGATCGCTGCGCCCGCGGCAATGACACCCTTCGGGTCGGCGTCCACCGCGGCGGCGTGGCCGATTGCGGCAGACACCAGCTGCCCGACCAGCGGAATGCGGGACGATCCGCCCACGAGCAGGACCGTTGCGAGCTCGTCCCGAGCGATGCCGGCCGAGTCGATGACCCGGAGCAGCGCGTCGACCGTCTCGGCCACCGCCGGCCGGATCATCTCCTCGAACTCCGCGCGCCCGAGCAGCACGTGAGTCTGTAACCCCGGCAGGATCACCGGGATCCGCACCTCGGTATCGCTGGAGAGCGCCTCCTTTGCGGCGGTGCACTCGCGACGCAGGCCAGCCACGGCGGACTGCAGGGCCACGTCGTCCGGATCCAGAGCCTCCCAGGCGGAGCCGACCGCCGACCGGACATGGGAGAAGATCGCCTCGTCGAAGTCGACGCCGCCCAGCTGCTCCAACCCCTCCGGGCGACCCAGCAGCTCGAACCCGCCGTCGCCGGACTTGCGCACTACCGCGGCGTCGAACGTTCCCCCGCCGAGATCGTAGATCGCGACGACCGAGCCGGGCTCGATCCGCTCGGCATCGATGTATCCGACGGCCGCCGCCTGCGGCTCGGGCAGGAGCTCGACCGCGCCAAGCCCCTCGTCGGCGAGCGCCGAACGCAGCGACGCCACCTTGTGCGGGCCCCATCCGGCTGGGTGCGTCACCGCGATCCGCGCTGCCGGGCCTCCCTCGCGTTCGGCGACCTGGCGCAACAGCAAGGTGATGAAGCGCGCGGCCAGCTCTTCGGCGTGCACGGCCACGCCACCCACAAGGAGCGGGATGCCGTCGCCGATCCGTCGCTTGAACTCCCGGACAACGCGATCCGGATCGGTCAGCGCGTGCCGCTCAGCCGCCTCGCCGAGCAGCGGGGCGCCGTGCTGGTCGACGAACACGACCGATGGAATGGCACTGGACCGCTCGCCGAGGAACACCGCCTCCGGCCGAGCACCCGTCCCCGGGCGGCACAACGCGACTGCGGAGTACGTGGTCCCGAGATCGACCCCAACGGCGTACGACATCGCACCTCCCCGTGCGTGAATTCAGCCTGATCTGGCAGTACACGACGGCAATCGGCGCAGCGATCGGTGCTGGGGACAAAACCCGGGGAAATCCCGTAGTCCGGCTGGCTCGCAGACCCGGAACCCCGGTGTCGAGGTGCGCAGAGAACCGGCCGCTGACACGGATGGCGCGGGCCGTCGCGCTTCCTAGCCTTGGTCCCCAGCCGGACTAGGCGTCCGGTTGACATCCGCCGGAGGCAACCCCCGGCACCGACACACAGGAGAACATCATGAGTGGTCCGATCAACCTGAACGAGTTCCTCCAGGACCTCAACGTGCCCTTCGACCTCGACGCGGACTCCGCGCAGGAGGCGGAGGCCGCCCTGATCGGTTCGCAGGACAACGCACAGGACAACACCCAGGTCGCCGGCCTGGAGCAGAACACGAACACGGTCACCGAGACCAACGCCGGTGACGGCGGCATCGCCGTCGGCGGTGCCGGCGGCAGCATCGGCCAGAGCGGTGGCGACGGTGACGACATCGTCCTCAACTTCGGTGACAGCCGGCGATGGCGGCGACGCCGACGCCAGTGGCGGCGACGCCGTGTCCGTGGTCGAGGTGGACGTCGACGCCGACATCGAGCAGGACGCCGAGAACGAGTCCGACCAGGACCTCGACCAGAGCTCGGTGCAGGACCTGGACAACGAGCAGGACCTGGACGCCGAGGCCGAGGTCGAGCAGGAGCTCGAGGACTTCGGCGTGGCCTGAGCCGCGACGACGGCTTGTCTCCGCGTGATGTGGTGGTCGACCGGCCCTGCCCCGAGCAGGTGGGGCCGGTCGTCGTCGCACGGCGTGGCCAGCCGACCGACCGTGAGGTGAAACGATCATGCTGTCCATTTCCGAGCTCATCGACTTCCTCATGAGCCTGCTCCGGGATCCCGAGGCCCAGGCGGCTGTTCGAGCAGGACCCACAGGGCACCCTGGCGGCGAACGGCCTCGCGGGCGTCAGCGGCCGAGGACGTCCGCGACGCGCGCCTGCTGCTGGCCGACGGCGGAGAGGTGCGGGACACCGGCTCCGGCTCGGACCGTACCGCGGCATGACGACGACCCGGTCCGGGAGATCAACTACACCACGCAGCACTACGTCGGCCGCGCCCGACAGCGGGCACCGGCTGACGTCGGAGACAAGATCACCAACATCGTGAACATCGACGACCGGGACACGTTCATCGTGGACTCGTTCACCGAGGACAACGACGGGGTGGACAACAAGGGCGGGGAGATCAACGAGAGCGTCGTCGCCGGCGACGACATCGAGGGCTCGCTGAACGACAACAGCCAGACCGACGTCGACGTCGTTGCGATCGACGCGGAGAACTCCTTCAACACCGACAACAGCACCGACGTCGTCGCGATCGACGCGGACAACTCCTTCAACGAGGAGACGAACGTGCTCGCGATCGACGCGGAGAACTCGTTCAACGAGGAGACCGACGTGCTCGCGATCGACGCGGAGAACTCGTTCAACGACGGAGCGGGCGGCGGCGACCGGCGAGGACACCGGCGCTGATGCAGCCGCGGATCCCGCGGTCGTGTGACCGGACTGGACGGGAGGGACGACCGTGACGCAGACGGCATCGCCACCGACCGAATCGGCCGCGACGCAGACCGAACCCGCAGCGACTCGGATGCCTGCCGCGGCGCTTTCCGACGTCGTGGATATCGCGCTCGCCGCCATCGCCCGCTACGACCGCCCTGACCTCGACGCCCGGCTGCAACAGACCAAGGCCCGGCTGCTCGACGAGCAGGTCCGGGTGCTGGTCGTCGGCGAGTTCAAGCAGGGCAAGAGCATGCTGGTCAACGGGCTGGTCGGCGCACCGGTGTGCCCGATGTTCGACGACGTCGCGACGGCGGTGCCGACCGTGGTGCGGCACGCGGAGACCGTGACGGTCACCCTCGTCCGAGGTGCTGGACCCGAGCGGTGACCCGAGCGATCGGCGGACCGAGCGCATCGAGGTGCCGGTCGAGACCCTCGCCGACCACGTCTGCGAGCAGGGCAACCCGGGCAACCGGGAGGGCTGGAGCCACGTCGAGGTCGGCGCTCCCGCGGCCGATCCTGGCCGGCGGGCTGGAGCTGGTCGACACGCCCGGGCGTCGGTGGCCTCGGCTCGGTGCACGGCGCGGCGACGATGGCCGCGCTGCCCTCGGCGGACGCGGTGCTGCTCGTGTCGGACGCCTCCCAGGAGTACACGGCGCCGGAGCTGGAGTTCCTGCGCGCACGCCGTCGTCGGTGTGCCCGAACGTGGCCTGCGTGCTCACCAAGATCGACCTGTACCCGGAGTGGCGGCGCATCGCCGAGCTCGACCGCGGCCACCTGGCGGCGGCCGGGATCGCCGCCGAGATGTTCGCCGTCTCGTCCACGCTGCGCTGGCACGCCGTCCTCGACAACGACGCCGAGCTCAACGCCGAGTCGGGCTTCCCGGCGCTGGTCGGCTACCTGCGCCGAGCGGGTGCTGGGTCAGGCCGACCGGCTGGCCCGCGCGGTCCACGGTGCACGACGTGCTGGCCGTCACCGGCCAGCTCGCGGCCAACCTGCGCGCCGAGCAGACCGCGCAGCAGAACCCCGAGTCGGTCCGCGAGCTCGTCGGCGAGCTGACCGAGGCGCCAGGAGCGGGCCGCCGCGCTCAAGGAGCGGTCCGCCCGCTGGCAGCAGACCCTCAACGACGGCGTCGCCGACCTCAACGCCGACATCGACTACGACCTGCGCGACCGGATGCGCGAGATCAGCCGGCAGGCCGAGGACGAGCTGGCAGCGGCGGCGACCCCACGAAGGTGTGGGACCAGTTCGTCGCGCTGGGTGGAGCAGGAGGTCGCCGCCGCCGCGTCGGCGAACTTCGTCTGGGCGACGCCAGCGGGCGCGCTGGCTGGCCCAGCAGGTCGGCCGAGCACTTCTCCGCCGACCGCGACCAGCTGCTGCCCGCCCTGCGCACCGACCCGTCCGACGCGCTGCGGTCGGTCCGGGCGATCACCGTGCGCGAGACCGAGCCGTGGAGCGTCGGCAACAAGGCGCTGACCGGGCTGCGGGCGGCTACATGGGCATGCTGATGTTCGGGATGCTCGGCACCTTCGTCGGGTTCGCCTCGCTGATCAACCCGTTGGGGATCGGCGCCGGGCTGGTGATGGGCGGCAAGACCATCGGCGACGAGCGCAAGCGGCTCGTCACCCGGCGGCAGAACGAGGCGAAGACGGCCGTCCGCCGCTACGTCGACGACGTGACCTTCCAGGTCGGCAAGGACTCCCGCGACCGGCTGCGGGCCGTGCAGCGCGACCTGCGCGACCACTTCACCGAGCAGGCCGAGCAGATGAAGCGGTCGCTGCAGGAGTCGCTGCAGGCCGCCGAGCGGGCGGTGAAGGCCTCGCAGCGCGAGCGGGAGCGCGCGGCTGGCCGAGATCACAGGCCGAGCTGGAGCAGCTGGAGGCGGTGCGGCGGCAGGCGCGCGCGCTGCTCCGCCCGACCGCGCCGCCGCGGAGCCTGAGGTGGGGCAGCCGTGATGCCAGCAGTCGATGACGGGGACCGGACTCTCCGCGGCCGCGCGTCGTGTGCTGGTGCTGGCCGTCGACGCCCACCGCGACGAGCCCGGAGACCGCCCGGTGGCTGCGCCGTCAGCTGGACCGGCTCGACGAGCCGCTGCGGGTCGCGATCGCCGGGCAAGGTCAAGGCCGGCAAGTCGACGCTGCTCAACGCGCTGGTCGGGGAGCAGGTCGCGCCGACCGACGCCGGGCGAGTGCACCCGCGTCGTCACCTGGTACCGCGACGGGCGCACCCCGCGGATCGTGATGCACCCGGTCGATCGGCGCGCCGACTGCCGCTGCCGTGGTGCGCCGGCGACGGGGCGCTCGTGATCGACCTGCGGCGGCACCCCCGCCGACCGCGTGGACCGGCTGGTGGTCGACTGGCCGTCGCAGAGCCTGCGGGCGGCCACGCTGATCGACACGCCGGGGATCGCGTCGATGTCGGCCGACACGGCTCGGCCGCGCCGTGCGCCTTCCTCGACCCGGACGACGACACGCCCACCGAGGCCGACGCCGTGATCTACCTGATGCGTCACCTGCACGCCACCGACGCCGCATTTCCTCGAGGCGTTCCGGGACCGCGGGGTGGCCAGGGCCACCGCGGTCAACACGATCGCGGTGATCTCGCGGGCCGACGAGATCGGCGGCGGCCGGGTCGACGCGATGTTCTCCGCCCGGGCGATCGCCCAGCGCTACCGGGTCCGAGCCCGCGTTGCGCGGGCTGTGCCAGAACGTCGTCGCGGTGGCCGGTCTGCTCGCCCAGACCGGCCGCACGCTGCGGCAGGCCGAGTTCGCCGCGCTCGCCGAGCTGGCCCGGATGTCGCGCGCGGACCTCGACACAGCGCTGCTGTCCGTCGGACCGGTTCGTCAGGCCGGACGGTGCGGTCGCGGCCGCGCTGCCCGCGTTGTCAGACGAGGCTCGCCGCGAGCTGCTCGCCCGCTTCGGCCTGTTCGGCATCCGCTCTCCGACCATGCTGATCCGGCAGGGCGTCGACAACCCGGCCGATGCTGGCGACCGAGATGGTCGCGCGCAGCGGCCTGCTCGAGCTGCAGCGCGTGCTGCACACCCAGTTCACCGAGCGCCGTGACGTGCTCAAGGCCCGCTCGGCGCTGCTGGCGGTGGACCGCGCACTGCATGCGGTCGGCGACGGCGACAGCCGCTGGCCGCGGAGGTCGATCGGATCCTCGCCGGAGCGCACGAGTTCACCGAGCTGCGGCTGCTCGGGCTGCTCCGATCCGGGGCGTTCAGCCTGCCGGCATCGACGGCCGAGGAGGCCGAGCGGCTGCTGGGCGACGTCGGGACCGCCGCGGCGGTCCGGCTGGGCCTGCCCGTCGACGCAGACCCAGGTGAGCTGCGGCTGGCGGCATGCGCCGCGCTCGGCCGGTGGCAGCGGCACGCCGTCAACCCGATGTTCGGCCGCGCCACGACGGACGCGTGCCGGGCCGTGGTGCGGACCTGCGAAGGCCTCCTCGCCAACCTTGCCGGCCGCTAACCGGCGTTCGCGCCTGGTCAGTGCGTGCTGGCAGCAGGCTCCGCGCCGCTACGTCAGCCCGCCGGACATGTACCGCAAACCGGGCATCCGACCGTGACTTGATACAGAGACGGCGCGCCCGAGTCGGACCAGCATTGGCGGCACACCAGTCCGACGGAGGAACGATGAACCCTCACGGCGCCGCCTCCAAGTCACGCTCTCCCGGTTCGGACCCGGTGGTGGCGCGGCTCCGACCGGACGACGTTTCGGGAGAGCGGCTGCTCAACTACTACGCTCCGCCGGCCACCGGAGTGGTGGTGGGGGTCGCTGGTGCCGGCAAGACCAGCCTGCTGGATTACATCGCGGCTCGACTGGTCCGCCGTGGGGTGGCAGTCGTCCGGATCGCCGGTACGCGGCAGGCGACCGGTGTGTCGTTCGGAGTGCTGCATTCGGTCGGGGCGAGCTGCGAGATCGCCGACCCGGCCGACGCCGCAGCGTGGCTGCTCGCCGAGCTGGCCACGCCGCCGTGGCTGCTCGCCGTGGACGATGCCCACCTGCTCGACGATCTCACCCTTGCGGCGATCACCCGGACGATCCAAGAGGGCAGGCCGCTCGGCGGCGGGGTTCTGGCCACCTACCGCCCGGTTCCGGGTCGTGCGGCGCTGGACGCCCTGAGTACCGCACTCAGGGCCGACCGACGCCCGTACGTTCTCCGGCCGTGGGCCGCGTCCAGGGTGGCCGCGCTGCCGGATGTGGGTGGAGACGCCGAGCGCGCCGCTCGGCTGATCCACATGACAGGTGGGAACCCGCGCCTGACGGTCATCTGTGCCGGTTCCGACGACCCGCTTCCCGCTGCGGTGATCGCAGCGGTGCGAGACGAGCTCGGCGCGCTGCCGAACGCGACCCGGCGGCTCGCCTACACCCTTGCCACTGCGACGCCGAGCGCAGTGCTGGCCGACCTGGCCGAAGACGAGCTGGCCGCGCTGGTCGCCGCCGGTCTGATCGAACCGGGCGGTGCCGTCGTCCCGCTGATGCGCGCCGCGTTGGCCGTGGTCGCCGCCGAGCCGGACCCGCAGCCGGCCCTAGGCCGCGACGACGGTCACCCGCCGCCAGCCGTGCACCCTCTCCGACTGCACCTGCCCCGGCCAGCGCCGGTGCCCTGCCGGACGCGCTCGGTGCTGAGCGGTTATGGGCCGACGGCGACGAGGTCGCCGCAATCACAGCCGCAGATCGGGTGCTCGCGGTCGGTCACGACGTCGAGTGCCGTGCGGCGGCCGTCGCTGCCGCGGGCGCGGCCGCGGACGGCGCCCTGCGCGACGCGGCTGACCGGTGGCGCCGCATCGCCGCGATTCAGGGGGGTACCCCCGGCGCCTTGGCGAGCGGTCGAGCAGCGCTGGCGGCCGCTGTCGCGGGCGACATCACTGCCGGGCGCGACGATCTCGCGGACACCCGGAGGCTGATCACCGCACCTGCGCCACGGGGTCTCACCGTCCTCATCGACGGAGTCGAGGCAACATTGGCGGCAGTGCGGGGTCAGTTTGACCCCGCAGCGCGCCGCCTCGCCGGCCTCGCCGCCACGACTGTGCCGCAGGATCCGCTGGCGCTGGAGGGGTGGGCCGAGCTCGCCGGCACCGTTGCCGTCGCCGGTGGCGACGACCAGACGGCGAGGGCGATGCTGCGCGCCCATCGCGGCCGGCTACCGACCCCTCGGCGCTTGCTGCTGACGGCCTGGCTAGACCTCAGAGCCGGCAGACTCGAAGAGGCGCGAGGCGGACTTGCCGCAGCGGGCGATGCGCCGATCCTGCGGCGCAACGCGGTTCTCGCGGCCGCGATCGCGGTCGGGCTCGCCCGGCGTGCTCATGCCGAGGACGGCCTTGCCGCCACGTGGCACCGGGTCGCTGCCGTCGTCGCCGGCGCCGACGCGGAACCGCTCCTACTCGACGCCTGGGGCGAGCTCTCGGTCGGCGCAGCGATGGTGTCTCCGGCCGACTGCGACAGCATCTCGGACGCCATGACCGCCGCGGTGACCAGAGCTGGCTCACCGGTGTGGTGCGCGGCAATGGACGAGTGGTGGAGGTTGGAAAGGGCCGCCACGGTCGGCGACTTGGCCGGTGCCTGCGCCGCCGCCGAGCAGCTGTCGGCGCTCGGCCCGGACTGCCGGGTCGAGCAGCTGGCCGGCCCGGCCCGCGTGTGGGCGTCGGTGCTCGCCGCCGACGTCGACCCGCCGAGGGTCGCGCGGGCGGCGGCTCAGCTGGCCGACGCAGGGCGGCCGTGGGCGGCGGCCGCACTCTGCGGCGCCGCGGCGGAGCGCGTCTCCGAGCCCGCGGCGGCACGACGTCTGCTCAGCAGCGGCCGCCGGCTCGGTAAACACGTTCCGGCCGGCCAGCGGTCCGGCGAGGGGCTGACTGTCCGCGAACGCGAGGTCGGCGGCCTGCTTATGGACGGGCTGACGCACAAGGAGATCGGTGCCCGCCTGTTCATCTCGCCGAGGACCGTGGAGGAACACGTCGCCCGGCTCCGTCAGAAGCTGGTGGCGTCGAATCGCGGGCAGTTGGTCTCCGCGCTCAGGGCGCGGCTCACGATTCCAGCTGACGGTCACTAGCCGAGCTCGCGAAGGCGGCCTCGTCGGCGCGAACCTCAGGTGCCGCGTCCAAACGGTGCTCACAGACCTTGCGGCAGGCGGTCGTGGACGGGATTGAAGTGGCTTAGCGTGATGCGCGGAGCGACCAGTTCGCCGTCAGGTGAGCTCGTCGCGCAGCTCAGCGATGACTATCCGCGCCACCGCCTCGATCAGCGCGAGGTGGGAGAACGCCTGCGGGAAGTTCCCGAGGTGCCGGCCGGTGTCGACGTCGAACTCCTCCGCGTAGAGCCCGAGCGGCGAGGCGACCCGGAGCAGCCGCTCCATGAGGTCGCGCGCGCGCTGCTCCTCGCCGACGATCGCCAGGGCGGAGACCAGCCAGAAGGAGCAGATGAGGAAGGACCCCTCCTTGCCAGACATGCTGTCGTCGGTCTCGTCCGTCCGGTACCGCAGGACGAAGCCGTCATCAGTCAGTTCGTCGGCGATGGCGAGCACGCTGCTGTGCAGGCGCTCGTCGTCGCGGGGCAGGAACCCGAACATCGCGGCCAACAGCGTCGAGGCGTCCAGCGAGTCCGTCTCGTAGTGCTGGCGCAGCACGCCGCGGGCGGTCAGGCCGTGGGTGAGGATGTCCTGCTTGATCTCTTCCGCCACGCCGCGCCACCGCGTCGCGATGTCCGGGTCGCCGCGGATCTCGGCGAGCTTCGCGGCACGGTCCATCGCCACCCAGCACAGGAGCTTGGAGGACACGTAGTGCTGGGGCTTGCCGCGGGCCTCCCAGATCCCCTGGTCCGGCTCCCGCCAGACCCGCTCCGCGCAGCTGGCCTGTGTCTGGATGATCCCCACAGTCGCCGTGGCAGCCGCTGGCTGCGCCGGGTGTGCAGCAGGATGGAGTCCAGCACCGCGCCGAACACGTCGTTCTGGCGTTGGTCGAACGCCCCGTTGCCGATCCGCACCGGCCGGGCGCCGGCGTAGCCGGACAGCTCGTCGCGGGTCAACTCGGTGAGGTTCCGCCGCCCGTCGATCCCATACATGATCTGCAGGCCGCCGTCGTCGTTGGGCTCGAGGTGACCGCGATCTGGTGGTAGCCGGGTAGCTGGCGCCGGATTCCGGCGCAGCCACTAGTGCCGCTGCCGGTCGATCACGCTCGGCCCCGGGTTGACCCGCCCCGCGGTCGCCCCGTGGACGACCCGCCGCCAGCCGGCCGCCGGACGGTCGCCGCGCTCTGGCCATCGCTAAGTACCTTGTCATGCTAAGTTAGCATGTTAAAATATGTTATGGCTGACCTGGCTTTCGACCTGCATGTGTTGAACGCGCGGTTGGATCGGTCTGCCGACCGCATACTGCGGGCCGAGCTTGGCTTGTCCTACCGGCGATATCTGACCTTGTTGATCGTCGGTGACGTCGGCGCTCACACCCAGCGGGCCGTGGCCGACGTGCTCGGGGTCTCCGAACCATCGGTTAGCCGGATGACCGGTGTGCTGACCCAAGACGGGCTACTTGACGTGCAGCCCGATCCAGCAGGCGGCAACCGTCGCCGGCTGGAGCTGACGGAAAAGGGCAAACAACTGGTCGGGCAGTGCGGCGTGCTACTGGAGAAGCGATTCGCTTCGCTGGTAGAGCGCAGCGGTGTGTCCTATATGGACTATGCCCGAGATACGCGGCTGCTGATAGCGGCACTAAAGGGCTAGCGCAAACGCACGCTGGAGAAACCGATGACATCACACGCTCCGCTGTCCGGGCTGGTCAAGGTAACTTGCGCCGGGCTCATCGCAACGGCGGCTGGCTTCCTCCTCGCCTCGGTTGACCCCGGCCCTGGGCCACGTTTCGTCAAGGGCGCTGTCAACGTCGGAATCTTCTACCTGCCGCCGCTGCTTATGGGCCTAACCGTCCTGGTTATGGCCAGTTGCTGGCGACCGGGCTCCGTTGGATGCCGGCAGTGGCCGCGGCGTTCGCCGCCGCACTGCTCGTCGGCAGCGTCACGATCGCCGCGGCATCCGTGTTGTACCGGTTGACCCATCCCGAGCAGCTCATCGGATTCGTCGCGGACACCCTCCAGGTCGGCGGCGAGGTCGTTGCGATCGCGGCGGGCATCGCGGCGATCGTTCAGCTCCTGCGCGGCCGGCGCGGGTCAGCACGCACCGCCGACGCTGTACCCGGCTGACTCGCACGGACCCACTTCATCCGGCGGGGCGCCCGCTTGCTGCATGGTGATGCCAGTGAAATCGACCAGCGGGACTACACGGCCGCTGTGTCGTCGCTGTTGACCTACTCGGGCAAAGACGGTCGAGGCCGACGCCCACAACACGACATCCTCCCCGCGGTGTTTGCGGCGGTCCGCAACGGCGCCGGCGATGTCCTGGTAGTCCGTCGGATCGATGACGGCAACTGGGAGCTGCCGGGCGGTCGAATCGAGGTCGGCGAGACCGTGACCCAGACCGTGATCCGCGAGGTCGCCGAGGAGTCCGGCATCACCATCGAGCTCACCGGGCTCTCCGGTGTCTACAGCGACCCCACACACGTGCTCGTCGACCCCGACGGGAGCATCCACCAGCAGCTGGCCCTGTGCTTCCATGCCGTTCCGACCAAGCACGACGGCGCGACAGAGCCACGTCCCGACGGGAACGAAACCAACGCGGCCGCCTGGTGCAACCTCGCGGCCATCGCCGACCTGGTCATGCACCCCGCCATGCGACGACGCCTCCATGACGCGATCACCGAACCTCACCAGGTCCGCATCGCCTGAGGGGGTGCCGATCCGCTCAACATCCCGTTGCTCACGCCTCGTTGACACCTCCCACGGTGGAGGTTTGATGGTGGAATGCGGATCGATCCTGCTCTACAAGCTCATCGACCGCTCGTCGTAGGCGCTGCCGCCGTGATCCCACTGGCGGCCTGCGCGGTGCTCAGCCTGTTCCAAGATAGCGTCGCGAACACCAACGCCGCGCTCGTGCTGGTACTCCTCATCGTCGCGGCGGCCTCCACCGGTATCCGTCCGGCCGGCGTCGTCGTTGCCGTGTCGAGCGCAGCCTGGTTCGACTTCTTTCTCACTGAGCCCTACCAGCCCAGCATCACCGACCGCGCGGACATCGAGACCGCTGTGCTGCTCGTTCTGGTCGGCGCCGCCGCAACCGAGGTTGCGATCTGGAGACGGCGCCAACAAGCCCGCTCCAGCCGCGAGCAAGGCTACCTGGAAGGCGTGCTGAGGACGGCTGCAGCAGTCGGCGCTGGCCAGACATCCACTGACTCGCTCATCAATCACGTCTGTGGGCAGATCGTTGAGATCCTTCAATCGACAACTGCCGCTTCGAACCCGGCAGCGGTCCAACACTTGCCACCATCGACAACGACGGGACAGTGACCTACAACGGCCACACGGTCAACGTGCAAAAGCGCGCCGAGCCGGCCTGTAGGGAGGATTCGAGGGGATGACCGAACTCTCACCGGTCGAGGGCGGCACGGCTGATGGTGCCACCCCGTCATCGAGGGTGGCTTCCGAGCGCTCCGACCCCGACCCGCAGCCGGAGCCGGCTGATCCTGGGAATGCCTGGGCGGCTGTGTGTACCCAAACGCCGACGGTATGCCGGGCCCGCACCCGCCTCTACCGCAACGGCGTGCTGGAGGCCGAGGGATTCCCCGTGGCGCAGGTCAGCGATCACCTTGCGGTCGAGGGCGTGACTGTGTGGCTGGACCTGGAAGGCCCGGATGCGGACGACCTGGCGGTCATTACCGAGGAATTCGGGCTGCATCCGCTAGCGGTCGAGGACGCCGCGCAGAAACACGAGCGACCCAAGCTGGACCGCTACCCCGACCACCTGTTCCTGTCGGCGTATGCGGTCCACCTCGATGAGACCTCCGCCGAGTTGGTTTCCAGCGAGATCGCCGCGTTCATCACTCCCAACGCGCTGATCACCGTTCGCAAGGACGATGGTTTCAGCGCCGACGATCTGGTCAAGCAGTGGGACGACAGCGCGGATCTCGCGGGGCACGGCGTTGCTTTCCTGTTGTACGGGCTGCTCGACGTCATCGTCGATAGCCACTTCGCCGCGGTGCAGTCGTTGGATGAGCAGATCGAGCAGCTGCAAGACCAGTTGTTCGCCGAAGCCGGGCCCGGGGTCGAGGTGCAGCGCCGCAGCTTCCAGCTTCGCAAGAGCCTCGTGCTGCTGCGCCGAGTGGTGCTGCCGATGCGGGAAGTCCTCAACTCACTCATGCGCCGCGACATCCACCTGCTCGACGAGGAAATGACCCACTACTACCAAGACGTCTACGACCACGTGCTTCGGGCCACCGAATGGACCGAGAGCCTGCGCGACCTGGTCAGCACGATCCTGGAGAGCCGGCTGATGATCCAAGGCAACCGGCTCAACGACATAATGAAGAAGCTGACCGGCTGGGCGGCGATCATCGGCATTCCGACCGCGATCACCGGCTTCTACGGGCAAAACGTCCCCTACCCGGGCTTTCAGCAGGAATGGGGATTCGTTTCCAGCGTCGTGCTCATCGTGGTGGTCGGCGGTGGGCTGTACATGATGTTCAAGCGGAAGGGATGGCTGTAGCGCCACCCGATCAGCCCTCGAGCCCATTCCCGGCGCGGGTTCCGCTCAACCAGACGTTCCTCGCAGATGCGCGCGCGGAGGACGCACCCACGCCGAGCACGGCCACCCCCTCGACGGCACGCTGACCTGCCACCCTCAGGTCGATGCCGCGGGCGCCAGGCGATCACGACGCGTGGGTCTCCTCCACGGACTCCTGGTCGCGGCCGATCTGGGCGTCCCCGAGGAACACGCGGACCACGAGGCCAAGGACGATCAAGTCGAGGATCATCTGGGCCATGACGAAGACCCGGGCCGACTGGCTGGTTGCGAGGATGTCGCCGAAGCCGACCGTCGAGAAAACGGTGCCGGTGAAGTACAGCGAGTCGGTTCGGCTGAGCGAATCGACGTTGAAGTT
The DNA here is from genome assembly GCA_963776255.1 of uncultured Actinomycetota bacterium. Taxonomy (GTDB): domain Bacteria; phylum Actinomycetota; class Actinomycetes; order Mycobacteriales; family Pseudonocardiaceae; genus Pseudonocardia. The sequence goes on along the minus strand of CAVZMB010000018.1, from coordinate 171,884 downwards.
GTTTCCATCGGCCTGAGCCATCACGAAATAGGCGGCTACGAAAAGCAGCAGGAACAGCGGCGCGGTGATGGCGAGCGCTTCGATCGCTCGTACGGCCGAGTGCTGATGTCGGATAATCGCTCTAACCTGATACGCCACGACGGCGGTCAGCACGAGCAGCCCGATCGTCAGAGACACACCCAGCGGAACACGACGCACGTCGTCGAGCGGCAAGACGTAGTAGGCCGCGACCGAGAACGACGGTGGTGGCTAGGGCCCTGAGCAAGCTGAGGGTGATGAGCCGACGACGCTTCTCCCTAGGCATGGGTTGGATGGGTGCAGTGGTCATGTCGTGAGTCCTCGCCGCGCTCGTCTCTAGGTTGGTGTGTCTGGTCGGGCGGCCCGCTGTGGTTGTTGCCGCGTTGGTGATGGAGGCTCGGCGATCGCCTCGGGTGCGGTCACCCAGAGCATCCACACCCCGTAGACCAGGAACCCGAGCAGCGGGAATGCGACCACGGTGATCTAGGTCGAGCTTGCCCGCTCGACCGGCGTGATCTCCACTCCGGCGACCGCAGGCACCAAGAGCAGCCGGCTGCGCAGCGCGCCGATGCCCTCGGTCAAGTCGGAGCCCTCGACCGGCACGACGTGGGCCAGCACGAGCAGCTGTTTGGGCCCGACATACACCGCGGTCAGCTCGGCCACCTCGGCCACCCAAGGCTCCTGCGCGACGGCATGCAGCAGCCACTCCCGCACGTCGGCCGGCGCCGCCTCGTCGGTCAGCAGGGCACCGTTGCGGCGCATGAGCACGACCGCCACTCCGATCAGCAGCAACCCGATCAGGATGCTGGCCGCCGCGTCCCACACCGCCGAGCCGGTCACGAGATGGAGCAGCAGCGCCGCCAGCGCCAGGGCCAGGCCTAACAGCGCGGCAGAGTCCTCCAGGAACACCGTGGTGGGCGCCGGGTCCGAAGAGGTGGCGATGTGCTCGCTGAGGTCGAGGCGACGCGCGTCGGCCTCCGCCCGCAGCTGCCGATGCGCGGTGCGCCACGAGAAGCCCTCTAGCACGGCGGACACCAGCAATACCGCAACGCCCACCAGCGCGTTGCTGAGCGGCTCGGGATCGAGCAGGCTCCGGATGCCCTCGGCGATCGCGAACAGCCCGCCGATTGCGAAGATGCCTACCGCTGCCAGCAGCGACCAGAAGAACCGGGCCTTGCCGTAGCCCAGTGGATGCCGGTCGTCGGCCAGACGCCTGCCGCGGCGGACCCCGACGTACAGCAGCGCCTCGTTGCAGGTATCGGCGATCGAATGGAACGTCTCCGCGAGCAGCGCGGCCGAGCCGGTCAGCGCCGCGGCGACGCCCTTGGCCACCGCGATGAGCAGGTTCGCGGCGATCGCGATGACCACCGTGCGGACGCTCGAATCCTCTCTGTCCGGCGCCCCGGCCCTGGACAGAATCCAACTCGGCCGGCTCATGCGGCTGCCGACGCGGCTCGGGTCCGGAGCGCCGCAACCAGCCTCCAGATGGCGCATCCGGGCAAGGCGGTGCCCGCGCCCCGACCCGTGATTGCGGCCCGAATGGCGCCGTATACGCCCGCCACCAGCACGGCCACGACGACAAAGGTCGACCTCCAGGATCCGGGTGTGCCCTCATGGGCCCATCCGGACCACGCGGACGCCAAGAAGCCGAGGATCAGCGCGGTCATCGCAATGTCGCGCTTGGACCGAGCGTGTGGCATGGCCCGCTCCCGCTTGCCTGATCGGGATCGCTGGTGCTACCCGCGAGCATGCCAACTACCCACGCGGAAACCAATAACGCCGACCTGCTCGCGTTCCCGCACCGACGCCCGCGTGAGCATCGCTGGTCCACCTTGGACTCGTTCGTCCATGGGCTTGTCCATGAATTGGCGTGAGGCCGCGTGGTTCCTGAGCCTTGGCCCGAGTCCAGAGTGGCTCCGGTACTGGTCAGGGGCTCAAGAGCTACCGCAGAGCCGACTCAAAATCCGTCCAGTGTGCGTTCGAGTCGCACTGGGGGCACTCCCTCCCATCGGCGTTCCCGCAGCTCTGACCAGGGTCCGCCGCTGGGTGTCTCGTGATCATGACTACTTGACCGCGCCTAGGCGATCACCAGAACCTTCGCGCACACACCTGTCGCAGCCGAGGAGCCGGGCCTGGTCGGGACCAGGCCCCACCGGCCGATCAACCCGCGCGTTGTAGATAATCACTGCATACCGGAAAACGTTCGACGGAAGCCGACCCAATGAATACGGTGATGCGACGGCTGTTCGCTACGGGCAACAAGGTCACGGCTGCGCTCTATCGTCGCTCCAACGGGCGTATCAACGGCAAGGCGAGGGGCGGGCTGCCGGTGCTTCTGCTGACGGTTCCAGGCCGTAGGACCGGGAACCCACGCACGACCTGTGTTGCGTACTTCGTCCACGACGGCGGCTACGTCGTGGTTGGTTCAGCAGGTGGAATGAAGGAAGACCCGCAGTGGTCCCGCAACCTCGCAGCCACCGAACGTGCGCGGATTCAGGTCGGTGCTGAGAGGATCGATGTGGCCACACGGATGGCAACCGGCGACGAACGCGAGCAGCTTTGGAATGACGTCGTACTTGCCGGGCGGGGAGCCTTCTTCCGGGACTACGAGACGAAGTCCGGCCGCAAGCTGCCGATCGGAGTCCTGACGCCGACAGACTGAACATTCCGGCAGATGCAGAACTCGGCTAGGGTCCGGGCCAACCACCCAACCCGCTGCAGTAGGCAAGACCACGAGCTGTGCCCGGTCACATCGACAGCCCAGAGTCGACAGAACAGTGTCCGATACCGCGACGCCATGAGCGTCTCCCAGGTCGCCGCGCTCCGATCCAGTCATTAGCTCAGTTCGGAAAGGCGCACTCCTAGGTACAGCACCCTGTGCTCAAGCGTGCATCAAATTCCCTTGATCTTGCTTCCAGGGAGCGGGAGCTCGCCGGTTGAATCGCCCCGGGTTCGGTGGAGGCTCGGTTATGTGACTTCGACCGTCTTGGCCGAGCGGTGCTTAGCGTAGTAGGCGGTCTCGAGTTCGGCGGGTGGGATCATGCCGATCTCGCCGTGCAGGCGGCGGTGGTTGAACCAGTCGATGTACTCCAAGGTGGGCAGCTCGAGGTCGTCGAGGCTGCGCCAGGGCTGGTGCGGGCGGATCAACTCGGTCTTGTAGAGGCCGTTGAAGCTTTCGGCGAGCGCGTTGTCGTAGGAGTCGCCGCGGCTGCCCACCGAGGACACCGCGCCGGCGTCGGCGAGGCGTTGGGTGTAGCGGATCGCCAGGTATTGGGCGGATTCAACTGGTTGTCGCAACACCTCGACGATGAGGGGTTGCGATGGGAGCACGGCGACGGCGTCGGTCGGAGTGGGCGGGTCGGCCTGCGATGCGGTCACCCGGTCGGCCGCCGGTGGCGCGGCGGGAGCATCGGCAGCGGTTCTGGGAGGCGATTGCCCGCGGGTTGTCGAGTGAGGATGCCGGTGTCGTTGCCGGTGTGTCGCCGGCGGTCGGTACGCGGTGGTTCCGTGAGGCTGGCGGGATGTCTCCACCGTCAGCTGATCCGGCTGTCGGGGCGGTACTTGTCGTTCGCCGAGCGGGAGGAGATCGCGGTCCTGCGCGCCCGCGAGCACGGCGTGCGAGAGATCGCCCGGCGGCTGGGCCGTTCCCCGTCGACGATCTCGCGGGAGTTGCGCCGTAACGCCGCGACCCGCGGCGGCTATCTGGACTACCGGGCGAGCACGGCGCAGTGGCATGCCGATCGACGAGGCCGCCGCCCGAAGCTGGCCAAGCTCGCCGACAACGACGCGTTGAGGCGGTACGTGCAGGACCGGCTCGCTGGGACGGTCACCACCACCGACGGTCGCGCTGTTGCTGGCCCGGATGTTCGGTGGATCGGTCGTCGTCATGGACGCCGTCAGGACCGGCGTTGGGCCACCTCGTGGAGCCCGGAACAGATCGCCAACCGGTTGCCGGTCGATTTCCCCGATGATGAGTCGATGCGGATCTCGCACGAGGCGATCTACCAGGCGCTCTACGTGCAAGGGCGCGGAGCGTTGCGCCGCGAGCTGTCCGCATGCCTGCGCACGGGGCGAGCGCTACGCGTCCCGCGGGCCCGCATCCGAGGACGGGGCAAGCGCTTCGTCACACCAGAGGTCATGATCAGTGAACGGCCGGCGGAGGCCGAGGACCGGGCGGTGCCGGGGCACTGGGAAGGAGATCTCATCCTCGGGCTGAGCAGTTCCGCGATCGGAACCCTGGTCGAGCGCACCACCCGGTTCACCATGCTGCTGCACCTGCCCCGCATGGCCGAGCACGGCGTCGCCCAGGGTCAAGAACGGTCCTGCGCTGGCCGGGCACGGCGCCGAGGCGGTCCGCGACGCCATCGCCGCCTCGATCATCACGTTGCCCGAGCAGCTGCGCCGGTCGCTGACCTGGGACCAGGGTGCGGAGATGGCCCAGCACGCCCGACTGCGCATCGACACCGGCCTGGCCGTCTACTTCTGCGACCCGCACAGCCCCTGGCAGCGCGGCACGAACGAGAACACCAACGGCCTGCTGCGCCAGTACTTCCCGAAGGGCACCGACCTGAGCAAGCACAGCGCCGGCGACCTCGACGCCGTCGCCGCCGCCCTCAACACCAGGCCCCGCAAGACCCTCGACTGGAAGACACCCGCCGAAGCCCTGAACGATCATCTACTCTCACTGGAAGACAGCGGTGTTGCGACGACCCCTTGAATCCGGGTTGCACCCCGCGGTCGGAATGGTGCACCAGCCCGGACAGGTCGGCTTGCTGCTGGTGCCGGCGCCAGATCGCCATCTCCAGCGCGTCGAGCGCGAGGTCGGTGCGCAGGTGCGTGGCCAGCTGCCAGCCCACGATCATGCGTGAGATAGACATCGATGACGAACGCGGCGTAGACCCAGCCCGACCAGGTCCGCAGGTAGGTCAGGTCGGCCACCCACAGCCGGTTCGGCGCTGGCGCCCGGAATGTACGGTCCACCAGATCGGCCGGGCGGCGCAGCGGCCGGGTCGCCGGTCGTGGTGCGCGGGGCCTGCTTACCGCGCACCGCACCACAGATGCCCAGCTCGCCCATCAGCCGTTCCACGGTGCAGCGGGCCACCCGCACCCCGTCGCGGCCCAGCTGCGCCCAGATCTTGTCCGCGCCGTAGACCCGGTAGTTCGCGTTGAACACCCGCATGATCTCGGCCTTGAGCACCTCGTCGCGCAAGCTGCGCGCGCTGGGCGGGCGGGGTCTTGGCCGCGTAGTAGGTGCTCGGGGCGATCGGCACGCCGGCCTCGGCCAGCACCCTGCAGATCGGCTCGACCCCGAACTCGCCCCGGTGGGCGTCGATGTAGTCGATCACCTGGTGTGTGGGCGGTCGAGCTCCGCCGCGAAGAAAGCCGAGGCCGAACGCAGAATCGCGTTCGCCCGTCGCAGCTCTCGATTCTCCCGTTCCAGCTCCGCAACCCGCACCGACTCAGTGCTACTGGTTCCCGGCCGGTGCCCGCTGTCGATCTCGGCCTGCCGCACATAATGGCGCAGCGCCTCGGGGTGTACGCCCAACTGCTTGGCAACCCGCGCGACCGCTCCGCGGGCCTCACCGGTGCCCTCGCGGGCCTCCAAGACCATCCGGGCCCCGCGCTCCATCAACTCCAGCGGGTACTTCCTCGGTGCCGGCATGACTCTGATCCTTCCCAGGGTTCAAAGCCTCCACCAGACCCGGGGCGGTTCAAGGTCAGAGGTGCACGCTTTGCTCCATGCTCTGGCGACTGCGCTGCCGAATCGGGCGCCACCCGCTGGGTGCGCCTGGAGAACGAAGATGGGGAGCCCTACCGCGCCTGTAGCCGGTGCGGCAAGGACCGGGGTGTCGAAGCTGTGGATCTCGGGCGTGAGCTCGGCGGTACCGGGCTGTTCCCAGGGTAGTTCGTGTAGGAACGCTCCGGTCGGGTGCATCAACCGTCGCGTATGGACGCACCGGGAGGTGGGGATGCCTCGATTCCCGAGCCATTCATGCGCATACGGACTCCCATCCAGAGCGGATACGCCGTCACAGCCTGACCGAATCGCTCACCCAGGAGAGCTCAGACCAAGGTCCGGTAGCCAAGGCGACACACTCATAGTGCGTCCGCACCAACTCGGATAGTTCCATTCAGAACCGAATCAAGCGAAGCTGCAGTCACCATCACCCTCGCTCTACGACTGGGGGACGAAAAGTGAGCGACTGCGGCGGGTCAGGGGAGGCTAGCTCCAAGGAACAGGACGCTCCCCTGCGCCGGTGATACCGCGCTCCGTGATGCGAGGCAGCTCAAGGTCGCAGGTCCACTATGGACTCGCTGTCAATGAACTTGTCCATGAAATGGCGCAAACCGATGTTGTTGTAGGACGCTCCTAGGAGCTTGCCGTGGGTTCTGCACTGGTCGGTGGCCAGGGTGGCAGCGGGGTGCCGACTCAAAATCCGTCCAGTGTGCGTTCGAGTCGCACCGGGGGCGCTCGTTCTGACCAGGCAGGACAGCCTTGGATTGATCAACTCAAGTGATCTCTGTCCATGAAAGGAACCGAACCGTCGTCGCCGCCATGGCCCGGCTGCTGTTGGGTTGGAGGGCGTAGCCGTCATGCGTAGCGAAGTTTCGCTGACCGATGACCGTCGGCACGCCGATGACCTGCACATTCTCCCGTCGCAGCCCGAGCGGTCCGGGTCAGCTAGTGCCGCACGCTGTGGTGGGCCAGCGTGCATCGGCATCCCTTGACATCCACTCCTGGGAGCCTGGACGCGTCCGCGGTTCTCGCGTTAGGGGCGGCGCGAGACCCATGGCTGCGATGTGCCTCATTGCGCGGTGTATCCACCGTCAAGGACGAGCATGGTCCCCGGTGACGAAGCGGGCGTCGTCGGAGCAGAGGTACCGCACCGCGGCGACCAGCTCCGCCGGCCGGGCCAACCGACCGATAGGGAAGGAAGGCAGGATCGTGTCGAGGGCGATGCCCTGATCGTTCAGAAACCGCCAGAACATGTCGTCCGGTATGTCGACCGCGGCGAAGGCCAGCGAGTTGACGCTGATGTTGTCCTTTGCGACCTCGACGGCGGCGGCCTTTGTCAGCGCATTGACGCTGCCCTTGGTGGCGGCGTAGAGGCCGTTGGCCGGCACAGCGGTGATATCACTGGTGACCGAGGACATGTTGACGATCGCCCCGCCCCCGCGGTCCCGCATGGCCGCAATCTCGTGCTTCAGGCAGTACAAGACACCTTTGACGTTGACCGCGACTAGCCGGTCGGCCACCTCACCCTGCGCGTCCGCGATCATGCCGGTGGTCTCGGTGCCGGCGTTGTTCACCGCGCAGTCCAATCCGCCATAGACATCCACCGCCTTCTCGACGACCTTCTGGACCGCCGACTCGTCGGCCACGTCGGCCTCGACGAAGGTCATCTCACCCCCCGTGGACCGCGCGGTCGCCGCCGTGGCGCGCCCGCCCTCGACGTCGACGTCGCATCCCACAACCGAGGCGCCCTCTGCGGCGAACGCCTCGGCCAGTACCCGACCGCAGCCGCGGGCCACCCCGGTGATCAGCACGACCTTGCCCGCCAACACCGACATCGCCGGCCTCCTTTCGCCTCCTCGGAGGACACGTTCGGATTGTTCGGGCATTGCGGATGTCCGGTGGGCGTCCAGCCCCGTCGAAGATTCCATTCACCGAGCACCGCCAGAATATGGCCTGTGGCAACAGCGGCAATGGCTCGGAGCCACTACGCGTCGATCAGCCGCGACGAAGCAGAGCGTCAGCGGCACCTGCGCCGACCTTGAACTCGATGGGGAGGGAAACGAATCACGGTCTGGGTCCGGGCCGGTCCACGTTCGCGATCGACCCCATCCCTTGGGCAGGGATGGGTTGCCGGTAGCACCTGCCCCTGCACCTGTCAGCCAAGCCCAGGCCACCACCGCACCTCTGTAAACGCTGCGAGCACGAGCGGTTCACACCGCCGCTCGGCCAGCGGTGCCGCAATGTGCCGATGGATACATCCGCTAGCCCCGGTGATTCATCGAGCTCGCTGGATGTGATCTTCGGTCAGCTTGTTGATCTTTCTGTTGGTCGCTGCGGGGTGGTGGGCGTGGGTGGGTGACCGGCCTGCTGATCGCCGGTTGCTCCGGGGGGTTCGTTGGGTCGCGGTGGTTCAGGCCTGCGGGGTGGGTAGGGCGCGAGTCGGGCGAACGCGGCGGCGAGCTCGGGCGCCCAGGGCCAGCTGGCTTGGATGCGCAGCCGGAGCTTGTCGGGCGCCGCGGGTGAGGCGGGCGGCGACGTGCAGCAGCCGGTAGCGCAGCGTCTTCGGCTCGGCCTTGGCCAGGTCGCCGGTCAGCAGCAGGGTCTGGGTCCAGGCGATCAGGTCGACGGCGATCATGACGACGGTCAGCCAGGCGTGGTTGATCGCGAACGCTCGGCTGGGGAAGCGGCCCAGGCCGGTGTCCTTGCCGCAGCGGATCCGGTCCTCGACCCGGGCGTGGGCGCGGTGGCGGGCGTCGAGGAAGGCGAGCTGGCCGGTGGGGGTGTCGGTGGCGAACGCGGTGTAGCGGTAGCCGTCGCGTTCTTCGAACGCGTCGAGTTGGGCGCCGGGGTGGGGTCGTTCGCGGCGCACGATCACCCGCATGCCCGGCGGGTAGTCGCCCAGCGCCGGGCCGGGCAGCAGGCCGGTGATCTCGGCGACCCGGCGCCGTCGCGGGTGTCGCCGTCGGCGTCGATCGCGGCGGTCCAGACCCGGCTGGGGAGGGCCGCGATCGCGGTGCGTTCCCGCTCGGTGATCGCCCAGCCGACCGAGAACTCGCTGCTCACGCCGTGTTCGCGCAGGCCGCGGACATGGCCGAGGAACGCCTTGGAGCAGCCCGCGCCGTCGGCGCGGACCAGGATCGGTGTGCCGTGGCGGTGCGCGTCGGGGATCTGGGCGAGCGCCTGATCCAGGACGGTGATGTGATCGGCGGCGGTGTTCGCGCCGGCGTTGCCCGGCCGCAGCAGCCCGGCCAGGAACTCCCCGGTGTTGTCCAGAACGCCAGGATCGGGTGGTAGCCGAAGCTGTGCTTGAACGTCGGCGCGGCGTTCTGCTTCTCGGTGTGGCACACCACGATCGAGGCGTCGAGGTCGACCACCAGGCCCGGCAGCGTGTGGCCGGCCGCGCGGGCCGGCCCGAACGCCGCCCCGGTGAGCTCGGCGCGCTGGGCCCACACCACCTCCCGCGCCGCCGCCCGAGCCGCGGCCACCGCGGCCAGCGCCGCGTCCGTCGAGCCGGTCCAGCAGCCGCCAGCACGTCGAGTCCGAGGCCACCGCACCCGAACAACGCGGCCTGATCGCCCAGCACCGCGATGTCGGAGATCGTCTCCGCGCCGTCGGCGACCGCCACCGCCAGATCGACCAGCACCCGGCCCGGATCGTGCCGCGCCCGCGGCTCCGCCGCAGCCGGCGCCAGCGCCTCGCGACAGCTGCCCGGTCAAGGTGGTGCGGTCGGCCAGATCAGCCAGCAGCCGCGACCCGGCATGCGACACCACACCCGCCCATCCGCGGTCACCATGATCTTCGGACGAGTCGCGGTAGCCTGCACCTCGAAAGTGCCCCTCTGCTCGCTGAACCTGGACCTTCAGCAAGCCCAGTTTCTCCTGGACAGCAGGCACTTTCGCTCATCCAACCCCGACACGCCGGCAAGATCACGAAGAGCCAGGGCTAGCTCGTCTAATCTGTCTCCTCAGCGAAGAGTCGACGCAGCTCGCCCGAGAAGTACTGGACACCATCGCTCTCGAACTGCTGTATCGCCCGAAAGAATGCCTTATCGTCTACGTCCATATTTAGAACCGCTTTAGCTTTCGCGGGCACCTGGTCCCACCCGTCAAAAGAAATGTCACAGATTGCCAGAATCGCCAGCACCGACATTCCGACACCCGTGTCACCCAGCTTCTTGAGTGATTGCGCCAGGCTGGCGTCTTGTCGGACTGATCCTAGGAGCAACGTGAACGTGGGATGATGCACAGGATCGTCTTCGAGAATTCGGTGTGTCTGATCGGGATCGACGTGGCGATCGCGAATAACCTGATTCGTGAATCGGTAGTAGTCGTATGATGCTTTGAGAAGCGAGTTAAACGCCGCTCGTCCTAAACCAAGCTGCGTCATGTCGTACTGTCTATTCGCCAATCTGATCTGCGTCTCCGCCGCATCCGCCGATCGCTTGGCTGTGGCCGCTCGCCGGCCCGCCGCCCGAGCATTGAACAGCGCGATGACTGCTGCGGCGAGAGCGATAAGGGCTGACACGGCGGCCACCTGCGTCGTCAAGTCCACACTGATCAATCGCCCACGAGGCGCGAACGTTACGACGCTGGTCGCCGCAAAGCCGAATCCCACAGTCGGAAGCGCGACTATGAAGGCCACGCGACGAGCCCGCCAACACTTATGGGTCGCTCGCACATCCGCTTCTGGAACGTAGATGTGCGTTACTCGAAAGGTGCGCGCGACGTCTTGCGCCCCCCGTTACTGAGTCCAGCCGCCGGGCTTAGCAGCCTGGGTTGCGGATCCGAGATTTTCTAAAGCCGATCTTGTTCCTGCAGGCGGTGGTAGTGGGCCTTGACCCGCTCGAGCACGGGGCGAGTCTCACCGTCGAATACCGCTAGCTCCTGCAGATGATCGAACAACCGTTGGTACGCCCCGACGTCGGACGGTTCTGTCAGGAGTGCTGTTGCTGTCTCGGTACCGACGATGGCTGCCCTGCGGTCGTAGAGGTCAAACCCATGCGTCGGGAACACGAATGCTCTACCACCTAACGGGATCACGCCGATCTGCACAGATGCAAGATCGAGGGCTTTCTCGATGTGCTCGATCTGCTCGAGCATTACCGCTGGAGACTTCGCCTGCCAATGAAGGGCTGCCTCCGTCGTCATCAGCACAAACTGCCGATCCGGTTCGGTCAGCAGCTGCTGGCGCTCGAGACGCGCCTGCACCACGCCATCAACGTCACCAACCGGCACTCCAAGGAGTTCGCCGGCCTCCATCAGCACTCGGGCATAGCCAGCAGTCTGGAGCAGACTCGGCACGATTGTCGGCGCGAACGTCGCAACGTGTGCCGAGGCCTGCTCGATGCGGCCAATCCGCTGTTGAAAACGCACGGCACCCCGGTGCAGGACGACACGGGAGGGTGTATAGCCGCCCGCCAGGTCAGTAACGATCGCGAGCATCCGCTCCCGGACCTCGGGCGAGGCCTTATAGATCCGCGCGAGCTTCTTGATCTCATTAGCTGTCGGCACGTACCGCCCATGCTCCGACCGGGAGATCTTCGACTGGCTAATGCCTGCTCGCTTACCCGCTTCAGTGCCCGAGAGTTCTGCATCGGCACGCAATTGATGGAGGAGGCGAGACAGCGCATCTCCGCCTACCTCGCGATCACTCGTCGCCACGACGCCTACCTCATACCGCCGGCGCTGGGTTGTGGCGGTGATACTCGGATGCGCCTTCCACCATTCCACGAATGGAGTAGCAGCCTGCCATACCAAGTCACGGATGCGACGGCAGGCCGTCAGTTGTTGGTCTGTACCCACTGTGGCGCCCACGAAACGGCCATGCTCGTCGTAGTCCATCAACAGCGCGTAGCGATCATCGATCAGGAAGAAGTCCGGGGTCTCCCGCAGGTCCTTCGGCCAGTGCGCTGCTCCGAGATCAAATATCCGAATCTCTTCACCGGCCGCGGCGTTGTAGACATAGCCCCACTCGCACTCGTAGCGCAGGTAGTCGCTGAGCGGGGGCTTCACGACGTGTACCCGCCGGGAGTGCTTGCCCGCAGCCTCGTCACGTCGCAGCCGCTCGAGCCATGCACCCTTGCCCTCCGCGACAGGCCGTGCCTCACCCTGGAGGTACCGCTGGAAGTCTCCGCCGTCAGAACCGACTTCATAGTTCTCGAACTTCTCGAGGCGGAACAGGTCGTCGGTGACGTGTGTGTCGATGAACTCGCCGAGCTGATCTTCGTTCAACACCATCATGTGACCTCGGAAACAAGAGGAGGGGGACACTCGACCACAATCTCGCCGACTGGCAGCCCAAGCTCGGCCAGGACCTCCGGACCACGCATGGCTATCCCTGCGCGATCAACCTGCCGCGGTCAGCCGCGGAGATCCCGAGGGCGTGTCCTGACGTTGGTACGACTCTCGAGCAGGGTCAGGCTCATGGGAGGGTCCTTCGCAGCCACCAGGCAGATCAGGGTGCCTCAGTGTGGTCACCGACAGTGAGCGTAGGCAACGTCACCGCACCTAGGCGGGATGCCGAAACCTCGGCGTGGCGCATCAGCTGGCGGGCGGTGGCGACCACGAAGTGCAGCTGAAATCAGCCGACCTCGAGGCGGCCGTTGAGCTCTGCGAGGCGCGCGGCGTTACCTGCGGCGAGATCGTCGACTGCGGCTCATGCTGGTCACGTTCGCGTCCCTGGCGCTGGTGATCCTGAACGGCAGCATTCTGGCCGAAGTTCCGTTGGGCGTGTAGCTTCCGAGCGCGAGCTCTCCGCGTGCGCCGGTGATACGGCGCTCGGTATTGCGGGGCAGCTTGAGGCGCAGGTCCACTATGGACTGGTCGTGCATGAACTTCGCCGTGAAATGTCGTCAATGCGCCGCGGTTGTAGACGACCTGCAATTCTCCCGTCGACCAGCCGAAGCGGTCCGTTTCGGCGACCTGCCGGCGCCACGCTCATGGAGCGTGTCCATCGCGCCAGGCTTTCGATCGCTACCGCGTAGTCGGCGGCGCCGACGGAGGTGCCTGCGGTGGCAACGTGTAAATCTGCTCGGCCACTTTCTGCAACAGAACAATCGCCGTCGGCCGGCTGTCGGGCGCCACGGTCAGGTTGCTCCATAACACGAGCGTCACCTTGTTGGCGGGATCGTAGCCGCTGAAGTCGTTGAATCCAGGGAGCTCGCCGAAGTGGAAATACATGGTGGCATTCGGCGCAAAGCTCTGCCGCTCGATGCCGTACCCGTATTGGGTGGCGGCCGGCTCGGCTGGGTTGGCGGGCTGCGGGCTGTCCAACCACTGACGGTGAAAATCGGCGTTGAACACCTGGCCGTCAACCAGCGCTCGGATCCAGGCAGCGTTGTCGTTGGCGGTGGAGATGGCTCCCCCGGCCGCCGTGGCGTATGACGGGTTCTGGTTGGTGTAGTCGATGGGTTGCAGTGTTCCTTCCCTGGCCGCGGCCTGCACGTCAGGCGGGTAGTCCGTGTCCACCAGCGCGTACCGGGAGCCGCCGTACATGTAGCCGTGCGAGTAAGGATCAGGAATCGAGGTGTCGGTGCTCGCCGGGAGCACGGTCTGTTTCAGCCCCAGCGGACCGTACAATCGGTCCTGGAAGCTCTGGGCGAGCGGCTTGCCGTCGACTTTTTCGGCGACCAGGCCAAGTAGGGCGTAATTGGTGTTGCTGTAGTCGTATGCGGTGCCGGGCGGGAATTCCGGCGGGTGCCGGAACGCGATGTCTAACACCTCCTGCGGGGTCCAGACCTTCGCGGGGTCCGCATCGAGGGTCGCCGCGAATTCGGGATCGTTCGTGTAGCCGTACAGGCCGCTGCGCATCTTCAGTAGCTCGGCGATGGTGATGTTCTCGCCGTTGGGCACGTTCGGAACGTATTTGGATATCGGATCGCTGAACTGGAGCTTGCCCTCCTGGGCCAGCAGCACAATCACCGCGGATGTCATCGTCTTGGTGATCGAGGCGATCCGGTAGTGGGTGTCACCTCCCGGCGGCACCTCGGCGCCCCGCTGTGTCGTGCCGACGGCAGCCGTGAAGTCGCCCTGGGGGGTACGAACCTCGACGACGGCGCCAGGAATCATCAGCTCCTTTGCGGTCGCCTCCACCGTCGCCTGCAACGCGGCTGGGTCGATCGTCTTCACCGGGGACGAGCCGCTCGATGGGGCGGCGCCGGCTGACCCGGTCGATGCTGGCGAGGGCGCCGAGCAGCCGGTGATCAACACGACCACGCAGACCGCCAGTCCAGTCAGCTGGAGAGCCCACGACCTCGCAGGAATCGACCACGTCCGACACCAGCACGCATTTCCTGCTCCGAACGCTTCACGCTCGTCTCGCGAGTCGCGGTGGCACGAACGCGCAACCGGCTCCCAGGACGGGGCTGTCTTCATTTGATCTCACCCATACTGGGGCAGTCCTGGCATCGATGCTGCCGCCGATTGGACCAGCCGCGATGCTGCGCACGGTGCCACGGCCCTCGGCGCCTCGCCGCGCCGTCATCGATCCCAGAAGCTCCACGAGACGGCGCCAGGCAGTGCAGCGTGCCGGCACAAGCCCAGCCCCGGCTCCCATCGAACCTCAGGCCGCCGATTGCGAGCCCCTTGATTCACAGGTCCACTGTGGACTAGCTGTCCATGAGCTTGTCCGTGAAATGGCGTGAGGCCAGTGATTCTTAGGCCGTCCTGCTGACACCATAGTGGCTCTGGTGCTGGTCAGAAGCTCGGGTGGCTCTGCATTGCCGACTCAAAATCCGTCCAGTGTGCGTTCGAGTCGCACCGGGGGCACCCGCTCTGACCAGGCATACAGCTTCACATTGATCGTCTGAGGTGATTTCTGTCCATGGTTTCGCTACGAAAGCGCCATCTGACCATGGGCAGAGACGGGGTTCCGCACGGCGAGCTCGCGGTGAGTTCTGAATACGTTCATGATGGGGGCGTGTCTGTGGATGTGCAGTGGAGTGAGCTTCAGCGCGACCCGAAGAGCGTTGCGGCCCTAGCCGACGAGGGTGAGGTGCGTGTTCGACGGCGCGACGGGGCAACTCTGCTGCTGGTTAGGGAAGATCGGTTTGCGGCAGGCAGCGCGGGTGCAGTCACCGCTGCGCGAGCGTTGCGGAACATCCTCGTTCACCTGTCGCCGCGTGCGGCCGCCATAGCGCTCGGTGACGAGTTCCCGTGGATCGACCTGCTGCCTGACGCCGAGCGCGCCAGTTTCGTCGCAGAGTTTGTCCGCGCCTTCCAGGCATCCGCTGAACTTGGTGACTGGTCAAGCCTCGGTCAGATGATCGCGGAATGGAAGTCAACTGCCGCAGCATACAGCGATCCCGATCTTGCTCGGCTACTTGCCGAACCTGTCCACGACGACCTCGGCCCGGTCCCCAGGCCCGACGACGCTGGTTGATGGATGCCAGCCAAACGCGGAGGCCGGGTTGCTCCCCCGGCTCGGCCCGGCGGTGGCTGGGAGGCGCGATTCGCGACGAATGAGGCGGCCAAGGGGTGGGAAGACTTGTGCCGCGGCACGAACAGGCCACCCGAAGGCCACCGAATAGCTGCGGCCCCGTTCCAACTAGCCGGACACGGCACCCACATCGCAGGGCACACCTGCGGGCACGCCCCGGTCGGGCGCGCGGCCGAGGCGCCCGTCCGCCCTTGGTCGACGATCTGTCAACTGCCTCATTACTTGCGGTAACTCCCGTGGCGGAACTCGTCGAGAAGGGATGGATGAGACGGACTCCAGCCGAGGTCGGCTTGAGCCTTGGCCGCGTCGGTGCCCTGATCGAGTAGTAGGACCTCGGCGAAATAGTCGCCGAGGCGTGCCCGAGCCTCATTCTCGGATCCGGGGATCGCTCCTGCAGCGCCGGCCGCGACGGCGGCCGCCTCGGTGATCTCGGCCACGGTCGAGTTCACTCCGTTGCCGATGACGTACCGGCCATGCGCCGAGTCATCCTCCAAAACGCGCCGGAAGACATCCGCCAGGTCTGCGACGTGCACTGTCGCCCAGTGCTGTTGTCCGGTGCCGAGCATGATCAAGTTTCCGGTGTCGTCTCGGGGTGAGCCGAGAAGTAGCCCGGGAATCCCTCCCCCGCTATCGCCGTAGGCGACGCCGGAGACGATCACGACTGCGCGCATGTCTCTCGCGGCGAGGACCCGGTCTTCGATCGGTTCCTTCCATGACACGAGCGCAGGCGCTTTGAAGGCTGACTCCTCGCTGATGGAGGTGTTGTCCCCGTAGATCCAGAGACCGCTGATGGTGATGTAGGGCTTGCCGGTGCCGGCGAACGCATCGATCACCGCATCGACCACTGCGGAGTCCAGGTCTGCGCTGGTGGCATCACCGGGACTGGCTGTGTGGATGGCCCCGTCTGCATTGCTTAGGAGGCTCGCGACCGCCGGCCGGTCGTAGAGGTCGACCACGGTCGGCGTGGCGCCGCGCGCTGCGACGATGTCCGCCTGCGGGTCGTCGCGGACCAGCGCCGTCACCTCGTGGCCGTGCCCTTGCAGTTCCGTCAGTATGTGAGATCCGATGAAGCCTGTTGCACCGGTGAGTGCCACCTTCATAGCCGGACAGCCTCCTGTCTTGATCGTCAGAGCAACGTAGTTCTGGTCAGGGGTCGTCCCCTGGCGGCCGCGTTACCTCGCGACAAATCCAGGCTCGCTACCGGGTAGGTGAGCGGGCATCACCGGATCATGGTGATTCACGCGCCGTGGACAGGACGTACGCTGGCCTGATTCCGAGAGGACTTGTCGCCGGCGGTGGGGCGCCAGGCTCAGGCACCAAAGGCAGGCCTGAACGTGGATCGAGCAACCCCTCGACCTGAGTCCAGTTTTCACACCGGACCGCTGACGCGAGCGCCGGCGCCCGCCGGCTGCAGCTTCAGACCGCAGGTCCGCTGTGGACTAGCAAGCTATGAATTCACCTGCACTGCCGTGGACGGGCGAACAGGATCTGGTCCAAAGGTCCAGGAGAGACATGATCCGCGGATCCGAGAATGGAGAGGAAATGTCTGATATCGAGCGCAACAAGCAAGTTGTCGTCGACTACTACCGGACGGCGTTCGGTGGGAATCCAGAGAAGGCGATCGCGGATCACTTCGGAGACCGCTACATCCAGCACAACCCGGATGCCGCCGACGGCCCGGAGGCGTTCATCGGGTTCGTCACCTGGCTGCGGAACGAGTACCCGAACCTGACGCTCGACATCAAGCGGGTCCTGGCCGACGGCGACATGGTCGTCACCCACTCGCACCTCATCCTGGAACCCGGCAAGCCCGGTCGGGCGCTCGCGGACTTCTTCCTCCTGGAAGACGGCAAGGTCGTGGAGCACTGGGACGTCATCCAGGACGTGCCGGAGAAGTCGGCCAACCCCAACGGGATGTTCTGATACGACCGCGGTACCGGCTCTCATCACCGTTGAGGCAGTTCCAGGGCGCCCCCGTCCACATCGGACGGCCTCTCAGTGCGCGCAGTACCCAGTCGGCTCTTCGACGTTCTCGCCGAGCGTGATCCCGAGTTGGTCGAACGTCCTGGCGACGCCTGGAGCCGGCGCCCGCGGCGATCACGGAGAGCTCATTCCCGTACGGCCGAGGTCGGCGCCAGCGTTGGCGTGGAGCTGTCGGATCTGGTCCGGGGTGGGGCACCAGGTCGAGGTGAAGCTGGTGGTGTCCCAGCCGGCGAGGCGGGCGCCAGCTTCGTAGGCGCTCTGGCAGAAGGCCAGCAGCGTCGTTCTTGGGGTGCGGGCGGTGCGCACGGTCTCGTAGGGCAGGACCGCCAGCGAGCCCTGGCCTGACTTGATCCACTCGCCCGCCGAGAGCGGCTGGTCGCGCAATCCCGCCGGCTCGGGGGCCGTGTAGGAGTAGTAAGCGGCGTCGCCGAGGTTGTCGTCACCGGGCCAGAATCCGAACGAGATCACCTCGTGGGTGTAGGCCTCCTGCGTCACGCGGAGCGGCGTCGGTCCGCGGCGCCGGGCGGCCGGAGAAGCGGGTGACCGCGAGGTCGAGGCTGTGCCAGAACAGGTGCACGGGGCTGGTCTTGCCGTTGAACCATCCGCTGAACTCCTCGAACACCGAGTCCGACCAGTCCAGGATGCGGCCGAATCGCGCCGATGGCCTCGCGATCCCACGACGCGTGCGCGACGTCTCGTGGCGAACGGCGTGGTCATCGGGACACCGAACGGCTCCTCCTTGATCGCGACGTCGATGCCCAGTTCGGCCAGCTCCTGGTGGAGGCGGGCGTCGAAGTCGGCGACGGGCAATCCGCTGCCGAGCTCGAAGGATCTCGTGCGGCCGTCGGCGGTCCGCACGAGCAGCGCGTGGTCGACGAAGTCGATCGTGATCTCGAAGGTCGTGTGGTGACGATGCAGCCGGCGTGTCGTGAGACCGCGAACGTCGACGTACAGCGGGACGTTCCACCAGTGGTTGCGCGGTGCCGTGGTCGCCAGCCGGATCTTGCCGAGTATCTGGCTGTAGAGATGGAGCGTGTCTTTCGTCGCGCGCCAGTCGGCCAGGTGCAACTCCGGCAGCCTCTGGGGCTGGGTCCGGGGCTGGGTCACGACCTCGTCACCACGAATGCGACGTTGTCGACATAGCACCAGCTCCAGTCCTCCCCCGGTTCGGCGGAGCGGGCGATCGGATGCCGCGCGCTGCGGGCGTGGGCCGAGGCATGCCGGTGCGGCGAGCTGTCGCAGCAGCCGATGCGGCCGCAGGACTGGCACATGCGCAGGTGCACCCAGGTTCCACCGATCGCGAGGCAGTCCTGGCAGCCGGCGATCTCGTCCGGCAGTTCAGTGACAGTGATGCTGTCGGTGTGCGAGCAGATCGCGCTCATTGGGTCAATGCCTCCAGCAAGGTGGCCGCGTCGTAGCCGCCGAGATGGACGACGCCGCCGATGAACAGGGTCGGCGTGCCGCGCAGCTCGCCCGACGCGTTGCCGCTCTCGACGTCCCGACGGATCCGATTATGGACCGCGGCTCCGGTTCGGTCGTGGTCGAAGCGTGCGACGTCGAGCGCGAGCCCCGCGGCGTACCGCCGGAGATCGTCGTCGGTAAGGGCGTGCTGGCGATCGAAGAGCAACGCGTGCATTGCCCAGAACCGATCTTGGAGTGCCGCAGCCTCCGCTGCGGCCGCCGCCGCGAAGGCGTGCGGATGGATCTCGGTGAGCGGGAAGTGCCGGAACGCGAAGCGGACACCCACGCCTAGTTGTTGCTCGACACGTTCGATCTCCTGGAACGCGCGCCGCGAGTAAGGGCATTCATAGTCGCCGTACTCGAGGATGACACGGCCGGCTGCCGGGCCGCGGACGTGATCGACCGCCTGGTCAAGCGACTCCAAGGTCGGCTGCCCCGTCACAGGTGTCAACTCGCTCGTTGTGGGATCTCTCCTGGCTTGGCTGCTCAGAATCCGACCGTCTGGCGGATCAGGACGACGTGGATGCGGCCGGGCGGCTCCTGGTGGATCTCGAGAACCTTTCCGACGACGCTGTTCTGCCCGTAGGCGGCATACGCGCGAGCGTCCTCGAGTTTCAGGCTGTGCTGGTAGATCCGCTCGTGCGCCGCTTCCAGGTTGGGGACGAGTTTCTGCGCGCCGACGACGAAGATGACGTTGTCTGCGCCCCAGGCGTAGGAGGCGAGCTGACTGCCGGACGCCGAGGCGATAACCAGGGTTCCGTCGCGGGTGACCGCGTGGACGCTGCCGAGGGCGTAGTCGGGTTGGCCGGCGATCGCCTTCATCTCCGGCAGCTGGGTCGCGAAGTCCAGCGCGAACATCTTGTTACGCGCCGACTCGTACGCTCCACCGCCGTCGTTGATCGCGTCCGCGATGCCGGTCTCCTGCAGCGTCACCGACGTGTTCGTCATCACCGAGGAGCCTTGCGGGATACGCGCGAGCACGGCTTCGCGGGCGGCGTCGAGACTGTCGACGACCTCGACGCTGAACCCGTGCTCTTCCAGCGCTAGGACTGTGGCCGCGAGCGTCTGGTCGTCGGGTAGCGCGGTGTAGCGCTCTTCGGTCTGGGTCGTGCTCATCGTTGGTTCCCTTCGTCGAGAAATCGCTCACGGTGCACGGCCGGCGTCAGTCGACGTACGGTCCGTTGTAGATCGGCGTCTCGCCGTAGGGCTGCCCGGCCATGAGGATGAACCGCGTCCCGGGCTGGGCGTCAGCCACGGCGAGCGCACCGCCCGGTCCGAGGACCGCGATCTGGCGCTGGTGCGCCGGCTGACGGTTGGCGCCGAAGCTGGCCTCGCCTTCGAGCAGGTACACGAAGGCGTTGAAGCCGGGCGGGACCGGGCTGGCGAACCCGCCGCCGGTCGGCAGCTCGACGTCCAGGATCAGCCCCGGAGTCCCGAGTTCGACCGGGGAGCCCTCCCCGACCAGCACCCGCACGACCGCGTCGCCGTCGCGTCGGACGGGCACGTCCGGCGGCTGCACGAGCTGCGCGGTGGGCTCGACGTCCTTGTCCTTGCGCGCGAGGTTCACCCAGAACAGCAGGCCGCGCATCTCCGTGCCTGCCTTGCCCTCCCGCAGCTCGTCCTCGCCGATGCCTTCGGCGTGCCAGACGCCTCGACCCGTTCGGAGCTTCAGCAGCGATCCGGCCCGAAGCCTGGCCCGCTCGATCGCGCCGCCGGGACCGGTGCTGTGGCCGGTGCTCGAGGAGCCCGAGATCGCGTACCAGAGATTGTCGAACCCACGGTGCGGGTGCCTGGTGTCCAGGCTCGCTCGCTCAGGGGTGATCGGTACGACGGCCTCGTGCACCAGGACGTATGGATCCACCATCCGATACGGAATCCGCGCAGACGGCAACGGTTCGAGGACATCGATGCCCATCATGGGCCGGACGTGGGCCTGTTCGACTCGGACGACCTCGCGCTGTGCCGTGTCGACCTGGGTGGCCATGGTTCGTGCTCCTTCCGGTAGAGCCCGAAGTGACGCCTGAACCTTGACTTGAGCATTCAAGTCATTCCGGATCGAACGTACGCCGGGATGACTTGAATCGTCAAGTGAGGTGGTAGCCTCCGCCCGTGACCAGCTCCGACACCCAGCCAGCATCGGCGGCCATCGAGGCCGGGCGATGGCTGGACGACGAGCAGCAGGACGCCTGGCGGGCCTTCGCTGCGGCGACACACAAGCTGCGCTGGGCGCTGGAGTGCCAGCTGCAGCGCGACGCCGGGCTCAGCTTCCTCGAGTACCACGTGTTGGCTCGGCTGTCGGAGTATCCCGGCCACACGCGGCGAATGAGCGAGCTCGCAGAAGTCACCAACGCCTCGCTGTCCCGGCTGTCACACCTGGTCAAGCGCCTCGAGCGGCGCGACCTCGTCCGGCGCGAACCCGACCCGACCGATGGCCGGTACACCAACGCGATCCTGACCCCGGCCGGATTGCGTCTGCTCACCGCGAGCGCACCCGCCCATGTCGCCAAAGTGCGAGAGCTGGTGATCGACGCTCTCAGCCCGACCGAGCTGCGCCAGCTGCGGACGGCGTCCGAACGAATCCTGCAACGAATCGAAAAACAGCGACCCATAGCCAACGATCGACCGGATACATGAGGCGCGATGGTCTCCCGGCGCCGGACCGCCCTTTCGATGAGCTGATCGATCACCGAGCGGGGAACCGAACGTGCACGATGGCCTGCGCCGGCTGTCGCCGATGCGGTTAGCCACCTGCCTGGACGCAGTCAAGGCAATCTGCTTCGTTCTTGAACCGCTGTCTACCCGGACCGGATCCGGGTAAGGCGGCAGGTTTGGTTCGGCGCGGCGGCAGCGCCCACGATACGTAACGTGTACAGTCGATTCGTAACGCGTTTCGCGTCATGGGTTGGAGTGGGTGGTGGGAGGTCTGCTGGGCTGCGAGCAGTGTGGGCGCGAGCTTCGCACGAGGCAAACCGGGCGCCCGGCGCGCTTCTGCTCGGCGAGCTGCCGGCAACGGGCCTACCGTGACCGCAGGGCGGGCCGGGACGGCAGCACCACCATCGAGGCCGCGCCCAGCAGTAGCGTCGAGCCAATCTCCTACCCGGACGACCTGCCGGCGGAGGAGAAGGTCGTCCCCCACTTGTCGGAGTCCCAACTGCTCGCCTGGCGAGGGATGCTCGAAGTGCACGCCCGACTGTTGCCGGTGCTGGACGACGAGCTGCGGGCGTCCAGCGGGCTGTCGCTGAGCGAGTTCGACGTGCTCTACCAGCTGTGGATCCGTCCACGGGGCCGGCTGCGGATGAAGCGACTGGCGGCCGCCCTGCTGGTCACACCCAGCGGGGTGACCCGGATCGTGAGCCGGCTGGAGCGCGGCCGGTTGGTCCAGCGGATCTCGCGCGCCGGGGAGCAGGCGGTCGACGCGGAGCTGACCGCCGCCGGTCGCGAGCGACTGGCCGCAGCGATGGAGGTCCACTTCGCCGGTGTTCGACGGCACTTCACCGACCTGCTCTCCGACGACGAAACCGCCGCGCTCGCCACGCTGTGGCGTCGGATCGGCGGCGAGCGTGACACGGGTTGACGCGGTTGCCGTCCACGGCTGTCTTGATCGTCGCGCCGAGATGCGGTTGATCCTTTCGTCAATGTTATTGACGAGACAATGACATGTCGATAACGTGCGTATCGGGACAGCGGCCCAGGACATGATCAAGGCCCGGGTCGACCGAGTACAGGAGGTTCCGATGGGCGTACGCACGACCGGCTGCCACCACATGGCTTTCGTAACGAACAACCTGGAAGAAACCGTCAAGTTCTATAACGGTCTGCTCGGGTTTCCGGTGGTGGTGACGCTGCAGCTGCCGAACCCGGACCCGTTCCCCGGTGCGGTGCCGGGCAACCTGGGCGGCAGCCGCCACTACTTCTTCCGGATCAGCGAGCAGGACACCATCGCCTTCTTCGAGTTCGCGGACGTCGATATTCCGGCGGACAACTCGTTGCTCGGGGCGGGCAATCACCTCGCGATCGCCGTGCCGTCCGAGGGTGAGCTGCAGAAGGCCAAGAAGCTCCTCGAGGACCACGGAGTCAAGATCAAGAGCGACCTCGACCACGGGTTCTGCCACTCCATCTACTTCGACGACCCGGTTAACCAGATCGCCCTGGAGTTCGCCACCTGGCAGCACCCGTGCGACACCGCCCAGCCGTTCCTGCAGGACCCGAGCCCGGTTCCCGCGGCGCTGGCGGCGATCGGGGCGGATACCTACGCGGAGCACCAGTTGCACTTCGACCCGGACGGCCGCGGCGGCGAGGGCCGGCGCGACTGACCGGCGACATGACGGCGCGCGGCGGAGGACCGAGCGATGGGGACGCCAGGAACGGTCGGGCGCCGGCCACGGCTGGACACCTGGGCGGGCGGCATTTCCGGGCTGCCCGACGTGGTTGCGGAGATCGGCGCCCGCCGGGTGCTCGTCGTCGGGGGCGGCGCATGCCGCCCGATCGTGGACCGGGTGCTCGGCTTGCTCGGGCCGCGCTGCCTTGGCACCTTCTCCGATGCCGCCCCCCACGTGCCCATGCGCGCGGTGAACCTGGCGGTCGCCTCGGCCCAGGAGGTGCACGCCGATACGGTCGTGACCGTTGGCGGTGGGTCCGCGACCGGCTTCGGAAAAATCATCGCGCTGGCTCTGCGGATACCGTTGGTCGCCGTGCCGACCACGTATGCGGGGGCCGAGATGACCTCCCGGTACCTCGTCACGACGGCCGAGGGCAAGGAGGCCGGCGTCTCCCCCTGGGCACTGCCGCGGGTCGTGATCCATGACCCGGAGCTCACAACAGGTCTGCCGGCGCACGTGGTCGCGTCGAGCGGCATGACGGCGGTCGCGAGTTGCCTGACCGCACTCACCGGTGCCGAAACGAGACCGGAGGTGTGGGAACGAGCCCGATCGGGACTGGCCCTGCTCTGGTCGAACCTGCCGGCGCTGCTCGACCACCCTGGCGATCTCGGCCGGCGCGAGCGCGCGCTGCGCGGTGCGGCGATAGCCGGGCAGGTACTGGAGTGCACTGGGCCGGGCCTCGTGCAGCTGCTGGCCGAGGACCTAGGTGCCGGGCTCGGCGTCGACCATGGCGCTGCCCTCGGATGCCTGCTGCGGCAGTCGATGCGCACTCTCGGCGGGGCGCGATGCGACGTGCTGCACGACGTGAGCGGACTCGCCGAACCGCCGGACGTCGTGCTGGCGCAGTTCCTCCGGACGCTGGGCTTGCCGGTGCGGCTCGCCGGGGTGTGCACAGTCGCACCAATGTGGTGGGCCAGCCGTGCGGCCTCGCGTCCGGACATCTCGGCCCACGCCAGCGTCCAAGAGCTGAGCCTGTTGCTGGACTCGGCATGAGCGCGGATCGGTTCGACTATGAGATGCCGGCGAGCCGGGTGATCTTCGGGCCAGGCCGGATCCGCGAGGTGGTCGCCGAAACCGATCGACTGGGTGCCGGGCGGCTCTTCCTGATCGCCGGCCGGTCGTCGGCTGGCGCCGAGGCACTCCTCGCCGTGGCTGGGGACCGCATCGTGCAGCGATGGGACGAGCTGGCCCAGCACGTCCCGTACGACCTCGCCGAGCGGGCGAGGCAGGTGGCCACGGCGGCCCGCGCCGACTGCCTCGTCAGCATCGGCGGCGGCTCGGCGACTGGACTGGCCAAGGCGATCGCCCTGACCATCCGGATCCCTATCGTCGCGGTACCGACGACGTATGCGTGCTCCGAGCTGACGGCCATCTACGGGCTGACCGACGTCGACCGCAAGCAGACCGGCGTCGATCCCGGCGTCCGGCCGGTGGCCGTCGTGTACGACCCTGAGCTGACCGTGGGCCTGCCGCCGCAGGTCACCGGGCCGAGCGTATTCAACGCCCTGGCGCACTGCGTTGGCGCGCTCTGGTCGCCGAAGGCGAATCCGGTCACCACGGCGCTCGCGCTCGAGGGTGTACGCGAGCTGCGCGCGGGTCTTGCCGCGGCGGCGCGCGATCCCTCCGACCTGCACGCGCGGGCCCGATTGCAGTTCGGTGCGTTCCTGGCCGGTTCGGCTCTCGCCGCAACCGGGCCGGGGCTGCACCACCGGATCAGCCATGTGCTGGGCGGGCGGCTCGGACTAGTGCACGCGGACACCCATTCCGTCGTCCTGCCGCACGTGGTTGCCCTCAACGCGACCGCCGTTCCGGAGCTGACCCGTCGACTGTCGGACGCGCTGGGCGATGCCGAAGCCGATGCGGCAGATCTGCTCCGGGAACTCGCTCGCGACAACGGGATCGCCACCGACCTCGCCTCGCTCGGGGTGGCGATGGAAGAACTCGACGGCATCGCCGCCGACCTGGTCGGCACCCCTAACCCAGTTCCGGTGACACCGGCGGTCGCCGCCGCACTGCTCAGACAAGCCGTCACAAGTGGGCGCCCGGTACGCCTGGGCACTCCGGAGGCGGTCGACGTGGTCTGACCGAGTCAGGCAAGACCTGTACCCGCCCTACCCCCCTCCGATGAGGTGATCGACAACATGAACAGTCCACAGGCAACCCTCCGGCCCGTGCACCTGGTCGGCAGCGTGCCGCTCGGCTCGGCGTCCGAGGTGTTCCGCGCGGTGTCCGACGAGCTCGGTCCGTACCTGAAGCGGATCCCCGACGGGGAGACCGGCGAGCGGACCGGTTGGGTCGGATTCCAGGCCCTGATGCTCCGGGACCACCCGAGCTTCGAGCTGGTGCCCTCGGACGTCCCGGGTGAGCGCGCGGAGGATCTGACGTCGGCCGTCCAGGCACGGGGCGACGGCTACCGCCGCCCGACGTTCCGGCTGCGGCCCGGCGTGGACCCGGCCGAGCTCGGGTTCGACCAGCTCGGATACGCCCAGGCGGCCCTGGCGTCCTATTCGACCTTCGCCGAGCTCAAGACCGCCGGGGTGATCCGGCCGGATACCCGTTTCCAGGTCGCGCTGCCGACACCGCTCGCACCGCTCGGGATCTTCGTCACGCCCGCGAACATCCCGGACGTGCTACCCGCCTACCAGGACGCGCTGATGCGCGAACTGGCCGAGATCTGCTCCTCGGTACCCCCTGGCGAGCTCGCGGTCCAATGGGACGTCGCGGTGGAGATAGGTCTACTCGAGGGTGCCTTCCCGGCCCCCTTCGACGACGTCGACGCGGCCGTGGCGGCGGCCATGGTGGCCCTCGGTGAGGCGGTGCCGTCGGAGGTCGACATGGGATACCACCTGTGCTACGGCGACTTCGGCCACCACCACTTTGTCGAGCCGCGCGACATGTCGGTGCTGGTCAGCCTGGCCAATAGCATCGCCAACGGCCTGACCCGCCCACTGGACTGGGTGCACATGCCGGTGCCGCGCGACCGCGATGACCCCGACTATTTCGCGCCATTGGAGAGGCTGCAAGTGGCCGAGACCACCGAGGTCTACCTGGGGCTGGTGCACGACTCGGACGGCCTAACGGGCACCCGGCGGCGGATGGTGTCAGCGGGTAAGTACCGCTCCGGGTTCGGGATCGCCACCGAGTGCGGATTCGGGAGACTAGAACCGCATACGATCCCAACGCTCCTCCAGCTGCACCGCGACGCCGCCACCGATTGACCGCGCCCGGCGCCAGCACCACACGTCGAGGCGCAGCTTCGAGAACCGCACCGAACGGCCAGAGACCTGCGCCGGCTACCTGCGTGGTGGCTCCTGGGGCGACGGCGCATTGAGCCGTGCATCCTCGCTCGACGACGCGCCCTCCCCGCGCACAAGCGTCGTGAGACACCTCGCCGTCCCTGCTTGGTGAGCGGGTTGCCGTCCCGGCGTGGCCGGTTCGCCGAGCGGGACAGCATGATCACCCGAGCCTACGCCGCATCCATCGAAGGCGTCCCGTGCCACGTCCCAGGCCGTCGAGCCCTATGGCGCCAGCTTCCATCGCCACCCGTTGTGGTACACGACCTGCTCGACCGGTTTGCGCCTGGCCGGCTTGAAATCGTCGCCGGTGTAGTAGGCGACTGGGAGCATCCCGACCTGGGTGACGGTCTCTGGGATGCCGAGCAGCTCGGCCGCCTCCCGCTCGCGGGGCAGGTGCAAGGTGGTGTAGGTGGAGCCCAGCCCACGGCTGCGCAGAGCCAGCATGAAGCTCCACACCGCCGGCACGATCGAGCCGTAGAGGCTGGCTATGTCGAAGGTTGAGGCGCCTCCGTCCAGCCGCTGCAGCAGGCAGGGGATCACCAGCACCGGGACCTCATGCAGATGGTCAGAGAGGTACTGCGAGGAGTCCATGGTCCGCTCGGCGTCGACGCGGCCGGCCAGCCGGGCCGCCTCGCGGTTCGCTGCCATGTATGGGTCGTGGGCGCTGCGGTACAGCTCGGCAATCCGTCGGCGCAGCTCGGGGTCGTCGATCACCAGCCAGCGCCACGGCTGCGTGTTGCCGCCACTGGGCGCCTGCAGGGCGATGCGAAGGCAGTCGAGCACCACGTCCAGTCCGACCGGGCGGGACAGGTCCAAGCGCTTGCGCACCGATCGGGTGGTGATCAGGAGCCGGTCGGTCTGGGCGAGATCGAAGCCGATGGCGGGGGGCATGGCGATCCTTCGGTGAGCGGTCCGTGGCGCGATTCCTACCTCGTTGCACCTGACGGTCGGTAGGCGAGCTCGCGAAGGCGGCCTCATTGGCGTGAACCCAGGAGCCGCGTCGGCCAAAACGATGCTCACAGACCGTACGGCAGGCGGTCGTGGACGGGATTGAAGTGGCTTAGCGTGATGGCGGAGCGGCTGGTTCGCGTCCGGAGTGCGGGAGAGGTGTCGATGGAACCGATAGCGACCCGAGGATCAGTTGCTCGGGTTGCCGTGTGGGTGTTCCATCTCGCGCTCCCACTGTTGGGGTTGTGGCTCCTGCTCGCGAACCCTTCGGTGGATCTCAAGTGGGAGAACCACCAGGCACATTTCTGGCTGGTGTTCGCCGCCGCCGGGCTCCTTGTCGGCCTTGCTGTGCTGGTCGGGCAGGCGGCTCGTCGGCACGCAGACGTCCGGCTCACGCTGCTCGCGTTGGGCTATGTCACGGCCGCCGCATTCCTCGGTCTGCACGCCTTGGCCACGCCCGGTCTGTTGCTCGCCGGGCGCAACGCCGGGTTCGACCTGGCCACGACGGCCGGGCTGGTCTTGGCGGCGGTGCTGGTCGCGGCCTCGGCGGTCGACCTGCCGCCGGCCCGCGCTCAGTTGGTGCTGAGTCGGGTGCGCCTGGCTTCGGGCTCTGCTGTTTGTGCTGGTCCTGGCCTGGGCCGTTGTCTCACTGGCTGGACTGCCACCGCTGGCGGACCCGCAGTTCGTCGAACAGGCCAGGACTCCGCTTCTCGTGGCCGCGGCGCTGGCGACCGGCCTCTACATCGCCGCAGCCGTCCGGTACTTCCTGCTCTACCGGCGCCGCCGGGCGGTCATGCTGCTTTCCATCGTCACCGCCAACGTCCTGCTGGCCGAGGTGATGATCGCTGTCGCGCTCGCCCCGAACTGGCTGCTGTCGTGGTGGGAGTGGCACCTGCTGTTCATAGCGGCCTACGGGTATCTCGCGTACAGCGCCTACGTGCAGTACGGCCGGGAAGGCGCTGCGGCCGGCCTGTTCGACGCCGTCGGCACCGACGACACCACCCGCGCGGTGCGCGCCGAGTACGGCGCCGCCCTCGAGACGCTGGTGACCGCCATCCGTCGACAGGAGGCCGGCGAGCTCTCCGAGGCGGAGATGACCCTGATCACGGCTGGGCTGGCCAGCCAGATCGGGTTGACCGAGGGGCAGACCGCCGTCCTCGGGCGCGCCGCAACGGCGCTGCGCAGCGAGCGGGAGCAAGCGGGGCGGCTGAACGCCCTGGTCGCCGTCGGCAAGGAGGCACGGGTCCGGGTCGCCGAGGACGAGCTGCTCCGCCAGGCCGTGCTGCGGGCGGGCGAGGGCTTCGACCGGGACGGGATCCGGGTCGGCCTGCTCACCGATGGCCGGCTGCTGTTCCCCGCCGAGCTGTGCACCGAGCAAAGCTGGCAAGTGGAGCCGAGCACGGAGCGCGCGGCGCAGGACGCCCTCCGGGACCTGGAGCCGATCTCGGCCGACGGTGGCCTGCTCGCAGTGCCGCTCACCGTCAAGGACCGAGCCGCGGGCGTCTTGCTGGCCCGTCGCGGCATTCGCGCCGGCAACGCCGGAGACGGCGCGGGCACGACCGGCTACGGCGACCGGGATCGTGCCCTACTCGAGTCGCTGGCCAGCCAGTTGTCGATCGGGTTGGAGAACGCCCGGCTCTACCATCAGCTCGACGGCCTGTTTCGCCAGTACATGTCCCCGGACGTGGTCACCACGTTGCTTTCCGACCCGGCCCAAGCCGCACTCGGCGGCGCCGTGGTCGAGGTAACCGTCCTCTTCGCCGACCTGCGCGGGTTCACCGGGTTTTCCGAGCGATCGAGCCCGGAGGAGATCGTCACCGTGCTCAATCGCTATTTCGAGATCGCGACCGCGTCGGTCCTCGCCGAGGGCGGCACGGTCGTGCAGTTCATGGGAGATGCATTGATGGCGCTGTTCAACGCACCGACTCGGCAGCCCGACCATGCAGTGCGCGCCGCCCGGAGTGCGCTGGCGCTGCAGGCCGGCGTCGAGGAGGTGGCTGCGGCGAACGAGGGGTGGCCGCGCTTCCGGGTCGGTGTCAATACCGGCGAGGCACTGGTCGGAAATATCGGCAGCACCGATCTACGCAGCTTCAACACGATTGGCGACGCCGTCAACGTGGCGGCCCGGCTGGAGGCGGTGGCCGAGCCGGGCCAGGTGGTGATCGGTGACACCACCCGCCGGCTGCTCGGTGACGCGGCGGACGTGGAGCCGCTCGGCGAGCTGACGGTCAAGGGCCGGGAGGCGCCGGTGACCGGCTACCTGCTACGCGAAGTACACGACAAATGACCATCGTCAGCCACCCGGAATCCGAGGAGTTCCTCGCCAGGCTGTCCGAGCAGGATCGGACGGACCTGGTCGGGATCGGCCGCCACCGTCGCTGGCCGTCCGGCGGCACACTGTTCACCGAGGGTGAGCGCTCGACCAGTGTGGTGGTCGTGCTCGCGGGCCGAGCAAAGGTCTTCTCGATCACTGAGCAGGGCGAGCAGGTCGTGCTCGCGGTATGCGGCCCTGGTGCGCTGCTTGGAGAGCTTTCTGCCTTGGACGGCGCTCCAAGGTCTGCCTCGGTTGGCGCGATAGAGCCGCTCGAGGGCCTTACGGTGCCGGTGGCGGCGTTCGTCGAGTTCTTGCGTCAGCATCCCGAAGCGTCGGTGGCGCTGATCCGCTCAATAGTGGGCCGGCTGCGCGACGCCGACCTCAAGCGGATCGAGTTTGGCGCCTTTGACATCCTCGGCCGGGTCGCGCGGCGCCTGGTCGAGCTGGCCGACAGGTTCGGCGAGCCCTCGCCCGACGGCGTCCGGATCACGCTGCCGCTCAGCCAGGACGAGCTGGCGGGCTGGGTAGGGGGGCTCGCGCGAAGCCGTGTCCAAGGCGTTGCGCATACTCCGCGACCGGGGTTATCTCACCACCGCACGCCGCGCGATGACCATTCGCGACGTCGACGCGGTGCGCCGTCGCGCCGGCCTTGACCCTGCCGGCTGACTGCCACCCGGCGAACAGCTCAGGAAGCGGCCGGGAGACTCCCCTGCGCCGGATAGGCGACCAGCCGCTCGGCCGGCATGATGAAATGGTGCCTGTCGACGCACTGGATGCGCAGGTGCTCGATAGGCCCGTCCGTGCTGGTGAGGAAGGACCGGTCAAGCACTGTCGCCTGCTTGTTGCACTCGGGACAACTAACGATGCTGGTCATGATGCTCACTCCCGCTGTTCTGACTCGCCGCCCATGCGCCTGAACGGTGCGGCCGACGAGTTCGTTTACTTGTGGCTTGACTGTCGCGTGAATGAAGGCCGGTCACGATGGCTGGAGACCGCTCCGAACCGGTAAATCTGCAGTACCCGATGTGCAGAAATACCGGTCCCCTACCCGTCCGCGCGGCGGTCACCCGTCGCCCGTGGCAGAGCACCCCAGGCCGGCACGGGATTTGGCTCGCTATCGATGAGATGGGGTCAGCGCACCTGCAACAGCCGCTCTGCCAGCCTGGGTCAGCGCGGCCGGTGCCCAGCGCTCGCCAGCGGGGGCGATTAACCCGGCCAGCGTCAGCCGCAACGCGGCGAGCTGGTCGCAGAAGCACCGTCCGTCCACTGTGAGCACCGGAGCGTTGCGCCCGGACAGCTCGCACCGACCGGCGGC
The DNA here is from genome assembly GCA_963776255.1 of uncultured Actinomycetota bacterium. Classification (GTDB taxonomy): domain Bacteria; phylum Actinomycetota; class Actinomycetes; order Mycobacteriales; family Pseudonocardiaceae; genus Pseudonocardia. The sequence continues at coordinate 140,998 of CAVZMB010000018.1, read as the reverse complement.
GATCGCCCGTAGCAAGGCCACGTCTCGGCGGCTCAGCAACGACGCCGCGGAGCCGCTCATCGCTGCTCGCCGAAACCCTGGACGTCGGCGGTGAGGCTGCAGGCACGCAACGCGTCGCCGATCCGCCGCGCCTCGTCGCGGGTGAGACAGACGTCGTGCCCGCTGATGGTCAACGTGACGAACGCGTCGCGGTGCACGGCTTGGACGACGACGGGCGGCTGGTCGACCCGGGTCCCGATGCGGACTGTGGCGATCATGGCGTGTTCCCCCGGCTGCTGGCTGAAAGTGGAGTACGCCGAGCGTGCGGCGCCCACGCCGGAACGCCGAGGTCGTCGGTTACACGTAGGCCAGTACTTCTACACACAGCCACCCAGGTGCAAATGCCGCTTCGGACCTGTCGCGGGTCGACCCGCCACTCGGCCGCGGCGTCCGTGCCGACGGCTGAGCTGCGTCAGTCCAGGCAGAACTCGTTGCCCTCGGGGTCGGTCATCACGATGAAGCCGGTGCTCATCGGGGAGCGGGCTCGTAGCGACGTACCCGCCTCGCTCCCAGTGCGACGAGCCGGTCGCACTCGATCTCCAGTGCCGCCATCCGCTCCTCTCCCTGCAGTCCGGGAGCTGCACGGACGTCGAGGTGGACGCGGTTCTTGGCGACCTTGTCCTCCGGCACCTGTTGGAAGAACAGCCGTGGGCCGTGCCCGTCCGGGTCCTCGATTGCCGATCTCGTGTTGCGCTGCTCCTCCGGTACGCCGATCCGCGCGAGGAACTCGTCCCACGCGGCCAGCGGGTCGGCGCCCTCGGGCAGGTCGACTCCGGGCGGGCCGGGGTGGACGTAGCCCAGTACGTCGCGCCAGAAGGAAGACAGCGCCCGCGGGTCGTGGGCGTCGAAGGTGACCTGGATGTGGCGGCTCATCGGTTTGCTCCGTCCGTAGCGGGTTTCGGGTGCAGGTAGAGGTCACGCAGCAGGCAGACCTCGGACAGGGACACTAGGTCGAGAACCCGTACTCGCGGAGCGGGGTGTGCCAGAGGATTCGATGGCGGTCGGCGTCATCGGGCACCTGCTGTTTCAGCAGCGCGAGCAGCGGACCGTAGTCGACGCGTTCGGGCATGCGTAGGAAGGGCCAGTCCGATGCCCACACGCAGTTCTCTGGGCCGAACTCCTGCACCAGCGCGCGGATGAACGGCAGCAGGTCTTCGTGCGGGAAGGGGTCACCGGAGACCTTGCCGCAGCCGGAGAGCTTTACCACCGCCTGACCGGTGCGTCCCCAACGCAACAGCTCGCGGAAGCCGGGGGCATCGATGCCCGCCGCCGGGTCGGGCCGGCCGCAGTGATCGACGTGCACTCGGACACCGGAGCGCTCCAGCATCGGCGACAAGCCCAGGAGCTGGTCGTCGATCACCTGCACGTCGGCGATCATGTCCAGGGATTCGAGATCACGCAGCAGCGGAGCGGCGTTCGCGTAGTGCTCGACACCGAGCAGCGCGGCGTTGAGGGTCACGCCAAGCACGCCGGCCTCCTTCAGCGCGACGAGCCGCGGCTTCGGGATGTCGTTGGCCACGACGGCCATCCCGCGGTATCGGCCACGGCCGGCGACGAGGGTGTCCAGCAGACAGCGGTTGTCCGCACCGTGCCCGGAGTTGGGGCCGACCAGGACGGCGTGCTCGACTCCGTGCCAGTCGAGGACCTGGGCGAGGCGGGCCGGAGTTCCGAGCTCCTGCCCCTCGGGCGCGTAGAAGATGTCGGCTGGGAAAGGGAAGCGTGCCGGGTCGAAGACGTGCACGTGGCAGTCCGTGATGCGCACCGACTGTGGTGAGGACGACATCTCCGCCAATCGCCCCGTTCGAACCAGACCTACTGCGTCGCGGGAGTGGCCTCGTCAGGGTCCGCCGCGACCCAGGATTTCGCAGCCTGCAACTCGGCGACCGGGAACCCACGAAGCCGTCCGGGAACCAGTACCGAGAGCACGCGCAGCGCGGGACGGAGCCAATCCTCGTCGCTGACGACCGCCACCCGCTCGTAGGAGGTCGGATGGCGCGCGGCGAATTTCATGTCCTCGGCGATCGCGTCGCTTTCGTACTTCCGCAGTGCCGGGCCGAGCAGGTAGAGCAAGCGGATCTTCCTGCCGAGGGCGATCTCCTTGCGCAGCGTCGGTTCCACGACGTCCTCGAAGTCGTCGTCGTCGATCTCACCGATCGCCTCAAAACCGAGCGTTCCCACGGGCATGTCCGGTATCGGCCTTAGCATTGTCGCTCTCCTCGTGCGTCGTTCCGGCGTCGATCCCCGAGATGCCGACGGGACCCGTCCCCCCGGCACGCGGTGGTGCCTGATTCTGCGGGCGATCTGGAGCGCCGATCATCCCCTATGTCGGGTGAGCGTGACCGACGTGTCCCGCCGTTCTGCCCTACGCCCGGCGTCGGCGGCGTACCCGAAGCAGGATCCAGCCCACTGCGGCCAGCACGACGCCGACGGCAAGGAGGCCGAGCAACGGTCCGACCCGTTCGCGGTCCCGGCAGTCATCGACCGGATTATCATGCGTCAGCGCGCAGATCATCAGGGCCGCTTTTTGGTCGCCGTAGCGGGATGTCAATTCCGAACGGAAATCCTGCCATTGCCGGCGGGACTCGGCAATTGCTCCGGCCACAGCTTTGGCGAAGTTCTCCTTGACCATGCCGCGTGGTTTCGTGGGGTCGGTCGCCTCGCCCGTAATCGGGTCTATCAACCCGTTGTCCTTGTTGAGAGCTGCGTGCGTGACGCGCCCGGTGCATTCACCGACACCTGGAACCTCGTCTCGCACCACGTAGCAGCCGGTCGTGAGATCCGGCGGCACGGCGGGGTTTGTCTCGCTCCGCAGGTCGAGCACGGAACTCGGCCCGGGCCGATTCAGTCCTGGCGGGTTGGCGTCGCCGATGGGAAGGGTCGGGTCGGACTCGTCCGCCCAATTACTGTGCGAGTAGAAGTCTTGGACGCCGTGCAGGGTGCGTCCCAGTCCTTCCAGGGATGCGCACTTGGCGCGGCTCTCTGCGGCTTCGAAGAATTTGCATTCGGTGTCGAGGTTCACCTCGGTCCGGGATGATCTGACCGGTGTCGTCGAGGAAATCCTTGGCGTCTGACGCTCCTTCGCTGAGGCGGCTACGTAGCTGGTTCACGCAGTCCAGCAGTCCGGTTGTGGCCTGTTCGCGGGTGCGGGGGTAACTGGCCTCGAGGAAGTCGGCGTTGTCGCAGTGCGCCGCTGGATTGGACAGCTCGTCGCTATCGGGTGCTCCGACGGCGCCGAACTGGCGGTCGTGCCCGGCGAGATAGTCCATCGATCTCGGCTCGAAACAGTCGCCCTTCGAGCCTGTGTCAGCGGCGCAGGACAGGGCGGCGCGCGTTATCCGTTCGTGCTCGCGATTCTGGCCGGCGCTGTCGATCGTCCCGAAGGCCGCGGCGGTGCCCGGTGCCGATGCGATCCACGCGGTCAGCACCAGGCACAGCACAACGCCCAACCGGCGGCTACGCATTGGGTGCGGCGACACCCCGGCGATGCTGCTGTCTCACCACGGAGCGCACCTCATCCCCGGCGAATGAACCGGTGACGACCCGAGGCCGTTCGCAGTCGGAATCGACCGTCGGTCAGGACGGCCGGATCGCGGCGACGTCGAACTCCAGCGTCACCCTCTCGCTGACCAGCGCACCGCCGCTCTCCAGCACGGCGTTCCAGCTGACGCCCCAGTCCTTGCGGTTGATCGTCAAGCTGCCCTCGAACCCGACCCGGAAGTTGCCCCACGGGTCGTGCTCGGCGCCGGTGAGCTCGAAGTCCACGGTGACCGGCTTCGTGACGCCGCGGATGGTCAGGTCTCCGGTGACCTCGAAGTCGGACTCGTCGACCTGCTCCACCTTGGTCGAGGTGAAGGTGATGGTCGGGTAGTTCGGGATGTCCAGGAAGTCGTTGCCGCGCAGGTTCGCGTCGCGCTGCTCGTTGCCGGTCTGGACGCTGCTGGTCTGGATCGTGAGCTCGACGCTCGACTTCGACGGGTCCTCGCCGTCCAGATGAACGCCGCCCTTGAACTCGGCGAACTGCCCGCGCACCCTGGTCACCATCATGTGCCGGGCGGCGAACCCGATCCGCGTGTGGGCGGTGTCGAGGACGTAGTCGCCGGTCAGCTCGCTGAGCATGGCCGTGGTCATGCCTGGTCCCTCCTTGAGGAGATAGCGGTAGTTGATCTTTCAGTTTCCGCGCCGCGCGATGGTGTCGGTCCCAGCGGTACGACGACACGACCGCTCGGAATGTCAGGCGACGCGCCAACCTCACAGTTCGGTTCGACGTCTCGTCGAACGGGTGAGGGCAACTGCGACCGAGGAAGTCGTCACACGATGACCACCAAATCCGAGCCAGGAGACGGCCGGCTCGATCCGGGCCTGAGCGCGATCATGAGCGAGCGGCGTCAACTGATCAATGTCGCGTACCGCCTGCTCGGCTCGCTGGCCGATGCCGAGGACGTCGTCCAAGAGACGTACGCCCGCTGGTATGCCATGTCCCAGCAGCAGCAGTGGGCCATCGAGTCCCCCGGCGGCTGGCTGACGAGGGTCGCCAGCCGCATCTGCCTCGACCTGCTGCGCTCGGCACGGGTCCGGCGGGAAAGCTATGTGGGCGAATCGATCCCGGAGCCGCTGCCCGATCGTTCGGAGTGGATCAACGAGCGGTCGGACGCCATCTCGGTCGACCCGGCCGACCGGGTCACCCTCGACGAGTCGATCAACATGGCCTTCCTCGTCGTGCTCGAATCGATGACCCCGGCCGAGCGCGTCGCGTTCATCCTGCACGACGTCTTCCGCTACCCATTCGCCGAAGTGGCCGAGATCGTCGGCCGCACGCCGGCGGCATGTCGACAGCTGGCCTCGGCGGCCCGCCGTCGCATTCGCGCATCGCAGGCTCCGGCTACGCCCACCGCCCAGCGCGCCGAGATCGTCCGCGATTTCAAGCGGGCATGGGAAGCCAGGGACATCGACGCCCTCATCGGCCTGCTCGACCCCGACGCCACGGCGGTCGGCGACGGCGGCGGCCTGGTCAACGCCGAGCTGCGCCCGATCGAAGGCGGCGAGCAGGTCGCCCGCTTCTTCGTCGATCTCACCGGCAGGGCACCGAACCTGACGACGCTGGAGCGCACTGTCAACGGTCAGCCCGGCCTGGTCGCTCAGCTAGCGGGCGTCACCGCGGTGGTGATGGCGTTCGACGTCGCAGGCGACCGGATCAAGCACATCTGGGCAGTGCTGAACCCCGAGAAGCTCCGGCCTTGGACGACGGGCTGACGGGCGCGCCGAAACGAGGATGTCCAGGTCGGCCGGTGATCGGCCGACCTGGACACCGGAATCAGGCGAGGTCGAACCGGTCGAGGTTCATCACCTTGTCCCACGCGGCCACGAAGTCACGCACGAACTTCTCCTTCGCGTCGTCGGTCGCGTAGACCTCCGAGAGGGCTCGGAGCTGGGAGTTCGAACCGAAGACGAGGTCGACGGCGGTGGCGGTCCACTTGACCTCGCCCGTGGCGCGATCCCGACCCTCGTACACGTTCTCGGTCGACTCGGATGGCTTCCACTCCGTGCCCATGTCGAGCAGGTTCACGAAGAAGTCGTTGGTCAACGTCTCGGGCCGGTCGGTGAAGACGCCGTGAGCGGCTCCGCCCGACGTTGGCGTTCAGGGCCCGCATGCCGCCGATCAGGACCGTCATCTCGGGAGCGGTCAGCGTCAACATGAAGGCCCGGTCCACCAGCCGCTGTCTCCGGCGGCAACTTCTCCCCGGCCCGGAGGTAGTTGCGGAACCCGTCCGCCGTCGGTTCGAGCACGGCGAACGACTCCACGTCGGTCTGCTCCTGCGAGGCGTCCGTGCGCCCCGGCGCGAACGGGACCGTGATGTCGTGCCCGGCGTTCTTCGCCGCCTGCTCGACGGCCGCGCACCCGCCCAGGACGATCAGGTCGGCGAGCGAGACCTTCTTGTCCGCCGGACTGCGAGCCGTTGAAGTCCTGCTGGATCTGCTCGAGGGTCTGCAGCACCTTGGCCAGCTCGGCCGGGTTGTTGACCTCCCAGTCCCGCTGCGGCGCGAGGCGGATCCGCGCCCCGTTGGCCCCGCCACGCTTGTCGGTGCCGCGGAAGCTTGCCGCCGACGCCCACGCGGTGGAGACCAGCTGGGAGATGGACAGTCCCGACTCGAGGATCTTGCCCTTGAGGGCGGCGATGTCCTCGTCCGCGATCAGTTCGTGATCGACCTCGGGGACCGGGTCCTGCCACAGCTGCGGCTCCGGAACCCACGGGCCGAGGTAGCGCGAGAGGGGTCCCATGTCGCGGTGCAACAGCTTGAACCACGCCTTGGCGAACGCGTCCGCGAGCTGGTCCGGATTCTCGTGGAAGCGCTTCGAGATCGGCCCGTAGATCGGATCCAGCCTCAGCGCGAGGTCCGTCGTCAGCATCATCGGGGCGTGCCGCTTCGACGGATCATGAGCATCCGGCACGGTGCCCTGGGCCGCGGGATTCTTGGGGGTCCACTGCTTCGCACCGGCCGGGCTCGTCGGTCAGCTCCCAGTCGTAGCCGAACAGGTTGTCCAGGTACCCGTTGTCCCACTTCGTCGGCTCGTTGGTCCAGGCGCCCTCCAGCCCGCTGGTGAGCGTGTCGACGCCCTTGCCGCTGCCGAAGGTGTTCTTCCAGCCGAGGCCCTGCTGCTCGATGGGGGCACCCTCGGGTTCCGGACCGACGTACTCGGGATCGACCGCACCGTGGCACTTGCCGACCGTGTGGCCGCCGACGATGAGCGCGACCGTCTCCTCGTCGTTCATCGCCATCCGGCCGAAGGTCTCGCGGATGTCCCGGGCGGCCGCCAGCGGATCCGGGTTGCCGTTGGGCCCCTCCGGATTCACGTAGATCAGGCCCATCTGCACGGCGCCGAACGGACCGGCGAGTTCCCGGTCGCCGCTGTAGCGCTCATCGCCGAGCCAGGTGTCCTCCGGCCCCCAGAAGATCTCCTCGGGCTCCCAGATGTCCTCTCGCCCGAAGCCGAAGCCGAACGTCTTGAACCCCATCGACTCGTAGGCACAGTTGCCGGCGAAGACCAGGAGATCGGCCCAGGAGATCTTCCGGCCGTACTTCTGCTTGACCGGCCAGAGCAGCCGGCGCGCCTTGTCGAGGCTCGCGTTGTCGGGCCAGCTGTTGAGCGGGGCGAAGCGCTGGGCGCCGCTGCCGCCACCGCCCCGGCCGTCGGCGATGCGGTACGTGCCGGCGGCATGCCAACTCATCCGGATGAACAGCGGCCCGTAGTGGCCGTAGTCGGCCGGCCACCAGTCCTGCGACGTCGTCATCACCTCGAAGATGTCCCGCTTCAGCGCGTCGACGTCGAGGGTCTTGAACTCCTCGGCGTAGTTGAAGTCCTCGCCCATCGGATTGGACCGGGGCGAGTGCTGGTGGAGAACCTGCAGGTCCAGCTGATTCGGCCACCAGTCCTGGTTCGTCCTGGGCCGGGTCGCGCTTGGGAGTCGGGGAGGGGATTGCTGGGTTCTCGCTTTCGCTGCCGCTCGCACGTCGGTCCTTCTGTCAGACACGTCGGTCCTTCTGCTGGCTGGTTGTCTCTGACTGGTTGCTCGGATCCAGGCTGCGTCTGCTGGTGTCGAGCGCTGCGTCTGCGATCAGCCGCCGGACGCGGCAGACGTTGCCGCGACGCACTCGGGACATCGGCCCCAGTAGATGACCTCGGCTTCGTCGATCTCGTAGCCCGAGTCGTCGGCGGCCGTCAGGCAGGGGGTGTAGCCGACCGCGCAGTCGACATCGGCGATGGCACCGCACGACCGGCAGACGACGTGGTGGTGGTTGTCCCCGACCCGCGGCTCGTAGCGCGCCACGGAGCCCGTCGGCTGGATACGCCGCACCAGACCCGCGGCAGTCAGCGCGCGCAGCACGTCGTAGACGGCCTGGTGGGACACCTCACCGAGATCCTCACGCACGACACCGATGATCGAGTCCGTGTCGGCGTGCGGATGGTCGTGCACCGCGGACAGCACCGCCACCCGAGGACGCGTCACACGCAGAGCAACCCCGCGCAACATGCGCTCGAAGTCCGAAGTCGTCGGCACGCGCCGAAGTCTGGCCCACTTTCTGGAATCAATCAAGAAGCAGCTCGCGGTTCGTCGCCGGGGCACTGCCGCCGGATGGTCGATAGATTGGCGTCTGAGATGGCAGCTACGTCCTTCGACCCGCACGTGCTGCTCGCACGGAGCGGTCTCGGTGTGCTCGCGACGATCAAGTCGGACGGCCGCCCCCAGCTGTCCCCCGTCACGCCGACCTACGATCGCGCCGCCGGTGTGATCCGGGTGTCGAGCTACCAGGGCACCGCCAAGATCACGAACCTCCGCCGGGACCCGCGGGTATCGCTGGAGGTGACCAGCCCGGACGGCTGGGAATGGGCCACCGCCGAGGGGACCGCGACCCTGATCGGGCCGGGAACCGACCCGTTCGGTCCCGAGGTCGAGGCGCTGGTGGACTACTACCGCGCGGCCGCCGGTGAGCACCCGGACTGGGCGGAGTACCGGTCGGTCATGGTGTCCGACCGGAGGGTGCTGATCTCGATGACCGTCGACCGTGTCTACGGCGCCAAGTATCCGTTAACGGACGTCGACGCCCGCAGGAAGTCCAGGACCGCGTCGGCGAACAGCTCCGGAGCGGTGGTCATCGCGACATGCCCCTGGCCGGCCATGGTGACCACTCGGGCAGCCGGAAGCGCTGCCGAAAGCGCGGCGATCGGTCGTAGCAGGTCGGCCGGGCTGTCGGAGCCGGCCAGCAACAGGGTCGGTACCCGGAGAGCGGCGAATCGCTCCGGCTGCCACCGGTACGCCTTCTCGGCACGGAACTCACGGATCACGGTATGCGCCGCAGCCACCCGGCCCGCCCACGAGGGCAATGACATCGAGTGTTCCAAGGCTGCCTCCGGCATGCCGACGAAACGGAGCAGCGCGATCACGACGTCCTCGTTTCGACCCTGCGCCTGCAGGGTCTCCAAGTGGTCGACGAACTCATCCGGGGTGTCGGGCAGGATGGCCGGTTCGTACAGCGCCAGCCGGCGAATGCCGCCGGTGAGGAGGGCGGCTTCCAGGGCGCACTGCGCGCCGTAGGAATGGCCCAGCAGGTCGACCGGGCCGCCCGTGGCGGCCGCGACCGTGTCCACGACCGCGGCGATGTCCGCGGCTTCGGCCTCGAGGGAGTAGACGGCCGCGTCGCCACTGGCGCCCCGTCCACGACGGTCCACGGCGTAGACGGTGGCGTGCGGCTCGAGAAGCGGGAACACCGTCTCCCACCGGGAGTGGTCGGCGCTGGAGCCGTGGACCAGCACCAACGCCGGGCCGCTGCCCGCTGCGCCAGAATGCGATCGGGGTGCCGTCCGGCGACACGACCTTGTCGAGGATTCCTGCCTGTCCGGCCATCGCGTGCTCCTTCCGCCGGAGCTGAACCCTTCCGTCGATGGTTGAAGCCGCGCATCGGGAAGACACCCAAACAAACCCCAAGGCGGTCAATCGAGCAGGCCGTGCTCCATCGCGAACAGCGCCGCCGCCGCGCGCGAGGTGACGCCGGCCTTGCCGTAGATGTTCTCGACGTGCCGGTTGACGGTCTTCACCGCGATCGACAGCCGGCGTGCCACCTCACGGTTCGTCGCGCCGCGGGCCAGCAGCCGCAGCACCTCGACCTCGCGCTCGGACAACCCCGCCGGGTGGGTGGACCGAGCCCGGTCGCGGTCGCGGTGCCCGGCGGCGGCCAGCACGACCTCGACCGCCGAGCCGTCCAGCCGTCCGGTCCTGACGTCGTCCCGGATCAGCCGACGGGCGTCCTCCGGCTGGTAGGCCGGGCGATGCGCCCGATCCTCGCCGAGCGCGGTCCAGACGTCGATCGCGGCGAGCAGCCGGGCCGGCCGGCGCAGCTGCGCGGCGGTCGATCCGCGGTGGTACCCGGAACCGTCCAGCCGCTCGTGGTGCGCGCCGGCAAGCTCCGCCACCGGGCGCAGGCCGGCGCAGCGACCGAGCACCCGCTCCGACAGGTACGGGTGCAGTCGGACCGCCTCGGCGGCCTCGACCCCGAGCGGCGACGTGCTCCGCCACACCCCGGCCGGCACGCCGACGGCGCCGAGGTCGGCGACCAGCCCGGCACGCCGCAGCGCCGCGGCATCCTCCGCGGGCAGCCCGCAGGTCCGCCCGGTGGCGTCGGCGAGCCGCGCGACCCGCGACGAGCGCCCCACCGTCCAGGTGGAACGCAGGTCGGCGAAGTCCCCCACCGCGCCGAGCGCGGCGTCCAGCGCCGACGGTCCGATCCGCCGGGCCGGTGCGGGCTCGGCGGCCAGCACGCGCTCCCACACCGGGCCGTCGACGTCGTCCGGCCCGGCCGCCAGCACGGCGTCGACCACGGCGGGGTCGTACGCCGCGCCGCGGCGGTGGGTCAGCACCTCGCGGGCCACCTCGGCGCCGGCCAGTCGCCGCCACAGCACGGCGTCGCGGGCCACGATCACGACCCGGACCGCGACCGGGATGTCCTCGCCGGCCAGCCCGGCCGGCTGCCCGCGGCCGTCCCACCGCTCGTAGGCGTGCGCCAGCGACCGCACCACCCCGTCGCCGAGCCCTAACCGGCCGGCCAGCCGGGAGCCCACCTCGCAGTGCGCGGTCAGGGTCCGGGCTCCCCACCCGGGGTCGACCAGCGCGCCGGCGAGCAGCGCGGCCCGCCGGGCCGGCGGACGCCCGCGGCCGAGGCTGCGCAACATCGCCCGCAGCTCGTCAGCCGGGCTGCCCATCGCGGTCGGGGCCATCGCGGCGAAGAAGTCGATGTTGTCCCCACCGGCGATCCGCGCCGTCTCCGGCGCGTCGGCGGTGCAGCCGAGAAACCGCAGCAGTGCGACGTAGTGCACGTCGGACCTGGTCGGCGCGTCCAGCCCGATCGCCTCGGCGACCGTCGTCGACAGCAGGCAGGTGCGCAGCGCGTGTTCGACCGGTTGGCCGGTCACCAGGTCGGTGGCCAGCGAGATCGCCGCGACCAGCTCGGTCAGCCGGAAGCCGTCGGCCTCGGCGGATCCGCTCATCGGGCGCTCACGGCGCCGAGTATCACCGATGCTGGCTTCTGTCGGACATCGATGCGAACGTATGTTCGTGTCGGGCGGCGCGACGATCCTGCATGCGGACCTGGACGCGTTCTACGCGTCGGTCGAGCAGCGCGACGAGCCGCGGCTGCGCGGCCGGCCGGTGATCGTCGGCGGCGGGGTGGTGCTGGCCGCCAGCTACGAGGCCAAGGCCTTCGGCGTGCGGACCGCGATGGGTGGGCGGCAGGCGCTGCGGCTCTGCCCGCACGCGATCGTGGTGCCGCCGCGGATGTCGGCGTACTCCGAGGCCAGCAAGGCGGTGTTCGAGGTGTTCCACAACACCACGCCGCTGGTCGAGGGGCTGTCCATCGACGAGGCGTTCCTCGACGTCGGCGGGCTGTGGCGGATCGCCGGCGAGCCGCTGGACATCGCGGAGCGGCTGCGGCGCGAGGTGGCCGAGCAGGTCGGGCTGCCGATCACCGTCGGGGTGGCCAGGACGAAGTTCCTGGCCAAGGTCGCCAGCGGGGTGGCCAAGCCGGACGGGCTGCTGCTCGTGCCGCCGGACGGCGGAGCTGGCGTTCCTGCACCCGCTGCCGGTCGAGCGGCTGTGGGGGGTCGGCGCGGTCACGGCAGAGAAGCTGCGCGCGCTCGGCCTGTACACGGTCGGCGAGGTGGCCGAGTTCAGCGAGTCCTCGCTGATGTCGCTGATCGGCAAGGCGTCCGGTCGGCACCTGCACGCGCTGGCGCACAACCGTGACCCGCGGCGGGTCGACGTGCATCGCCGGCGCCGCTCGATCGGATCGCAGCGGGCGCTCGGGCGGCGCGGCCGGAGCCCCGGCGGAGCTGGACGCGATCCTGGCCGGCATCGTGGACCGACTGGCGCGGCGGCTGCGCGGCGCGGACCGGGTCTGCCGGACCGTCGTGCTCCGGCTGCGGTTCGGCGACTTCACCCGAGCCACCCGCTCGCACACACTGGCCGAGGCGACCGCGCACACCGGGATCATCCTCGGCACCGCCCGCGGGCTGCTCCGGGCGGCCATGCCGATGATCTTCGCCCAGGGGCTGACGCTGCTCGGGCTGTCGCTTGCGAACCTGTCCGACGCCCGCTCGGTCCAGCTCGTGCTGCCGTTCGACGCGCACAGCGGCGCCGCGCTGGACAGCACGGTGGACGCGATCCGGGAGCGTTTCGGCACCAAGTCGATATCCCGGGCGATGCTGCTCGGCCAGGATCCGGGCATCTCCGTCCCGTTGCTGCCGGACTGACGGCCCGCAGCGTCCGCCGCGACCGGGGGTCAGCGCAGCACGGACCGCAGCTCGTCGACCGCCCAGTCGATCTCGTCGCGCTCGATCACCAGCGGCGGCGCGAGCCGAAGCGTCTGACCGTGGGTGTCCTTGGCGAGCACTCCGCGCTCTAGCAGCCGCTCGCACACCGTGCGGGCGTGACCTACTGCCGGATCGATGTCGACGCCGGCCCACAGCCCGATGCCGCGTACCGCTGTCACCCCGTCGCCGACCAGCTCGCCGAGCCGGGCCAGCAGGTGGGGACCGAGCTCGCTCGCCCGCCGCTGGTACACCCCGGTCTCCAGGATGCGCACAACGGCCCGCCCGATCGCGCAGGCCAGCGGGTTCCCGCCGAATGTCGAGCCGTGCTGTCCCGGCCGCAGCACGCGCATCACGTCGTGGTCGGCGAGCACGGCCGAGACCGGTACCAGGCCGCCGCCGAGCGCCTTGCCCAGCAGGTAGACGTCCGGCACCACGCCGAATCGCTCGCAGGCCAGGGTGGCTCCGGTGCGGCCGAGCCCGGACTGGACCTCGTCCGCCACGAACAGCACGCCGGCCCGGGTGCACAGCTCCCGGACCTCGGCCAGGTACGTCGGCGGCGGGACGATCACGCCGGCCTCGCCCTGCACCGGTTCGAGCAGCACGGCGACGGTGTGCTTGTCGATCGCGGCCGCGAGCGCCGCGCTGTCCCCGAACGGGACCACCCGGAAGCCCGGGGCGAACGGGCCGAAGCCGCCGCGGGCCTCCGGGTCGGTGGAGAAGCCGACGATCGTGGTCGTCCGGCCGTGGAAGTTGTCCGCCGCGACCACGATGTTGGCCTGCCCGTCCGGCACCCCCTTGACCTCGTAGCCCCACTTGCGGCTGAGCTTGATCGCGGTCTCGACGGCCTCCGCCCCGGTGTTCATCGGGAGCACGACCTGCTTGCCGACGAGTGCGGCGAGCTCGGCGCAGAACGGGCCGAGCTGGTCGTGCTGGAACGCCCGGCTGACCAGCGTGACCCGTTCGAGCTGGGCGTGCGCGGCGGCCAGGATCTCCGGGTTGCCGTGCCCGAAGTTGACCGCCGAGTAGCCCGCCAGGCAGTCCAGGTACCGCCGGCCGGCGAGGTCGGTGATCCAGGCGCCTTCGGCCCGCCGCGCGATGACCGGCAGCGGCGCGTAGTTGTGCGCGGCGTGCCGGTCGACCAGGTCGTAGTGCTCCTCGGCGGACAGCGACTCGCGGTCGGTGCCGGGCAGTTCGGCGAGCAGACTCATCGGACCTCCCACGATCTGGGCCTCCACAACCGAGGCAACGCCGACGCCTTCGGTCCCGGCGTCGGCGACGTGTGACGGGACTGTGCACCCACGGTATGAGCCCGGAGGCTGTGCAAGCAATGTCTATTTCTGCGCGTCACACGTAGATCTGATGCATAGAATGCCGATACAGCGCAACAATCCTGCGTCGAGATCCGATCGGAGGGTGCCGTGGATACGGTCGACCAGAAGGTCATCTCCTGCCTGCTGACCGACGCGCGGGCGACGTTCGCGGAAATCGGCGCCACGGTCGGGCTGTCCGCGTCGGCGGCCAAGCGACGGGTGGACCGGCTACTCGACAGCGGTGCGATCCGTGGCTTCACCGCCGTCGTGGACCCGATGGCCTTGGGCTGGACCACCGAGGCCTACGTCGAGGTGTACTGCAAGGGCACGGTCTCCCCCGCCGAGCTGCGGCGCAGCCTGGAGCGGGTGCCGGAGGTGGTCAGCGCGTGCACGGTCTCCGGGTCGGCCGACGCGCTGCTGCACATGCTCGCCGAGGACGTCCGGCACCTGGAGCGGGCGCTGGAGCTGGTCCGGGACGAGCCGAACGTCGACCACACGGTCAGCGTGATCGTGCTGTCCCGGCTGATCGACCGGCCCCGCTCCTGAGTGGCCTCGGTTCCGGATGATCTCCCGGAGTTCTTCTCGAACGACAAGTGGTCCGGGCTGCCGGGAGGCGTTCAGCCGTCCGGGGCTTCCGGCGGCGTCAGCCGAAGTCGACCGGAAGGTTGCGCAGACCGCGGATCAGGCTGCTGCGCCGATGGGTCAGCTCGACCGCGTCGACGGCCAGGGTCAGGCCGGGCCGGCGCTCCAGCAGCGTGCCGATCGCGACCTCGCCCTCCAGCCGGGCCAGCGGGGCCCCGATGCAGAAATGGATGCCGTGCCCGAAGGCCACATGGGCGCCGGCCTCGCGGTCCACCCGCAACTCGTCGCCGTCCGGATAACGGGCCGTGTCCCGGTTCGCCGCGCCGAGCGAGAGCATCACCATCTGCCCGGCCGGGATCGTGGTGCCGCCGATCTCGACCGGCTCGGTGGTGAACCGGAACGGGGCGTTGGTCACCGGTGAGTCCCACCGCAGGAACTCCTCGACGGCCTGCGGCAGCAGCCACGGGTTGGCCAGCAGCCGCTCGAGCTGGTCGGGGTGGGTCAGCAGCCCGAGCATCGCGTTCCCAATGAGATTGACGGTGGTCTCGTGCCCCGCGATCAGCAGCAGGACACCCATCCCGACCAGCTCAGAGGTCGACAGCCGGTCCTCCCCCTGACCGGAGATGTCGGACACCTCGACCAGCGCGCTGAACAGGGCGCCGTCCGGGTTCGCCCGCTTGTCCTCGATCAGGCCGGTCAGGTACTCCGCGAGGCTCGCGGACGCCTCCATCGTCTCCTGCTGGCCGGAGTCGTCGGTCATCACCTTCGACCAGCCGCTGAACTTGTCGCGATCCGCGTTCGGGACACCGAGCAGTTCGCAGATCACCTGCACCGGCAGCGGGAACGCGTACTGCTCGATCAGGTCGACCACGCCGTGGGCGGGCAGGTCGTCGATCAGCGCGCCGGCGATCTCGGCGACCCGGGGCCGCATCGTCGCCACCCGGCGGGCGGTGAACGCCCGGCTCACCAGCTTGCGCAGCCTGGTGTGGTCCGGCGGATCCATCATGATCATCATCGGCATCATCCCGGGTCCCACGTCCGCCCTGGCCTCGGGTGGCAGCGTGTTCCGGAAGTCCTTGCTGAACCGCGGGTCGGAGAATGCCGCCCGCACGTCGTCGTACCGGCTGATGATCCACATCGGCTCGCCGTCCGGTAACCGCATCTCGCGGACCGGCCGCTCCCCGCGCAGTTCGGCGTAGCGCGGGTATGGGTCCCGGTAGAACGCCTCGGAGAAGAAGGTCTCGGTGAACAAGGACTCGGAGGTGCTCTGGTCGCTGGTCATCGTCGGTTGAACGGCTACCGCGCGGCACAGGTTCCAGGGGTGCAGTGGCCGCTGTCACTCCCGGCTCACCGGCCCGTGGCTAACCTGTGCCGATGGACGAGAACCGGGCGCGCCGGGTGACCGACGCGCTGCGCGAACGGGGCATCGACGCCCACATCGAGCGGGCCGGGGTGAACCGGTTCGGCGTGCGGGTCGCCATCCCCGACGGTCGGCAGGCGATCTGGGACGCCGACGGCACCGCATCGCTCGAGGCCGAGGTGATGCTGAACGGCAACCTGGTCGGCTTCGTCCCGGTCATCGAGGGCTCGGAGAACTTCGACGACGCCCAGGTGGTGGACGCGATCGCCCGCACCGACTACGACCAGCCCATCGCCCGGCAGCGCGCGACCGCGCCGCCACCCGAGCCGGCGTTGCCGCCGGAGGGCGGGCTGTTCCGACGGTTCCTGGACGGCTTCCGCTACCGCTGATCCCGATGATCACCATCGGCGTCGGCTGAGGCGCGCGGCGGCGACGGGTTGGCCCGCCTGCGGCGGGATCGAGGTCCAGCGCGCGTGCAGTCCGGGCGGGCCGGTTATCCGTGAGTCCGCTCCGATCGCGGGCTCGGACGTCAGCCGAACCAGGTTGCGACCGTCGTGCTTCGCGGCATACAGCGCAGCGTCCGCGGCGAGGATCACGTCCTGCAGCGTCGGGCCGTCGGCCGGGTAGCTCGCCCCGCCGACGGATGCGCTCAACCCGCTGATCCGCACCATCCCGGTCGGCCTGGCCACCAGCACGGTCAGCGCGGCGATCCGCCGTCGGATCCGGTCGGCCACCATGTGCAGCCCGGCCGAGTCGCTGCTCTCCCGGCTGAGCCCCGGAAGCAGGACGACGAACTCCTCGCCGCCGAACCTGCCGACCAGGTCGTGCTCGCGCACCTCGGCCCGGATCGCCGCCGCGACGGCGCTCAGCACGTCGTCGCCGGCCAGGTGGCCGTGTTCGTCGTTCACCGTCTTGAAGTGGTCAAGATCGAGGATCAGCAGCCCGAAGCCGCCGCGGGAGCGCGCCGACCTTCGCAGCTCCCGGGCCGCCCTGGCCTGCCATGCGGTGGCGTTGAGCAGCCCGGTCTTGCAGTCGGTCGTCGCCGCCGTCTCGAGGGTGCGGACCTCGACGGCCCGTTGCACGGCGACCAGCAGCGGCAGCACGAGCAGCACCAGCCAGGGGTTGGCGGACAACGCGACGGCGGTCAGAGCGCCGAGGCACAAGCTGACCAGACCGAGCACGTTGTCGTCCCAGTGACCGAGCAGCCGACCGGCGTCGAGCGCGGTGGCGCTTGTGTCTACCGAGTGCCGCACCGCGACCGCCGCGGCGGTCAGCACGGTGTTGACCAGGGCGTAGGCAACGATCGCCACGATCAGCACGTACGGCGCGCCGATCAGCCCGGTCCCGGTGCCGGTGCCGCTGTGCGCCGGGCCGCCGATCGTGTCGACGACGGCAGACGTGGCGAGGCAGCAGAGCACCACGACCGCGGTCCCGAACAGGTAGCGGTAGGCGGGCACCCCGGGTCGGCCGGCACGCCACCACAGGTGGCCGAGTACGACTGCCGCCACGGTGGCCGCGAGGGCGAGCGGCAGCAGCACCGCGCCGGCAAAGGTCCAGACGGCGAGCACGCCGGGATGTGCATCCGGGGCGAGTCGCCGAATGCGCTGGACTCCCAGCACGGTCTCGGTGTGCAGCAGGCCGAGCCCGACCAGCACAGCGGCCGTGACCAGGTCGCTCACGGTGAGGGCGAGCCCCGGCAGATCGGCGAGCACCAGGACCAGCGCAGTGAGGTCGATCACCAGGACGAACGCCACCAGCCGGGCGGGGAGCCGCCAGAGCGCCCAACGCGCCGGGGCCAACTGGCCCGGCGCGTACTCGCCATGGTCAGGTCGCATCAACACTCGCCGTCATCGGATGATCACGCCTCGTGCAGGGTAGTCCTCCGCCGCAGCCGTGTCACTTGCCAACTACGGTGTGCCGCGAGCCCACCGGCGGCCGCGCCGAGGCGGGCCGGCCACCCTCACGCGTCAGCCGACCAGCACCTCGGCGAGCGGGGTGTAGCCGAACCCGTGCGCATCGGCGACCTCCGGAAGCACCACCGCGCCGCCCACCACGTTGACCCCCGCGGCCAGCGCCGGGTCGGCCGCGACCGCAGCCTCCAGCCCGTTGTCGGCGAGCGACCGGACGTACGGCAGCGTCACGTTGGTGAGCGCCTGGGTCGAGGTATTCGGCACCGCCCCCGGCATGTTGGTGACGCAGTAGAACAGCGACTCGTGCACGCCGTAGACGGGCGCGTCGTGCGTGGTCGGCCGCGAGTCGGCGAAGCAGCCGCCTTGGTCGATCGCGATGTCCACCAGGACCGAGCCGGGACGCATCCGGGCCACCAGCTCGCTGCTGACCAGCTTGGGCGCCTTCGCCCCGCGGACAAGCACGGCGCCGATCACCAGGTCGGCCCACAGGCAGGCCTTCTCGACCTCGTAGGCGTTGCTGGTGATCGTCTGCAGGTGCCCGCGGTAGCTGAAGTCGATCTCCCGCAACCGGTTCACGTTGGTGTCCAGCACGATCACCTCGGCCTGCAGGCCGAGCGCGATGCTCGCGGCGTTCATGCCGGCGACACCGGCACCGAGCACCGCCACCTTGCCGGCCGCCACCCCGGGCGTGCCACCGAGCAGCACACCGCGCCCGCCCTCGGTGCGCTCCAGGTAGTGCGCCCCCACCTGCGGAGCCATCCGGCCGGCGACCTCGCTCATCGGGGCGAGCAGCGGCAGGCTGCCGTCGGGCAGCTGGACGGTCTCGTAGGCGATCGCTGTGATGCCCGACTCCTGCAGAGCCGCGGTCAGGTCCTTGCTGGCCGCGAGGTGCAGGTAGGTGAACAGGGCCTGCTCGGCGCGCATCCGGTGGTACTCCTCGGGAGCAGGCTCCTTGACCTTGAGGATCAGGTCGGCCGCGCCCCACACCTCATCCGGGTTGGGCAACAGCTGCGCCCCGGCCGCGATGTAGTCGGTGTCGCGGATGGCGGACCCGAGTCCGGCGCCATGCTCGACGAGCACCTGGTGGCCGCCCCGGGTGAGCTCCAGGACCCCGGCCGGGGTGAGCGCTACCCGGTACTCACGGTTCTTGATCTCACGGGGGACGCCGATAATCACGGCCGCATATTCTGCTCCGGTTCACGCCGCTCCGCGACCACCCGTCGTCGCTCGACGGCACACACCCGCGCTTTCGGGGCAGGCGCAGTCACGGAACGTGATCGCCGTGGCCGGCGGCACGCAGTGCCGCCTTCAGCGCGTCGGCGTGCCGGTCCTGCTCGGCGTCGTCCACCTCACGCGCAGCGTTGGCGAAGTCGAACGCCGACATGTTCCAGGCCGGGAACACGTGCAGGTGCAGGTGTGGCACCTCGAAGCCGGCCACGATCAGGCCGACCCGCGGCGGCGCCCAGATCCCCTGAATCCCGGCGGCGACGGCGTGGCTCACCGCGGTGAGGTGCGACATCAGGCCCGAATCGGCGTCGACCCAGTGATCGACCTCGCGGCGCGGCACCACCAGGGTGTGCCCCGGCCCGAGCGGGTTGATCGACAGGAACGCCACCGCCTCGTCGTCCGACCAGACGAACCTGCCGGGCAGCTCACCGTTGATGATCTTGGTGAATACGGTCGGCACCGGGCGGATCGTACGCGTACCTGGGGTCGCCACCGGACGACACATCTATTAGGCTTGCCTAACCTTTATAGTCGGGAAGGTAGGAGTCTGGTCGTGGCCATCCGTACCGCAGCGGAACCGCCGTCCGTCACGGGCGAACATGCCCGGCTCGTCCAGGCCGTCGTGCCTATCGGTGGCCAACCTGGCTCGCCGGCTTCAACGCCACAGTGCTGGTGCACGAGGCGGCCGGCCTGCACCTCGGCCAGCTGCTGCCGACGGCGGTCGTCAGCACCGAGACCGACCCCGTCACCGGTGCGCTCCGCGCGGTGGAGACCTCCGAGACCAGCTGGATCCCGGTCGACGGGGTGTGGCTGCCGGCGCACCGGCGGGTGGTCCGGCAGGACGCCGCCGGATGCGTCGCGTACGAGCTGGAGCTCGTCGACCACGCCGTCGGGGTGCACGCGCGCGGATAGTTTGCTGGACTGCTCGGTAGCGTGGAAGTGCTCCCTTCCACCACCTGGAGGTCCGATGCGGCCCTGGCCGGGGTCTGCTTACCCGTTGGGTGCGACCTATGACGGCGCCGGGACGAACTTCGCGCTGTTCTCCGAGGTCGCCAGCGCGGTCGAGCTGTGCCTGTTCGACGACTCGGGCCGCGAAGAGCGGGTGCAGCTCACCGAGGTCGACGGCTTCGTCTGGCACGCCTACCTGCACGGGATCGAGCCGGGCCAGCGCTACGGGTACCGGGTGCACGGCTCCTACGACCCCGGCACCGGGTTGCGCTGCAACCCGAACAAGCTGCTCATCGATCCATATGCGAAGGCCGTCGACGGTGGCGTGAGCTGGGACGAGGCGGTGTTCGGATACCGCTTCGACGACCCCGACGCGCGCAACGACTCGGACTCGGCGCTGCACGTGCCCAAGGCCGTGGTGATCAACCCGTACTTCGACTGGGCCAACGACCACGCCCCGAACACGCCCTACCACGAGACCGTGATCTACGAGGCGCACGTCAAGGGCCTCACGATCCGCCACCCGGACATCCCCGAGGAGCTCCGCGGCACCTACTCCGGGCTGGCGCACCCGGCGATGATCGAGCACCTCAAGGGGCTCGGCGTGACAGCGGTCGAGCTGATGCCGGTGCACGAGTTCATCACCGACCACCACCTCGTCCAGCGCGACCTGACCAACTACTGGGGCTACAACACGATCGCGTTCCTGGCCCCGCACCACGGTTACGGCGGTAGCGCGCAACCCGGGCATCAGGTGCAGGAGTTCCGCGCGATGGTGCGCTCGCTGCACGAGGCCGGGATCGAGGTCATCCTCGACGTGGTCTACAACCACACCGGCGAGGGCAACCACATGGGCCCGACGCTGTCGCTGCGCGGGACCGACAACCCGGCGTACTACCGGCTGGTCGAGGACGACCAGCGTTACTACATGGACTACACCGGCACCGGCAACTCGCTGAACGTGCGCAGCCCGCACACCCTGCAGCTGATCATGGACTCGCTGCGCTACTGGGTGTTGGAGATGCGCGTCGACGGCTTCCGGTTCGACCTCGCTTCGGCCCTGGCCCGCGAGTTCTACGACGTCGACCGGCTGTCCGCGTTCTTCGACATCGTCCAGCAGGACCCGGTGATCAGCCAGGTGAAACTGATCGCCGAGCCGTGGGACGTCGGCCCCGGCGGCTACCAGGTCGGCAACTTCCCGCCGCTGTGGACGGAGTGGAACGGCCAGTACCGGGACACCGTGCGGGACTTCTGGCGCGGCGAACCGGGCACGCTCGGCGAGTTCGCCTCCCGGCTCACCGGCAGCTCGGACCTCTACCAGCACGACGGCCGCCGCCCGGTCGCGTCGATCAATTTCGTGACCGCGCACGACGGCTTCACGCTGGCCGACCTGGTCTCCTACAACTCCAAGCACAACGAGGCGAACGGCGAGGACGGCCGGGACGGGGCCGACGACAACCGGTCCTGGAACTGCGGCGTCGAGGGCCCGACCGACGACGAGTCGGTCCTCGAGCTGCGCGCCCGCCAGCAGCGGAACTTCATCGCGACGCTGCTCGTCAGCCAGGGCGTGCCGATGCTGCTGCACGGCGACGAGCTGGGGCGAACCCAGGGCGGGAACAACAACGCCTACTGCCAGGACAACGAGACGTCCTGGATCGACTGGTCGCTGGCGACCAAGAACGCCACGCTGATCGGCTTCACCGCGGGGGTGGCTGCGCTGCGTGCCGCGCACCCGGTCTTCCGCCGCCGGCGCTTCTTCGCCGGGTTGGCCCCGAAGGAGACGCGCAGCCGACGTGGCTACGAGCTCGGCGACATCGCCTGGTTCACCCCGTCCGGGGTGGAGATGACCGAGCAGGACTGGGAGTCCGGCTTCGGCAAGTGCATCACCGTGTTCCTCAACGGCGACGGCATACGCGATGTCGACTCCCGCGGCGAACGGGTCACCGACGACTCCTTCCTGCTCTGCTTCAACGCGCACTACGAGGACATCGAGGCGCGGTTGCCGCCGGCGAGCTACGGCGTGCGCTGGACCGTCGTCGTCGACACCTCGACCGGCGAGGTGCAGACCCTCGCGCCGCAGCCCGGCGTGGTCGCTGCGGACCCGCCGACGCTGGCCGCGGGCGGCACGCTGAGCGTCCCGGCCCGCTCGTTGCTCGTCCTGCAGCGCACCGAGTGAGGCCGGGCCGGTGCTGCCGAGCTCGACGTATCGGCTACAGCTGTCGGCGTCATTCACCATGGACGACGCCGCCGCGCTGACCGACTACCTGGACGCGCTGGGCGTCGGTGCGCTGTACGCCTCGCCGCTGCTGGAGTCCGCGCCCGGATCGAACCACGGCTACGACGTGGTGGACCCGACTCGGGTGTCCACCGAGCGCGGCGGGGAGCCCGCGCGGCGCGCGCTGGTCGCCGCGTTGCGCTCCCGCGGGCTGGGGCTGGTGGTCGACGTCGTCCCGAACCACCTCGGGGTCGCGGTGCCGCGGCTGAACCCGTGGTGGTGGGACGTGCTGCGGCACGGGCGGGGATCCGCGTTCGCGGGGTACTTCGACGTCGACTGGGACGCCGGTCCGCTGCTGCTGCCGGTGCTCGCCGGGTCGCCGGCCGACGAGGACGACGAGCTCGCCCGGCTGCGGCTGTCGTCCCCGGACGACACAGACAGGAGCACGGAGCTGCGGTACTACGAGCACGCGTTCCCGGTCGCGCCCGGGACCGCCGTCGGCTCGATCCGCGACGTGCACGGTCGCCAGCACTACCGGCTGGTGTCCTGGCGCCGGGGTGCGGCCGAGCTGACCTACCGGCGGTTCTTCGACGTGTCCACGCTGGCCGCGGTGCGGGTGGAGGACCCGGAGGTGTTCGCCGCGTCGCACGGCGAGGTGCTGCGCTGGGTGGCCGCCGGCGAGGTCGACGGGCTGCGGGTGGACCACCCGGACGGGCTGACCGCACCCGGGGAGTACCTGCAGCGGCTGCGCGCGGCGGTCGGCGAGTCGGTGTGGCTGGTCGTGGAGAAGATCCTCGCGGTTGGCGAGGCGCTGCCGGCGTCCTGGCCGGTCGACGGCACGACCGGCTACGACGCACTGCGCGAGTTCTGCGGGGTGTTCGTCGACCCGGCCGGCGCCGGGCCGCTGACCCAGCTGGCGGCGGAGCTCACCGGCTCCCGTCCGGCCGCTCAGCGCGGTGACCCATCGGACCCGGCGACTGGTGGCGGACACGATCCTGGCCGCCGAGGTGCGTCGGGTCGCCGCGCTGCTGGCTGACCTGCCTCCCGAGCCGGCCAGGGACGCGACAGCCGAGCTGCTGGCGTCGTTCCCGACCTATCGCAGCTACCTGCCCGAGCAGCGCTCTGCGCTGGAGGTCGCGGTGGACACCGCCCGGACCCGGCGGCCCGAGCTGGCCGACGTGCTCTCGGCGCTGCACGACGCAGTGCTCGCCGCGCCCCGTGGACGGCTGGCCGCCCGGCTGCAGCAGGCCTCCGGCGCGGTGATGGCCAAGGGCGTGGAGGACACCGCCTTCTACCGGTGGAACCGGTTCGTGGCGCTGAACGAGGTGGGCGGTGAACCGGACAGGTTCGGCGTGCCGCCGGCCGAGTTCCACGCCGCCGCGGGCGCCCGGGTGGCTGGTTCGCCGGCCGCCATGACCACGCTGTCCACCCACGACACCAAGCGAAGCGAGGACGTCCGGGCTCGGCTCGCCGTGCTCAGCGAGCTGCCGGGGACATGGGCCGAGTCGCTGCGCCGCTGGGTCGCCCGGCACCCGTTGCCGGAGCGCACGTTCGAGCTGCTGGCCTGGCAGAACCTGGTCGGAGCGTGGCCGATCAGCGCCGAGCGGATGCGGGACTACCTGCGCAAGGCGTCCCGCGAGGCGAAGCTCGTCACCAGTCACGTCGAGCCGGTGCCGGCCGTCGACGACGTGATCGCCGGGTGGCCGTCGGCCGTGCTCGACGATCCGGAGACCGTCGCCGAGATCGAGGAACTTCGTCGCCCGGATCGCGCCGCACGGCTGGTCGAACTCGCTCGGCCAGAAGCTGCTGCAGCTCGCCGGGCCGGGCGTGCCGGACGTCTACCAGGGCACCGAGCTGTTCGAGTACTCGCTGGTCGACCCGGACAACCGGCGACCGGTCGACTTCGCCGCCCGCCGCTCGCTGCTGGCGCGGCTGGACGCCGGTTCGCTGCCCCCGGTCGACGCGTCCGGTTCGGCGAAGCTGCTGGTGACCTCCCGGGTGCTGCGGCTGCGCCGGAGTCGTCCCGAGCTGTTCTCCGGCTACCGCCCGCTGCCGGCGGAGGGGCCCGGCGCGGCGCACGCGATCGGGTTCGCCCGCTCCCCCGACCTGGTCGCGGTGGCCACCCGGCTGCCGGTCGGGCTCGCCGCCCGCGGTGGCTGGGCCGACACCGTGCTGCCGCTGCCCGGCGGCGCGGCCGGCTGGACCGACGTGATCACCGGCGCGTCGGTCGCCGACGCCGCCCCGCCGCTGGCCGAGCTGCTCGTCCGCTACCCCGTAGCGCTGCTCGCCCGGCTGTCATAGGACCGCCCCGGTTTCGGCAGGGGCGCGGGGCGTGAACGGGATGCGTTCGTCGGTTCCGGGCTGGATGACCAACGCCGCGGTACCGGCTTGATAGCCCTCTAGCCGGGATGCGACGCGATGCGTCGAAAGGCCGACCGCAATATTCGGAAACCCTGCGCAATTGTAAATGCAGATAGCTCGGAAATTGTCGGTCCAGTCCGGATAATTGGTGGCATGCAGGAAGGCAGCGCGCTCGCGAAAGCGCACCAGTCGACTGCCGACGGGGTGGCCGCGCTGCGTGCCGCCTGCGATTCTCGCGCCGACGCGAATACCCGGATCCAAGCGTTGGCGGTGTGTGAGCAGTTGACCCGGCAGTTGGAGCATGTGTCGGTGGCGGTGGTGGCGGGGTTGGATCGGGATGGGGTGTTCACCGACCGCGGCTACTCCCGAGCGGCGCAGGCGGTGTCCGATCTGCTGGGTTGGGATCTGGGTGCTGCGGCCCGGCGGGTGCGGGTGGCCGAGCAGGTTTGTGAGCGGGTGTCGCTGGATGGGCAGGCGCTGCCGGCACGGTTGACCGACACCGCCGCGGTGTTCGCCGCCGGCGAGGTCAGCCTGCGCCATGTCGAGGTGATCGCCGACGCGCTGGGCGGCTCCGCGGCCGGGCGCCTGTCCCCGCAGGTGTGGGCGGGGGAGGAGCGGCAGTTGGCGGCCCGGGCTAGGGAGTACCGCCCGAAGGAGCTGGCCGCCTTTGCCCGGGATCTGATCAATGCGTTGGACCAGGACGGCCCCGAACCCGACCACGGCGACGACCGGCAGATCAACGAGCTGTACCTGGCCGCGGTACCCGGCGGTGCGGGCGGGCGGATCAAGGGAGTGTTTGACGCGCCGAGCTTCGACGCGCTGCTCGCCGCCCTCGACTCGTTCACCGGACCGCCGACCCCGGAGGATCAGCGGAGCCTGGCCGAGCGCCGCGGCGACGGGCTGGCCGAGCTGTGCCGCCAACGCCTGGACGCCGGCGACCTGCCGATGGTCGGTGGGCAGCGCCCGCACCTGACGGTCACCGTGCCGCTGGTGGAGCTGGAGACCCGGGCCCGCACCGCGATGCTCGACCACGGCGGGCCGCTGACCACCGCGCAGTTGCGGATGCTGGCCTGTGACTGCGAGGTGATCCCGGTGGTGCTCGACGGGGCTGGGCAGCCGGTGGATATCGGCCGGGTCAGCCGGGTCGTGCCCCGGCACATGCGCCGCGCGGTGGCCGCCCGTGACCGCGGCTGCGCCTTCCCCGGCTGCGGACGCCCACCGAGCTGGTGCGACGCCCATCACGTCAAAGAATGGCAACACGGCGGGCCAACCGCCATCGAAAATCTGGTCATGCTGTGCCGGTTCCACCACCGGCTCGTCCACCACTCCGAATGGGTCGTGCGGATGACCCGTGGATCGCCCGAGTTCATACCACCGAAATGGATCGACTTCACCCAGAAAACCACGCCGATAATCACCATCGGAAAGGTCCATGGGGAGCCCGATCCGCCACCCCTAGCGCGGTCGACTGCTCCGGCCGGCCCCAATGACGCTGTACGGTTGCCCGACCAGCATTCCTAGGCACCCGGGCGGCGCGATGACCGATGTGCTCGGCACGGCGGACGCGGCGCGGAAGGCGTACCGGGCCCACCGCTGGGACGAGGCGTACGAGCTGTTCCTCGCCGCCCGACGCGACGCCACGCTCTCGGCGGAGGATTTGGGCGCGCTCGCCGACTCGGCTTGGTGGCTGGGACTGGTGGACGAGTCCGTCGCGGTCGGCGAGGAGTCCTACCGGGCACACCTGGCCGCCGGCGAGTCCCGGCAGGCGGCGTGGGCGGCGATCGGCAACGCGGTCAACCACCTCCTGCGCGGCGAGGACGCCGTCGGCTCGGGGTGGATCGGACAGGCCGCGGCCCTCCTCGCCGACGACCCGGAGTGTGCGGAGGCCGGCTACCTGCGCTACCTCGTCGAGGTGGAAGGTGCGCTCGACGGTCCCGACCTGGACGCGGTGCTCGCCAGCGCCCACGCGGTCGGGGAGCTGGGCGCGCGGCTCGGCGAGCCAAACCTCGTCGCCGCGGCGGCGGTGGGCGAAGGGCGCGTCCTGGTCAAGCAGGGCAGGGCGGCCGACGGTCTTGCCCTCCTCGACCGGGCGATGGTCGCCGTGCTCGGCGGCGATCTCGCCCCGGACTGGGCCGGCAACCTGTACTGCCACATGGTCGCCGCGTGCCATGAGCTGTCCGACATCCGCCGGGCCACTCAGTGGACCGAGGCCCTGGAGCAGTGGCTGGCCACCTTGCCGTCCGCGGTGGTGTTCACCGGCATCTGCCGGGTGCACCGGTCCCAGCTGATGCAGCTCACCGGGGACTGGGACCGCGCCGCCCTGGTCGCCGAGCAGGTCTGTGCGGAGCTCGGTGGCATCGCCTGCGCAACGGCGGCCGAGGGGCACTACCAGGTCGGCGAGCTGAACCGACTACGCGGCCGGCTCCGCCCAGCCGACGAGGCCTACCAGCGGGCGCACCGGCTCGGCCGGGATCCGCAGCCCGGGCTCGCGCTGCTGCGGCTCGCCCAGGGCCGCACCGACGCCGCGGTCTCCGCGATCCGGGCCGCGCTGATGGCCGAGACCCAGGACCGGCTGGCCAGGGCCCGAATGTGCGCCGCGCAGGTGGAGATCGCCCTCGCGGCCGGCGACCCGGCGACCGCGCGCACGGCCGCCGCCGAGCTCACCGAGACGGCCGAGGGCTACGACAGCCCGGGCCTGCTCGCCACTGCGGCCCGGGCGATGGGCGCGGTCCACGTGGCGGAGGGCAACGCGGCGGAGGCACTGCCGGTACTCCGCGCGGCGTGCCGGAGCTGGGTGGAGCTGTCCGCGCCCTACGAGTGCGCACAGACCCGGGTGCTGCTCGGAGCGGTCTACCACGAGCTCGGCGACACCGACTCCGCCGAGCGCGAGCTCGCTGCGGCGGCGGAGGTGTTCACTGAGCTGGGTGCTGTGTCGGCGACGGCGGCGGGGGACGCTCGGCAGTCACCGCGAGTGCTGCCCGGCGGGCTGACCGAACGGGAGGCCGAGGTCCTCAGCTGCCTTGCCGCCGGCCGCACCAACAAGGAGATCGCCGCAGCGCTGGTGATCAGCGACAAGACCGTGCAGCGGCACCTGTCCAACATCTTCACCAAGCTCGGCCTGGCCTCGCGCACCGCGGCCACCGCGTACGCCTTCGAGCACGGCCTGGTCCCGCAGGCCGGTGGGTGATTCGGCCCATCCGAGCGCGCACCTGATCTGCATGTTCCGGCCGATGCCGGCCATCGACCCGGATTCCTAACGTCTGCCGCGACGGATCAACCCGTCGCAGAGCGACCAGAGGAGACCGGCGATGTTGTACATGATCGTGAACACCCACCAACCGGAGAGCTGCGCCTACCGCAGTGAGGCCGACGCCGCTGCGACCGTCGGCGCCTTCGACAACTTCGAGCGCATCGCGGGCGAGGCCGGCCTCAAAGTCCAGGGCTCCTGGATCAACCGGCCCGCGCACGAGGCCTTCGTGCTCGTGGACGCACCGGACGCGCACGCCATCGACGCTGCCCTCATCGAGTCCGGGCTGGTCGGGCGGACGCACAACCGGGTGCTGGCCGTCACCGCGACCGGCGACGTCGCCATCGAGTTCCAGGAGTAGGACGATCATGTCGGGACCGGTGACGGACAGTGCGGTACGCGCCATCGCGGCCGACTTCCGCGGCGAGCTGATCGACCGGGCACATCCCGGCTTCGACTCCGCCCGACGGGTCTGGAACGGCTCGGTCGACCGCAAGCCCGCGCTGATCGCCCGCTGCAACGGGGTGGCCGACGTGGTCGCGGCGGTCCGGGTGGCCGCCGAGTACGACCTGCTGGTGGCGGTGCGCGGCGGGGGGCACTCCTTCCCGGGGTTCTCGACCTGCGACGACGGGCTGGTGATCGACCTGTCCGGGATGTCCGCGGTGTGGGTGGACGAGGTCCGGCGCACAGCGTGGGTGCAGGGCGGCGCCATCTGGGCGACGTTCGACCGGGAGACCCACCTGCACGGCCTGGCCACCCCGGGCGGGCTGATCTCCAGCACCGGGGTGGCCGGGCTGACCCTCGGCGGCGGGATCGGCTGGCTCAACCGCGCCTACGGCCTGTCCTGTGACAACCTGCTCGCCGCCGAGGTGGTCACCGCACCTGGTGAGGTGGTGCGCGCCGCACCCGACGAGCACCCCGCGCTGTTCTGGGGGCTCCGCGGCGGCGGCGGGAACTTCGGCGTGGTGACCGGGCTGGAATTCGCGCTGCACCCGGTGCGCACCGTGCTCGGCGCCACGTTCTGCTACCCGGGCGATCCAGAGACGGTCGCCGCGGTGATCCGCGGCTACCACGAGGCCTGCGCGGACGAGCCGATCCCGCAGACCAGCCTCATGGAGTTCGCGGCCCTGCCGGCCGAGCAGCCGTTCCCGGAGGAGCTCTGGAACGCGCCGTCGATCAGCGTTTACGCCTGCTGGTGCGGCCCGCTGAAGGAGGGTCACCGCGCGCTCGCCAGGTTCGGTGAGCTGGCGACGCCGCTGCTCGCGTCCGTGGAGGAGATGCCCTACCCGGTCTTGCAGTCGATCGCGGATGCCGCTGTGCCCGCCGGGCGCCACTACTACGGCCGCACGGTGTTCCTGGACGATCTGACCGGCGGCGCCCTGGACGCGCTGTGCACCCACGCGCTGGCCTACCCGGGGACCGGCGGGCTGATCGACGTCCACCACATGGAGGGCGCGATCTCCGCGGTCGCCCCGGACGCCACCGCTTACCCGCACCGCACCGCGCGTTATGCCGCGGTCATCATGGGCATGGCCGACGACCCGGCCGGCTATTCGGCGGCCGCAGACTGGGCGAGAACCACCGCCGACGCCTTGGGCCGGCACGGCAGGGGTACCGGTTACGTCAACTGGCAGGGGGACGCCGAGCCGGCCAACGTCAAGGCCTCCTACACACCGGAGTCGCTGGCCCGGCTGGCCGAGGTCAAGGCCGGCTACGACCCGGCGAATCTGTTCCGGCTGAACCAGAACGTCGCTCCCGGTTAGGCTGCTTTGGTGCTGCTGCCGAAGATCGGGCTCACCGTCATCGGCGGGTTTCTCGGCGCCGGCAAGACGACGTTGCTGAACCGGCTGGTCCGCAACGCCGGCGGGCGGCGGCTCGGAGTGCTGGTCAACGACTTCGGTGCGATCAATGTCGACGCCGAGCTGATCGAGTCGCGCAACGGGGACATGCTCACCCTCACCAACGGGTGTATCTGCTGCGGGTTAGGCGGTGACTTCATCGCTGCGCTGGCGTACCTGCGTGACTACGCCGACCGTCCCGAGCAGGTCGTCGTAGAGGCCAGCGGGATCGCCGACCCCGGGCCGATCGCGGCCTACGGCGACATCCCCGGGTACCGCCAGGACGCGGTCGTCGTGGTGGCCGACGCGGAGACGGTGCGGCAGCGCGCGGAGGACGAGCACACCGGCACGCACGTCCTCGGGCAGCTGCGGGAGGCCGACCTGCTCGTGCTCAACAAGACCGACCTGGTCACGCAGGACTCGTTGGCAGCCACCCGCCGCTGGCTGCAGGAGGTCGCCGGCCCTTCCACCGCGATGGTGGACGCGCGGCACGGCGACCTGCCGGTCGATGTCGTGCTTGGCGCGCGGGAGGGCTCGATCGGGGGCTCCCCGCCCGCGTCGCGCGACCATCAGCCGGAGCACCCGGACTACCTGACCTGGTCCTGGACGGGCCACGCCCCGCTCAGCGGCGCCGGGTTGGTCGAGGCGATGCGCGCGCTGCCGGGCGGGCTGTTGCGCGCCAAGGGTCTGCTCTACCTGCAGGAGGATCCGGCGAACCGCTACCTCATGCAGCTCGTCGGCCGCCGCGGCACCATTGCCTGCGACCGCCCGTGGGGCGAGGACGTGCCGGCCTCACGGCTGGTGATGATCGGGCTGCCCGGGTCGATCCGCGAGCAGGAGCTGAGCCGGACGCTCGCCGAGTTGGCGGCAGCCGGCTGACGGTGCAGATCACGCGGACGTTCTCGGTGTGGGCGCCGTACCGCGAGCGGGTGCGGGTCGTGGTGGCCGGGACGACACAGGAGATGAGCCGTTCGAACGACGGCTGGTGGCATGCCGAGCTCCCGGCCGACGCAGGCGGGCCGGTTGATACGGACTACGCGTTCCTGCTCGACGACGACCCGACCCCGCTCCCGGACCCGCGCTCGGCGTGGCAGCCGAACGGCGTGCACGCGCCGACCCGAACCTACGACCACGCCGCGTTCGACTGGACCGACGACCGCTGGACCGGGCGGGCGCTGCCCGGCAGCGTGCTCTACGAACTGCACATCGGCACGTTCACCCCGGGCGGCACGTTCGAGGCCGCGATCGAGCGCCTCGACCACCTCGTGGAGCTGGGCGTCGACCTGGTCGAGGTGATGCCGATCAACGCCGTCGACGGACCGCGGAACTGGGGCTACGACGGCGTCGGGTGGTTCGCGGTCACCGAGAACTACGGCGGGCCGGACGCGTTCAAGCGGTTCGTCGACGCCTGCCACGAGCGCGGGCTCGGCGTCGTGCTGGACGTCGTCTACAACCACCTCGGCCCGTCCGGGGCGTACCTCGGCCGCTTCGGCCCGTACTTCGCCGGCCGGAACATCTGGGGGCCGTCGCTCAACCTGGACGGCCCGCTGTCCGACGAGGTGCGCCGCTACGTGATCGACAACGCGCTGATGTGGCTGCGCGACTACCACGTCGACGGACTGCGGCTGGACGCCGTGCACGCCCTCGTCGACCACCGGGCCACCCACCTGCTCGAGGAGCTCGCGGTCGAGGTGCAGGCGCTCGAGGCGCACCTGCGCCGGCCAGTGAGCCTGATCGCCGAGTCGGACCTCAACGACCCGCGGCTGGTCACCGCCCGGGAAGGCGGTGGTTTCGGCCTCGACGCGCAGTGGGACGACGACATTCACCACGCCCTGCACACCGCGCTCACCGGCGAGTCGTACGGCTACTACGCCGACTTCGCCCATGGCGGGTTGGAGACCCTGGCCGACACGCTCACCCACGCCTACTTCCATGCCGGCGGCACGTCGACCTTTCGGCGGCGTAGGCACGGGCGGCCGGTGGACGTCACCCGGATCCCCGGGTACCGATTCCTGGCCTACCTGCAGGATCACGACCAGGTCGGCAACCGGGCGACCGGCGACCGCATCTCGGCCACCCTCTCCCCCGGCCTGCTGGCCTGCGGCGCCGCCCTGGTGCTCACCGCGCCGTTCACACCGATGATCTTCATGGGTGAGGAGTGGGGCGCCGAGACCCCATGGCAGTTCTTCTCCTACTTCCCGGATCCGCAGCTCAGGGAGCAGATCCGGGACGGGCGCTTCGCGGAGTTCGCCGCGCACGGCTGGCCCGGCCGCGACTCCGGGGTACCGGTGCCCGACCCGAACGACGAGCAGACCTTCATCCGGTCCCGGTTGGACTGGTCGGAGCTCGGCAAGGAGAAGCACCGCTGGCTGCTCGACATCTACCGTCGGCTCATCGAGCTGCGCCGCACGTCTGCCGAGCTGACCGATCCGTGGTTGTGGCGGGTTCGGGTGTCGGTTGACGACGCCGCGCGCACCGTCGTCGTGCACCGGGGTGGCGTGCGGATCGCTGTCAACCTCGGCCCGGAGCCGGTGCGGCTTGCCATGGACCGCCCGATCACCGCACTGCTGCTCGCCTCCGGCGACGCGCACGTCGGCGAGGGTGGCGTGCTCACTCTGCCGGCGGAGTCGTTCGCGGTCGGTCGGGCGGCGGACCGGCCGCCTGATCAGGCGGTTCAGCCGTGATGTCGGTGTCGCCGGTGTCGATTGGCGGGTCATCGGACATCGCCGCGCCGTCATCCGGCGAGCCGGGGTCACCGGTTTCCGGCGGCGCGTACGGATCGTCCTGCGGGCGCTGCCGGTCGCGTTCCCGGATGATCCGCCCGAGGATGAGACCGAGCCCGAGGCTGGCCACCATCCACGCCACGACGCCGAGCAGCACCCACAGTGCTACGTCCACCGGCACGCTCCGTTGGCAGTCGATGACCGGCAACCGACAGGATCGTGCCCAGCTGAACCAGCTCCGGCCCGGCGGTCCTGATCGCTGCGGGACGCTACCTGAGTCACCGGAGCCGTGCATGGCTAATCGGGGCTGCCCTAGCTCGAAGGCGGGACCGTGGCCGAGCTAGCCGGCCGACCGAGCGGCGGCCCGCAAGGTGCGACACCGCCGGCCGCGCGCGCCTTGGCCCCGGACCTGGCGCGCGGCGTCATGCTGCTGCTGATCGCGCTGGCCAACGCCCACCTGTTCCTCTACGGGCAGCAGCTGGGCATCCGCGGCTACCCGGCCGACCTCGGGCCGACCGACCGGACCGTCGCGGTGTTCCAGCTGCTGTTTGTCGACGGCCGGGCCTACCCACTGTTCGCGCTGCTCTTCGGCTACGGGATCGTGCAGCTGGCCCGTCGGCAGGCGGCCGCCGGCCGCGACGAGACCGCCATCGCGTCGCTGGTTCGGCGGCGCGGCGGATGGCTCATGCTGATCGGCTTCGGGCACGCCGCGCTGCTCTTCGGCGGAGACATCATCGGCGCATACGGGCTGCTCGCGGTGCTGCTGGGCGGTGTGCTGGTCGCCGGCTCGGAGCGCACCCTGCTGTGGCTGGCGCTGGTCGGCCTGGGGTTCACCGCGCTGCTAGGTGTGGTGCAGGCCATGCCGCCGCCGCCAGGGACGACGACCGTGCTGGCTTCGCTGTCCCAGACGAATCCGCTGACCGCCGCGTCGTTTCGGATCATCGAGTGGATCTCCGGCCTCACCGCGGTGCTCGCGCTGTTCGCGGCGGTCACCCTCGGCGCTTGGGCGGCCCGGCGGCGGCTGCTGGACGAGCCGGAACGGCACCGTCGGCTGTTGGCGAGGCTTGCCGTGGGAGGTCTCGGGATCGCGGTGCTGGGTGGGCTGCCGATCGCGTCGCTCACGGCCGAAGGGGCGACGGATCTGCCGACCGTCGTGGTCGCCCTCGCCGGCGCGCTGCACGCGGTGAGCGGCTACGCCGGCGGCGTCGGCTATGCCGCGCTGATCGGGTTGTTCGCCGCCCGGCTCGCGGAACGGCCGGCAGGATCGCCGGGGCCGATCGTCACCGCGCTCGCCGCCTGCGGCCAGCGATCGATGACCTGCTACCTCGCGCAGTCCGTGGTGTTCGTCGGGTTGCTCGCGGCGTACGGCGGCGGGCTCGGTGACCAGATCGGGGTCGCCGGAGCCTCCGCGATCGCCGTCGCCACCTGGCTGCTGACGGTCGTCGCCTCCGACGTGATGCGCCGGCTAAGCGTCCGCGGGCCGGCGGAGTCGCTGCTCCGCCGGCTCACCTACGGACGGCCTGCTGGGACCTAGAACTGGGACCTACAACGAGAGCAGCCGGTCGAAGAAGCTCCGGTACCGGCGCAGCGCCAGCCGGAGGTCCTCGGTCGAGGTCCGCTCGTCGGTCAGGCCCTGCTCCAGGTCGGCACGTTGCCGGCGGAACAGCTCCTCGAGCTCGTCGAGCACCTCGCCGACCAGCGTGTTGGCCGCCTGCACGGCGCTTCGCGGGTCGTCCACGAACTGGCCCTTCACCGCGTCCCAGCGGGCGCGGTAGTCGGCCGACCGGTCAGCCGGGATCAGCGCCTCGGGAGCCTGCTCGTCGGTGTCGGCTTCGGGTACGACGGTGTCGGCGCCGAGCCGTTCGGCGGCGGAGTCGGGCCGGGTCTCTGTCGTCCCGGCGTCGACCTCGTCGACGTCGTCACGGTGGTCATCGGTCGTACGGTCATCGGTCGTACGGTCATCGATCGATTCCTCTGCGCGTGTCATGCCCGCATCTCCCTTCGAGTGTGGTCGCCATCTGGGTGGGACCGGTGGTCGGCCGGGTCCGCGACCGGCTCGGTCGGCTCGGCGCGCTCGGTGGGTTCGACGCGCTCGGTGGGTTCGACGCGCTCGGTGGGTTCGACGCGCTCGGTGGGTTCGACGCGCTCGGTGGGTTCGACGCGCTCGGTCGGCTCGGCTCGCTCGTCGACCTTGACCGGGGCGGGCTCGAGCAGGGCGACCACTAGCGCCCGGTAGGACGTGACGGCCTGCCGCAGCTCCTCGGTCCCGGCGCGCCCTTCCTCGTTCGCCACCGCGATGACCCGTGCCTCGCGGTAGCGCTGCACCACGACCGGGTGCTCGACAGAGATGTCCGCGGCCCGCTGCTCGAAGTCATCGAGCGGGTAGCCGCGGGTGCGCATCAGATCGTCGACAAGCGCGTCGGCATCGCGGACGGCACGGTCGGGATCGTCCACGAAGCCCTGCTGCACACCGGTCCAGCGGTCGGCGAACCGCTTGCGCTCGTCGTCCTCCAGCGGCCGGATGTCCAGCTCCCGGTGCCGCTTCTCGCGCTCCAGGAGATCCGACTCGGCCGTACGGCGGTCGTCGGAGTGCTCGAGGCTGCGTTCGTACTCGGGTCCGAAGTGCTCGCGCAGCCGGCGGCTGCGCCGCTCGCGCATGATGAACCATGCTGCGACGCCGGCCAGTGCCAGCACCAGCACGATCAGGATGATGACGATGGTGTCCATGTGGCCGGAGTTCCCGGACCGCCGGTCCGTCACGCGCTTCCACCCATTCTGACGCCGAATTGCCGCAGGTCGGCGGTACCTCACTCGGGCGGACGGACCATACGTGCCGCCGATCGGGGGATGGCGGCCCAGTCTTTCAGCGCCCGAGCACCCGGTGGGTGTAACCGTTCGCGAACCGGCGCTCGGGGTCCAGCCGGTCCCGGAGTGCGCCGAATCGGGCCAGCCGCGGATAGGCGGCCCGAAGGGAGACCGCGTCGCGACCGTGCAGCTTGCCCCAGTGCGGGCGACCGTCCAGCGCCGTGCAGAGCTCCTCCACCGCGGCGAAGAAAGGCCGGTACGGCATGCCGACGTACTGGTGCACCGCGAGGTAGACGGTGTCCCGCCGGTACGCGGTCGACAGCCAGCAGTCGTCGGCGGCCGCGACCCGCACCTCGACCGGGATCGCGACCGGGAACGGCAGCTGCGCGAGGATCTTGCGCAGTACGCCGAACGCCTCGTGGATCGCCGCCCGCGGCAGGGCGTACTCCATCTCCACGAAGCGCACCCGGCGCGGGGAGCAGAACACCCGGTCCGAGCGGGCCGTGTAGCGACGGGCGGTGAGCGCGCGGCTGGCCAACCGGTTCATTGCGGGCACCAGCCGTGGCACGGTCCGGCCGGTCCGGCACATCGCGCCGTAGGCGGTGTTCGCGAGCAGCTCGTCGTCCAGCCAGCCGCGCCAGGTCGGCAGCGGTTCGTCGTCAACGGGCACCCGGTTGTTGCGCTTGGTCAGCGCGACGCGGGTGCCCGGGAACCAGTGGAACTCGGCGTGGTCGTTGCCGGCCATCAGCTCGTCGAAGCCCTCCAGAACCGCCTCCAAGGGCATCGGGCGTTCGTCGGCGTGCAGCACGAACGCCGGCACGCAGCGCAGCGTCACCTCGCTGACCACGCCCAGCGCACCCATCGACACCGCCGCCGCGGCCAGCAGGTCCGAGCCCGCCTCCGCGCGCACCACCTCACCGCGCCCGTCGACCAGGGTGAGCGCGGCGACGAAGGACGCCAGCCCGCCCACCCGCTCGCCGGTGCCGTGGCTGCCGGTGGCGATCGCCCCGGCCACCGTCTGCCGGTCGATGTCGCCGAGGTTGGGCAGCGCGAGGCCGTGCTCGGCCAGCACGTCGTTGAGGCCGTGCAGCCGCATCCCGGCCTGCACGGTCACCAGCTCACCGTCGACCCGGACGAGGCCGGCATGCCGGTCGAGCGCGACCAGGACTCCGTCGGTCAGCGCGGCCGGCGTGAACGAGTGACCGCTGCCCACCACCCGGACCGCCAGTCCCTGGTCGGCCGCCGCCCGCACCGCCGCGGCGATCTCCGCCGTCCCGCGCGGACGCACCAGCCGGGCGGCCACGCCGCGCTGGTTCCGCGCCCAGTTCCGCCAGGCGACCCGCGATCCGGCCTGGTCCCTGGCCGGTGGACTCACAGGAACGCCTTGCCCTCGCCGCGGTAGGTCGGCAGCACGGCGACGGCGCTCTCGCCGTCCACCACGTGCAGCTCGTTCACGTGCTCACACAGCTCGCCCGCCTTCGCGTGCCGCAGCCAGACCCGGTCGCCGACCGCCAGCCCGGCCGTGCCGGGACCGATCACCGGGGTCTGCACCTCTCCGGCACCCTCGGCACCTGTCAGCCGCAGGCCCGGCGGCAGCACCGGCACCGGCAGCCGGTTCGGTCCGGCCGGGCCGGAGGCGACCCAGCCACCGCCGTGCAGGGTCACCACGTCCGCCGCCGGGCGGCGGACCACCGACAACGCGAACAGCGCGGCCGGCCGCGGCGACCAGGCGCGGTAGTCGTCGAAGAGCGCGGGCCCGAACAGGCCGCTCCCGGCGGTGAGCTCGGTGACGGCCGGGTCGGCCGCGGTGCGGGCGAGGCTGCCCGTCCCACCGCCGTTGACGAACTCGAGCTCGGTGAGGTCCTTCACGGCCGCCGCCGCCGCCGCGCGCCGCTCCCGCAGCTCGACCTCGCTCTGGCGCTGCATCGCGCGGATGGCCGCACCGCGCAACCGCCGGCCGGCGGGTGCGTCGCCGAGTCCGGCGATCTGCGCCTCGTAACACATCAGCCCGGCCAGCCGGAACCCCGGCCGATCAAGCACCGTGCGGGCCAGCTTGGTGAGCGGCGCCTGGTCGTGCACCGGCGAGCGTCGCACGCCCAGGTGCGCCAGGCCGCCGAGCGGCCGCCACGACGCGTCGAGGTCGAGGCACACCCGGAGCGGGCCACGGTGCCGCGGCGGCACGACGGCGTCGATCAGATCCAGCTGTTCGACGTCGTCGATCATCAGGGTGATCGAGGCTCGCAGCCCCGGGTCGGCGATCAGCGAGTCGATCGCGGACAGGTCGGCGGTGGGGTAGGCCACCAGGATGTCCCGGCTCACCGCTCCCCTGGCCAGCCACACCGCCTCTGCCAGCGAGTACGCCATGACCCCGGCGAACCCGGGACGGGCGAGCACGTCAGCCAGCAGCGCCCGGCAGCGCACCGACTTGCTGGCCACCCGCACCGGGGTCTCACCGGCGAGGACGGCGATGTCGGCCGCGTTCGCCGCGAACGCTGCGGAGTCGATGATCGCGAACGGCGGATCGAGGTCGGCCGTCGCGCGGTCGTAGCGGCTCCCGTTCTCACCGACCAATCCGGACCAGGCCTTCCTGCACAGTGGTGGCGACGTAGCGGCCGTCCCGGGTGAAGAACCGGCCGGTGGCCAGACCCCTGGATCCCGAAGCGGTCGGCGAGTAGCACTCGTAGAGCAGCCACTCGTCGACCCGGAACGGGCGATGGAACCACATGGCGTGGTCCAGGCTGGCCCGCTGGACCTGTCGCTCCGG
This sequence comes from uncultured Actinomycetota bacterium, assembly GCA_963776255.1. GTDB lineage: Bacteria > Actinomycetota > Actinomycetes > Mycobacteriales > Pseudonocardiaceae > Pseudonocardia. The sequence goes on along the minus strand of CAVZMB010000018.1, from coordinate 103,311 downwards.
GACGTCGAGCCGGTGCCTGGCGAGCACCGAGTTGAACAGCGTGAGATCGCTGGCGTAGGTGAGCAGGCAGACGTGCATCAGCTCGTCGTCGGGCTCGTCGTCGGGCAGGGTGCCGTCGGCGCGCATCCAGACCCGTACCGGTTCGGTGCTGGCCTCCGCCCCCCGGGACGGCCAGGACGGCTCGGACACCCAGCGGATGTCGATCGGCCGGGGAAGCGTGGCGAAGGCCGTGGTCTCCGTGCCGGAGTCGCGGAGCCAGCTGCCGAGGTCCGGCAGCGACTCCGGCTCCGGGACGCCCTCCGGCATCGGCTCGCTGTGCTCCAGCCCGTCCTGCGGCAGCTGGAACGACGCGGACAGCGCGAAGATCGCCTCGCCGTGCTGGATGCCCAGCACCCGTCGGGTGGTGAACGAGCGCCCGTCGCGGACCCGTTCCACCGAGTAGACGATCGGCGCCCCCGGGTCGCCCGGACGGACGAAGTAGGCGTGTAGCGAGTGCACACCGCGGTCGTCCGACACGGTCCGGCCGGCGGCTACCAGGGCCTGGGCGGCCACCTGGCCACCGAACACCCGGGTCGGCGACTGGGGCGGGCTCCAGCCGCGGAACAGGTTGACCTCGATCACCTCGAGGTCGAGCAGCGCGACCAGCGCGTCGAGCACGGGCTGACCGTGCGGCACGCCGTCGACGGCGAGCGGGGCCTCGGAGGTCACCCGGACAGTCTGTCAAGCGCGCCGCCGCGCTTATCGCAGCGCCCTGCCGGGAAGTGGATTCCCCTGGTTTGTCAGGCCAGGTCGTCCTCGCCGAGCCGGTGTACCCGGATCAGGTTGGTGGACCCGGAGGTGCCCGGTGGTGACCCGGCCACCACGACGACCAGGTCGCCCGGTGCGAACCGGCCGATGGACAGCATCGCGCCGTCCACCTGTCGCACCATCGCGTCGGTGGACTGCACCTCCTCGACCAGGAAGGTCTCGGTGCCCCAGGTCAGCGCCAACTGGCTGCGCACCGCCGCCACCGGGGTGAATGCGAGCAGCGGCAGCTTGCTGTGCAGCCGGGACAGCCGGCGCACCGTATCGCCGGACTGGGTGAACGCCACCAGCGCGCGTGCCGACAGCCGCTCGCCGATGTCGCGGGCCGCGTAGGACAGCACCCCGCGCTTGGTGCGCGGCAGGTGGTTCAGCGGTGGCGCGGTGGACGTGGCGCCGGCCTCGACGGCCTCCACGATCTGGCCCATGGTGCGCACCGACTTGATCGGGTACCGGCCGATGGAAGTCTCCCCGGAGAGCATCAGCGCGTCGGTGCCGTCCAGCACGGCGTTCGCCACGTCGGACGCCTCGGCCCGGGTCGGCCGGGAGGCCCCGATCATCGAGTCGAGCATCTGGGTCGCGACGATCACCGGCTTGGCGTTCTCCCTGGCGATCTGGATGGCCCGCTTCTGCACCAGCGGGACGTTCTCCAGCGGCAGCTCGACTCCAAGGTCGCCGCGCGCGACCATGATCCCGTCGAAGGCCAGCACGATCGCCTCGAGGTTCTCGACGGCCTCCGGCTTCTCCAGCTTCGCGATCACCGGAAGGCGCTCGCCGAACCGATCCATGATCTGGTGCACCAGGTCGACGTCGGCGGGCGAGCGCACGAAGGACAGCGCGACGAAGTCGACCCGCAGATCCATCGCGAACGCGAGGTCGGCGATGTCCTTCTCGGACATCGCGGGCACTGTCAGGTTCATGCCGGGCAGCGAGAGCCCCTTGTTGTCGCTGACCACACCGCCCTCGGTGACCCGGCAGACAACGTCGAGCCCATCCACGCCGGTCACCCGCAGCCCGACCTTGCCGTCGTCGACCAGCAGCCGGTCGTCCTCGCGGGCGTCGTCCGCCAGCCCGCCGTAGGTCGTGGACACCCGATCGTGGGTGCCGGCGACCTCCTCGGTGGTGATTCGGATCTCCTCACCGGTGCGCCACTCCACCGGTCCGGCGGCGAACCGGCCGAGCCGGATCTTCGGGTCCCTGCAGGTCGGCGAGGATGCCCACCGCGCGGCCCTCGGTGTCGGCCGCCTCCCGCACCAGCTCGTACACCCGCTTGTGGTCGTCCCGGTTGCCGTGGCTGAAGTTCAGCCGGGCGACGTCCATGCCGACGGCTACCAGCTCACGAATCCGGTCCGGGGTGGCGGTGGCCGGTCCGAGGGTGCACACGATCTTCGTGCGGCGGGTCACGAGGCCGGAGGCTACACCGGGCTGAACCGATCAGGATTGGAAGGTATTTTCAGCGTTGCACGGGGTCGGGCGGCCCGACGTGCGCATCCAGCCAGTCGGTCAGCGGTCCCAGCGTCAGCCATGCCTTGCGGACCCGATCCCGCGCGGTGGGCGTGTGCAAACCGTCGTCCGGCGGCCAGCTGCGCCACGCGTACAGCGACTTGTAGCGCAGCAGGTCGATGCGCGGGTGGTCCGGCTCGAACCCCCGCGGGCGGCTCTTCAGCTGCTCCCCGGAGACGGAGAGCTTGGCCTTCTCCAGGGCGGCGAGCACCGCACGCAGCTCCTCGCCGCGTCGCTCGTCGTCCACGGCGGTCCGGAACCGCTGCACCTGATCGCTGGTCATCTGGTAGTAGCCGCCGGCGGCCATCAGCCCGTCGACGGAGACCTGCAGGTAGTACTTGCCGGCCGTGGCGCCACAGGCGGTCTTGTACGGCGACTTGTCCTTGCTGAACCGCACGTCCCGGTACGGGCGGAACAGCGACGGCGGCCCGAACTCCGGCTCGAGGTCGGCGAGCAGGGCGAGCATCGGCGCCTTGACCTGCTCCTCGTAGATCTCGCGGTGCTCGGTCCAGTAGGGCTTGGAGTTGTCGGCGAGCAGCCCCTCGTAGAAGTCGACCAGCCGCTCACCGAAGCCGTCGAACGTGCGGGAGGTGGTCACGGTGACACCTGCTTGGTCGGGTCCTCGGACGGCGTCTTGTCGGGCTCCGGCTTCGCGGGCTCGTCCGGCGCCGAGTCGTCGGGTGCCTCGGGTTCGTCGGGCGCCGGTCGTCGGGTGCCTCGGGTTCGTCGGGCGCCGGGTCGTCGGATGGCGTCCCGTCCGGTGCTGGCTTGCCCGGCCCGGCCTCCCCGGTCCCGGGCTCGCCCTCCTGGGTTGCCGGGAACTCCTCGCGCGGCTTGCGCACCAGGATCAGGTAGGCCACCGCGGCGAGGAACACCACGGCGGACACGATCACGTTGATCCGGACCCCGAACACCATCGTCGCCGGGTCGGTGCGCATCATCTCGATGAAGAACCGACCGGCCGTGTAGCCGGCCACGTACACCGCGAACGCCCGACCGTGGCCCAGCCGGAACCGCCGGTCCGCGTACACCACGAGCGCGGCGACGCCGAGGTTCCACAGCGCCTCGTACAGGAACGTCGGGTGCACCACCGCGATCGGCGCGCCGACCGCGACGCCGTTGAGCGCGTCGGGGATCGAGGTGCCGGGGATCACCCGCTGGTAGATCTCCAGGCCCCACGGGAGGTCGGTCGGCCCGCCGTACAGCTCCTGGTTGAAGTAGTTGCCCAGCCGCCCGATGGCCTGCGCCACCGCGATCCCGGGTGCCACCGAGTCCGCGAAGAAGCCGAACGGCACCTTCTTGCGCCGGCACCCGATGTAGGCGCCCACCGCCCCGAACGCGATCGCGCCCCAGATGCCGAGGCCGCCCTGCCAGATCTTCAGCGCGTCCAGCGGGTTGCCGCCGGGGCCGAAGTAGGTCTGCCAGTCGGTGAGTACGTGGTAGATCCGGCCGCCGATCAGCCCGAACGGCACCGCCCAGATCGCGACGTCCAGCACCGTGCCGGCGGGGCCGCCGCGGGCCACGAACCGCCGCTCGCCCCAGACGATCGCGACCACGATGCCGATGATGATGAAGATCGCGTAGGCCCTGATCGGGATCGGGCCGACGAACCACACACCGCGGTCCGGGCTCGGGAACGACGCCAGCGTCCCGGGCAGGATCACGGTCAGCAGCGGGCTCACGGCCGCCACCGTATGCGTTGCCGCCCACGACGCAATGAGCGGGCCCATTGGGCCTGCGCACGGGTCGTCAACCCGGAATAAGCCCGCTCATTGCGGATTGGGGTGCACCGCGCAGGCGCGACGGGCCGGCTCATTCGGCGGTCAGCGCACGGTGGCCGCGCCGCGCACGCCGGCGGCCAGCTCGGCGGCCAAGGCGTGGACGGCCGCCTCGCCGCCGGCCTGCGCCGCCGACACGAACGCGGATCCGACGATCACGCCGTCGGCGAAGCCGGCGATCTCGGCGGCCTGTGCCCCCGAGCGCACCCCGAGGCCGACCCCGACCGGCAGCGAGGTGTGCGCCCGGCACCGCGCGACCAGCTCGGCAGCGGCCGAGCCGACCGCGTCCCTGGCCCCGGTGACGCCCATGGTCGACGCTGCGTAGAGGAATCCGCGGGACGCGGTCGCGGTCGCAGCGATCCGCTCGTCGGTGGACGACGGCGCGACCAGGAAGATCCGGTCCAGCCCGTGCCGCTCGGACGCGGCCAGCCACTGCTCGGCCTCGTCGGGGATCAGGTCGGGGGTGATCACGCCGTGCCCGCCGGCCGCGGCCAGGTCGCGGGAGAACGCGTCGATGCCGTAACGCAGCATCGGGTTGTAGTAGGTCATGACGACCGCGCGGCCACCGGCCTGCGGCGATCTGCCCGACCACGGTCAGCACGTCGGCCAGCCGGGTGCCGCCGCGCAGCGCGACGTCGGCGGCCGCCTGGATCGTCGGCCCGTCCATCACCGGGTCCGAGTACGGCACGCCCACCTCGACCAGGTCGCACCCGCCGTCGATCATCGCCTTCAGCAGCCCGGCGGACGCCGGCACGGTGGGGAACCCGGCCGGCAGGTAGCCGATCAGCGCGGCCCGCCCGGCGGCCCGGCAGTCGGCGAACGTCGGCGCAACGCTCACTGGGCCAGCCCGGTCAGGCCGAACCACTTCGCCGCGGTGTCGACGTCCTTGTCGCCCCGGCCGGACAGGTTGACCAGCACGATCCCGTCCGGGCCGAGCTCGCGGCCAAGCACCAGCGCGCCGGCCACCGCGTGCGCCGACTCGATCGCCGGGATGATCCCCTCGGTCCGGGACAGCAGCCCGAACGCGTCCATCGCCTCGGCGTCGGTGACCGGCCGGTACTCGGCGCGCCCGGTGTCCTTGAGCAGCGCGTGCTCCGGCCCGACCCCCGGGTAGTCCAGCCCGGCGGAGATCGAGTGCGTCTCGATCGTCTGGCCGTCGTCGTCCTGCAGCAGGTAGGACAGCGCACCGTGCAGGGCACCCGGGCTGCCCCCGGCCAGCGTCGCGGCGTGCCGGCCGGTCTCCAACCCGTCGCCGGCGGCCTCGAACCCGACCAGCCGGACGCCGGGGTCGTCCAGGAACGCGTGGAAGATGCCGATCGCGTTGGACCCACCGCCGACACAGGCCGCGACCGCGTCCGGCAGCCGGCCGTAGCGGTCCATCACCTGCGCCCGGGCCTCCAACCCGATCACCCGGTGGAAGTCGCGCACCATCACCGGGAACGGGTGCGGCCCGGCGACCGTGCCGAGCAGGTAGTGCGTGGATCCGACGTTGGTGACCCAGTCCCGGAGTGCCTCGTTGATCGCGTCCTTCAGGGTGCGCGACCCGGTCGTCACCGGGATCACCTCCGCGCCGAGCAGCCGCATCCGGGACACGTTCAGCGCCTGCCGGACGGTGTCGACCTCGCCCATGTAGACCACGCACTCCAGCCCGAGCAGTGCGCACGCGGTCGCGGTCGCCACGCCGTGCTGGCCGGCCCCGGTCTCGGCGATCACCCGGGTCTTGCCCATCCGCTTGGTGAGCAGCGCCTGGCCCAACACGTTGTTGATCTTGTGCGAGCCGGTGTGGTTGAGGTCCTCGCGCTTGAGCAGCACGGTGGCCCCGCCGGCGTGCTCGGCCAGCTTGGGCGCGTCGGTCAGCGGTGACGGACGGCCGGTGTAGTCCCGTTGCAGCCGGTCGAGCTCGGCGAGGAAATCCGGGTCGACCCGGGCCTTCTCGTAGAACGTGGTCAGCTCGTCCAGCGCGGCGACCAGCGCCTCGGGCACGAACCGTCCGCCGTAACGGCCGAAGTGCCCCTTCTCGTCCGGCTCGTGCGCGGAGCGCTCGCCGACCCCGGTGCTGGCGGTCGGGGTGTTCGTCATCGCACCAGTCTGGTGCATGCCGTCGCCCGGTTCAGCACCGATTCAGCGCACCATCCTGGACAGCGACGGGTGGGCTCCGGCGGCGACCAGCTGGGTCACCGCCTGCTTCGGGTCCAGCGCGGTCACCAGGCCCTGGCCGACCAGCACCGCGTCCGCACCCCAGCCCGCGTAGGTCAGCAGGTCGCCGGGCCCGCGGACGCCGGACTCGGCCACCCGCAGCACGTCGTTCGGCAGCCCGGGGAGGATCCGGCCGATCACCGATCGGTCCACCTCGAGGGTGCGCAGATCGCGGGCGTTCACCCCGATCAGGGAGGCTCCCGCCTCCAGCGCACGGTCGGCCTCCTCCTCGGTGTGCACCTCGACGAGCGCGGTCATGCCCAGCGACTCGACCCGGTCCAGCAGCGCACCGAGCACGTTCGGCTCGAGCGCGGCGACGATCAGCAGCACCAGGTCGGCGCCGGCGGCCCGCGCCTCGTGCACCTGGTACGGGCTGATCACGAAGTCCTTGCGCAGCACCGGCACCCGCACCGCGGACCGGACAGCGACGAGGTCGGCGAGCGAGCCGCCGAACCGGCGGCCCTCGGTCAGCACGCTGATCATGCGCGCGCCGCCCTGCTCGTAGAGCCGCGCGAGCCGGGCCGGGTCGTCGATCGAGGCGAGGTGGCCGTTCGACGGGCTGCGCCGCTTGACCTCCGCGATCACCCCGATGCCCGGCGCGTTGAGCACCGCCATCGCGTCCCGCGGCGGCGGCGCGGCCAGCCCCTGCTTCTTGATCTCCGCGAAGCTCACCGCGGATTCACGGGTCGCGAGGTCGCTGCGGACACCGTCGAGGATCGACTCCAAGACGTTCACGCGTGCGATTCCCCTTCCCCGCGATGTCTCGTAGGGACAACCGGCTGACGATCGTCCGCCGCCGGCGTTCGAGCCATGCTGCCACGTGCCGCCGATCCGCCGGGTGCCGGGTCGGACCCGGATGCCCGACGCCCCTGGGTCAGCGGGCGGTCGGATCTTCTCCGGAGTCCAGTTCGTCCCACATCCGACGGTCCGGGTCCTTCGGGGTCCGGCTGGACTCGGACGCCTTGTTCTCGGCGGCATCGAAGCGAGCGCCCATTCGCGGCAGCAGCGGACCGCGGACGGCGAGCACTCCCCCGGCGGCGACCAGCAGCACAGCGCCGAGCACGGCGAGCAGCGCGGCCGGGAACCCGGCGCCGGCCCCGATCACCCCGGCGAGCACCCCAGCCAGCGCGAGCAGCCCGCCGATCACGCGCCTGATCAGCCCGCCGCTGGCGATCGTGCCGGCCACCCCGGCCACCGCGAGCAGCGCGACGGCGCGCAGGGCCGTACCGGTGGCCGTACCCGTGCCGTCGGCACCGGCGGTGGCGCCGAGTTCGGCCGCACCCCAGAGCGCCGCGGCGGCCATCAGCTGCGCGACCAGCACGGCCACCATCAGGCGCTTCACGCCGGCGGTGAGCCCGGCCCGGACACCGGCGGCTGGGCGAGCGTCTCCGCCGTCGCGATCGCGGAGAGCACCGCACGCGCCTTGTTCAGGCACTCGGTGTCCTCGGCGGCCGGGTCCGAGTCGGCGACGATCCCGCCGCCGGCCTGGACGTAGGCCGTCCCGTCCCGGATCAACGCGGTGCGGATGGCGATCGCGGTGTCCGCGTCGCCGGCGAAGTCGAGGTACCCGACGATCCCGCCGTACAGCCCGCGCCGGGTCGGCTCCAGCTCCTCGATGATCTCCATCGCCCGTGGCTTCGGCGCGCCGGAGAGCGTCCCGGCCGGGAAGCACGCGGTGACCGCGTCGAAGGCGTTGCGCCCCGGCAACAGCTCGCCGCTGACCGTCGACACCAGGTGCATCACGTGGCTGTACCGCTCGACCCGGAAGAACCCGTGCACCTTGACCGAACCCGGCCGGCACACCCGTCCGAGGTCGTTGCGACCCAGGTCGACCAGCATCACGTGCTCGGCGCGCTCCTTCTCGTCGGTGATCAGCTCCTTCTCCAGGAGCACGTCCTCTTCCTCGGTGGCGCCGCGCCACCGGGTGCCGGCGATCGGGTGCGTCGTCGCGGTGCCGTCCCGCACGGTGACCAGCGCCTCCGGGCTGCAGCCGACGATGTCGAAGTCTCGCCCGGCCGCGTCGCGCAGCCGCAGCAGGTACATGTACGGGCTCGGGTTGGTGGCCCGGAGCACCCGGTAGACGTCCAGTGGGTCGGCCCGTACGCCCATCTCGAAGCGCTGCGAGACGACGATCTGGAACGCCTCGCCGGCCCGGATCCGCTCCTTGGCGACCTCGACCGCGGCGGCGTGCTCGCGCAGCGACCGGCGGCGGAGGAACGTCGGCTGGGCCGGCCGGTACACCGCGACGGTGGCCGCCGCCGGGCTGGCCAGCTGCGCGGTCATCCGGTCCAGCCGGGCCAGCGCGTCGTCGTAGGCCTCGTCCACCCGCTCCGGCGAGTCGTCCCAGTTCACCGCGTTGGCGATCAGCGTGATCGTGCCCTCGTGGTGGTCCAGCGCGGCGAGATCGGTGGCCAGCAGCATCACCATCTCGGGTAGCTGCAGATCGTCCTCGGCAAGGCTGGGGAGCCGCTCCAGCCGGCGGACGACGTCGTAGCCGAGGTAGCCGACCATGCCGCCGGTGAGCGGCGGCAGGCCGGGCAGCCGCTCGCTGCGCAGCGTCTGCACGGTCTCCCGGAGGGTGGCCAGCGGGTCGCCGCCGCTGGACACGCTCACCGGCGGGCTGCCGGTCCAGTGCGCGCGGCCGTCGACCTCGGTGAGCGCGGCCGCGGACCGCGCTCCGACGAACGACCACCGCGACCACGACCTACCGTTCTCCGCCGACTCCAGCAGGAATGTGCCCGGGCGACCGGCCGCGAGCTTGCGATACACCCCGACCGGGGTCTCGGCGTCGGCGAGCAGCCGCAGGGCCACCGGGATCACCCGGTGCTCGGTGGCCAGTCGGCGGAACTCCTCCCGGCTCGGCGTCACCGCACCGAGCGCGCCGAGTCGGGGCGCGGTCGCGGTCATGCCGGCCATTCTGCCCAACGGCCGGATTGACCCGACCGGTGATCACCACATAACGTTTTCAACGGGGTCTGAATACCTTCGCGGAGAGGACGAGCCTGGTGGTGGAGGTCGAGGATGCCGGCCGGTCGGTCCGCGGGTCCCGGCGGCGCGGGCGCCGACCAGCCGGCGAGGACACCCGCGCCGCGCTGCTCGCGGCGGCCCGAGTGGAGTTCGCCGAGCGCGGCTACGACAACGCGACGGTGCGGCGGATCGCGGAGCGGGCCGGGGTCGACGCGGCCATGGTCAACCACTGGTTCGGCGGCAAGGACGCGCTGTTCGCGGCCTCGTTGGACATCCCGATCGACCCGGAGGTGGTGTTCGGCACGATCGTCCCCGGCGACCCGTCGCAGCTCGCGGTCCGGCTGCTCCGCACGTTCCTCACGGTCTGGGACGCCGCCGGCGGTGGTCCGCTGGCCGGGCTGATCCGCAGCGTAGCCAGCCATGAGGACGCGGCCCGGATGATGCGCGAGTTCGTCTCCCGGGTGATCCTCGCCCGGGTGATCAGCGCGGTGGCCCCGGACCGGGCCGAGCTGCGAGCGGCGCTGGCCGCCTCGCAGATCATCGGGCTCGCGATGGCCCGCTACGTGGTCCGCCTGGATCCCCTCGCCTCGGCCGACCACGACACCGTGATCGCCGCGATGGCCCCGAACCTGCAGCGCTACTTCACTGGAGCACTGGACTAGGCCCTCGCATGATCGGAGATCTGGCAGAGAAACGGTCAATATCCGCACTTTCCCTGCCGAACCTCTGATCACCGATTGAGGGCACGCCGGATCTCGGCGATCACGGCGTCTGGTCGGGACGTGAGGTCGTGCCAGGTGAAGCGGAGTACGGTCCAGCCGGCGAGCACCACCGCGTTCTGCCGCCGCCGATCGGTCGCGAAGCGGTCCGCGGTGGAGTGCCAGGCCCAGCCGTCCACCTCGATCGCGACCCGTTCGACCGGGAACGCGACGTCCAGTTCGTAGCCGCTCAGCCAGTAGTGCTGCCGCCAACCGGTGAGGCGATGAGACCGCAGCAGCGCGATCAACCGCCGCTCGGCTTGCGACGCGGCCCGGTCGGATGCCGCAATCAGGAGTTCGCCGGCCCGGGTCGATCCGCGGCGACCGAGGTTGCGGTTGTGGACACGGACCAGTGTCGGGAAGCGCACTCGCCGCTGCAACGCCCGGTCCAGCAGCGCCGGCCCTTCGGCGCCCAGTTCGACGGCAGCCTCTATCACGGTGAGCGGGAGCGCGGTCGTCCACAGATGCCGGAGCTCCACGAGGTCTGCCGCAGGCAGGTCGCGGCGCCGCAACCGAACCCCCGCCTGCCTGCCGGGCGCCCTTGACCGCGGCACCGTGATCTCCACCGGCCAGCCCAGATCACCGACAAGGCCGTGCCACCACGCCGCGGCCAACCCGCTCGCCGCGGCATCTTCGCCATGGGCTAGCACGGCGGCCCGGAGCAATGCCTCGTCGTCGGGTGGCAGGGCACTGGCCAGCAATACGCCGCGACGAAGCCGTTGCCAGTGACCGGCCCGGATCCGTGAGCGCACGGCGTGGGCAGGCAATCCCGCGTCGGCGGCCTGCGCCAGCGACAGCACACCGTGCTGGCGACGCAGCAGACCGTCCAGGCGCACGCGCTGACCGTGCGACACCTCGGCCATGCGTCGCGGACGAATGGGTCGCTATCACCCGATCGTCGTGAGCCGAGCGGGCTACCGGACGTCTAGGCGGATGCGCTTGTTGCCCTTGCCCTTGGACTCGGTGCCGGTGACCGCGACCAGGCCGACCTCGGCGGTGGACGCCACGTGGGTGCCGCCGTCGGCCTGCTTGTCCAGCCCGACGATGTCGATCACGCGCAGCGGGTCGATCTCGCGCGGGATCAGGTCGGCTGCGGTGCGGATCAGCGCCGGGTCGAGGTCGGCGACGTCGCGGCCGACGAACTCGACGAGGATCTCCCGTGCCTGCCCGATCTCCTCGTTGATCCGCCGCTCCATGCGCTGGCCGAGCTCGGCGGACATCGACTCCAGCGGGAAGTCCAGCCGGCCCTTGCCGGGCTCCATGTTCCCGCCGGTCACCGCCACCTGGAACTCGGTCCAGATCACCCCACACAGGACGTGCAGCGCGGTGTGGGTGCGCATCAGCAGGTGCCGGCGGTCCCAGTCCAGCTCGCCGAACACCTCGGTGCCAGGGGTCGGCAGCTCAGCGTCTTCCAGCCAGTGCCAAATCCGCCCGCCGTCGCGCTTCACCTTGGTCACCGGCGCACGCACGGAACCGAAGGACAGCGAGCCGAGGTCGTGCGGCTGTCCCCCGCCGCCCGGGTAGAACGCGGTGCGGGCCAGCGCCACCCGCCCGGCCTCCCGGTCCACCTCGGCGACGGCGGCCTCGAACGACCGCAGGTAGGCGTCGGTGCTGAACAGCTCCTCCATCAAGACCCCTTCGCAGCGAGCAGCACGTCGGCGTCGAAGCAGCTGTGCGCACCGGTGTGGCACGCCGCGCCCACCTGGTCGACGATCACCAGCACCGTGTCGCCGTCGCAGTCCAGCCGCACCTCGACGACGTGCTGCGCGTTGCCCGACCGCTCCCCCTTCACCCAGTACGAGCGGCGGGACCGCGACCAGTAGGTCGCCCGCCCGGTGGTCAGCGTGCGGTGCAGCGCCTCGTCGTCCATCCACGCCACCATCAGCACCTCGCCGGTGCCGCGCTGCTGGGCCACCGCACACACCAGCCCGTCACCGTTGCGCTTCAGCCGCGCCGCGATCGCCGGGTTCAGGCTGCTCACCGGACCTCCACGTCGGCCGCCCGCAGAGCGTCCTTGACCTCGCCGATCCGCAGCTCCCCGAAGTGGAACACGCTGGCCGCGAGCACCGCGTCGGCGCCTGCCCGGACCGCCGGGGCGAAATCGGCCAAGCCCCCCGCGCCGCCGCTGGCCACCACCGGTACCTCGACCACCGCCCGCACGGCCTCGATCATCTCCAGGTCGAACCCACGCCGGGTGCCGTCGGCGTCCATCGAGTTCAGCAGGATCTCACCCACCCCGCGCCGCTGCCCGTCCGCCGACCACCGCACCGCGTCGATCCCGGTGCCGCGCCGCCCGCCGTGCGTGGTGACCTCGAACCCGGACGGCGTCGGCGCGCCACCCGCCGGCACCCGCCGGGCGTCCACCGACAGCACGATGCACTGCGCGCCGAACCGCTTGCTGGCCTCGCCGAGCAGCTCGGGACGGGCCACCGCGGCCGTGTTGATGCTGACCTTGTCGGCCCCGGCCCGCAGCAGCCGGTCGATGTCCGCGGTGCTGCGGATGCCACCGCCGACGGTCAGCGGGATGAACACCTGCTCGGCGGTACGCCGCACCACGTCGTACATCGTCTCCCGCTCGCCGGAGGACGCCGTGACGTCGAGGAACGTCAGCTCGTCGGCGCCCTCGACGTCGTAGATCCGCGCCATCTCCACCGGGTCGCCGGCGTCCACCAGGTCGGTGAAGTTGACCCCCTTCACGACCCGGCCGGCGTCCACGTCCAGGCAGGGGATCACCCGTACCGCGACACCCATCTAGAGCCAGCCCATCTAGCTCACCGCGCGCCCTACCGCGTCGCCAGAGCCGGCCGTCACGGCGACGGCGGACAGCGCCTCGGGCAGGGTGAACCGGCCCGCGTAGAGCGCCTTGCCGATGATCGCGCCCTCCACGCCGAGGTCGCGCAGCCCGGCCAGCGCGACGAGGTCGTCCACACTGGACACCCCGCCGGAGGCGATCAGCGCGGCCGGCGTTCGCGCGCAGACCTCGCGCAGCAGCCCGAGGTTCGGGCCGCGCAGCATGCCGTCCTTGCTCACGTCGGTCACGACGTACCGGGCGCAACCCTCGGCGTCGAGCCGGGCCATGACCTCCCAGAGGTCGCCGCCGTCGGTGGTCCAGCCGCGGGCGGCGAGCCGGTGACCGCGGTCGGTGATCCGCACGTCCAGGCCCACCGCGACCCGCGAGCCGTGCTCGGCGATCACCGCCGCGCACCAGGCCGGGTCCTCCAGCGCGGCCGTGCCGATGATCACCCGCGCGCACCCGGTGGCCAGCGCCCGCCGCAGCGAGTCGTCGTCCCGGATGCCGCCGGACAGCTCGACCGCGACGCCGCTCAGCGCGGCGATCACCTCGGCCAGCAGGTCGGAGTTCGAGCCGCGCCCGAACGCGGCGTCCAGGTCCACCAGGTGGATCCACTCCGCGCCGCCGTCCCGCCAGGCTGCCGCGGCGTCCAGCGGCGCGCCGTACCGGGTCTCGGTGCCGAGCTCGCCCTGCACCAGTCGCACCGCCTGGCCGTCCGCGACGTCCACGGCCGGAAGCAACGTGAAGCCCACGCAGACACCGTACGGCCGCGCGACGAACGCCCAGCCGCTACCCCAGCTACCCCACGATCTCGCGCAGCCAGTTGCGCAGCAGGGTGGAGCCGGCGTCGCCGGACTTCTCCGGGTGGAACTGCGTCGCCACCAGCACGCCGTTCTCCACCGCCGCTACGAAGTCCTCACCGTGGTGGGCCCAGCTCACCAGCGGCGGGCGCAGCATCGGAGAGGGCTCCAGCTCCCAGCGCCGAACCGCGAAGGAGTGCACGAAGTAGAACCGGGTGTCCTCGTCCAACCCGCCGAACAGCACCGACCCGGGCGCCGTCCGTACGGTGTTCCAGCCCATGTGCGGCAGGATGTCCGCCTTCAGCCGCTCGACCGTGCCCGGCCACTGTCCACAGCCGACGGTGCGCTCGCCGTGCTCGACGCCAAGGTCGAACAACACCTGCATGCCGACGCAGATGCCCAGTACCGGCCGACCGCCGGCGAGCCGCCGGTCGATGATCTCCGGTCCGCCCACCGCGTGCAGTCCGGCCATGCACGCCGCGAAGGCACCGACACCGGGCACCACCAGCCCATCGGCGTCCAGCGCGACGTCGCGGTCGGCGGTCACGGTGACGTCGGCACCGACCCGGCGCAGCGCGCGTTCGGCGGACCGCAGGTTCCCGGAGCCGTAGTCCAGAACGGCTATCCTCGGCACCCGGCGAGGATAGCCGGTGCGGGCATAACACCGTTCCGACGCGCAGCGCCGCTCACGAGGTCCGACGCCGCTTGGCGGCGGCCCAGACGCGGTCCGCGGGCAGCGCGCTGAGCAGGTAGGCGAACAACGCGTACGGCCCGAGGAACGGCGCGAGCACGATCGCCACCAGGAAGGACAGCACCAGCGTGACGAGCCCGGCGGTCTTGCCGACGCGGACGGCGTAGGGCACCTGGTCGGTCAGGCGCTGATCATGGGTGGCGTACAGCCAGATCGCCAGATTCGCCAGCGCGACCGTGGCCACCGTCGCCGAGTAGGCGATGACGACGAACGGGACGTAGGCGTACTCCTCCAGCAGCCGGGTGGTGAACGGCAGGAACACGATCGGCGCGAGCAGTAGCAGGTTGAGCCAGATCAGCGGCATGTCGATCCGGCGGATCCAGCCGAATATCGTGTGATGGCTGATCCAGAACCGGCCGATCACCGCGAAGCTCAGTGCCGCCGCGAGCAGCGCCGGCACCAGCTCGCCTAGCTGCTCCCAGAGCTCTGCGTCGCTGAGCCCGTCCGGCACGATCAGATCGAGCACCAGGATCGTGATCGCGATCGCGAACACCCCGTCGGTGAACATCAGCAGGCGGTCCAGGCTCAACGCGGCCGTGAGCCCCTGCGTGGTCTCGATGTCCTCGTCGGCGGGTTCGGACATGACGGGCTAGAGCGTGCCCTTGGTGCTAGGCACTCCGGTGACGCGCTCGTCCAGGGCGACCGCGGCTCGCAGCGCCCGGGCGACGGCCTTGAACTGCGCCTCGGTGACGTGGTGCGGGTCGCGACCGGCCAGCACCCGGACGTGCAGCGCCAACTGCGCGTGGGTGGCCAGCGACTGGAAGACGTGCCGGTTGAGCACGGTCGGGTAGTGGCCGCCGACCACGAAGCCGGTCAGCACCTCCGGCTCGCCGGTGTGCACGCAGTACGGCCGCCCGGACACGTCCACCACGGCGTGCGCCAGCGCTTCGTCCATCGGCACCCAGGCGTCCCCGAAGCGGTGGATCCCGGACTTGTCGCCAAGCGCCTTCGCCAGCGCCTGCCCGAGCACGATCGAGACGTCCTCGACGGTGTGGTGGGCGTCGGCCTCCACGTCGCCGGTCGCCTGGACGACCAGGCTGAGCGCGCCGTGGGTGCCGAGCGAGGTGAGCATGTGGTCGAAGAAGGGCAGCGAGGTGCGCACGTCGGCGGACGGTGACCCGTCGAGATCGAGCTCGACGAGCACCGAGGACTCCTTGGTGATCCGCTCGACCCGCGCTCTCCTGGCCACCAGTCCGGTCACGGGACCACCTCTTTCGCCGCGGTCAGAAAAGCATCGTTCTCCGCCGGCGTGCCGACCGTCACCCGAAGGTGCCCGCCGATGCCGACGTCACGGACCAGCACGCCACAGTCGAGGAAGTCGCGCCAGCTCGCAGCCGCGTTAGCGAAGCGTCCGAACAGGACGAAGTTGGCGTCCGACGGCACCACGGCGTAGCCGAGGCCGGTGAGCTCGGCGACCACCCGGTCCCGCTCGGCACGCAGCGCGGCGACCGAAGCGAGCGTGGCGTCCGCATGCCTCAGCGCGGCCCGCGCGGCGGCCTGGGTGAGGGCCGAGAGGTGGTAGGGCAGCCGGACCAGCAGCAGCGCCTCGACGACCGCGGGCGCGGCGGCGAGGTAGCCCAGCCGCCCGCCGGCGAACGCGAACGCCTTGCTCATCGTGCGGCAGACCACCAGCTTCGCGGCGTACGCGTCGAGCAGCCGGACCGCACTCGGGCGGTCGGAGAACTCGCCGTAGGCCTCGTCCACGACGACCATCCCCGGCGCGGCGTCAATCAGGACCGCGAGGTCGTCCGGCGGCAGCGACTGGCCGGTCGGGTTGTTCGGGCTGGTGATCAACGTGAGCGCGGGCGCCCGGTCGCGGACTATCGCCGCCGCGGCCGCTGCATCGAGCGAGAAGTCGGGCCGCCGCGGTACGGGTACCCACTCGGTGCGGGTGCCGGCGGCGATGATCGGGTGCATCGAGTAGGACGGCTCGAAGCCCAGCGCGGTCCGGCCCGGCCCGCCGAAGGCCTGCATGAGCTGCTGCAGGACCTCGTTGCTGCCGTTGGCCGCCCAGACGTTGGCCACGCCGAGCGGGACCCCGGTCGCACCGCTGAGGTAGCCGGCGAGGTCGGCCCGCAAGGCCGAGGCGTCGCGGTCGGGGTAGCGGTGCAGGTCGCGCGCCGCCGCGGCGACCGCCGCGGTCAGCTCGGCGACCAGCTCGGGCGGCGGAGGATAGGGATTCTCGTTGGTGTTCAGCCGGACCGGGACGTCCAGCTGCGGCGCCCCGTACGGGCTGCGGCCGCGGAGGTCCTCGCGCAGCGGCAGGGCGTCCAGCGAGACCCGCGTGCCGACGGCGGGCTCAGCGGTCACCGGCGGAACCTGGCGGTGACCGCCTGGCCGTGCGCGGGCAGGTCCTCTGCGGTGGCCAGCGCGACGACCCGGTCGGCCACCTCGCGCAGCGCGGGCTCGTCGTAGCAGATCACGTGCACGCCGCGCAGGAAGGTCTGCACGCTCAGCCCGGCGCTGTGCCGGGCGCAGCCGCCGGTCGGCAGCACGTGGTTGGACCCGGCGCAGTAGTCGCCGAGCGACACCGGCGCATACGGCCCGACGAAGATCGCGCCGGCGTTGCGCACCCGCCAGGCCAGCGTCTTCGCGTCCGCGGTCTGGATCTCCAGGTGCTCGGCGGCGTAGGCGTCGACCACCGCGAGCCCGGCCTCGGTGTCGGCGACCAGCACGGTGCCTGACTGCCGGCCGGTCAGCGCCGCCGTGATCCGCTCGACGTGCTTGGTCATGGCGACCTGCCGGGCCAGCTCGGCGTCGACCTCGTCGGCGAGCCGCTCGGACGTCGTGACCAGCACACTGGCCGCGGCGGTGTCGTGCTCGGCCTGGCTGATCAGGTCGGCGGCGACGTGCACCGGGTCGGCGGTGTCGTCGGCGAGGATGGCGATCTCGGTTGGCCCGGCCTCCGCGTCGATCCCGATCATGCCGCGGAGCAGCCGCTTGGCCGCGGTGAGGTAGACGTTGCCCGGACCGGTGACCATGTC
This sequence comes from uncultured Actinomycetota bacterium, assembly GCA_963776255.1. Lineage (GTDB taxonomy): Bacteria > Actinomycetota > Actinomycetes > Mycobacteriales > Pseudonocardiaceae > Pseudonocardia. The sequence goes on along the minus strand of CAVZMB010000018.1, from coordinate 85,982 downwards.
GACAGGGGCCAGCTCACCGCCGTCGGTGTCGGTCCCGCCGAACGCCAGCAGCGCCACCGCCTGTGCGCCGCCGGCGGCCCACACCTCGTGCACGCCGAGCATCCCGGCCGCGGCCAGGATCAGCGGATGCGGCAGGCCGCCGTGTTCGGCCTGCGGCGGGCTGCACACCACCAGCTCGTCGACCCCGGCCTGCTGCGCCGGCACCACGTTCATCACCACACTGGACGGGTAGACGGCCAGCCCGCCGGGTGCGTACAGGCCGACGCGACGCACCGGAACGAACCGCTCGGTGACCGCCCCGCCGGGCACGACCTGGGTGGTCACCTCGGTGCGCCGCTGGTCGGCGTGCACCAGCCGGGCCCGGTCGATCGAGGTCTGCAGGCCGTCGCGCACCGCGGGCTCGAGTGCGTGCACCGCGCCGCGGAGGGTCTGTGACGGGATACGCACCCGAGCCGGGCGGACCCGGTCGAAGCGCTCGGAGTACTCCAGCACCGCCTCGACGCCGCGCTCCCGGACCGCGTCGACGACCGGGCGCACCTGTTCCAGCACGGCGTCGATGTCCAGCTCGGCCCGCGGCAGCAGGGCGCGCAGCTCGGCCTGGCTCGGCAGGCGGTCCCCCGCCTGGTCGCCGGTCGGCCGGATATCGAGGCGACGCAGCATGCGGTCAGGGTAGTTGCTTCACCGAGCCGGTAGCGCTGGTCAGCCCAGCCTGGTCAGCCCAGCCCGGTCAGCCCAGCCCGGTCAGCCCAGCCCGGTCAGCCCAGCCTGGTGACGTCCGGCCGGGCTTCGGTCCGCGGCGGCGGGTTCTGTTCCGGCGCGGTGCCGAGGTACACCCAGCCCATCACCTTCTCGTTCTCGGCGAGGCCGAGGTGGGCCCGCACCTTCGGCGCGTCCCCGAACCACCCGGTACGCCACATCGAGCCGAACCCGAGGGCGTGCGCGGCGAGCGTCACGCCGTAGGCGACGCAGGCGGCCGACGCGACCTGCTCCCATTCCGGGATCGCGGGGTGCGGCTGCGGCGAGCTGATCACGGCGACGATCATCGGGGCCCGGTGTGGCATCCGGCGGGTCCGGTCCAGCCCGAACGCTCCGCACTCGGAGTCACGCTCGGCGTGCGCGGCCGCGTAGGCCTCGCCGAGCGCGTCGAGCCCGGAGGACGGGATAACCACGAACCGCCACGGCCGCAGCCTGCCGTGGTCGGGCGCGGCGGCGGCCGCTGCCAGGATGGCCGCCAGCTCGGCGTCGTCGGGGGCCGGCTCGACCAGCACTGGGCGGCTTCGCCTGGTGCGCAGGGCCGTGGCCGTGTCCATGTGCCTCCTCGGGAGGCCCGTGATCGCCTCAACACCGGTCGGGCGGCAATCGACATTCACGAGCTTAGGTCATCCTAAACTGATCCGGTGGAAACTCGCCGGACGGGATTCCGGTACGGCATAGAGCACGAGTGCGCGTTGCTGCGGCCCGACGGTCGCTTCGCCGACTTCACCAACACCTCCTTCGCCGAGCTCGCCGCGATCGTGGACCGGTTGCCCTTCGACGAGGCGGACTATCCGGGGCTGCGGGTCGGCGACGCCGGGATCAAGGTCAAGCGCTGGTACGTCGAGGGCTACGAGCGTTTCGACACCTCGGGTGAGCTGCTGCGCTGTGATCCCAAGGGCATCGAGGTGCGCACGGCCATCCACTCGGACATCGACGGCGCCGTCGGCCAGCTCGCCGCGGACCGCGAGACGTTGTCCGCGGAGGCGGCCCGGGCCGGGTTCCGGATCGTCACGATCGGGTTCAATCCGACGCGGGAGAACTACCCGATCGAGCCGCCGCTGAACTCGTGGGAGCTGGCGCACCGCCAGCAGTCGCCGGAGGACCGGTCCGCGCACGTGCACATGACCACCTACGGCCCGGACCTGAACCTGTCCTGGGACCGGCTGGGGCCGGACCAGCTCATCGACGTCGGAGCCAAGCTCACCTATTACAGCCCCTACATCGTCCCGTTCAGCTTCTCGTCCCCGTTCGTCGGCGGACGGCTGTGGGGCGGGCTGTCGTGGCGGACGTTCGTCCGGACCGGGGTGCGGCCGGCCGCGATGGTGTTCCTCGGCGACGACTTGCGGCTGCTGGACACCGACCCGTCGCTCACCCAGCTGGCCCGCATCCCGGCCGAGGAGGGCCGGATCGAGTTCAAGGCATTCGACCCGTGCCCGGACGTGGCGCTGTACGCCGAGCTGCTGACCCTGCTGACCGGGATGCTGATCGAGGACACCCTGCCCGGCCGCCGGTTGACCCCGGACGCCGCGCTGCACCAGATCGCCGCGGGCACCGGGCACCGGCATCCGGACATCCGGGCGGGCGCGGAGCAGGTGCTGCACGCGGTGCGGCAGGCACTGCCGGACGCCGACGACCAGGCGCGGCTGGCCAGCCTCGGCCTGCGCCTCGACGCCGCGGCCTGCCCGGCCCGGGACATGATCGAGCAGTACCAGACCGGCCAGACCGTTGCCGGGCTGCAGCGGCGTGAGGCGGTCGCGCCCTAGTGTCCTAGCCGTGCACGTCCAGGCCGAGGTCAAGGGCCGGGGCGGAGTGGGTCAGTGCGCCGACGGCGAGGAAGTCGACACCGGTCTCGGCGTACGCCCGAGCGGTCGGCAGCGTCAGCCCTCCGGAGGACTCCAGCCGGGTGCCGGGCGCGGCGGCGTCCCGCCGTCGCACCGCTGCGGCGGTCGTCGGCACGTCGAAGTTGTCCAGCAGAACCAGCTCGGCGCCGGCGCCCATCGCCTCGTCCAGCTGGTCGATCGAGTCCACCTCGACCTCGCACGGCAGCTCGGGCGCGGCCGCCCGGGCGGCCCGCAGGGCGGCGGACACCGAGCCCGCCGCGGCCACGTGGTTGTCCTTGATCAGCACCGCGTCGCCGAGGCCGAGCCGGTGGTTCTGCCCGCCACCGCAGCGCACCGCGTACTTCTGCAGCATCCGCAGCCCGGGCAGCGTCTTGCGGGTGTCCCGGATCGCCGCGCCGGTGCCGGCCACCGCGTCCACCCAGGCCGCGGTGAGCGTCGCGATCCCGGACAGGTGGCAGAGCAGGTTCAGCGCGGTGCGCTCGGCGGTGAGCAACGGGCGCAGCTCGGCGCGCAGCGCGAACGCGACGTCGCCCGCGCCCACCGCGTCACCGTCGGCGCGCCGGTGGGTCACCTGGTATCCGCTCGCGGTGAGCGCATCGCCGAAGACCGCGTCCAGCACGGCAATTACCGCCGGCGCTCCGGCGAGCACGCCCGGGCGGCGAGCGGCGATCGACGCGTCGGCGACCTTTCCGGCCGGCACGCAGGCCAGCGTGGTGACGTCCGGTCCGTAACGCAGGTCCTCGGCCAACGCGCGGTCGACGACGAGCCGCAGGTCCTCGGCGTCCGGCGGCGTGATTCCAGGCGTGCCCGCTGCGCGCGTCATGCCGCGCCCGCCAGCACGGCATCCGCCGGGTCGAGCCGCAGTCCGCGCTCGGTGAGCCGCACCACCAGGCTGCACCGCTGGTACCGGTCGTCGGTGTGCGGGAAGTCGGTGCGGACATGGCAGCCACGGCTCTCGGTGCGGGTTCCGGCGCCGGCCAGCACGGCCTGGGCGAGCACGGTGAGCGCGGCGTCCTCCACGTCCCGCCGACTGGTCACCGCGCGTGCCACGGTGCGGGCCTCGATCGCGTCCGACGCGGCGGCCAGCCCGGCTGCGTCCCGCCCGATCCCGGCGCAGGCGCTCATCGCCCACCGCATCGTGGCTCGGTCGGCCATCGGCAGCCGTTCCGCGGTGCCGGCGCCGTCGGTCTGCGGCATCCGCCGCGGCCGGCCGGTGTCGCGGGCCACCGCGCGGGCCGCTCGGGCACCCATCACCAGCCCCTCCAGCAGGCTGTTGGACGCCAGCCGGTTCGCCCCGTGCAGGCCGGTCCTGGCCACCTCGCCGGCGGCGTACAGCCCGGGCACCGAGGTCCGGCCGGCCAGGTCGGTGATCACCCCGCCGCAGGCGTAGTGCGCGGCCGGGCTGACCGGGATCGGCGCCCGGGCCGCGTCGACGCCGATCCGGACGCAGCTGGCGTGCACGGTCGGGAACCGCTCCGCGAAGCCCGGGATGCCGGTCGCGTCCAGCAGGACGTGGTCGGTCCCGGTGTCCGCCATCCGCCGGGTGATCGCCGCCGCGACCACGTCGCGGGGCGCCAGGTCGGCGAGCGGGTGGACGCCGTCCATCACCCGCCGGCCCAGGTGGTCCACCAGCACCGCGCCCTCGCCTCGCAGCGCCTCCGTGACCAGCGGCCGACGTCCGTTCCGACGGTCGGCGCCGGCAGTGTGCAGCGCGGTCGGGTGGAACTGCACGAACTCCAGATCACCCAAGGCGGCCCCGGCGCGCAGCGCCACCGCGAGACCGTCGCCGGTAGCCGTCTCCGGATTGGTAGTGCCGGCGAACAGCTGGCCGTACCCGCCGCTGGCCAGCAGGACCGCCGGCGCGGCGATCACCCCGCGGCGGCCGCGCTCGTCCAGCACCGCGATCCCGGCCAGCGTGCCGGCCGAGCCGCGCAGCACGTCCAGCGCGGTGTGCCGAGTCAGCAGCGGCAGCCGGTCGTCGCGGGACGCCGCGAGCAGGGCGCGCTGGACCTCCGCGCCGGTCGCGTCGCCGCCGGCGTGGATCACCCGCAGCGCGCTGTGCCCGCCCTCCCTGGTCCGGGCCGGTCGGCCGTCGGAGCCGAGGTCGAAGACCGCGCCCCGGGCTCGCAGCGCCTCGACCGCCGCGGCGCCGTCGGCCAGGATCGAGGCCACCGCCGCCTCGTCGCACAGCCCGGCCCCGGCCCGCACGGTGTCCGCCACGTGGCTCGGCACCGAGTCGACGGTGTCGGACACCGGATCGTCCGGGAGGACCACCGCGACCCCGCCCTGGGCCTCCCGGGTGTTGCCGGCGTCCGCGGCGTCCTTGGTCACCACCAGCACCCGCAGCCCGAGCGCCTGCGCCTCGATCGCCGCGGTCAGCCCGGCCACCCCGCTGCCGACGACCACCAGGTCCGCGCTCGCCGCCCAGCTCATTCGCCGCCACCCGGGGTGCCGATCTCGATCATGCGGTGCACGGCGGCCCGCGCCCGGGCGGCGACGGCCGGCTCGACGTGCACCTCGTCCACGCCCGTCCCGCAGCGAGCGCAGCAGCTTCGGCGCCGTGATCATCTTCATGTACCGGCAGGACGCCCGGTCGTTGACCGCGCGGAAGTCGACCTGCGGGGCGGCCTTGCGCAGCTGGTGCAGCATGCCGACCTCGGTGGCCACCAGGACCGAGGACGCGGCACTGCCCCGGGCGGCGTCGATCATCCCGCCGGTGGACAGGATGCGCACCCGGTCAGCGGGCACGCTGCCGGTGCCGGCGAGGTAGAGCGCGGACGTGGCGCAGCCGCACTCCGGGTGGATGTACAGCTCGGCGGCCGGGTCCTCGGCGGCCTTCGCGGCGAGGTCCGGCCCGCTGATCCCGGCGTGCACGTGACACTCCCCCGCCCACACGTGCAGGTTCTGCCGGCCGGTGACCCGCCGCACGTGCGCGCCGAGGAACTGGTCGGGCAGGAACAGCACGTCCTGCTCGGCCGGCACGGACCGAACCACGTCGATCGCGTTGGAGGACGTGCAGCAGATGTCGGTCTCCGCCTTCACCTCCGCCGTGGTGTTCACATAGGACACCACGACCGCGCCGGGGTGGTCCGCCTTCCAGGCCCGGAGCTGCTCGGCGTCGATCGAGTCGGCGAGCGAGCACCCCGCGGCGGCGTCCGGGATCAGCACCGTCTTGCTCGGTGCCAGGATCTTGGCCGTCTCGGCCATGAAGTGCACGCCGCAGAACACGATCACGTCGGCGTCGGTCTCGGCGGCCTGCCGGGACAGCGCGAGCGAGTCCCCGACGTGGTCGGCCACGTCCTGGATCTCGGGCAGCTGGTAGTTGTGCGCCAGGATCACCGCGTTGCGCTGCCGCGCCAGCTCGCGTACCTCGCCGGCCCACGTCGCGCTCGAACGCGTTGTCGGCACCGTCACCGTCATGGCGGCCTCCCGCTCAACCTGGTTTTCGCCTTACAATCGAAAACGTGAGCGATGATAGCAGCCTGAGCGTCGAGGTTCTTGCGGTCGTGATGCAGATCCGGGACGGGGTGCTGTCCGTCCTGCTGTGGCAGCGGGCGATGTCGCCGGACGAGGGGCGCTGGGCGCTGCCCGGCGGCAGGCTCGGCACCGGCGAGGACGTCGCCGCGTCGATCCGCCGCCAGCTGGCCGAGAAGGTCGACCTCCGCGACGTGGCACACATGGAGCAGCTCGAGGTCTTCGGCGACCCGGGGCGGGTCCCCGGCCCGCGGACGCTGGCCGTCACGTTCCTCGGGCTGGTCACCAGCGACGCCGACCCGGACGTTCCCGAGGACACCGGCTGGCATCCGGTCGCCGAGCTGCCCGGGACGGCGTTCGACCACGCCGCGATCGTCCGGGTCGGCCGCAGCAGGCTGCGCGCCAAGCTGTCCTACACCAACCTCGGTTTCGCGCTGGCCCCCGCCGAGTTCACGATCTCCACGCTGCGCGGGTTGTACGCGGCGGCGTTGGGGCACCCGGTCGCGGCGACCAACCTGCAGCGGGTGCTCGCCCGCCGCGGCGTGCTCGTCCCGACCGGCCGCACCGGCACCCCGGGTCGAGCCGGCGGCCGGCCGGCGGCGAAGTTCCGGTTCGCCGACAACGTGCTGCGGGTGACCGACGCGTTCGCCGTGCTGAGACCGCCCGGGCCGGTACCGCGGCCGACCGCCGGACCGGCGCCCGATGCGGCGCCCGATGCGGCGCCCGATGCGGCGCTCAGTCCGTCGAGCGCGGCGCTCGGCGGCGCCGTACGGTAGCTTCCGTGGCTCTCGAGGCGGTGATCCCGCTCTTCCCGCTGAGCACCGTGCTCATGCCCGGCGCCTCGTTGCCACTGCACATCTTCGAGCCGCGCTATCGCCAGCTGACCATCGAGCTGGTCACCGGCAAGGTGCCGAACCGGGAGTTCGGGGTGGTCGCGGTCCGCGACGGCTGGACCCCGGACCGGCACGGCATCCACAGCCTGCACGAGGTCGGCTGCACCGCGGAGCTGTTGGACGTCCAGCGGCTCCCGGACGGCCGGTTCGACATCCTCACCCGGGGAGTGCGCCGGTTCCGGCTGCGCTCGCTGGACGCCGACTCGGCGCCCTACCTCACCGGGGCGGTCGAGTGGATCCCGGACGAGGACTGCGAGGCACCCGAGGAGACGATCGCCGCGCTGTCCTGGGCCGCGCGCGCCGCCTACCGCCGCTACTGCAGTACGGCGTGGAAGGCCGACGACTGGCAGGAACCGGCCGAGGAGGTGGCGCCCGCGACGTTGCCACACCTGCTGGCCGCCGACTGCCTGCTGCCGATCGGCTGCCGTCAGCAGCTGCTCGAGGTCACCAACCCGACCCGACGGCTGCGCATCGTGCGCAACGCTGCTGGACCGCGAGGCCCGGCTGCTCGGCGAGCTGCACGCGGTGCCCGCCCCACTGACCACCTACAGCGTCGAGCACAGCTGCAACTAGTGTCCCGTGAGCGAGGTTCCTTGCCCGGAGGCGGGTAAGACGACCTCGCTCACGGGACACTAGCCGTTCGTGTCTCCGGCGGTGATCACGCCGTGCCGGCTGCACCGCGCCGTCCACCCGGTAGGGACCACCTGGACGACCATCCGGCGGCCGCAGTGCGGGCAGAACCTCGGCGGCTCGTAGTAGCGGCGGTCGAGGCAGCCGGGGTGGTCGGATCCGGAATCCAGCCGCCCGCCGCACTGGTCGCAGAAGGTGCTCACGCCCGGTCCGCTACAGCGTGGCGTTCAACGCCTTGACCGGCATCTGCAGCTCGCCGAGCAGGTCCAGGTCGGCCTCCGCCGGCCGGCCCAGCGTGGTGAGGTAGTTGCCCACGATCACGGCGTTGATCCCGCCGAGCAGTCCCTGCCGGGTGCCGAGGTCGCCGAGGGTGATCTCCCGGCCGCCGGCGAACCGCAGCACCGTGCGCGGCAGCGCCAGCCGGAACGCACCGATCGCCCGCAGCGCGTCCGGCCCGGACAGCACCTCGGCGTCGGCGAGCGGCGTACCGGGGCGGGGGTTGAGGAAGTTGAGCGGCACCTCGTGCGGGTCGAGCGCGGCGAGCTGGCCGGCGAACTCGGCGCGCTGCTCGATGCTCTCCCCCATGCCGAGGATGCCGCCGCAGCAGACCTCCATGCCGGACTGGTGCACGAGCGCCAGGGTCTCCCAGCGCTCCTCCCAGGTGTGCGTGCTGACCACCGCGGGGAAGTGCGAGCGAGCGGTCTCCAGGTTGTGGTTGTAGCGGTGCACGCCGAGCTCGACGAGCTCGTCGACCTGCTCGGGCGTGAGGATGCCCAACGAGCACGCGACGTGGATCTCGACCTCGGCGCGGATCGCCGCGACCCCGGCCCGGACCTGTGCCATCAGCCGCTCGTCCGGGCCGCGGACGGCCGCCACGATGCAGAACTCGGTGGCGCCGGTCTCCGCGGTCTGCTTCGCGGCCTCGACCAGCGCGTCGACGTCCAACCACGCCGACCGCACCGGCGAGTCGAACTGCCCGGACTGCGAGCAGAAGTGGCAGTCCTCCGGGCAGCCGCCGGTCTTGAGGCTGACTATGCCCTCCACCTCGACGGCGGGGCCGCACCAGCGCATCCGCACCTCGTGGGCCAGCCCGAGCAGCTCCGGCAGCCGTTCGTCGGGCAGCCGGAGCACCTCGAGCAGCTGCGGGTCGGTGAGCCCCTCGCCGCGGTCGAGGACCTGGTCGCGGGCAGCGGCGAGGACGTCGGTCATGCGGCCGAAGTCTGCCAGCAGCCACCGAGCTCGGGGGCCAGGCTGTGTCGTGCGACATCCCGGAACGATCGTTGCGGGAGCGCCGCGGCGTGTTCGGGCAGCACCCCGAGCAGCGGGACGCCGGTGACCGTCGGCAGGTCGGTGAGGTTGCAGTGGCTGGCGAGGTCGGGGTGCGCCGGCCAGGCGCCGATCACGACGCCGCGGCAGGTCAGCCCACGGGTGCGGAGCGCCTCCACGGTGAGCGCGGCGACGTTGAGGGTGCCGAGCCCAGCCGCGGCGACGACGAGCACCGGGGCGGCGAGCGCGATCGCGACATCGGCCAGCGTGCCGCCGGTCTCGTCGAGCTCGACGAGCAGCCCGCCGGCACCCTCGACCAGCACCAGGTCGTGTGCGTCCGCGAGCTCGCCCGCCGCGGCGGCCACCCGGCGCACACCGACGCCGCGCCGGCCGGCCCGCCTGGCGGCTGTCGCCGGCGCGAGCGGATCCGGGTAGCGGGCCAGCTCGACGGTGGTGACCACGCCGGCCAGCCGGCGGACCTCCTCGACGTCGCCCGGCTCGCCTGGTTGGACGCCGGTCTGCGCGGGCTTGAGCACCGCGACCCGCCGACCGTCGGCGCGGGCGAGCACGGCGACCGCGGCGGTGACCACTGTCTTGCCCACGCCGGTCCCGGTTCCGGTGATCACCAGGGTCGGCACAGCACGTCCTTGAGTACGTGTTGGACGAGCTCGAGGTCGGCGTCGGTGAGGTCGGCGCGCGCGGTGAGCCGCAGCCGGCTGGTGCCCGCCGGCACCGACGGCGGGCGGAAGCAGCCGACCCGAAGCCCGCGCTCGGCGCAGTCGGCGGCGGCTGCGACGGCCCGGTGCGGCTCGCCGAGCACCACCGAGACCACCGCGGACGGCGGCTCCGGTACCCCGGCCGCGGCGGCGATCACCGCCGCGGCGGCGAGCACCGCGGCCGGGCGCTCCGGTTCGGCGCGCAGCACGCGAAGGGCGCCGAGGGCGGCACCCGCGCAGGCCGGCGCCAGCCCGGTGTCGAAGATGAAGCTGCGGGCGCCGTCGACCAGATGCTCGATCACCGACCGGGTGCCGAGCACCGCGCCACCCTGGCTGCCGAGCGCCTTGGACAGCGTCACGGTGCGCACCAGCGCGGGCTCGATCGGCCAGCCCGTACTCCGCCACCAGCCCTCGCCCGCCGGGTCCGCGCACCCCGAGGCCGTGCGCCTCGTCGACAACGAGCACCGCGCCGTGCTCGCGGCACACCTCGTGCAGCTCGACGAGCGGAGCGAGGTCGCCGTCGACGCTGCCCACCGAGTCGGTGACCACGAGCGCGCGGGGCTCGGTGCGCCCGGCGAGGGCGGCCTGCACCGCGGCCGGATCCCCGTGCGGGGTGACGGCGATCCGGGCCCTGGACAGCCGGCAGGCGTCGATCAGCGAGGCGTGGTTGGCGGCGTCCGAGACGATCAGTGCGCCCGGCCCGGCGAGCGCGGTCAGCACGCCGAGGTTCGCCAGGTAGCCGGAGGAGAACACCAGCGCGGCCTCGGCGCCGGCGAAGGCGGCCAGCTCGGTCTCCAGCTCGGCGTGCAGCGCGGTCGAGCCGGTGACCAGCCGCGAGCCCGTCGACCCGGCGCCCCAGGTGCGCAGTGCGTCGACCCCGGCCTCGACCACCCGCGGATCGCGGGCCAGCCCGAGGTAGTCGTTGGAGGCGAGGTCGAGCAGCCCGTCGGCCGCCGGCCGCGGCCGCAGCTCGCGGCGCAACCCGGCCTGCCGCCGACGGGCAGCGTGCTCGCCCAGCCAGTCCAGCGGACCGTCGCCGGATCCTCGCCACGGTGCTCATCGCTGTGGCACGCTACCGCCCGGCCGGCTGGTGTCAGTACCGTCCGACGGCGAGGAGGGGTGGATGACCCCGGAGCATGCCCCGGCGGCCGGCGGCGTCACCGTGCGCAGCGCGGACGAGTCCGAGCGGGACGCGATCCAGCGGGTGATCGACGGCTCGTACGCCGAGTTCGAGGCGACGTGGGGCGTCGAGCCGTGGACGACCGCGATGACGAACCTGGCACGGGTCATCGCGCAGGCGCGACCCGAGGAGCTGATCGTCGCCGAGGCGGACTCACGGCTGATCGGGACCGTGACCTACTACTCCCCGGGACCCAAGGACTACGACCGGGTGCCCGCCGAATGGGCGGTGATCAGGGCGCTGGGCGTGACGCCGGAATGGCGCAGCCGAGGGGTCGCCCGGATGCTCACCGAGGAGTGTCTGCGCCGGGCCAGGGCGGACCACGCCCCGGCCGTCGGGCTGCACACCGCGGACGGGATGGACCATGCCCGCACGATGTACGAAGGCATGGGATTCCGGCGCGAGCACGATTTCCCGCACCTCGGCATGCGCTTCTCGATCTACGCGCTGCACCTCGCCGACCAGGGCTCCTGACCCGCCAGGGCGGCCGTTCGCAAGATCAACCGGCCGCCGTTGACGTGACGCAGCTAACACCAGTACAGTCGCCATCCGTGCATAGGTAGACATGTCTGTCTACATCAGTTCACCGTCCACACTGGGAGGCAAAGCTGATCTTGTTGCAGCTTGCCGCGGACCCGCGCCGGCGAACCGGCAGCCGGGCGCGCACTGCACGGACGGTACCGGCCTGCACGGGCCACCCGTAGTACCCGCGCGTCCCGAGCCGGGAGGCGTGGCTGAACGTCGACTGTCAGTGACAGTCGATGGGGTCGACTGAACACATCTGAGGAGAAGACAGAGGTCATGGCTGACTACGATCCGAGGACGGATACCGGCATCCCCACCGAGCCAGTGGGCTCGCTGCCCCGGCCGGCCAAGCTGCAGGCCGCCTACGCCGCCTACGACAAGGGCGAGATCAGCAAGGAGCAGCTGGAGACCGAGCAGGACACGGCGGTCAAGGACTCGATCGAGCGGATGGAGGCCACCGGCTCGCCGATCGTCTCCGACGGTGAGCAGCGCTGGTCCAGCTTCGCGACCTACCCGATCACCGACACGCTGGCCGGCACCGGCCTCGCGCCCAGCCTGAGCGGCACGGGTGGTCAGTTCTTCGCGATCTTCGCTGACGGCCACGGCCGGCAGCTGCCCAAGCTGGCGAAGGGACCGTTCAAGTACAACTCCTACGCGGCCGACTCGCTGCGGAAGTCGATCCGCTACGCCAACAAGCCGATGAAGCAGGCCGTCATCGCGCCGTCCATGCTGGCGCTGCTTTACCCGCTGCAGGAAGAGGTGCCCGGGTACTCCCGCGAGGAGTTCGAGGCCACCTTGATCGACGAGTGCGAGAAGGACATCCGGGAAGCCTTTGCCGCCGGCGCGGCGCGGGTGTCGGTGGACTTCACCGAGGGTCGCCTCGCGACCCGCGCTGACCCGCGCAACCCGTGGACCGGCGCCGGCATGCTGCCGCACTTCATCGACCTGAACAACCGGGTGATGGAGCGATTCTCGGCCGAGGAGCGGGCCAACATCGGCATCCACACCTGTCCCGGTGGTGACCGCGACTCGGTGCACAGCGCGGACGTGCCGTACAACAACCTGCTACCTGAGATGTTCAAGATCAACGCAGGCTACTTCCTGATCCAGCTCGCCAGCGAGCGGGACAAGGACCCGGTGTACGAGTCGATCGGCAAGCACAGCCGTGACGACGCCAACGGCGTCCCGCAGATGTGCTACGTCGGCGTGACCGTGACGCAGAGCCCGCGGCCGGAGAGCGCCCAGGAGATCGCCGACAACCTGATCCGAGCAGCCAACTTCATCCCGAAGAACCGCCTCGGATCGACGGACGACTGCGGGTTCTCGCCGTTCAGCATCGACGAGAAGCCGAACCACGGTTCGCCCGACTACGCCAGGGACGTGGCGTTCCAGAAGATCAAGAACCGGGTCGAGGGCACTCGGATGGCGGCGGAGAAGCTCGGCGTCAGCTGAGCGCACGCTCGCTGCCTGACGGCGATCGACGACGGCGGGGCCGGTCCACCACCCACGGTGGCCGGCCCCGCCACCGTTCGTGTTGAACGAACGGCACTTTCGTGCAATAGGGCCGTACAAGCCTTCCGTTGATCAACGGTTCTAGCCGGCGGCGGCACCGGCGACCACGGCTGCGGCGATGCGGGCGAGGTCCTCGGCAGGCGTGACGTACGGCGGCATGGTGTAGACGAGGTCCCGGAACGGGCGGAGCCAGACGCCGTGCGCCAGCGCCGCCTCGGTGGCCGCGCCCACGTCGACCGGGTGGTCGAGCTGGACGACGCCGATCCCGCCGAGTACCCGCACGTCGGACACGCCGGGCACCCGCGATGCCGGGGCGAGTCCGGAAGCCAGCGCCGCCTCGATCCCCCGCACGTCGGCGCGCCAGTCCCGGCCCAGCAGGTGCTCGACGGACGCGTTGGCGACCGCCGCCGCCAGCGGGTTCGCCATGAACGTCGGGCCGTGCAGAAGCACCCCGGCCTCCCCCGCGCTGATCCCCTCGGCGACCCGTGCCGTGCACAGGGTGGCGGCCATCGAGCAGTATCCGCCGGTCAGCGCCTTGCCGAGGCACATCACGTCCGGCGCGACCCCGGCGTGGTCGGCGGCGAACAGCGCACCGGTCCGCCCGAACCCGGTGGCTATCTCGTCGAACACCAGCAGCACGTCGTGCGCCAGCGTCAGCTCGCGCAGCACGTGCAGGTAGCGCGGGTCGTGGAACCGCATCCCGCCGGCACCCTGTACGACCGGCTCGACGATCACGGCCGCCAGCTCGTCGGCGTGCCGTTCGACCAGCTCGGCGAGCCGCGACACGTAGGACGGCTGGAGATCAGCGCGGCGGAGCCGGGGCGAAGACCTGCGGGACGAGCACGTCTCGCCAGAGCCGGTGCATCCCGCCGTCCGGGTCGCACACGCTCATCGCGGCGAACGTGTCGCCGTGGTACCCGCCCCGCCAGGTCAGCAGCCGATGCTTGGCCGGTCTGCCCAGCGCGCGCCAGTACTGCAGGCACATCTTGATCGCGACCTCGACCGCCACCGAGCCCGAGTCGGCGAAGAACACGTTAGGCAAGTCCCCCGGGGTGATCTCGGCGAGCCGTCGCGCCAGCCGAACCCCGGGCTCGTGGGTCAGGCCGCCGAACATCACGTGGCTCATCCGACCTAGCTGGTCGGCAACGGCGGCGTCCAGCACCGGGTTGCGGTACCCGTGGATCGCCGCCCACCAGGACGACATGCCGTCGATCAGCTCGCGCCCGTCGGCCAGCCTCAGCCGTACCCCGGACGCCGACTCCACCAGCAGCGGCGGCCGGGCCGCGGGCATCGCCGAGTACGGGTGCCACACGTGAGCCCGGTCCGCCTCGAGGGTCGCGAGGATCTCCTCCGGCGTCACGTGCGGTGTGACTCGGCGATCTTCACCGCGACGTGCGCGAGCAGCCGGTCGTCGGCGTCGCCCAGGTCCAGCCCGGTCAGCGCCTGGATGCGCTGCACCCGGTAGGCGACGGTGTTCGCGTGCAGGCCGAGCGTGCGGGCCGTCTGCTTCAGGCCGCCGTGATTGCTCAGGTAGACCGAAAGGGTGCCCAGCAGGTCCACCCGGTTCGTGCGGTCCTGCGCGAGCAAGGCGCCGATCACCTCCTCGGCGAACTGCACGAGCTGCCGGGTGTCGCCGATGCTGAACAGCAGCCGGTAGATGCCCAGGTCGTCGTAGCAGACCGCCTGGCCGTCCCGGCCCAGCCGCAGGCCGAGGTCGATGGCCAGCTCGGCCTGGCGCAACCCGCGGGGCGCCGAGTCGGCCCGGTACTGCCGCCCGCTGATCCCACTGGTGGGCGGCTCCCCGGCGCTCTCCGAGGCGGTCAGCTCGGCCAACCCGGCGACCAACTCCGCCGCATCGACCGACCCGGAGAGGATCGCGACCACTGTGGTGTCCCGCACCGCGGCCACCGTGCCGGCCAGCGCACCGACCTGCTCCACGAGCCGGTCCACCAGCGCGGAACCGGCCGCGGAACCGGCCGCGGAACCGGCTGCGGAACCGGCTGCCGAGCCGGCCGGTGATGCCGCCGCCGAGCCAGCCGGTCCGCCGACCCGGACCGCCGCGACCCGGTAGGGCGTCTCGTCGTCGAGCCCGAGCGTGCGGGCCTTGCGGCGGGCGTCCTCGGCGTCCAGGAAGTGCCCGGAGACGAGCGCCTCCAGGACGGCGCGGCGGTACCGCAGGTCGAGCTCGGCGCTGGTGCGCTCGTTCGCCAGGGTCAACGCGAACAGGGTCGCCGCGTAGGTGACGCTGAGGAAGTCCGCGTCGTTCGGTTCGTCGGACGGTTCGTCCAGCACCACCAGGTAGCCGAGCGTGTCGTCGCGCACCGCGATCGGGGCGACCAGGCAGGCCTCGTCGAGCAGCAAGCCGGGGACCGACGGAATCCGCAGCGGCCGGCGCGCTACGTCCAGCGCGCCGAGCAACCGCT
The DNA here is from genome assembly GCA_963776255.1 of uncultured Actinomycetota bacterium. GTDB lineage: Bacteria > Actinomycetota > Actinomycetes > Mycobacteriales > Pseudonocardiaceae > Pseudonocardia. Next base: position 70,766 of record CAVZMB010000018.1, on the reverse strand, counting down.
GGACGCCGGGATCGGACAGGTCCCAGTGGGTCTGCCCGGCGCCGTCCGCGCCACCCGCCTCGGCCCTGAGCCGGAAGTCGGCGTCGAGCAGCACCACCCGTTTGCCGATCAACCGCGCGAAGGTCTCGGTGAGCTCGACCGCGCCGGCGCCCTGCATAGCGGTGGCCGCCAGCTCGTCGCAGACCGCCATCGCCTGGCGGTAGATCGTGTACTGCCGGGACAGCCCGCTGTCCACCGACCGCAGCACGGCTCGCTGGGACTCGGCGACCGGGTCCGGCAGGGGCCCGGTCACGACTCGTCCCCGCCGGCCACCGGTCCGGTGCGCAGCGCGACGATCCGGGCGACGAGCTCCTCACCGGTCTCCGGCGACGGGGTGGGCAGATGCACGATCACGCCGGAGACGAACTCGAGCAGCTTCTCGACCTGCCCGACGGCGACCTCGACCGCCCGCTGCGGCCGCGACCGCGCCAGCCGCGCGGCGGTGATCGCGGCCGGCGGGATCGACACGCCCGGCACCTCGTTCGACAGCCACTCCAGCGTGCGCACGTCGCTGAACGGGGCCAGCGAGGCGATCACCGGCAGCTGGCAGCCCGCACCGCGCAGCGCGGCGAGCAGCGTCATCGCGCCGTCCAGGTCGTAGACCACGTCGGTGACCAGGAAGTGCGCTCCCGCGCTGACCTTCTCCTGGGCGCGCGCGAGCTCGCGGACCACGTCGACCGTAGCGGTGTTGATCGAGCCGCCGACCGAGAAACCGGTCGGCTCCGGGGTGGCCACCCCGCGCCAGTCCACCCCGTCGTTGAGGCCGCGCATCGCGGCGATCAGCCGCACGGAGTCGACCTCCCAGGGCCCGCCGATCTGCGGGTAGTCACCGGCCACTCGCGGGGCGCCGGTGCGGCAGGCCACGATGCGCAGGCCGAGCGCGTGCGCGCCGAGCAGGTCGGCCTGCAGGGTGGCCAGGTTGCGGTCGGCGGTCTCGACCGGGATCAGCACGTCCGCACCGACGCGCTCCTTGAGCACCACCGCGGCGCCGATCGGGTTGACCCGCGGCCACGGCGGCGGCGGGTCGGTGATCGCCATCAGGTCGGCACCCGCGGCTCGCAGCTGCTCCGCCTGGGCCAGGAACTCCGGCACCGCCTGTCCGCGCGGAGCCACCAGGCCGGCGGCGACCACCAGCTCGCCGTCCGGTGGCCAGCGCCCGGGTTGGCTCGCCGAGGGCGCTGCGGGCGCCACCACGGTCAGCTGGGGGCGGCCCTGCGCTGCCCCGGTACCGGCCGGCCGCCTGACGTCGATGGGCACTGGCCCGGTAGCTCCGGCAACGCGCGGCGGGCTCGCCCCGGCGACGGCCGTCGAGATGGCCCGGATGTGTGCCGGCGCCGTTCCGCAGCAGCCACCGACGATCGACGCGCCACCGGCGACGAACTCGGCAGCCGCCCGGCCGAAGTAGGCGGCGTTGCGCGCGTAGCGGATCTGGCCGCTGCGGAGCCGCTGCGGCACGCCGGCGTTCGGCTGCACCGAGATCGGCAGCCGGCACCAGCGGGCGAGCTCGGCCACCACCGGCTGCAAGGCCGCGGGCCCGACCGTGCAGTTGGCTCCGACCGCGGCCAGCTGCAGCGGTCCGAGCACGGCGGCGACCTCGGCGGGTGGCTCGCCGCGCAGCGTCCGGCCGTCGTCGCCGAAGGTCATCTGCGCGATCACCGGCAGGTCGCTCTCCTCGCCAGCCACCTCGATCGCAGCCAGCATGGACTCCAGGTCGCCGAAGGTCTCCAGCACGAGCAGGTCGACCCAGTCGGCGAGCACCGCGATCTGCTCACGCAACGCGTCCGCCCTGGCCCGCGCCGGCATCCGGGAGACCCCGTGCGCCGCTGCGGAGATCCCGGTCGCGGGTCCGACCGACCCCGCCACCAGCACTGCCCGCTCGGCGCGCTGCGCGGCCTCCCGCGCCAGCCGGGCTCCGGCGATGTTGACCTCCGCCACCTGCTCCTCGAGGCCGTACCCGGCCAGTCGGAGCCGGTTGGCGTCGAAGGTGTTGGTCTGTAGCACGTGCGCGCCGGCGGCCGCATAGGCGGCGTGCAGGTCACGCACCAGTTCGGGCCGCGAGACGTTCAGCTCGGCGAGTGAGCGGTTCATCGGGACGCCGGCGGCGTGCAGCATCGTGCCCATCGCCCCGTCGCACACCACGACGCCCTCGGCGAGCAGCTGCGCGAAGGTGCGCACCGCGCCGCGATCCGGGTCGAGATCCACCGGCCACCGCCCTCGGGTACAGGTGCTGCCAGCCTAAGGCACCCTAGCTGCGGCTACCGCCTCGGAAGCACCCGCGACGGCGTCCGGCCGGACGCGTCCCCGGACCACTCGGAGCGCGTCGAGCAGCGCGGTGAGCTGCTCGGGGGTCAGCGGGCCGGTGAACCAACGCCCGATCGCCTCGACGACGTCCGGGACGTGGGTGTCCAGCAACCGGCGGCCGGGGTCGGTGAGCACGGCGAGCCAGCTTCGCCGGTCCCCCGCGGCCGGCTCGCGGCGGACCAGTCCCTTGCGCACCAGCCGGTCCACGATCCGGGTGATGCCGCTGGTCGAGAGCGCGGTCTGAGCGGCGAGGTCGCCCATCCGCAGCCGCTGATCCTGAGATCGCGCGATGCGAATGAGCACGTCGAAGTCGGTGCCCGTCAGCCCGCGACGGCCATGGACCTCGTCCAGCCGGGCGGTTACGCCCCCGGACACCTCGACGAGCAGTCCCATCGCGGTGAGCCGCTGCTCTGCGTGCGGTTCGTGACGGGTCTCGTCTTCGGTCATCGGGCGGACGCTACCAGGGATATTTGACGCGAGGAACGTCCGCGTGGCAAGCTTTTGTTGTCAGCTCAGAGTTCCGCACGACAAGCAAGTGCGAATCGAGCGAGGGTGAACGCAGGTTGGCGGGAGGTTCGGGATGAGCGCATTCTCCGAGGCCGAGCTGGCGTACTTCGACGACGGCAAGAAGCTGGCCCGGTTGGCGACCGTGGACTCCGCAGGAATGCCGCACGTGGTACCGGTGGGCTGGAACTACAACCCGCAGACGGACACCATCGATGTCGGTGGTCGCGACTTCGCGCGGACCCGGAAGTTCCGCAACGTCGTCGGCAACCCGAACGTGGCGCTGATCGTCGACGACGTGCTGCCGCCGTGGCGGCCGCGCGCGGTGCAGGTACGGGGTCAGGCCGCGGCGCTCGAGTCCGCGAGCTGGCCGGACGGCTCGGCACGGGAGGCGATCATCAGGATCACCCCGACCACGGTGCTCAGCTGGGGCCTGGACGAATGGACCGGGGATTTCCTAGACCGGACCGCCTAGACCGGGCTCCCTAGACACGACTCCCTAATCGAGACCCCGTAGTGGGCTAGCAGCAGCCGGCCCACCTCTTGGGCGCGCTTGCCGGCGAGCACGTCACCCTCGTGCGCCGCGATGATCGAGCCCTTCATCAGGATGTGCCACTGCCGGGCGAAACCGTCGGCGTCCGCGATCCCGGCCGCGCTGGCCAGACCGCGCAGGAAGCTACGGATCTCGGCGAGGTGCGCGATGCTCGCCTCCCGCACCAGGCTCGTCGAGTCGGCGACCTCGAGCAGCACGGTGATGAACGAGCAGCCCTCGAAGTCGGGCTTGGCGAACCACTCCGAGAACACGTCGAAGATCGCCAGCAACTGTTCGGCCGGAGTGTCGCCGCGCCGGGTCGCCTCAGCCGCCAGCCATCCGTTCGTCCACAGCTCCTCGCGGCGCTGCAGGAACGCCAGGATCAGGTCATCCTTCGAGGCGAAGTTGCGGTACAGCGTCATCTTGGCGACGTCCGCGTGCGCGATGACCGTGTCGACGCCCACCGACCGGGTGCCGTGCCGGGAGAAAAGGTCGTAGGCCGAGCGCACGACGCGTTCCCGACCGCTCAAGGGCGGTGTCAGACCGTCGGCCCTTCCGTGCATAGGGTCGTCGACGACGGCACCATCGACCTGGCCGTCCGAACTCTCGACCACCGCTGTACCTTCTCCCGTCACTTTGCGGAAGGATACCAGCGGGTCACGGTGCGGCACCCGCTCAGCGCGTGCGGGTGCCGGCGAACTCGGCGGGCCGCCCGCCGGCGGGCGGGTGCGGTGGTACCGCGATCAGTACCGGTAGTGGTCCGACTTGTAGGGTCCCTCCACCGGTACGCCGATGTAGTCGGCCTGCTCCTTGGTGAGCTCGGTGAGCCGCACACCCAGCGCGTCCAGGTGCAGCCTGGCGACCTTCTCGTCCAGGTGCTTGGGCAGCGTGTACACGCCGACCGGGTAGTTGTCGGTCTTGGTGAACAGCTCGATCTGGGCGATCACCTGGTTGGTGAACGAGTTGGACATCACGAAGCTCGGGTGACCGGTGGCGTTGCCGAGGTTCAGCAGCCTGCCCTCGGACAGCACGATCACCGAGTGCCCGTCCGGGAACCGCCACTCGTCGACCTGCGGCCGGATGGTGGTGCGGGTGATCCCCGGCGTGGCGGCCAGTCCGGCCATGTCGATCTCGTTGTCGAAGTGCCCGATGTTGCCGACGATCGCCTGGTGCTTCATCCGGGCCATGTCCGCGGCGTTGATCACGCCGAGGTTGCCGGTGGCCGTGATGAAGATGTCGGCGGTCTCGACCACGTCCTCCAGCCGGGCGACCTGGAAGCCGTCCATGGCCGCCTGCAGCGCGCAGATCGGGTCGATCTCGGTGATGATCACGCGTGCGCTCTGGCCGGCGAGCGACTGGGCGCTGCCCTTGCCGACATCGCCGTAGCCGAGGATCACCGCGACCTTGCCGCCGATCAGCACGTCGGTGCCGCGGTTGATCCCGTCCAGCAGCGAGTGCCGGCAGCCGTACTTGTTGTCGAACTTGGACTTGGTCACCGAGTCGTTGACGTTGATCGCCGGGACCAGCAAGGTCTGCGCGCGGTGCATCTCGTAGAGCCGGTGCACGCCGGTCGTGGTCTCCTCGGTGACCCCCTTGATCTCCGCGGCGATCCGCGTCCAGCGCTGCGGGTCCTCGGTCAGCGAGCGGGCGAGCAGCCGCAGGATGACGGCTTCCTCCTCGTTGCTCGCGGTGTCGGCCGCCGGGCACCGCACCCTGCCGCTCGTACTCCACGCCCTTGTGCACCAGCAGGGTGGCGTCGCCGCCGTCGTCCAGGATCATGTTCGGGCCGCCGCCAGCATCCGATCCCCGGCTGTCCGCCGTGGCGGGCCAGCGCAGCGCGGCCTCGGCGCACTCCCAGTACTCCTCCAGCGACTCGCCCTTCCAGGCGAAGATGGACACCCCACGGGGAGCGTCGGGCGTACCGTCCGGGCCGACCACCGCGGCCGCGGCGGCGTGGTCCTGGGTGGAGAAGATGTTGCAGCTGGCCCACCTGACCTCGGCGCCGAGCGCCACCAGCGTCTCGATCAGCACCGCGGTCTGCACGGTCATGTGCAGCGACCCGGTGATCCTGGCCCCGCGCAGTGGCTGGGCGGCCGCGTACTCCTCGCGGGTGGCCATCAGCCCGGGCATCTCGTGCTCGGCGAGCCGGATGTCGTTGCGGCCGTACTCCGCGAGGCTCAGGTCGGCGACTGCGAAGTCCAGCCCGTTGCGAGTCGTTCGCTGTGGCATCGGGTCAGTTCCCCCTCTGGGTCGTTCCCACGTTGGCGTGCAGGTGTGCGGCCACCTCGGCCGCGCTGTCCGGTCCGTAGGCCTCGGCGAAACGATCGACGAACTCGCTCGCCTGCAGGATGTGCTCCTGGGTGCCCACCGTCTCGATCACCAGGGTAGCGAGCATGCAGCCGAGCTGCGCCGCTCGTTCGTCACCGATCTCCCACGCCATCCCGGCGAGGAAGCCGGCCCGGAAGGCGTCGCCGACGCCGGTCGGATCGGTCTTGTGCACCTCCTGCGGCGGCTTGACGAACACCTCGGGCTGGCCGTTGCGCTGCACGGTCACCCCGTTCGCACCGCGGGTCATCACCGAGACCGCCACGCGCTCGTGCACGTCGCCGCTCGACCAGCCGGTCTTCTGCTCCAGCAGGCCGCGCTCGTACGCGGTTGGTGAACAGGTAGGTGGCCCCCTCGACCAGTTGCTTGATGTCCCCGCCGTCCATCAGCGCGAGCTGCTGGCTGGGGTCGGCGGCGAACGGGTACCCGCGGTCCCGGCACTCGTCGGTGTGCCGCAGCATCGCGACCGGGTCGTTCGGGCCGACCAGCACCACGTCGACGCCGCCGAACCGCCGGACGTGCGGGGTCAGCTCGATGTCGCGCGCCTCGGCCATCGCACCGGTGTAGAAGGACGCGATCTGGTTCTGGTCGGCGTCGGTGGTGCACAGGAAGCGCGCGGTGTGCTTGCTGTCCGACAGCTGCACGCCGCTGACATCCACGCCGTGTCGGGACAGCCACTCCCCGTACTCGCCGAAGTCCGCGCCGACCGCGCCGACCAACATCGGGGACAGCCCCAGGCAACCAAGGTTGAACGCGATGTTCGCGCCGGCCCCGCCGCGCCGGATCGCCAGGTCGTCCACCAGGAAGGACAGCGAGACGTTCTCCAGCTGGTCGCCGACCAGGGCGTCGGTGAACCGGCCGGGGTAGGTCATCAGGTGGTCGGTGGCGATCGAGCCGCTGATGATGATCTTCACGGGCCGGTCCCTTCAGGCTTCGCCGGCAGGCCGGCGGCCTGCCGTAGCGCGTCGGCACGGTCGGTCGCCTCCCAGGTGAAGTCGGGGTCGTCGCGTCCGAAGTGCCCGTAGGCGGCGGTCTTGGCGTAGATCGGCCGGCGCAGCTTGAGGTAGTCCCGGAACGCTCCCGGGCGCAGGTCGAACTGGTCGTCGACCAGCTTGCGGATCGTCGAGACCGGCACCTGCTCGGTGCCGAACGTCTCGATGAGCACCGAGAGCGGTCGGGCCACGCCGATCGCGTAGGCGACCTGCACCTCAGCGCGGTCGGCCAGGCCGGCGGCCACGATGTTCTTCGCGACGTAACGTGCCGCGTAGGCGGCCGACCGGTCCACCTTCGAGGGGTCCTTCCCGGAGAACGCACCACCGCCGTGCCGGGCGAACCCGCCGTAGGTGTCGACGATGATCTTCCGACCGGTCAGCCCGGCGTCACCGACCGGCCCGCCGATCACGAACCGTCCGGTCGGGTTGACGTAGAAGTTGGACTGCAACGTCTCGGTGTCGTAGAGGTCGGCCGGGATCACCTTGGTGACGACGTGCTCCCACAGGTCGGCCGGGATCCGCTCCTCCACACCCTCCTCGTGCTGGGTGGAGATCAGCACCTTCTCCACGCTCACCGGCTTGCCGTCCCGGTACCGCACGCTGACCTGGGTCTTGCCGTCCGGACGCAGGTAGGCCAGCGTGCCGTCGTGCCGCACCTCGGCCAGCCGTCGGGCCAGCCGGTGGGCCAGCGCGATGGGCAGCGGCATCAGCTCGGGCGTCTCGTTGGACGCATAGCCGAACATCATCCCCTGGTCGCCGGCGCCGATCTTGTCCAGCTCGTCCTCGCTGAGCTTGCCGCGGGCCTCGTGCGAGGCGTCGACGCCCTGGGCGATGTCCGGGGACTGCTTGTCCAGCGCGATCATGACCGCGACGTGGTCCGGGTCGAAGCCACAGGAGGCGTCGTATCCGATGCTGCGCAGCGCGTCGCGCACGATGTCGTTGAAGTCCAGCGTCGCCTTCGTGGTGATCTCGCCGGCGATGACGACGAGGCCGGTGGTGACGAGCGTCTCGCAGGCCACCCGGGACGCCGGGTCCTGGGCCAGCGCGGCGTCCAGGATCGCGTCCGAGACCTGGTCGGCCATCTTGTCCGGGTGACCCTCGGTCACCGACTCGGAGGTGAACAGGTACTCGTTGTCAGCCAGCTGGAGCATCGTCTGCCTTCCCGTTCGTGGCGCTTGGGTCTGACGGGGTGCTGAGTGGCTTGCCGGTCAACTCCGCGCGCACCGCGGCCGTACCCTGCACCATCGCCCGCAGCTTCGCACGGGCGACGTCCGGCCGAGCATGCCGCAGGCCGCAGTCCGGGTTGATGATCAGCCGCTCGGCCGGCACCAGATCCAGCGCCCGGGTGATCCGGTTCGCGACCAGCTCGGCGGGCTCGACGTCGTCGCTCTTCACGTCGATCACGCCGACCCCGACCGAGCGGTCCCAGCCGAACTGCTTGAGCAGCGCGAGGTCGTCGTCGCCCTTGCGGGCGAACTCCAGGACCAGCTGGTCGATGTGCGCGTCGAGCACGGCCGGGAACAGGAAGTCGTAGTGCCCTTCCCAGGACGGCCGGGCGTAGCGGTTGCCGTAGCAGACGTGCAGCCCCCAGCGTCACGTCGACGTCCTTGGTCACCAGGTTGATCGCCTCCACGGCGAGCTCGACCTGCTCGGGGTAGCCGGCCAGGAACGGCTCGTCGATCTGCAGCAGCGTCGCGCCCGCTGTCGGCCAGCGCGTGTGCCTCGGTGTTCAGCGATCCTGGCCAGCGCGCAGCACCAGCTCGGCGGTCGTCCGGGTAGGCCTCGTTGCGCAGCCGCCGGGACAGCGAGAACGGGCCGGTGAAGGAGAACTTGATCGGCCGGTCGGTGTGCTCGGCGGTGAACCGGTAGTCCTCGGCCAGACCCGAGCACCGCGGTCGTCCGACTGCCGGCACCGGCGTGGTCAGCGCGCTGTCGAAGTAGTCGAAGTAGAACGACTTGACGGTTGTCGCCAGCTCACGCCGGGCAGCCTGCCGAGGAAGTAGTCGACGTCGTTGTCGCGGCGCAGCTCGCCGTCCGAGACGATGTCGATGCCGGCCCGCTCCTGGTCCTTGAGCGCGGCCTTGATCGCGGTCTCGTGGATCTCGTTCAGGTGCGCGTGCGACAGCCGGCGCTGGTAGAAGTCGGTCTTCAGCCGCTCCAGCCACTCCGGCACCGAGTAGGAGCCGACGACGGTGGTCGGCAGCAGTGGGCTTCCGGGGGCGTTCGTCATCAGTCCCTCACCTGCGCGGTCATCGTGACGATGTTCGTGCCCTTGCGGTGCGCGAACGGTGCGAACTGCACGTCGAAGCCCTTCCGGCGACCCGATGTGCGCCAGCAGCGGACCGTTGACCCAGTTCACCACCGAGCCGTCGTACTTGCCGGGCCCGCGGAAGCCGGTGTGGTACTGCTCGACGTCGGTGACGAACAGGTCGTGGCAGACCAGTCGCCCGAACGGGTGCAGCAGCGGGAGGGTGTCGACGAAGCTGGCCACCGCGCCGTTGGTCACGTTGCATCCGGATGTCACCGCGGGTCTCGAGCAGCGGCCGCAGCATCTCGCCGCTCAGGTTGGCGGTGATGTCGTAGAGGTCGAGGCCGGCCAGTGGCACGTAGCGCTCGTCGAGCCGGACCGCCTTCCAGACCTGCGCGCCAGAACTCCACCGCATCGGTGACGTCGGCGAAGTGTCGGCACCGCGTCGACCAGCAGGTCCGGGCCCAGCCGCGAGCAGCTTGCCGATCAGCCCGGGCAGCGCGGCGACCTCGGTGCCGAACGCGGCGGCGATCGCCTCGGCGTCGCGCTGGTTGAGGTAGGCCCGGGTCTCGACCTGGAACGGTGCGGCCGCCGATGAAGCGCCACCTCGTCGCGTGGGCAGGTTGTCGTAGACGTTGGAGACGTAGACCAGGAACACCTTGAACCGCAGGAAGCCCAGCGTCTCGGTCGGGTCGGTGGCGTCCAGGATCATCGAGCTGGTCCGGACCGTGTGGTCGGCGACCGTCTTCTTGGCCAGGTCGAGGACGTGCGGGGAGTAGTCGCACATCAGGTAGTGCAGCCGGCGGTAGTAGTCGCGGCCGAGCTCGCGGTCCATGACCACGGAACTCGTCGAGGAACGCCTTGGCCTGGTTGCCGTTGCCGACCCCGAGCTCCAGGACGTACAGCTCGTCGGGCAGCGCGCGCCGGTCGCGCGAGGTCGTCCCAGATCCGGAACAGCTCGGCGATGCAGCTCGCGGACCGCGGCCTGTGTTGCGGGCGTCGCTCTCCCCGCCCGGCAGCGCCTGCTCGTACTCCTGCCCGGTCGCCTCCTCCCAGCAGCCCGAGCGCCTTCCAGTACAGCCCGTTGAAGTCCCAGATGCAGCTCTGCCGACCCGGCTGCCAGTGCTCCAGCGGCAGCCGGGGCAACAGGTCGGGCGTGTCGTAGTTGCGGATCACCTCGCCGGCCGCCGAGGTGAGGTCGACGTCGACCCGCGCGCCGAACGTCGACGGCGACCTCGAGCTGCTCGGTCGAGGTGCCGGGGCCGATCTGCCGGACGTCGACGACGTCGCGGAAGTTCTCCCGGTACTGGATCCAGTCGCACACGACGCGCACCCGCGACAGGTCGACGGTGTCCTCGCAAAGCGCGCGCATAACGTCGCCGAGCGGCGTGGCGACGTCTATTGCCTTCGCTCCGCGAAGTCGGTTCACCGGCCGGATCTCGACAAACATCTGTGCTGTTCCTTCCGGCCGCGAAGTTCGGGCCCGCACATCCGTTTCTGCGGTGTCCGGCACGAATTCAGAGAATGCTTCCGCGCTCATACCACGAATGGTCGGTACGGCATGACCAAACGTGAGCCGGACCTGCACGTGTACATCAGGTTAAGGAGGTGTCACGGGGGGCGATAGTGGGTCTCGCGCACAAGTTGACCGGCGAGCGAGTTGTGGCGCCACCACAACTCTGGCTGATCGTTGGTTGCTACGCCGACCGCTGCGCGGTGGTGACGTGCTGGTTGTGCAGCGCGTTCAGTACCTGGCTGTGGTTCCGGCCGGTCGCGGAGGCCAGCTCCTCCAGGAGCAGGCCGGCCACTGTCGACAGGCCGAACAGGATCTCGGCGGTGCGTCTGCTGGGATCGTCGGTCCGCAGCGCGTCGCCAACGGCGCGGTCCAATGCCTCGTCGAAGAACTCGGCCTCGCCATTCTCACCAATACTCCACGCCGTCAACAACTCGAGCGCGGGAGGCAGGGTGCGGCTGTGTACGTCCGTACAACCAGTGTGAGCAGCACTATGACCATTCATTCTTTCTCAGCCCCACTCCGGACGTTGTTTGCGTGCGGTCGTGGCTTCCCTGATTAGCCAGCGCGCCCGAGAGTAAGCGACCCGCAGCGGAAGCGTCAATGAGTGCCTCAGAGGGCGACACCGAGCAGCGCGTCGACCGCGGCGCGCACCAATCCTGGGGCTGTCTCGTCCCGGCCGCGGCGGGTGAGCGCGTCGTCGGCCCAGGCGTCGACCGCCGCCAGCGCGCGCGGGGTGTCGAGGTCGTCGGCGAGGTGCGTCCGGAGCCGGGCCACGGTGTCGGTGGCGTCCGGCCCGGCAGGCAGCGCGACGGCCTCCCGCCAGCGGGCCAGCCGGGCGGCCGCCGCGTCGAGCAGCTCGGGACGCCACTGGCGGTCCGCGCGCCAGTGCTCGGCCAGCAGCGCGATCCGGATCGCCATCGGCTCGACCCCGTCGGCCCGCAGCCGGGAGACGAACACCAGGTTCCCCCGGGACTTGGACATCTTCTCCCCGGCCAGCCCGACCATGCCGGCGTGGCAGTAGTGCCGGGCGAACGGGTGCACGCCGGTGTGTGCCTCGGCGTGTGCGGCGCTGAACTCGTGGTGCGGGAAGATCAGGTCCGACCCGCCACCCTGCACGTCGAGCTGGTTGCCGAGCCGGTTCAGCGCGATCGCGGCGCACTCGACATGCCAGCCCGGGCGACCCGGGCCGAGCGGTGACGGCCAGGACGGCTCGTCCGGCCGGGCGGTGCGCCAGAGCAGGGCGTCCACCGGGTGCCGCTTGCCCGGTCGGTCCGGATCGCCCCCGCGCTCGGCGGCCAGCTTGATCATGGTCGCCTCGTCGTACCGGGACACGTAGCCGAAGTCGTCGGTCGCCTTGGTGTCGTAGTAGACGTCCGGGTGCGCGGGGTCGTCGATCCGGTAGGCCTTGCCGGCGTCCAGCAGGGCGACGACCAGCTCGGCGATCTCGTCGACGGCCTCGACGGCGCCGACGTACTCCCGGGGCGGGAGGATCCGCAGCGCCTCCATGTCCTCCCGGAACAGCGCCGTCTCGCGCATCCCGAGCACGATCCAGTCGTCCTGGTCGCGGGCCGCCCGCTCCAGCAGCGGGTCGTCGACGTCGGTGACGTTCTGGACGTAGTGCACGTCGTGCCCGGCGTCCCGCCAGGCCCGGTTGACCAGGTCGAACGCCAGGTAGGTCGCGGCGTGCCCGAGGTGGGTCGCGTCGTACGGGGTGATCCCGCAGACGTACATCCGGGCGGTCTGACCGGGGGCGACGGGGCGTACCCGTGCGGTAGCGGTGTCGTAGAGCCGCAGCGGCGGCGGGCTGCCGTCCAGCGGCGGGACGACCGTGTCGTGCCAGGAGTGCATGGCTGCCAACGTACGCGGGCCGCTCGGCACCTTGGGTGTTCTGCGCGGTCCGGGAGTACAGAAGGCGTCGTCAACGGTCGGCCACCACCGGCTCGCACACACCGCGGCATCCGGGCGCACATGTCCGGACATCGGTGCGGGCGACCGGAGGTGTGTGCCGGCTGTCGTGGCGGGGCGGCGCGTCGGTCAGCGGCGGGTGCGGAGGTAGTCGGCGACGACCTCCGCACCCAGGCCGTCCAGCGTCGGCGCGACCACCCGGCCGCCGCAGCGCCGGGCGATCCGGTCGACGAACGCGGCCAGCCGCGGGTCGTCGCCGAGCATGAACACCGTGATCGACGCGCCGAGCCGGGACAGCTGGTCGACCTCGGCGACGGTGGCGCGCAGCGTGTAGGGGCTCGGTGGGTAGTGGAAGTACGCATCGCCGTCCGGCTCGAGGTGCGCGGTCGGCTCCCCGTCGGTGACCACCAGCACCACCGGCTGCGCGTCGGAGTTCCGGCGCAGGTGCCGCCCGGCCAGCAGCAGCGCGTGGTGCAGGTTGGTGCCCTGCTCCCAGACGCCCTCCAGGCCGACCAGCTCGGCGAGCTCCACCGACCTGGCGTGCCGGCCGAACGTGATCAGCTGCAGCGCGTCGCCGCGGAACCGGGTGGACACCAACTGGTGCAGCGCGAGCGCGGTGCGCTTCATCGGCACCCACCGCCCGTCCTGCACCATCGACCACGAGGTGTCCACGCACAGCGCGACCGCCGCGCGCGACCGCTGCTCGGTCTCGACGATCTCCACGTCGGACACGTCCAGCCGCCGGTCGTCACCCTCGGCCCGGCGCAGCTGCGCGTTCAGCAGGGTGCGCGGCACGTCCCACGACTCGGTGTCGCCGAACGCCCACGGCCGCGGTCGCGCCGGTGGGCTCGCCGGCCGCTCCGGAGCGCCGGGTGTCCCGCTCACCGGCCGCGCGCCGATCTTGTCGACGACGTCCGCGCAGCGCGGACTCGCCGAGCCGGCGCAGCGCCTTCGGCGACAGCCGCAGCGAGCCGTCGGCGGCCCGCTCGAACACGCCCTGCCGGTGCAGCTCGCGCTCCAGCTCGGCGAGCCGGCGCGCGTCCACCCTGGCCTGTCGTCCGAGCGCCGCCTCCAGCGCGTCGAGGTCGATGTCCTCCAGCCGGGCGCCCGGGTAGCACTGCGACGAGCTGCTCGGCGAGCGAGTCGAGCTCGGCCAGCTCCTCCATCGCCCGGGTGGCCTCGCCCATGCCCGAGCGGGTTCTCCCCGCGGAACCGGCCGGAGCCCGTCCCAGTCCTCGCCGGGCCGCAGCCCGCGCAGCTGGGCGTCCAGCTGCCCCGAGGGACTGCGCCAGCCGCGGGTCGCCGAACGCCTGCTGGGCCAGCCCGGCCAGCTCGGCGCGCTGCTGGGCGGACATCGAGTTCATCATCCGCTGCGGCCGCGGCCGCCCGCTGCGCCAGCAGGTCGATCAGCTCGTCGACGTTGCTCGGGTTCTCCGGGAAGAACTCGCCGTGCTTGTCCATGAACTCGCTCGAACCGCTGCTGGGTGTCCGCGGCGTGCTCGGGCCCCCTGGCGTGCGCGGCGAGCAGGTCGTTGAGGTCGTCGAGCATCTCGCGGATCCGCTCGACGTCCTCGGGGCTGACGCTGCTCCATCGCCTGCTTCATGCCGTCGAAGCGCTGGTCGAGCAGCTCGCGGCCGAGCAGGTCCTGGATCTCCTGGTACGCCTCGCGGGCGTCGCTGCTGCGCCAGTCGTACTCGGCCAGCTCGCGCACCGCGCCGGCGGTGCTGTCCGGCAGCGCGTCCAGCGTGAGCTCGCGGAACCGGGCGTCGTCGGAGTCGTCCCGGGCCAGCGTCGACCGCTCGGCCTCCAGGGCCCGTTCCAGCAGCCGGCGGACCTCCTCCAGGGTGCCGTCGAGGCGGTTCTGCCGCTGCAGCCGGCTGCGCTGCCGCCAGACCTGACGGGTCAGGTCGTCCAGCCCGCGCTCGCCCGGCAGCCCGCGGCGCAGCAGCTCGCGCAGCGCGGACCGCGGCGAGCCGCCTTCCATGATGTCCCGGCCCATCTCGTCGAGCGCCGCGCGCAGGTCGAACGGCGGGGCGAGCGGGTCCGGGCCGTCGGTGTAGCGACCGTAGGTGTACCGACTCGGCATCACACAACACTCCCCTGCGGCCGAACGGCCGACTGCCTTGCCGCCTCCCCCGTGCGGTCCCCCCGTCCGAGGGTCGCCCGCGGTCGGATTGCTTCCATACGATTCCGATGCCCGGTGGCGGGCACGCGCACGTGCTGGGAGTGGTCAGCAGTGCTCGCCGCCGGAATCCCCTCGTTTGTGACGCGCATCAGCCGTAGCTCACGGTGTCGTCGTCGCCGATCTCCTTGGCCAGGCGGCGGGTCAGGTAGAGCAGCTCCAGGGCGAGCTCGGCGGCGGCGGCCATCGGGCCGGGTGCCTCGGTCCCGGCCGCGTCGAGCCGCCGGGCGATCTCGGTGCAGCACCGTCCACCCGCGGCAGCGCGGCCACCACCTCCGACGGCCGGCACCCGCTCACCGGTGCCGCACCGGCGACTCGGCCACCGCCTCGGCCAGCGCGGTGAGGTCCAGCCCGGCGCAGCCGGGCCCGGGCGGTGTCGGCCACCGAGCGGCGCAGCAGGTGGGTGAGCACCTCGTCCTGGCCGGTGAGGTCGTCCATCCCGGACTCGAACTCGAGCTTGCCGCGCAGCACGTCCGGCACCGCGGCCAGGTCGACCGGGCGGGCCACCGGCAGCTGCTCGCCGGTCAGCGCGGACCGGCGCAGCGCGGCCGCGGCGACGATCTCCGCGCCGGCGATCGCGAACCGTGCCGACACCCCGGAGCCCTGGTCGATCGCGCTCGACTCGCGCAGCTGCCGGGTGAACCGGGCGAGCACCTCGACGCAGGTGGCTCGGCACCTCGGCGACGAGCGACGCCTCCTGCTCGACCAGCGCGACCTCGTCGGCGATCTCCAGCGGGTAGTGGGTGCGCACCTCGGCGCCGAAGCGGTCCTTGAGCGGGGTGATGATCCGGCCGCGGTTGGTGTAGTCCTCCGGGTTCGCGCTGGCCACCAGCAGCACGTCCAGCGGCAGCCGCAGGGTGTAGCCGCGGACCTGGATGTCGCGCTCCTCCATCACGTTGAGCAGCGAGACCTGGATCCGCTCGGCGAGGTCGGGCAGCTCGTTGATCGCCACGATGCCGCGGTGCGCCCGGGGCACCAGCCCGTAGTGGATCGTCTCCGGATCGCCGAGGCTGCGGCCCTCGGCGACCTTGACCGGGTCGACGTCGCCGATCAGGTCGGCCACCGAGGTGTCCGGCGTGGCCAGCTTCTCGGTGTACCGCTCGTCGCGGTGCCGCCAGGCGACCGGCAGCCCGTCGCCGAGGTCGGCGGCGCGGCGCCGCGAGACCGGGGTGATCGGCTGGTACGGGTGCTCGCCGAGCTCCGAGCCGTCGATCACCGGGGTCCACTCGTCGAGCAGCGCGACCAGCGAGCGCAGCAGCCGGGTCTTGCCCTGGCCGCGCTCGCCGAGCAGCACCACGTCGTGCCCGGCGATCAGGGCGCGCTCCAGCTGCGGCAGCACCGTGCCGCCGAAGCCGACGATGCCCGGCCACGGGTCCCGGCCGGCGCGCAGTGCGGTCGAGCAGGTTGTCCCGGATCTCGGCCTTCACGCCGCGCAGCTCGTACCCGGCGGCCCGGAGCGCGCCGACGGTGCGAGGTAGGTCGGAGGGGATCGCGCGCAAGGTCACCCAACCACGCTACGTCGCTGTCGCCGACAGCGCTCACGGGCAGAGCATCCGCCAGGCCCGGGGCTGCAGCGACCAGCTCCGCCGGCTGACCCCGTCCTCCAGCTCGCCGTCGGCGTTGATCGGCACCGGTGCACCCTCGGCGACGATCTCCACCTCGCGGCCCCGGACCAGCGTGACGTCGGGATGCGCCAGGTGCTCGCCGGTGCTGAGCAACCGGGCGTAGCGCGCCCGGGCCAGCGGGCCGACCGCGGTGCTGATCACGACATCGGCCAGCCCGTCGTCCGGCTCGGCCTCCGGCGCCAGCGGCGTGCCGCCGCCGATCGTGCGGCCGTTGAGCACGCCGACCTGCAGCACCGGCGTGTCGCCGTCGGTGATCGTCGAGCCGTCCACCGTGACCCGCAGCGGCCAGCCCTTCGACCGCACCCCTGCCACCAGCGCACCGACCCGGTAGGCGAGCATGCCGAGGATCGGCTTCAGCGGCTCGCCCTCGCGGGAGCCCTGGGCTCCGATCCCGAGGTGAGCGGCGTTCACCACCACACCGCCGGTGTCGTCGGTCAGCAGGTCGAGCTCGCGGGGCGCACCGTGCAGCAGTACCCGGGCCGCCTCGGGCGGCTCCAGCGGGATGCGCAGCGTACGGGCGAAGTCGTTCCCGGTGCCGAGGGGCACACACCCGACGACCCGTTCCGGCAGCATCGCCGCGCTCGTGCAGCGCGGCGACCAGCAGGTGCAGCGTGCCGTCACCTCCGGCCGCAACCGGGGTGCGCTCCGGATGCCGCTGCAGGAGGGCGCCCATCCCGTCCGGACCCTCGAGCGTCTCGCGGGCCACGTCGGCGCCGCCGCCGCGCAGCACGTCGAGCACTGCCTGGATCGCCCGGTCGTCCGCGCTCCCGGCCGATGCGTTCGTGATCACCAAGAAGCTGCGCTGCATACGGCCACACAACCAGCGAACTCCCCGTCGTGCTGGCTAGGGTGACGGCGCCCCTAGCTGCCGGAGGTGTGCGATGGCGCAGCTCGTGCTCGGCCCGATGCTGCGCTACGCCGATGCCACGAGCGCGGTGGTGTGGGTCGAGACCGACGAGCCGTGTGAGGTCGAGGTCCTCGGTGTCAGCGCTGCGACGTTCACCCTGCACGGGCACCACTTCGGCGTCGTCGAGCTGACCGACCTCGAGCCCGGCAGCTCGCAGGAGTACACCGTGCGCGCCGGCGGCGAGCAGGTCTGGCCGGAGCCGGACAGCGAGTTTCCGCCGAGCAGGATCCGCACCGTCGACCCCGAGGCGCCGGTGCGGCTGGCGTTCGGCTCCTGCCGGACGAGCGTGCCGCACGACGTGCAGTACAACCTCCGGCACGGGTTCGACGTGCTGCGTTGCTACGCGAACGAGCTGCGCGACGCCGCCGAGCCGGACTGGCCGACGGCGCTGATCTTGCTCGGCGACCAGGTCTACGCGGACGAACCGCCGCCGGCCGTGCTGGACTTCGTCCACGAGCGGCGCGGCGACGACGACCCGCCGCAGGACGAGCTGCGCGACTTCCCCGAGTTTGCCGAGCTGTACCGGGTCGCGTGGAGCGATCCCGACGTCCGCTGGCTGCTCTCGACCCTGCCCACGGCGATGATCGTCGACGATCACGACCTGCGGGACGACTGGAACACCTCGCAGGCCTGGCGGGACCAGATGGCCGAGCTGCCCTGGTGGCCGCAGCGGGTGCGGGGCGGCATCGGCGCCTACTGGATCTACCAGCACCTCGGCAACCTCTCGCCGAGCGAACGCGCGCAGGACAAGCTGTTCACCGCGGTGCGCAGCGCGGACGGTGACGCGGGTGCCCTGCTCGACGAGTTCGCCGAGCAGTCCTATGTGCAGCCCGCCGGCACCCAGTTCAGCTACGTCCGGGACTACGGGCCGACCCGCTTCGTGATGCTCGACAGCCGCTGCGCCCGGGTGCTCACCCCGGGCAACCGGGCGATGATCGACGACGCGGAGTGGAACTGGTTCGTCGAGCAGATCAGCGGCGACTACGAGCACCTGGTGATCGGCACGTCGCTGCCCTTCCTGCTCCCGAAGGGGCTGCACTACGCCGAGGCGTGGAACGAGGCGGTCTGTGACGGCGTGTGGGGCGCCCGGGCGGCACGTCTCGGCGAGAAGATGCGGCAGGCCATCGACCTCGAGCACTGGGCCGCGTTCCGTCGCTCGTTCGAGGCGGTGGCGCAACGTCGTGATCGATCTCGCTGCCGGTCGCTACGGGGTGCCGCCGACCAGCATCGGTTTCCTGTCCGGGGACGTGCACTACTCCTACCTGGCGCACGCGTCGCTGCCCCCGCCGGCGACCTCGCAGACCCGGGTCTACCAGGCGGTGTGCTCGCCGATCCGCAACCCGCTGTCCGGACCCGGTCCGGGTGCATGAACGCCGGCGCGAGCTTCGGCGCGGCCGGGCTGGTCGGACGTGGCCTGGCGAAGGCGGCCGGTGTGCCGCGCCCGCCGTTCGACTGGACGGTGACCAGCGGCCCGTACTTCCACAACGTGCTCGCCGAGCTGCGTCTGGACCGCGGCCGGGCCGACGTGCGCTGGTTGGCGCCGAGCGCGAGCACGCGACGACCCGCCGCCGCTGCAGGAGATCGCCAGCCAGCAGCTGGCCTGACCTCCGCCCGCTGGGACCGCGGCAGCTGAGCGCGCGCCGAACGTGCGGGGCACGTCCACGGCGGGCTTGAAATGCACCTTGAAAGCCCGCACAAATTCTACATTGGTTGAATATCGGCGACTGGTAAGGGAGTTGGGTCGATGTCTTCCTCCCTCGGATCGGTGACCCGCTGGCTGGTCCTCGCGACGCTCGTCGTGCTCGGACTGTTCGGCAGCTCGATCGACCGCGCACTGGTCGCCACTCCCGCCTGGGCGCAGCTCGGCGCTCCCGCGTGGGCCGAGTACAGCGGCCACGCCGACCTGGGCTACGGGCTCGTCCTCTACCCGATCATCGGCATCCTGCCGACCGTGCTGGCCGTGGCAGCGGCCCTCCTGCACCGTCTCGACCGCGCTGCGCAGCGTTCGGCGGGCCCACCGATCTACCTGGCCGCGCTGTCCATGATCGGCGTCATGGCCACCACGGTCATCGCCGCGCCGATCATGCTCAACGTCGACAGCCTCGGCATCGACCCGGTAGCCCTCCAGCGGGCGTTCGAGCGGTTCACGTTGTGGGGGGTGTACGTACGGGGCGGGTTCTTCGCCGCGGCGTTCCTATCGACCGTGTGGGCCTACATCGCGCTGGCCCGCCGCTCCGCCGCGCTCGACGACCGGCGCGACGTCGTCGCGTTCAGGTGAGGGCGCGGGTCTCGCCGATCGCGAGCTCCCACAGGTCCGCCGGGTCGCGGCCGGCCGCCGCCCAGGCGGCGCGCATCCGGCGTGGCGGTTCGAGCACCGGTTCGCGGGACAGCAGGAACGTGCCCCAGTGCATCCCGACCATCCGCCTCGCCCCGAGGTTGACGGCCGCCGTGACGGCCTCCTCCGGGTCCATGTGCACCGGCCGCATGAACCACCGTGGCTCGTACGCGCCGATCGGGAGCATGGCCACGTCGACGTCCCGGGAAGCGGGCGCCGACCTCGGCCAGCCGCGGCCCGAACGCGGTGTCCCCGGAGTGGTAGAGCGTGCTGCCGCCACCGCTGATCACCCAGCCGCCCCACAGGCTGCGGCACATGTCGAACGGCCCGCGCCGGCTCCAGTGGTGCGCCGGCACGAACGTCAGCGTGATCCCGTCCAGCGCGGCGGAGTCCCACCAGTCCAGCTCGCTGACCTGGGTGAACCGTCGGCGGCGGAACCAGTCGCCCAGCCCGGCCGGCACGAAGAACGGCGTGTCCCGCGGGATGCCGGCGGACGGTGGGCGCGTCCAGGTGGTCGTAGTGGTTGTGGCTGATCAGCACGGCGTCCACGCTCGGCGAGGGCCGCCCAGTCCAGCCCGGCCGGGGTGAGCCGTCGGCCGGCGCCGGGGATGCGGTCGCTGAGCACCGGGTCGATCAGGATGGTGCGGGAGGCGACCCGGACCTCGAAGCTCGCGTGCCCGATCCAGGTGATCGCCGCGGTCGCCGCCGGCAGGGCAGGTTGCTCGCCGGTGTACACCGGGATGCGGTCGGCGCCGTCGGCCGAGGTGCGGAAGCCGCCGCTGCGCAGCAGCCGGATCAGCTCGCGCGGGCCGGGCAGCGGGTCGGTGAGCCGGTCGCGGTAGGACGGGCGGCGGCGGATCGGGAGCCGCGTCAGGGAGGCCACGGCTCCATTAGAGCCCGACCGGACGGCCGAGCGTCGCGGGCGCGGGTGCAAGTCCCAATCCGGCCTCCCGGCTGCGATGATGCGGCTGCCGATCACTGGGGGTGGCGATGGCGCTCACGGAATGTCGCGCTCGTCCGCCGGAAGCAAGTCGCGCGTCGGTTGCGGGCCGCCCGCGAGGCCGCCGGGCTCAGCCTGGAGGAAGCCGCCGAGCGGCTGGACTGCTCGTCCAGCAAGCTGAGCCGGATCGAGAACGCGCTACCAGGGCGTCGACGTGCACTGGGTGCGCGGCATGATGGATCTCTACGAGATCGCCGGCGACGACTGGGCGGAACTGCTGGAGCTGACCCGGGCGGCCCGGGCCCGCGGCTGGTGGCGCAACTACGGCCTGGACGATCGGGGCTACGTACCCCTGGAGAGCGAGGCCACGCTGGTCCGCGCTTTCCAGGTCGTGCCTGATCCCCGGCCTGCTGCAGACTCGACGGGTACGCCCGGGCCGTGTTCGAGCGCCGCGATGCGCCGCCGCACCGAGGCGCAGCTCGACGACCAACTCCAGGTTCGGGCGATCCGGCATCGCCGGCTGAGTGCCGAGCCGCCACTAGAGCTGGCCGCGATCCTCGACGAGGCCGCGCTACACCGGGTGCGTCGGCGGGCCGGCGGTCATGCACGCCCAGCTCGCCCACCTGGCCGAGGCCGCCGAGCTGCCGAACGTCACCGTGCAAGTGCTGCCGTTCGCGCGCCGGCGCGCACCCGGCGCTGGAAAGCGCGTTCACCCTGCTCAGCTTCGGCGACCTCGGCGAACCGGACCTGGTCTACATCGAGCACCCCTGGGGCGCCATCCCATCTCGAGCAACCGCTCGACGTTGCCGAGGCTAGACTCGCCTTTGATCGGCTTCGGTCCGAGGCGCTCGGCCTAGCCGCGTCGGTCGAGCTGATCGAGCGCATCGCGCACCGGCACTGAAAGGCGCAGAAGCCGACGTGAGGAGGGTGCCGATGCCCGGTCCGGACCTCGCCCGCGCCCGCGTGGCAGACCAGCAGCTACAGCGGCGGCGCAAGGCGATAACGGTGATTGCGTCGAGGTCGCACGGCTGCCCGACGGCGCGGCTGCCGTGCGGGACAGCAAGCACCGCGACGGCGCCGTGCACCGGCACACGCGCCACGGCCTGGCGGGCGTTCGTCGCCGCGGCCGCGCCGGCGAGTTCGACCGCTGGACTCCTGATTAGAAGCCGGCCAGGGGATCGCCGGACCGTGCCCGGACGGGCCGGGGAACTCGCCGCGCAGCAACAGCCCGTCCAGCCGGTCGGACAGCGCGCGGGTCTCGGCGCGGCTGAGGTGCTCGGCCAACCGCCCGCACAGCCCACCGTCGAGCTCACCGCGCAGCGCGCGCAGCGAGTCCCGCACCTCGGCCGGCAACGGCTCCCCGACCCAGCCCCAGAGCACCGTGCGCAGCTTGTCCTCGGCGTGCAGCGACACCCCGTGGTCCACCCCGTAGACGCCGTCGTCGGTGCCGACCAGGACGTGCCCGCCCTTGCGGTCGGCGTTGTTGACCACGACGTCGAACGCGGCCATCGCGCGCAGCGATGGGTGGTCGGCGTGCACCAGCACGGCCGGCTCGCCGCAGCGAGTCGCGGGCCCGCAGCACCTGCCGCCAGCCCGTCCGGCACCGCTTCCGGCGAGACCACGTCGACCAGCTCCACGTCGTCTCGGGTGTCCACCCACCGCTGCACCATGCCCGGCCCGAACGGCCCGTCCCGGAACACCGTCGGCGGCACCAGCGACCAGCCGGCCGCCTGCGACACCAGGTAGCTGGCGACCTCCCGGCCGGCCAGCGTGCCGTCCGGGAAGTCCCACAGCGGCCGCTCCCCCCGCACCGGCTTGTACACGCACTCCAGCTGCACGCCGTTCGCCTCGACCGTGCCGACCAGGGTGGCGTTGGAGGCGCCCATCAGCCGGCGCGGTCAGCTCGATCCGGCCGCAGCGGATCACCTCGAGCGCCGCCGGGTCGTGCAGGTTCATCTGGGCCGGTCAGTCGCCGGAGTCTTCGACGGTGATGCGCCGCTGGTAGCCGTTCTGCCGCGGGCAGATGTGGCCGTCGGCGTCCAGCGGCGCGGCGCACAGCGGGCACGGCGGGCGGCCGGCCGAGACGACCCGCTCGGCGCGCGTCGCGAATGCGCGGGCCTGCAACGGCGACAGGAACACCCGCAGGGCGTCCGGGCCCTCCTCGGTGTCGTCGAGCACGACCGACTCGTCGATCTCCTCCTCGGTCACCGCGAGCAGCTCGACGACGATCGAGCGGGAGTCGGCGTCCCAGCCGAGGCCCATGGTGCCGACCCGGAACTCCTCCTCCAGCGGCACCGCCAGCGGGTCGGCGTCCAGGTTCTCGTCGTCGGCCTCGGTCGGCACCTCGGCGCCGAACCGGCGGGCGATCTCGGTCGAGCAGCGCGCCGATGCGGTCGGCGAGCACGGTGACCTGCGTCTTCTCCAGCGCGACGCTGATCGTGCGGGCTTCCTCGATCGCCTGCAGATAGAACGAGCGCTCGCCCGGTTCCCCGACCGTGCCGGCGACGAAGCGGTCGGGCGAGCGGAACACGTGGATGACCCGAGACATGACAGCCTACGAGCCTAGGCCACTGCGCACGATGCGGCACTCCCGTCGGGGTACGTGATGACCACCGTGCACAGAGCAGTCAGGCGCCGGTCGCGCCGCCGATCGTGGCGTCCGAGCTCGGCGGGGCCTTCTTGCGCCGGCTCCGGCGTTTCGGCGGCACCAGGCCGTCGAGGTCACCACCGGAGTCGTTGACCCGCGCGACGAACGGGCGGGTCGGGGTGTACTGCACGACGCTGATCGAGCCGGGCGCGACCACGATCCGCTGGAAGCTGTCCAGGTGCATGCCCAGCGCGTCGGCGAGCACCGCCTTGACCACGTCACCGTGGGTGCACGCCAGCCATACCGCGTGCGGGCCGTGTGCGGCCGCGATCCGGGCATCGTGCCCGCGGATCGACTGCATCGCCCGGGCCTGCATGGCGGCCAGGCCTTCGCCGCCGGGGAACATCGCCGCCGACGGGTGCTGCTGGACCACCTTCCACAGCGGGCGCTTGTACAGCGTCTTCAGCTCGCTGCCGGTCCACTCGCCGTAGTCCACCTCGGCGATGCCGTCGTCGATGCACGGGATGAGCCCGCGCGCGGTGGCCAGCGGTTCGACGGTCTGCCGGCAGCGCTCCTGCGGTGAGCAGACGATCTCCGCCAGCGGCACCTTGGCCAGCCGCTCGACGAGCGCCGCCGCCTGCTCCCGGCCGGTGTCGTCCAGCTCGACGCCTGGGCTACGACCGGCCAGCACACCTGCGGTGTTCGAGACCGAGCGAGCGTGCCGGAGCAGGATCAACGTGGTCACGACGCATCAGCGTAGGCGGCGGCGTCGGTGCGAAGCTCAGGTCGCCGAGATCCAGCCGAATCCGAGGGCGACCATCAGCAGCACGGCGAGCCCGACCCGGTACGGCACGAACGCGGTGATCCGGTTGGTGGACACGAAGCGCAGCAGCCAGGCGACCGAGGCGTAGGCGACCACGAAGCTGACCACGGTTCCGACCACCACCGGCAGCAGACCGATCGAGACGTTCAGCGCCTCCGGTAGCTCGAACAGCCCGGCCCCGACGAGCGCCGGGATGCCCAGGAAGAACGACAGCCTGGTGGCCGTCACCCGGTCCACCCCGCGCAGCAGGCCGGCGCTGATCGTCGCGCCGGACCGGGACACGCCCGGGATCAGTGCGAAGCACTGTGCGACGCCGATGATCAGCATGTCGCGCGCGGTCAGATCGCCCTCGCCGCGCTTCTGCGACGGGTTGCGCTCGGCCCACCACATCACGACGCTCCAGCCGAGGAGCCGCGGCTGGCCACCACCCAGAGGCTGCGCAGCGGCCCCTCGATCAGTGACCGCGCGGCGAGCCCGACGACCACGATCGGCGCGGAGCCGAGGATGATCAGCCAGCCGAACCGGTAGTCCTCGCCGCGCTGCGGTCCCGGTCCGGCGAACAGGCCGCGCGCCCACCCGGCCGCGATCCGCCACAGGTCGCGCGGCGAAGTACACGAGCACGGCGAGGATCGCGCCGATCTGGATCACCGCGGTGTACCCGGTGACCGCCGGGTCGTCGACCGGAAGTCCGAGCAGCTTCTCGGCGATCGTCAGGTGCCCGGTCGACGACACCGGGAGGAACTCGGTGAGCCCCTCCACGATGCCGAGGATCACCGCCTGCCAGAGTTCCACGCCACCGCCCTCGTCTCGGTCCGGCAGGCCACGCTACCGCCCGGATGTGCCCGGTCCGGACGAGGGCCGCCGCGGCCGCCACCGGGCCGAGCTGCTACCGGAGAAATGTGGCCAGCGGGTGACGAACGGGCTGAATACGTGCGTCCAGAGCCTGGCGACGCGCCAACCACCGGCCTATGGTGTGCACACCACGGCACGGAGAGAGTGCACTGGGTCACAGAGATCGGGAGGTGAGCCGGTGAGCCCAAGCGGTACCGGCACGACCGAGGGAGACGTGGTCGACGGCGAATGGGAATACCGGCCGGTCCGGTTGCCAGCGGAGGTGTCACGGATGACCGCTGCGGTCCGGCTCTCCATTCATGCCGAGTTCGGTGGTTGGGAGTTGTCCCGGGTGCGGCTCTACCCCGGCGGAATCCGCAAGGTGTTGCTGCGTCGTCGCAGGTCGTCGATGGCGCTGCCCGGGCTGTCGCTCTAACCAGGGTTCGCTAAGGGAATAACACGATCTTGCCGACGGTGCCCCGGTCGGCCAGCCGCTGCAGCGCGCCCTGCGCATCGGCCAGCGGCAGCTCGGCCCCGACCACCGGGTCGATCTTCCGGGCCGCCCAGAGCTCGGCCAGCGCGCGCTTGCCACTCGGCGACCAGCTCCGGAGCCTGCTCGACGTAGCGGCCCCAGTGCACCCCGACCACCGAGTAGCCCTTGACCAGGACGTGGTTCGTCGGGGCGTCCGCGAACCGCCCGCTGGTGAAGCCGATCACCAGGATCCGGCCCTCGAACGCCACCACCCTGCGGGACGCGTCGAACACGTCGCCGCCGACCGGATCGAAGATCACGTCAGCGCCCCGACCGCCGGTGCGTTCCCGCACCGCGTGCACCACGTCGGACTGCGAGTAGTCGATCACCTCGTCGGCGCCGAGCGCCGCGACCGCCTCGCACTTGCGCGGGCCGCCCGCCGTGCCGATCACCCGGGCGCCGGCCGCCTTCCCGAGCTGCACGGCCGCGGTGCCCACCCCGCTCGCGGCGGCGTGCACCAGCAGCGTCTCCCCCGGCTGCAGCCGGGCGCGGTGGTGCAGCGCGCAGTAGCCGGTCTGGTAGGTGATGAACATCCCGGCGGCCTGGGCCGGCGTCATCCCGGCCGGCCAGTGCCGCACCTGGCTCGCGTCCGACCGCGATCAGCTCGGCGTAGCCGCCGGTGATCCCGTAGCTGATCACCCGGTCGCCCACCTGCCACGGCACGTCCGGGCCGGCCGCAGCGTCCCCCACCGCGACGATCTCGCCCGCGACCTCGGCGCCCAGCACGAACGGCAGCTCCGGTTTGACCTGGTAGCGGCCCTGGCACAGCAGGATGTCGAAGAAGTTGCAGGCCGCGGCCTGTACCCGGATCAGGACCTGGTTCGGGCCGGGCTGCGGGTCGGGCAGCTCGGCGAGCCGCAGCACGTCGGCCGGCTCGCCGAACTCGCGTACCACCCAGGCGCGCACCTGCTCAGCCGTCCTGCCGGGACAGCTCCGGCCCGCGCAGCTCCGGAGGCCGGACACCGCCGGCGGGCCCCGGCACGTTGCGGAACTCGTAGGGCGCCGGCTCCCGGCCGGGCTGGACGAACCAGCACTCGCCGCCGGTGCCCCGGTCCAGCACGGCGGCGACGGCGTCGGCGACGTCGTCGGCGGACAGCAGCGGGAACTCGCCCAGCTGGTCGCGGAACGGCTCGATCAGCGCGGTGTCGGTGTAGCCGGGGCACACCGCGCAGATCCTGATGTTCTCCTCCGCGAGCTCGTGCCGCGGCGGCCCGGACGTAACCGACCACGGCGTGCTTGCTCAGCGTGTACAGCGGGTCGCCCGAGGCCGGGGTCAGCCCGGCGAGCGACGAGGTGACCACGATCGTCCCTCCGCCGGCCCGGCGTAGCGCCGGCACCGCGGCGCAGGTGCCGAGCACGACATGGTCGACGTTCACCCCGACCAGCCGCCGGTAGGCGTCGAGGTCCAGGTTCTCCAGGCCGGACTGGGTCGACATCGCGCCGGCGTTGAGCAACACGATGTCGAGATGGCCGAAGGCGTCCTCGGCGATCTCGGTCACCCACATCATGCGGTCGCCGTCGGTAACGTCGCCGGGCAGCGCGAGCCCGCCGACCTCCATGGCCAGCGCGCGCGCCGCGGCCTCGTCGCGGTCCACGATCGCCACCACCGCGCCGGCCGCGGCGAGTCGGCGGGCCGCTGCCGCTCCGATGCCCGACGCCGCCCCGGTGACCAGTGCGGCCCTGTTCTTCAGGTCCATGTACCCGACTCCTCGTCCGGTGCGCTCAGCAGGTCTGTAGGAAGCGGTCCAGCACGCGGGTGCCGAACCGGAGGCCGTCGACGGGCACCCGCTCGTCGATGCCGTGGAACAGGGATATGAAGTCGAGGTCCGGCGGCAGCCGTAGCGGTGCGAACCCGAAGCAACGGATGCCGAGCAGGCTGAATGCCTTCGCGTCGGTGCCGACCGACGTCAGGTACGGCACGGCCCGTGCGCCCGGGTCCTCGGCGAGCAGCGCGGCGTTGATGGCGTCGGCGAGATGGCCGTCCAGGCTGTTCTCGAGCGCCGCCATGGCGACCGGCGCGACCCATTCACGGCTGATGTCCGGGCCGAGCAGATCGTCCACCTCCCGCTCGAACGCGGCCAGCCGTCCGGGCAGCACCCGGCAGTCCACGACCGCCTCGGCCGTGGAGGGGATCACGTTCGCCTTGTAGCCGGCGGTGAGCATCGTCGGGTTCGCGGTGTCCCGGACCGTGGCGCCGACCAGCCGGGAGAACGGGCCGAGCTTGGCCAGCGACCCCTCCAGATCGTCGGGCGGAAACTCCGTGCCGGTCAGCTCGGTCAGCGTGTCGAGGAACGCCGCGACGGTGTCGGTGAGGACCACCGGGAAACGGTGGTTGCCCAGCTTGGCGACCGCCTCGGCGATCGCCGTCACGGCGTTGTCCGGGTGGATGAACGAGCCGTGACCCGGCCGGCCGCGGGCCTGCAGCCGCATCCACGCCATGCCCTTCTCGCCGGTCTCGATCGGGTAGATGCGCAGGTCCTCGGCCAGCGTCAACGAGAAGCCGCCGACCTCTCCGATCGCCTCCGAGCAGCCGTCGAAGAGCTCGGGTCGGTGGGCGACCAGCCACTGCGCGCCGTAGTCGCCGCCCGCCTCCTCGTCGGCGAGGAAGGCGAACACGATGTCCCGTGGCGGCGTGACCCCCTCGCGCTTGAACCGCCGGGCGACCGCGATCGTCATCGCGACCATGTCCTTCATGTCCACCGCGCCGCGGCCCCACACGTACCCGTCCTGGACGGTGCCGGAGAACGGGTGCACCGACCACTCGGACGGATCGGCGGGCACCACGTCGAGGTGGGTGTGCACCAGCAGCGCCGGCACGCTCCGGGTCGGCCCCGGGCAACCTGGTGATGACGTTCTCACGGCGCGGGGCGCCGGACTCGATCCGCTCGATCTCGAACCCGACCTCGGTGAGCTTTCCCGCGACGTACTCGGCTGCCTCGCGTTCGCCGACCGTGGTGGCCAGATCACCGGTGTTCGTGGTGTCGATCCGGATCAGCTCAGCGGCCAGCTCGACGACCTCGTCCTCGGCGCTGCTCGCGTTGCTCACCTGATCTTCCTACCATCGCCGACGCCCACACCTTCGACCGGCGCAGGTCGGCTATCCTCGAACGGCACCGAGTCCGAGTGGCGGAATGGCAGACGCGCTAGCTTGAGGTGCTAGTGCCCTACTAATGGGCGTGGGGGTTCAAGTCCCCCCTCGGACACACGCGCTAACCACACGCGCGGCAAGCTGGACGTCCACGGCTCGCTCATGTGGCTGATATTGCAGCTCAAGCCCAAGTTCCCGGTAGAGCCGCTCCTGGCTGTCCGGTTTCGCGCCGTTCAACGCCGCCCCCACGTCGCCGAGCGAGTCGATCATGGCATAGACCTCGGCGTCGGTGAGTGCGGTCGGCGGCGGTGTGCCCTCCAGCTCTGCTCGCGCTGCGGCCCGCTGTGCCTGGGCCTCGTTGACGGCTGCGACCAGGGCGTCCGGGTCGACACCGGCCGCGATCGCGTCCTGGAACCGCCTGAGCCGCGCTTCGGCGTCAGCGAGCCGCTTTCGTCCACCCGCGCCCAGCCGGGCCGGCGCCGTTGTGTCCTTGAGAGGCGACCAGGGCCGCGACTGTGCGGTCAAGGTTCTCCTTCGAGAACAGCCCGCCGATCCAGGCGTTCAGCGGCTCCACCACGTCGCGCTCGCGCAGGTTCACCGTTCGGGGATGATCCGCCAGCGCAATCGACCCGGGTGCGAGGGTGCGTGCCGTGCACCGGTAGTAGGTCTCGTGCTTGCGGATCACCGCGCCCTGCATCCTGCGGCTGCACAGGCCGCAGCGGACCAGGCCGCGCAGCACGTACGGCCGCGTGCCGATGCGTTCGGCCGCTGCGTTCCAGCCTTGCGCTGCGCCGCGCAGCCCGCCGGCCGAGCCTGCGACCGGCGCAGCAGCTGCGCCTGGGTGAAGTCCTCGCACCGACACGATCGCCGGGTGCGCGGGCTGCGCGGGAACGCACGATCCGGTCCGGGTTGGCCCGGCGGAACCGGATCACGTGCCCGGCCGCCACGTCGTCCGGGTCGAGCAGCGTCTCGTGCTTGGTCCACCGCCCGAAGAACGCGTAGCCGGTGTAGCGCGGGTTCTCCAAGATCGCCCGCACCGTGCTGCCCTGCCAGCCGTCGGCCAGCCGGTGCCGGTTCTGGTCCGGCCGCCGCGCCGACGGACACGGGATCGCCGTCGCGGTTGAGCCCGTTGGCGATCGCCCGGTCGCCCTTGCCGTCCAGGTACTCGGCGAAGATCCGCCGCACCACCTCGGCCGACGCTTCGTCGATCGCCAGCACCCGCAGCCGGTAGCCCTCGGCCGCCTTGCGCGGGTTCGGGTGCGGCCCGCCGTCGACCACCACGTACCCGTACGGC
The DNA here is from genome assembly GCA_963776255.1 of uncultured Actinomycetota bacterium. Lineage (GTDB taxonomy): Bacteria > Actinomycetota > Actinomycetes > Mycobacteriales > Pseudonocardiaceae > Pseudonocardia. The sequence continues at coordinate 41,259 of CAVZMB010000018.1, read as the reverse complement.
GCCCGGCCGCCCTGGTGGCGGCCCTCGTTGACCACCTGGGCGTCCATCGCCGCCCGGACCCGGGCCTGCACGTGCTGGCGCTCGGACTCGCTCATCCCGCCGAGCACGCTCATCAGCATCTTGTGCGACGGGTTGCGCGGCGTCGAACTTGCCCGCCCAGCTCCGGCACCCACAGGTCCACGCCGTAGGCCGCGAACCGCGGCGCGATCAGCGAGAACTGGTTGCCGAACCAGGCTCCTGGACGACCTTGGGGTGCATTCCAGCAGCGAGCGCCATCGTCGCCCAGCCACGCCGGAGGTCATGAAGACGAAGCATCGGAAGCCCGAGCTGGCGAACTCGAGCCGCGGAAGCCCGCGAAATCGCTCCGGGTGGAGAGGTCCGCCGTCAGGTCGGGCAAAGACGAGGTCGTGATCCACCCAGCCCGGCCCAATGAGGAGGCGCTAAGCAGCCTGCCTCGTCCGCTGCTCCCGCAGGACGGCGATGGTTGCCGCGTCGAGGGTGATCGTACGGCGATAAACAAGATCATCCGTGCGGCCGCCGGGATCGATGATCAGTCCCGCCCCGGTCGCCCGGTGCCGCCCTACGGATCGACCACGCTCGTACCCTGGCGGCTGCGCCTGGTCGACATCGGCGCGACCCGGCCTGTCGCCGGTAGTCACCGGGCCCGGTGCGGATCGACCCCGCGGCTGAGTAGTCGCTACTCATGCCAACGAGCTATGAGTCGCCCACACTCGCCTCGAACGGACCCAATCCCAATCTCTTGAACAGAAGGGTGTGGCCCGATGACCGCCGACAGCGCTGCTCAGAACGATCTCGTCAAGATGGCTCACCGCAGGATGTGGGCCCTCGGTGACTATGCCCTGGTGGCCTCCGACATGCTCACTAGCCTCGGACCGGTGCTGGTGACCGAGTGTGAGGTCGGGCCGGGCCAGCGGGTGTTGGACGTCGGCGCCGGGACCGGCGTGATCGCGATCCCCGCGGCAGAGACCGGCGCCAGCGTCGTCGCCTCGGACCTCACCCCCGAGCTGCTCGACGCCGGAGAAGCGGCGGCCGAGGCACGTGGGGTCAAGCTGGAATGGATCGAGGCCGACGCCGAGGCGCTGCCGTTCGCGGACGGCGAGTTCGACGTGGTGCTGTCCAGTCTCGGCGCGATGTTCGCACCCGATCACCAGCGGACGGCCGACGAGCTGCTCCGGGTGTGCAAGCCGGGCGGAACCATCGGAATGATCAATTGGACCCCGGCCGGGTCGGTCGGCCAGATGTTCAAGGTGTTCGCGACCCATGCGCCCCCACCGCCGGGCACGGTCCCGCCGGTGCTCTGGGGCACCGAGCAGCACGTGCGCGAGCTGTTCGGTGACCGTGTCGACAGGCTCCGGGCGAGCGAGCGCAAGCTCCGCGTCGACCACTTCACCGAGCCCGGCGAACTGTGCATGTACTACAAGGCGAACTTCGGCCCGACGATCGCCGCGTACCGGCGGGTCGCTAATGACGAGGAGACGGTCGCCGCAATGGACCGCGACTTCCTCGACTGGGCGAACCGACACAACGTAAACGGTCCCGGCGAGCCCGCCGGGTACGATTACAGCTACCTGCTGGTCGTGGCGTGCCGGAGTTGACACCCACCGCCGACCCAGCCGCCGAACCCCGCCCTACTGACGGCCGAGCTCCGGACCCCCGCCAGGCCTCGCCCAGATCGGCGGCTCGGGACGCCTCGCCCGGCGGGAAGTGCGAAAGTGCGTCGACGAACCGGTCCAGGTCACGCCGGACAGCGCAGTGGATCACTCGGTTCATGCTCATCGGAACGGCCACGAGGGCCACCTATCCAGACGTGGGATTGACGGGTGTGCACGCCCGGTTCCGGTCCCTACGCTCCGTTCATGCGCATCGGGCGCTGGCCGCTGGTCGGGCGGGCCGACGAGTTGCGTCTGCGTCGATGGCATGTCTCTGCGCGGAGACGGACCGGTCGGGGTGGTGCTGGCCGGCGCCGCGGGGGTGGGGAAGACGCGGCTGGCGCGCGAGGGGCTGCGGGCGGCCGAGGAGCGGGGCGCGCTGGTCCGGTGGGCGGCGGCCACCGCCTCCGCCCGTGGCTTGCCGTTGGGTGCGTTCGCGGCGGCGCTCGGGCGCGGTCGAGTCCGACCCGATCTGGCTGCTGCGCCGGGCCCGCGAGGTGCTGCTCGCCGACGTCGGCCGGGCCGGTGTGGTCCTCGGGGTGGATGACGCGCACCTGCTGGACGAGCTGTCCGCGACGCTGGTGCACCAGCTGGTGACCCGGCGTGAGGCCCGGGTCGTGCTGACCGTGCGCAGCGGTGAACCGGCACCCGACGCGGTGACGAGCCTGTGGAAGGACGGGCACCTGCAGCGGTTGGAGCTGCAGCCGCTCTCGATGAACATGACGGCCTCCCTGCTGGAGGAGGCGCTCGGCGGGCTGGTCGCCGCCGGCGCGGCCCGCGAACTGTGGGCGATCACCAGGGGCAATCCGCTGTACCTGCAGCAACTGGTGCAGGGCGAGCTGGAGTCCGGCCGGCTCGACCGGGCCGGCGACGTGTGGCGGTGGTCCGGCCAGCCGCGGCTCAGCTCGGGTCTGGCCGAGTTGATGCAGGCCCGCATCGGGCGGCTGTCCGACGCGGAGCGTGACGTCGTCGAGGTGCTGGCGTTCGGTGAGCCGCTGGGTGTCGCGGTGCTCACCGGACTCACCAGCATCGAGGCGGTAGAGAGGGTCGAAGCGCGCGGGCTGATCGAGACCTACCCGGACGGTCGACGGCTGCAGGCAAGGTTGGGCCACCCGCTGTACGGGGAGCTGCAACGCGCCCGCTGCGGGCACCTGCGCGGGCGACGGCTTCGCGGCCGGATCGCCACCGCGCTGGCCGCAACCGGCGCCCGCCGCGCCGAGGACTCCCTGCGCCGGGCCACCCTCGCGGTGGACTCCGACCTCGAACCGGACGCCGAGCTGCTCATCCGTGCGGCCCAGCGCGCCGCGGAGCTGTGCGATGCCGGCCTGTCCCAGCGGCTGGCCCGAGCGGCCGTCGCCGCCGGGGGCGGGGTGCCGGCCAGGCTCGCGCTCTGCGACGCTCTGCTCGGCATGGAGCCGCTGGAGGCGGTGCTCGCGGAGCTGACCGGTGTCGCGCCGCTGGCCCGTAACGATCATGAGCGCACCCGGGTCGCGGCGCACCAGGTGGTGACGCTGTTCTGGGGGTTGCGCCGGCACGGCGAGGCCGAGCGGGTGCTGGCGGCGGCGCTGGACCAGGTCGTCGATCCGGGGTGCCGGCAGGTCCTCGCCGGTCTGCAATCGGCCGTGGATGCGGTGCTGTGTCGCCCCGTGCGGGCCGCCGCGACGGCGAGGGAGGTGCTGGCCAGCCGGCCACCCGCCGATCCGATCGCGCTGACCTACGCGTGCTGGGGCCTGGTCACGGCGGCCGGCGGGCTGGGCCGTATGGACGGCCTGGCCGACGCCGTCGCCCAGGTCGACGCGGCCCCGCAGCATTTCGAGGTGGGGTTCTACCGCGTCCCCGCCATCGGAGGTGGCTGGACCCGCGCCCTGCGGCTGGCCGGGCGGCTCGCCGACGCGGACCGGGAGGCGCAGGCCCTGCTCGGGCGATACCGCGACGCGCGTGGGGCGCCCGGCCCGATGAGTGGGGTCGTTGACGGCCTGGTTGCGCTGGATCGCGGTTTGGTGCGTACCGCAGAGGGCACGTTTCGGGATACCGGTGAGGTGTTGCGGGGAATGCACCCGGCGTGGGCCTATATCGCCGCGCTGGGCCTGACCACCGCGCTGGGCATGGCCGGGGACGGCGCCGCCGCCCGGGCCGCCGCCGCCGAGGCCGAGGCGCTGCGGCACGACTCGCTGGTGTTCCGGGAACCGGATCGGCTGCTGGCCCTGGCCTGGGTGTCGGCGGCCGAGGGCGCCGTCGGGCAGGCCCGGACCCTGGCCCGGCAGGCCGCCGAGCTGGCCGCCACCCAGACCCAGCCGGCCGTCGAGGTGTTCGCGCTGCACACCGCGGTCTGCTTCGGCGACCACACCGTCGCCAACCGACTGACCGAGCTGGCCGGCCAGGTCGACGGCCCACGCGCCCATGCCGCCGCCGGCCACGCCGCCGCGCTGGCCGACGACGACGCCGACGGGCTGCGGGCCGCCTCGACCCAGTTGGAGAACATCGGCGCGCTGCTGCTGGCCGCCGACGCCGCCGCGCACGCCGCCACCGCCTACACCCGGCAGGGCCGCCGCGGATCGGCGCAGACCGCGGCGATCCGGGCGCACCGGCTCGCCGCAGCCTGCGAGGGCGCCCGAACCCCCGCGCTAGCCGCGGTCGACGCACCCCAGGTGCTGACCGACCGGGAACGCGAAATCGTCACCCTCGCCGCCGCCGGGGTGACCAACCGCGCCATCGCCGACCGGCTCGTCATCTCCGTACGCACCGTCGAGAACCACCTCTACCGCGCCTCGGCCAAACTCGGCACTACCGACCGCCGCGAGTTCGCCGCCCTCCTGCACGGCTGACCGTTCGGTACCCGGCTGCCGAGATTCGAGTACTCACCACTCATGCCCGTCGGCGATGCCGCGCGGAGTCTGGCTCTCGATGTCGATCCCACGAGCCGAGGAGAAGCCATGTACGCCACCACGCAGACCGGTTTCCCGGTGGCCGACTCCGGGCGGCCGCCGGATCTCCAACGGCTGGTCGACGTGGTGGCCGGCCAGCCCGGCTGCGTGCGGGCCTACGGGCTGCGGCCGATCGGCGCGACCAGCGCCAGTCCGGTCACCAGCCTGATCGCGCTGTGGCACACCGAGCACGACGCGCGGCGATACGTGGCGCTCAGCCGGGACGGCCGCGACGGTGCGCTGGCCGTCGATCTGATCTACGAGGTGCGGGTGCGGTCGCGTCGATCCGACCCGGGCGGCACCGCCCACCTCCTCGGATGCCTGCACTAGCCAGCGAGGGAGCGGAGAGATGAGCGTGCGAGACGTCGATGTCGACAAGCTGGAGGAGTTCCTCGATCGGTTCGTCGCCGACATCGGGGCTACCTTCGCCGCCGGCAGCGTGGTGATCGGCCATCGCCTGGGCCTGTACCGGGCACTCGCCGAGGGCGCCGCCACCCCGGAGGAGCTGGCCGGACGGACCGACTGTCACCCGCGTTACGTCGCGGAATGGCTGCGCGGGCAGGCCGCGGGGGGTTACGTCGACTACCACCCGGCCAGCGGCGAGTTCTCGATGTCGCCGGAGCAGGCCTACGCGCTCACCGACCCTGACGGTCCGGTCTACCTGCCCGGCGGTTTCGTGCTGGCACTCGGCCGGCTGCGCGCCGAGCCCCAGATCGCCGAGGCGTTCCGTACCGGCGCCGGCTTCGGTTGGCACGAGCACAACGAGGACGTGTTCACCGGGTGCGACATGTTCTTCCGGCCGGGCTACCGGGCCCACCTGACCACGAGCTGGATCCCCGCGTTGGACGGCGTGCACGCCAAGCTCCTCGCCGGGGGACGGGTGGCCGATATCGGCTGCGGCCTCGGCACCACCACGGTGCTGATGGCCGAGGCCTACCCGGACGCCACGATCGTCGGCTCGGACTACCACGACGTCTCGATCGAGCTGGCGCGCAAACGGGCCGCCGAGGCCGGGGTGGCCGATCGGGTCGATTTCGAGGTGGCCTCGGCACAGACCTTCTCCGGGCTTGGCTACGACCTGGTGACCTCCTTCGACTGCCTGCACGACATGGGCGACCCGGTCGGCGCTGCCCGGCATGTCCGAGACACCCTCGCCGCGGACGGCACCTGGATGATCGTCGAGCCGGCCGCGCAAGATCGGGTCGAGGACAACCTCGGGCCGGTCGGGCGGATCTACTACGCCGCGTCGACGATGGCCTGCCTGCCCAACGCGCTGTCCCAGCCCGGTGGCTACGCGCTGGGCGCGCAGGCGGGCGAGGCGGCGATCCGCCAGGTGGCCGTCGAGGCCGGCTTCACCCGGTTCCGGCGCGCGGCGGACAGCCGATTCAACGTGATCTACGAGGTCCGACCATAACCGCCCTATCGGGAGAGACGATGGACTACCTGAGTGTTCGTGAGATCTTCTTCGCACCCCCGGATCGGCTGGTGCCGCCGCCGCCCGCCGTTACCTCCGGGACACCGGCCCGGCGGCTGCGGGATGCGATGGAGCCGCTGGCCTGCCAGTCGATCTGGTCGGCCGAGGCCGCCGAGGGCTACCTGGACCTCGGTCTGGAGGAGTGGTTCCCCGCCTACATCTGGGAGCGAACCTCGGCGCTGGGCAACCCGCCGACCGCGCTGGCGGTGATGGCGATGGGGGTGTGGAACCCGGAGCTGATCGGTCCGCTGTTCGAGCAGGCGGTGGCCACCATCAGCCACGACGACGTCGTGGCCGTCCGGATCACCGGGCCTGGGCAGACCGTGCGCCGGCTGCTCGGCGACATCGACGCCGAGGCCGCCGCGGTGGTGGCGGCGTTGCGGCGCGGGATCGAGGCCGCCGAGACCACCGCCCGTCCACTGTTCACCGGGCTCACCGCCGAGCCGTGGCCCGACGACATCGCCGCGCAGCTGGTGCACGCCTGCCACCTGCTCCGCGAGCACCGCGGAGACTCCCACCTCGTGGTCTGCGCGCGGGCCGGGCTCGACCCGGTGGAGATGAACGTGCTCACCGCGCTGTACTGCGGGTACCAGCCGCTGACCGAGGCGCTGGCCTACACCGCTACCCGCGGCTGGAGCCAGCAGCAGATGGACGCCGCGTGCGAGCGGCTGCGCTGGCGCGGGCTGCTCGACGAGACCGGTTTCACCGAGCAGGGATTGCGGTTCCGCGGCGGGCTGGAAGCGCAGACCGACACCATGCAACAGTCGATCATCGACGCGATCCGCCCGGACCTGGAACGCCACATCAAACAGCTCGACGTCTGGTCCAATGCCCTGGTCGCGGTCGGCGGCGCACCGCCGAACCCGGCCAAACGCGCCGCCGGATAGCCCCCACACCCACCACCGAGGAGCCGGATGCCGACACTGACCCAGGAGTTCGTCCTGCGCGCCACCCTGGCCCGCGATGACGTCGGTGCCGGCCCGTACGGCGAACGAACGATATTCACCCTTTCCGACGGCGAGATCATCGGCGAGCGGCTGAACGGGCGGTTGATCGGGGCCGGTGCCGACTGGGTGCTGCGGGGCCCGGACGGCTTCGGTCACGTCGACGCGCGCTACACGATCCGGACGAGCGACGGTGCGTTGATCTACGTTCAGCACGCCGGGGTGGTGGAGCGCACACCCGAGATCAGAGCGGTCGTAGGTGGCACCGACCGGGACACCGGGTTCGGCGACCAGTACTGGTTCACCAGCGCCCGACTGGAAACCGGACACGACAGGTACGACTGGGTCAACCGGACGATCTTCATTAGCCAGGGCCGGCTGCTGCGGGGCCCCGTCGTCGAGCACCGGGTCTACCGACTCGACAACGACTGACCGCGGGGAGCTTTCGCTCCCATCGGACGTCAGCGGCGCAGTAAAGGCGTTCGTAATCAGACAAGGTCCGTCATGCTGCCGAAATGTAGGGCCCAGCCTCATCGCCTCGCTTTCGTCCGAGCGGCTGCGGATCGGAAAGAGGCAATGCTTGTGGTCGGTGTACAGCCTCCCGGACCGCCGAACAAATGTTCGCACATGCTTCGGTCAGGCTGACTCCCGGATCACCCGCCGGGCGATCTCTTCCACTTGCTCCACGGTCAGGACCGGCTCGGCACCTTCCTGTACGGCGCGGGTCGGTCCGGCGGATCAGCGCCGAGGTTGGTAGGTGCTCGTCGGTCGCCGCGACCATTGGCGGTGTTCCGGCGAGCGACAGCAGCGGTTGCGCGCCGTTGCCGGTGAGCACGGCGAGGTCCATGTCGGCGGTTTCCCCGGTAATCGATCCCTGACCGTCGAGGTAATCGGGGTGGCCATCGACGAACCACAGACCTATGGGGCCCTGCGTCGCTCGTAGTGCGGGCGCGATCCCGAACAGGATGCTGCAGTCTCCACCGATGATCAACGGGCGCCGGTCCGTCTGCTTGCGCAGCATGCCTGACAACGCATCGGTCAGGGTCCGCGCGGCTTGCACGGTCTCGGGCAGTGCGAGCACACCGCTGTGCTGGTCTCGTTGGGTGCTGTCGATTCTGATCGGAACGTCACCAAGATCCCGACTGACCAATGCGGACAGTCCGGCATCCCGCAGTGCGCCCGGCGCGGCTTGTTCTCCCCGGGCGGTGCCCGAGCAGTCCCAAGGGACGCCGACCAGAAACCAGTTAGCGGCGATCATCTAGCCAGTTTCTCGCCAACAGGCTCCGTGCAGCCTCTCCACTCACCCCGGGTGCCAACTCCCCCGGCTCCCTCGTAGGGCGCACTCTAGACGTCGTGTCGTGTCGGCGTCGTCCCACAAGATCGAACCCGGCACTCCTCGTGGCGGGTCGGCTGATCCTCGGGACTGTGGTGGAGTCCGGGCTGTGGCCGGTCTGCTGCGGTACGCGTTGAGGTGACTGTTAGCCATGGTCGGTTGGCTGTAGCGAGACCCGGCTCGGGCGTTCCAATGTGATCCGGCCGGTTGTGAGGTGGAACGGTGCGGGTATCGGTGGCAGACGAAGAGTGCGAGCCGTCGAGCCCCACGCCGAACCAGTTGATCTTGGAGTGGGTGCCGATGAAGAACACGTACATCCTGTCGCGGTCGGCGTCGGTGTCGCCCTAGTGGAAGGAGGGGCCGAGCGAGCCGTTTGCGAACCAGGGCAGCACTTCGGTGTCGGTGTCGAGCAGTCGCAGCGGTGCAGTCCAGCCGGCGCGGTCGCCCGAGCCGGTGGCGGACTCGAGGAACCAGAGGCTCTATGCGGGATAGTCGGGTGTGTTGTGCAGGTTCGGGCCACGGGCCACGACCATCTCGAAGTGGTTGTTGATGCGCTGCACGAAGCCGTCGAAGAAGCCGTCTGCAGAGGTGAAGAATGGCCGTGGCGGGCCCCAGCCTGAGATGCCGTCGGCGCTCTCGGTGGGGACTGCCCCGGCTCTGGTTGACACCTGACCTGTGAGGGATCTCGCCCTCACGGTGGAAGGATGATCGACATGCCGAAGCCGTATCCCGAGGAGTTCCGCCGCGACGTCGTCGCCGTGGCCCGCAAACGCGAAGCCCCGCTGGAGCAGATCGCGAAAGATTTCGGGATCTCCGAGACCTGCCTGAAGAACTGGCTGCGCAAGGCCGACATCGAGGACGGCACCCGACCCGGCCTCACACGAGACGAATCCGACGAGCTCCGCGAGGCCCGCAAACGTATCCGGCTGCTCGAACAGGAGAGCGGAGGTGATGCGCCGGGCGGTGGCCTACCTATCGACCGGGATGTCAACCCAAAATGATGTTCCCGCTGGTCCGTGACCTTGCCGCCGACGGTATCCCCGTCGCGGTGACCTGCCGGGTGCTGGGATTCTCCCGGCAAGCGTTCTACAAGTGGAACACCGATCCCGTGTCCCGACGGGACTGGGACGATGCCCATCTGATCAACGCCGCACTCGATATCCACGCCGGCGATCCGGAATTCGGGTACCGGTTCATCGCCGACGAACTACCCGCCCACGGCATCGTCGCCGGCGAGAACCGCGTCCACCGGCTGTGTTCGCAGCAGCGGATCTTCTCGGTGTTCGCCAAGAAACGCGGACTTCATCGTCGATCCGGGCCGCCGGTCCATGACGACCTCGTCAGGCGGCAGTTCACCGCCCAGCAGCCCGACCGGTTGTGGTTGACCGACATCACCGAGCACTGGACCGATGAGGGCAAGCTCTACCTCTGCAGCTGCGCCTGGCGATCATCATCTGGATCGAACGCACCTACCACCGCCGGCGTCGGCAACGACGCCTCGGCCGCCTCACACCCATCGAGTTTGAAATGCTCCACCAGTCCGCCGCAATCGCCGCCTGAACCACACACCCCGCGAGTCAACCGAAGTCGGGGCAGTCCCGTGTATTCGATGCGGTAGTCGGGGAGCTCGTGACGGTGCCAGTCCGTAAACTAGCTTCATCACGGCCGCCGCGCCCCGTCGACCGACGTCGCCGTAGAGTTCGCTCAGATCGAGCCCCGGCCCAGCAGCTCATTCCGAAACCTTCCCGCTTCGGGCCTTCGTTCACATCGCGGGCTGTCAGCGTCTGATGGTTGGCTAGGCCTGACCGCGATAGCTGCGCCTTTCGGGCGCCGAGCACGAAGGGGAACTCTGATGCCGGTCGAACTGATCAACCCCGACGGGTTGCACAAGCCTGAGCTATACACGCACGTCGGTGTGGCGACCCGGAACAAGGACGGTCTACGTGGCCGGTCAGGTGGCCAGAACAGCCGACGGAGAGAGCGTCGGACAGGGCGACCTGGCCGCCCAGACCGAGCAGGCGTTGCTCAACGTCGCCACCGCGCTGAGTAGCGTCGGCGCCGGCTTCGACGACGTCACCAAGCTGACGATCTACGTCGTGGACTGGTCGGAGGGCAAGATGGCCGCACTCGGCGAGGGCGCGACGCGTGCCGCCCAGCAGCTCGGCGGTGGACAGCCGCGGCCGTCGACCCTAATCGGCGTCGCCGCCCTGGCCGAGCCCGACCTCCTCATCGAGATCGAGGCGATCGCGGTGCTGCCCTGACTCGCTGGACCGTCACGCCCGAGCAAGGCACCTTCGCTGACGTGCCCGCTACAACTTCTGCTCCGAGGTGTGTTCGGGCATCCCAACGCAGTGATCGCCATGCTCTGTCCTGCACCAGAACGTCGAGGACTGGCGCGAACTATCCGGATACAATGCATTTCAATATGCCGCCAACCACCGCACAGGCGCAAAGGTCGACTGCCGTGGGTTTCCTTCCGAAGGTTGCAAATAATCTCAGTTTCGAGACCAATCACGGGGGAACTGGGCAACGTCGATGCAATTGGCCTAGCCAGCGACGATTCCTCAATGACCCTGATCGCCGATCGTCCTAAACTGGCTCCGAACCTGCCGTGCGGCATCCTCGATCACCTTACTGTACGGGAGGGAACAGCACAGGTTGGACTTGTCCGAACAACACTTACCCGTACAACAATCGCCTCGTTCGAGGCCGCAGAATCGTCCTGGAAAAGTGTACAGGGTGCCGCCGATAGCGACCGCACGGTTATGTCACGGTCGGACTGAGGTCTTGTTTTCAGGTGTGTGATTCGGACCGGTCCGCGCCGCCCGGCCGGTAAGCGCGGCAGGCCGTAGGCGCCCTCCCGCGTCGAGATGTCCGGGTTGTTCAACGCTGCTGCGCTGACGCGCCAGCACTTCGCCGTCGCCCGCCTGCGGTAACGGCACCTCGCGCACTTGGCGGGCTTCCCGCCCGCCGCACGCGGTCAGCACCGCCGCGATCATCGTGGCTGCCCGAACAAGTCGACGCTGACCAAATAGCCGACGAAACTCCGGCCGTCGACCGGGTCCGGTGAGCCGTCCGCATGTGCAGAGACTCGTAGTTCTCCCAGATCGACACATTGACGAAGGCCGGCCCAGCGTCGTCGGTGACCACGCAGCGAACGTGCCCTTCCGCAGTGGTAAGCCGCCAGACATAGCCTGGGCTCTGCTCGGCAAGCAGGTTGATCGTGTCGAGCCGCTCACCCCGTACTTGATCCGCAAGGAGCTCGGCGTTGCCCGTGGCTCGACACGGCTCGCCACCGCAGATGATCACCGCGGCCGCGTTACCCCGGGGTCGGGGCGCGGCAGCCAACACGGCTCACTAGATCGCGCGCCGCGCGAGACCGTCGTCTGCGCGCAACAGCGCCCGTCCAGCCGACTGCCAGGCGATGGCCTCATCCACCGCCCCGCCGACCGGTATTCGCCCGAGTTCCTCGACGACCTGCCTGATCCGCCCGCCGTCTGATCTTCCCGGCACCCTGACACAACCGATCTCACCCGCAGCCGATCAAGTCGGTGGGTGCACGACGCCGTGGTCGAAGGCGTAGACGATGACGGCCGCGCGGTCGCGCAGCCCGAGCTTGGTGAAGATCGCACCGATGTGCGACTTGACCGTCGCTTCGCTGAGGTACAGCGCTGCCGCGATCTCGGCGTTGGTGGCGCCGCGCGCGACGTGTTGGAGCACCTCGTGTTCGCGGGTGGTGAGTTGCTCGAGGCGGCGGGCCGCGCGCTGGGCGGGCGCGACGGACCGGCGGTAGGCGGACAGCACGCGTGCGGTGACCGCGGGGTCGAACCATGCCGCGCCGCCGGCGACCGCGCGCGCCGCGGCGATGATCTCGTCGGCGCCGGCGTCCTTGAGGACGAAACCCGCCGGCTCCGGCCTCGATGGCGCCCCACAGCACCTCGTCCTCGTCGAATGTGGTTAGCACGAGGACCGGCGTTGGTTGCGGCCGTTGCCTCAGTCGCCGGGTCGTCTCGATCCCGTCCAGGCCGGCCATCCGCACGTCCATCACCACGAGATCGAGCGCCAGCGTCGTCGGCGCGCTGCAGCAGCTCCGCACCATCGGCGTATTGCGCGACCACGTCGAAGCCGTCCTGCGGCCCGAGGATGCGGGCGACGCCGGCCCGGACCACCGCCTGGTCGTCGACGACCGCGGTGCGGATCGGCGCGGCGGTCACGGGGCGACCCTCTCGGCGGGTTGGCTCGGCGAGCGGTACCGACGCAGCGGACCAGCCAGCCGTCGCCGTCCGGGCCGGCATGCAACTCGCCGCCCATCGCGGCGGCCCGCTCGCGCATGCCGATCAACCCGTAGCCCGGCCGGCGACCGCCGGCAGCCCCGACCGCCGGGCCGACCGGGCGGCTGTCGACGCGAAGCTCGACCCGCTCGTCGCCGACATCGAGCGTGACGGCGGTCCGTGCTTCCGGTGCGTGCCGAGCGGCGTTGAGCAGCGCCTCCTGGGCCACCCGGTAGAGGGTGAGCCCGACCATCGGGTCGACTTGCTCGAGGTCACCGAGCGTGGCGCACTCGACGGCCAGCCCGGAGGCCCGCGCGTCGTCGACCAACCGGGCGAGCTGCTTCAGTCCGGGCACGGCCGAGACAGCGTTGTCACCGTCGGCCCGCAGCAACGCGACGGTCGCACGCAGCTCGGTCAGGCTGCGCCGGCCGGCGTCTTCGGCGGCCCGCAGCGCAACGTCGGCCTCATCCGGATCGCGGCGCAGCACATGCCGCGCCCCGGCCACCTGCAGCAGCACTGCGGCCAACCCGTGCCCGACCAGGTCGTGCACGTCGCGGGCGATCCGCCGGCGCTCGTCGGACACCGCTTGCGCGACCAGCCGCCGCCGGGACTCCTCGAGCTGGGCCCGCAGCTCCTCCTGGCGTCGGAACAACCAGCTCATCAACGCTGGGAACGCGACCGCGGCCAGCCAGATGCCGACGTCGACGTCGCCCGGGTCGAGCAGCCCGATCAGCAGCGGGGTCGCCAGCGCCGCCGCGCCGGCCACCGCCAGGACCCGGCGGGAGGGCTCCCAGCCCGCGACGACGATGGCCAGCAGCGAGACGAGGAACAGCCCGACGTCGAGATTGCCCGACAGCTTCGCCGGCACCACGCAGACCAGAACGCCGGCGGTCAGCGCCAGCGTCGGCATCCAAGCGGGACGGAAGGCCCACACCGCAAAGAGTCCGGCAGCCACGGCCAGTAAGGCGATCTGTGCCGGGTGCCCGGGGTCGGTGATTGCCGCGTAGACCACCACGCCGGCCCCGACGAATGGCACGACGGCCCGCAGGAGGTCCCGGCCGACCACCTTGTCCACCGGTGCGTCGAGCGATTCGGCAGCCGGTTTGTCGACCGGTTTGTCGAGGGTTTCGTCGACCGGGGGCTCGCCCGACACGCGGAGAGCGTAATCCGGGTGACGCGCCGGTGGAGTCGATTCGCGGCGGCGACCCAGTTCGTCAGCGCTCACCGGACCGCACCCGCGGGTAGGTGCGGCGGCGCAGCCACACCTCGGCCGGCCCGCGATGTCCAGCACGGCGCATGGCCTCCGCGGCGAGCACGGTGACCACCCAGGCCCCGACCGCGATCGCCGTCGCACCCGGCACGCCGATCCGGTCGCCCAGGCCGCCGCCGTACGGGGCGAGCACGGCGACGAACACGACCGACTGAGCGAGGTAGCAGCTCAGCGAGCGCTGCCCGCACGCGATCAGCGCGGTCGTGATGTGTCCGCGCCGCCGGGCGAGCCGGATCGCGGCGAGCCCAGCCAGCGCGGCGAGGCCGAGCCCGCCGCCGTATCCGGTGATCCCGTGCAGGGCGCCCGCGACGAGCCGTGCCGCGACAGATGGGTCCGGCCAGACCACGGCCGCCATCAGCCCGAGTGGGACGGCGCCGACCACGGCCACCGGCAGGCCGACCGTTGCCGTGCGCACCAGCAGCCGCCGGTGCGCCGCCGGCTCGTCGAGCAGTCGCCGCCGGCCGGCCCAGGCACCGATCAGCACGGCAGCCGCGACCCCGAGCGCCTGGACAAGCCCGACCGCGACCCACTCGCCGACCCGCAGGGCCACCGCCGCCACCGGGTCGGCCACGGTCATGGACAGCAGCCACGCTGTCTGCCCGGGCAGCACCGGCGCGGCCAACGCCGCTCCGGCCAGCGCCGGGCCGAGCAGCCACGGACCCGCCGCGCGAAGGAGCCGTCGGTCCGGCGCGACCGCGATCATCGCGCCGAGCAGCAACCCGAGCAGCCCGTATGCGCCGAGGATGTCCCCGGCGAACAGCAGTGCAGCGTGCGCGAACCCGATCACCAGCAGCCAGCGGCAGCGCCGCCGGACCAGGGTGGCGCCGGACGGCGACCGTCGAACGAGCCGGACCAGGCCGTAGCCGAACAGCGCGCCGAACATCGGGTACACCCGCGTCGTGCTCGGCGCCGGGAAGCGCCTGTTCGCCGATGTGCCCGAACTGGCTCGCTAACCCTGCTCGACACGACCCGCTACGACACCGGCACCGTCGAGCTGCACTACGCCCGGACCTGACACCAGCACCACACGCGAAGGGACCGAACCGATGACACGCACAATCCCCGAGTCCGGGGCAGCAACCCCCGCCGCTCATCTCGGGACCACGAGATCCCTGCTGGCCTGCGGCGCGGCAGCCGGCGTTCTGTTTCCCGCTGACGTCCTTCGCGCAGGCCGTCACGCGGCCGGGGTTCGACCTGCGCCTGCACCCGCTCAGCGCGCTGAGCCTCGGGAACCTCGGCTGGCTCCAGATCACCAACTTCCTGCTGACCGGCCTGCTGGCCATCGCGTTCGCGGTCGGCATCCGGCGGGCATTGCGTCAAGGACGGGCCGGCACCTGGGGGCCAGTGCTGGTCGGCGCCTATGGGGTAGGGATGATCTGCGCCGGGGTGTTCGTCACCGACCCCGGGTTCGGATTCCCCGCCGGTGCGCCGGCCGGCCTGCCGGACCAGTTCAGCATCAACGCCGTCCTGCACGCGTTGTCCGCGATGGTGGCCTTCGTGTCGCTGGCCGCGGCGGGATTCGTGTTCGCCCGCCGCTTCGCCGGGCTCGGGCAGCGGACCTGGGCGATCTACTCGGTGGCCACCGGTGTGGCCAGCCTGGCGCTCACCGCGCTGCCATGGAGCACCGACAGCGCCAGCCTGCGCTTCGCGGTCGGCGCCGTGATCACCTCCGCTTGGCTCGCCGCGATCGCCGTACAGCTGCGCACCCGCAGCTCGGACGCCGCCTGACGTGATCCGTCCGGTTGCGACAGCCGAGGCGACGGCCGAGAGGAATTCGCACCATGTCCAAGCCTCCCGCATCCGACTCGTTGTTCTGGACGCTCTTCCACGCCTGGACGCGGCGTGCTCGGACACGGTCTTGTCGTCTGCCGCCGGCGGCCGGCCATGACACACCCGGTGATGCGGTGAGCGAAGCATCCCGCCGGGGCTCCCTCGGCTCGCCCCGCTCAGCGGCGACGTTGGCGCTGTTGGCGTTCGCGATGCTGATCGTCTCGCTCGATCAGTACATCGTGGTGGTCGCGCTGCCCGAGATCGGCCGCAATTTGGGCTTCTCGGCGCAAACGCTGCAGTCGGTGATCAGCGCGTATGCGGTGGCGTCCGCCGGATTCCTGCTGCTTGGTGGTCGCGCCGCCGATCTGCTCGGCCGCCGCCGGGTCCTCGTAACGGGGCTCGTGCTGTACGTCGGTGCCTCGCTGGCTGGGGGCCTCGCTCCGGTACCCGAGGTCCTTCTCGCCGCCCGCGCGGCCCAGGGCCTCGGGGGGGCGCTCGTCTTTCCCGCCACCCTGGCGCTGGTGAACACCACGTTCGCCGAAGGCCGCGAGCGCAACCGCGCGTTGGCGGTGTGGGGCAGCTCGGGGGCGGCCGGGCTGGTGGTCGGCGTGCTGCTCGGCGGCGTGCTGACACATGCATTTGGATGGGAAGCGGTGTTCTTCGTCAACGTGCCGCTGGCCGGTCTTGCCGCGCTCGCGGCGCTGCGGCTGATCGCCCGCGACCGCGAGCGCGAGCAGAACCGCGAGTTCGACCTACCCGGCGCGCTGAGTGCCACCGTAGGCATCTCCCTCCTCGTGTTCGCACTCATCCAAGGCCCGGAGTTCGGCTGGGGTTCGCCCGCCATCGTCGCCAGCGCCGCCGCCGGCCTACTCTCACTCGGGGCACTCGCGATCATCGAGCGGCGCAGCCGTGATCCGCTGCTGCCGTCGCGGCTGCTGGCCAACCGCAACCTTGACGTCGCCGTCGCAATCGCGCTCTTGTTCGCGGCCACCTTTGGCGCGGTGCTGTACTTCCTCTCGCTCTACTTCCAGGACGTGCGCGGCTACGACGCCCTGCAAACCGGCGTCGGGTTCCTGCTCCCAACCGCGTTCGTAGTCGCCGGCTCGGCGCTCGGCGGCCAGATGACGACGCGGCTTGGTCTGCGGCCGACCATGGTCGCCGCGCTTGCGCCTCGGCGCACTTGGCGCGGTAGCGCTCGGACTTGCAATGTCTCCCGACGGCTCCTACGCCGCCCTGATCCCCGGCCTCGTCGCGCTCAGCATCGCCGACGGTGTCGTCTTCACCACCATGTTCATTGCCGCGGGCACCGGCGTAGTCGACCGCGACCAAGGCGTCGCCTCGGCCATCGCCTCCACCGGCAGCGGAATCGGCGCCGCCCTCGGCCTCGCCGTCCTCGTCCTGGTGGCCAACGCCGACACCGACGACCTCAACGGCGAGGCGCTGCGGATCGCGACTGCGAACGGTCTCAGCGCCGCCGTGCTCGCCGTCTCAGCCGGCATCGCGGCCACCATGCTCGTCGCACTGGCTCTTCCTTCTCGTCCTCCAACGCTCACCGAGATCCCATGCCCACGCCGGCTGACGACGCCCATGCAGCGAGGGCCCGGCCAAGTCTGATCAGCAGGCGTGGCGGCATTCTGAAAACGATCGTGGAATCTCTAGGTCGCAGGTCGAGGCCTTGATCGGCCCGGTTCGCTTAGCGCGCCCAGCAAGTTGGAGGGCTTGATGTTGCGGTGGATGAGCCGGCCGTGTGCGCGGTATGGAGCGCCTGCGCCACCTGATCGACGATGCTCGCCCCGGCGCACTTGCCGTGGGGCGCCGCATCAAGCAACCGCCGAAAAACTCCCTGACCGTGCCCGCGGCACGGTCATCGCCAATTTCGTAGCTGCTGAAGCGGTAGACCTCGTACCCGGAAAGGCGAAGGTCGCGATCGCCGCGGGTTGTATCGCTGTAGATGCGGAGGCTCGGCTTGCCGGCGGAGGTCGCATAGTGCTGCTGCCCGTCGACCTCGAGCACGACTCGTCTCAGCCCGGGCAACAGACTTAGGAAGTCCATTCGTTGGTTGAGGTAGGCGTCCTCCCCGCGGTGAGCTCGCGAGACCAGAATCCCAGTGCAGCCACACCTCCGGCAGCAGCGCGAACAACGGGTCGTGGCCCTTCGCGTAGTCGTAGTAGGCGCCGAGGAGCGCCCGCTGGGCCGGTGACACGTCGGCGCAAGCCTTCGCCAGATGTCGCCACAGCTCGCTCCTAGCCTGCTCAGCCGAGATGTCTCGGCGGTGCGACCACCACGACTCGACGTCACGCCAGCTCAGTCCGCGCTCGGCGACGGGCAAATCGTAGGCGAGCACCGTGACATCACCGGTCAGGACCTCGATGCTCTGCTCGAGCACGTCGCGGATGCGCAGCGCGGGCTTGGCGTGCGGCGAGGCGAACAGGATGAGTTGGGCCGGGCGAGGGCGGGTTCCCGCGCCGACGATCGTGAAGCCTGGGTAGCCGCTATGCGTGCCGGACTCGACGATTTTCAATCCCGCGCGGGCCAGGACCGGCGAGATCGCCGCGACCAGCTCCCGCTGGCGAGTCTCGTTCGGGTTCACCGACCCGGACAGCAGCCCTTCGAGGAACAGCGCGAACCGGCGATCGCCATCGTCGAGGGCACCGATTTCCTTGAAGAACTCAACCGTCGTCCAGTCGCCGGGGTTCCGGAGCATGCGCCGGGCGACCGGCTCGTAGGGGTCTTTTCAGTCAAACGACCACGCCGGAGGGTGCAGGACCCAGTGCTGCTTGACCAGATCGAGCAGCCCATCGGCCTCCGACCATATTTCACCTGGCAGATCCAGGGCTTCGGCGAGCTCGCGGCGCACCCGGGCGGTGATCGGCGGCCAGTTCTCCCTTGACCAGAGCAGGTCTTCGACCCGGTTCCGCAGCTCGATCGACACGGCTTCGTAGTCGCTCGGTGCGATGAAGTCGAACGCCCGGTCCAGTCGCTGCTGCTTAGACGTCGTTTCAGAAGTCCGAGGCGTGTCGGTCCTTTGTGGAGCGACCCTTGGCCTTGATCCTCGGCGGCGATGGCGAGGCGATCTTGTGTTGAGCGGTTGGTCAGCGACGAGCTGTGGGAGCTGGTCGAGCCACTGATTCCGCCGCGACGAGCCCGCCGCGGCCGGACCGGTCGTCCACGGGTGCCGGACCGCGCCGCACTCGCCGGGATCGTGTTCGTGCTGAAGACCGGGATCAGCTGGAACGAGCTACCCCCGGAGCTGGGCTGCGGATCCGGAGTGACCTGCTGGCGGCGGCTGCGGGAGTGGCAGCGGATAGGGCTGTGGGAGCGGCTGCACCGCACCGTGCTCGACAGGCTCGGCCAGCAAGGGTCTGCTCGACTGGTCCCGGGCCGCGGTCGACAGCGTGAGCGTGCGGGCCAAGCGCAAGGGCGAGCAGACCGGGCCGAGCCCGACCGACCGCGGCAAGGCCGGCACCAAGTACCACGTGCTGTGCGACCGCAACGGACTGCCGCTGCATGCGCTGATCAGCGGCGCCAACGCCCACGACAGCACCATGCTGGCGCCGCTGCTGGACACCAACCCCGGCGTCCGCGAACGTCCTGGCGCGCCCGGGCCGGCCGCGGCGTCGGCCGGACAAGCTGCACGCCGACAAGGGCTACGACTACTCCACGCTGCCGCCGCTACCTGCAGCGGCGCGGGATCACGGTGCGGATCGCCCGCCGCGGCATCGAGAACTCCAGCCGGCTGGGTCGGGTGCGGTGGGTCGTCGAGCGCACGATGTCCTGGCTGCTGGGCTTCCGCCGTCTCGCGCTGCGCTACGACCGCACCGAGGCCACGTTGTCGGCGTTGCTCACCCTGGCCTGCGCCCTGATCTGCCACCGCCGGCTGCGCCAGCTGACCGACAGTAGCCCGCCGCCAGCGCTATCACGGCCGCCGATCCGGAGCGCCGCCGATGCACCGACGATCGCGGCGATGCGGTCATGCGGACGCCAGGCCAGCCTCGCCATGGCCTCGTTGACCTCGTCGAGGTCGAAACGGGCCGGGTCGAACGACCCTCCCGACCCACTCGGCACGCTCGTCGTGCTCGGGATGGGCAGGGTCGGCCATCGCCTCCAGGAACCCGCCATAGCCCCACGGGCCGCCCACATCCTCCGGTGGGCACGCCCTGCGGCCCGCCACGCACCGCGGATACCGCACCCCTGGCTCCGGCGCGGCGATCTTCTCCACGCGTCAACGGTGTGGCCCCAGTTGTCGCCGAAGTCGTAGACATAGTCCAGCCGGTCACCGGGCCCGACCAAACGAAACAGCGTGACCTTCGCCTCGTCGACGACATCGCCGGTGTCCCAGTCCGGATCCGGTAGTCCGTACCGGGCGCCGTCGATGTCGAACTCGTGCAGATGCGAGTTGGTCCAGCCCATCGCTGCCTGCACCACCTCGTGCACCTCGGCGAGCGTCGCCTCGCCCGGCATCTGCACTCTGCGGCTGACCCGCGGGCGCACATCCTGCAACACGATCTCGATCTCGAAGATCTTCGTCTTCGCGGTCACCCGACGCACGGCCACGCCGCGATGCTGCCACCACCACCACGCGCCGCAATGACCCGACCCGCCAATTTCTGAAACGACGTCTTAGACAGCGGCGTCACGTCCTCCCCGGCCGGGGACGGTTCCGGCTGCTGTCCGGGGATGTCCAGACCCAGCCGGCGCACCGGCCGTGTCCAGGTCGTGCCTGAGCCCATGCAGGCTCAACACGAGCTTGCGGGCGAGCTCGCGGGCCTCGTTGTCTACGGCAGTCGGCTCCGCTGCCACCTCAGTCACCAGCCCCGCACCGGTAAGTGCATCCGGCACCGGGCGTGCGAGTTCCCGACAGTACGGCCGATTCCGGCTTCAGGGTCCACGGGCATCCCGCTCCCGCCATGAGGCTCATCGTGCATCCCGCGCATGAACTGACTTTGCCGGTCAAGGATCGTCCACCGGGACAGCCGCGTTTCGTCGTCGCGCGCGGTTATCGGGGTGGGCGTGTGCTCGACGTGCACGACCTCGCACTGGTGGGAGTGGAACTCGATGAGCACGGCGAAGCGGAGTGCGATGGCCTAGAACTGTTCCACGAGTCATTCCACGGGCCCGTCCTGGGACAGTTCGAGGTTCACGGCCTCGGAAAGTCAAGGATCTCTTGGCCTATCTGCGTCTGCAACGAGGATCAAGAGCCCGCCGCCGTCATCGCCCGCACATGCGTGATCCACGACCGCCTACAGCGCGAGCATCGCCGAGGCGACCTCGTCGGCGGCCGCGTCGGGGATCGCGGTCGCGGCCTGTTCGAGCACGAGCAACCGCGCGCCAGGGATCTCGCGCGCGAGCGCCTCGCCGTTGCCGACCGGGAAGAACGTGTCGCGGCGACCGTGCACCAGGAGCGCCGGTATCGCGAGCTCGGGCAGGCGCTCGCGCCAGCGCGGCTTGCAGTTGAGCTTGGAGAAGACCATGCCCATCTGGTTGGCCATCTGGACCGCGGGCTCCGTGCCCGGCGTGCGGTCGAAGATGCGCTCGGCGGTCGCACGTGCCGCGGCGGGGTCGTCGCCGAGGATCTCGGCGCCGGCGGCGGCAAACTCCGCCACGGCAGCGTGGTCGGACCAGTCGGGCATCGGGAGCGCGAACAGAACGTTGCTGCCAGCAGAACATGGAAGCCGCCAATGATGAGGTTCTGGTCGTGGAGGACGTAGTCCATGTCGCCGGCGGTATCCGCCGCAGCTTGAGGATCCTGCGGATCGTCGACGAGCCGACGCGATGCGTGAGTATGAGCAGTTCGCCCTGGATGCGCTGGTAGCCCCAGGTCGGTTCTCGCGGGCGAGCCGTGCGATCAGCACGGCGATGCTGTCGTCGAGGGGTGGGCGACCGCGTGGAACACCGATCGCCACAGGTCACAGGGGTCAGGCCGACTTCTGGAACCCCACAGGCGCGGGAGAGGGCGCCGTCATCGCTGGGGGCGGCTGCTGAACCAGCGTCGCTTGATCGGGTCCTGAGGACGGGCCTGGCTGACGTTGACGCCGTCGTCGGTGACCTGCTGTGGCCGGCCGGCGTCGCCCTCGGCCGTGAGGTGATCCATGGCCGCGAGGTTCTGGGCCGCCAGGGCCGACTGCTGTGGATCCCCGTAGCTGAGGGCTGTATGGAACGCCGCTCGGGCCATGGCCACATCGCCGAGGTCGTTGAAGGCGACGAAACCGAGGTTCACGGCTGCCTTGGCGGCATACATCGGGTGTTCCGAGATCACCGCCTGCTGGAACGCGTACAGGGCCGCGCCGGCCTCGCCCCGGGACTGGATCAAGGTGCCCATGTTGAACCAAGCGTGCGGAGCGTGCTCGGGATGCCCGCTGGCGATTGCGGTGTCGTAGGCCGACATTGCGGCCCCCTTGTTCCCGCGGGCGACCTCCAGCAGGCCGAGCACGACGTACGCGGCGGGTGCCCAGTCTGGGTGGCCGGAGTCGATCGCCAGCCGGGTGTTGTGGTCGGCGACGTCGAGCCGGCCGCGGACCACCGAGAGCTCGCCGAGCACGTACGCCGCCCGCGGGGACCACTCCGGGTCACCGAGGCTGATCGCGTGCTGCAGGGCTCCCCGGGCCGACTCGTACTGGTCGTCGGGAGCGGCGCTGACTCGTCCGGTGGCCAGCGCGTAGCCCAGGAGGAACGCCGTCTCGGCTCGGCTTGGCTCCGCCTCCGTCATGACTGACAGTGTCCTCCCGGGAGGGGCCACAAGGTTGGATGTTCCTCGTTAGTTCACCCAACCCGGTCCCCGCCGTGGACCACAGTCGATGAGCCGCTCCCACCGATCCATCCTCAGCCGTGATTTCGCTATATGCGCAGGTCAGCGCTTTATGGAACGTTTCTGGCAGTCAGTGGGTCAGGTTTCGAATCCCCTCAGCTACACCCATCACCAAAGATCATTTTATTCCAGAAGGCCTGCAGCTCAGCGGCCATGTTTGGCTATCACCGCCGATCGACGTGATCATCGAACGTCCCGAAATTGTAGATCAACATAGCGGCGCCGCTGGAACTGTCACAGTCGGTGAGCTACGTCCCGATGGGGTAATGGAAACGGTCCGGATCGGCGACGAGCCGTGCGAGGCAGGCACCGTGGAGGCCGGCCGGTGAGCCTGGGACCCGCAACTATGCCAAGATCGGCCACACCACGTGGCGATGCTCAATCGACTTCGACACCGATGACGAGTCCTACGCCCGGTCAAAGGACCTGGCCAAAGCGTGGGTCTTTGCCTACCTCGCCGGCGACGGATGAGCACCCATGCCGCGCTGGGCGTGGGATTCTGCCAGCGGTCGCGCCACCGTGCCCACACCCCCGATGACGGTCTGAGGCACCGCCAACCGACGTGCCCGGAGGTCGAGGTCTGCCCCAACGGAGGCCAAGCATTTCCCGCGCGAGTGCGGGTTGGACAGCGCGTCAGGTCGCACGTTGATCGCGACCTGGCGCGAAGTTCTGAATCGGATTCGGTGACTCGTCGTCCCAAGCGTTGAGGCCGCCGTCGCTGCACCGGCGCTTGCGAGCTACGTAGACCGCCAGGCCGCCCGTTGCCATGGCCTTCGGGCGACGGCGAGCAACTCGCCCGTGCTCACCACTGCGCCCTGACCGTCTGTTGGGTTCCGTTACGGCCTGTTTGACCCAGTTCAGTTCAGGTCATCGCTCCATGTTCGCTCCATCCGGTGGGCGATGCTCACTCACGGGAGTGCGACGCGCTTGATCACCAGGACGGTTGTCGCGCTCGTCACCCGTGCAATCCGCCGGGTCAGGCGGGAGGCTAGGTCGGCGTGCTGACCACAGTGGAAGGGGCCGGTGCGGGCGGTACGGGATGGATCCACATGACATAGGCCAGCGGCCACAGCGCGACCAACGCGGCGAGGCTCTGCAGATAGAACTGGGCGATGAATAGTGGGACCAACCGAGTGACGGCCATGACGAGCAGCGCGGCGACCACGACTCGTCTCAGCCCAGCACTGGGCACACCGGCCTTCGAGATGGCCGTCGCGAACAGCGACGCTCCCGCAGCGAACGCGATACCGCCGACCAACAACACGGTCATGAACCAGCCCGCTATCGCGCTCTGAGCAGCAGCGACGTCCGAGGCGGTGTCGCCGTTCTCGGCCGCTGCCAGCGGCACGAACTCCATGCCCGGTAGGACCGCGTACATGGTGCTGCCCAGAACCACCAGCGGCAGTCCGAGCACGCTGTAGCGACTCTCGCCCGCCTGCTGCAGGTAGCTCCGCACGGCCAGGAACGCGATGGCGATCAGGGCTGACCCCACAGCCGCTCCGAGGTGCACCACCGCCCACATGGTCGTGTCGGCGGTGACCGCCTCTGCGATCGCTGTTGCGTTGGGCAGTCGCCCGGAGATGTAGGGATGCGCCACCAGCGCTGCGCCGAAGAAGGCTGGCGCAACCGCGATGACAGCGACCCTGCCGCGATTCCAGGCGAGGTCACCGGTGCCCATCACGGGCCGCTGGGGGTCGCGGTCAGGCAGGCGTGGACGGGCCAGAACTCGGCCTTCGGAGGCCGGCCGGTGAAGCCGACGGCCTCGAGGGCGGGCAAGAAACGCTCCTTGATGAATCGGCTCGCCTCCTCGACCGAATCCCAGACTTCGATGACACGCCAGCCTCCGGAGGGACCTGGCCCGGCGACGTGAACGGTGCCGCCCAACGGTCCGTCGAGCTTCATCTCGGTACGGAGCGCCTCGTACAGCTCCTGCGATCCATCGGGGTTGTCGACCAGCATGGTGACGGGCATCGTCTTCTCCTGTCGCTCGGGCGGGTGGTTGATGTCTCAGCGCCGAAGGTAAGACGACCCCGACGGCGCGTCATCGCCCGTGCGTGCCAAAGGTCCGGCGTCGCTCGCGTGGTACGGCCGTACCACGCGAGCGACGCCGCTGAGCCTGATCAGATGAGCCCGTGCTCGTATACGAACGCGGTGGCGGCGGCGCGCGAGGTGACACCCACCTTGTGGAAGATGTTCTGGAGATGTCGACGAACGGTGTGTTCGCTGACCGTCAACTCCGCAGCGATCTCGCGGTTCGTCTTACCTCTTGCCACCAGAGCGAGCACCTCGATCTCGCGCGTGGTGAGATTCCCGGCGGCAGGCGGTGCGGCCGTCGGGAACAGCGCCTTCAGGCGGGCCAGATCGGGCGCAGCACCGAGCTGTTCGAAGGTGTGCCGCGCGGCATCGACCTCGAGGTGAGCGGAATCTCGATCGCCGAGATCGCGACAGGCCAGTGCCGCGAGGAGGCGCGACCGGGCATGTTCGTACGGGGCTTCGAGACCGGCCCACGCGGAGGCCGCCTGCTGGGCCGCGTCGAGTGCGCCTCGCGGATCGCCGCGATGCAGCGACACAGCACTGCTGGCCTGCATGGCCATCGCACGCAGCACGGGGGCGTCGACGTCGGCTGCGATGACCGCCAGCTCGGCTGCCGCCTCGGTCGCGGCGTCGATGTTGCCCACCGCGAGCATGATCTCGACGCCAGCACCCAGCAGCTGCGCCGTTGTCACCCGATCGTGGGTCTCGCCCAGGACGCGGCGGATGGCGGCTGCGGCGGCACCGACATCTCCCTGCATCATCCGGAGGCACGGAAGCCCGGGTAGGGGAGCCCGGCCGTACCGGCTCGCTTCGCGGTACGCGACCTCGGCATCAGCGAAGTCACCCCGTAGTCGGTAGAGCTCACCGAGCTGGTAGAAGGCCAAGCCCACCGCCGGCTGCCCCGGAGGATCGGAGAGCCGGTCGCGTGCGCGCTTCGCTTCGGCGAGCGCTTCGAGCCACTGCCCGTGCCACTGCATGACTTCGGCGCGGTGCACGAGGCACTGGCCCCGGAAGGGCACCATGTCGGGCTGGGACTCGCACCAGTCGCTTAGGGCCGCGGTCCACTCGTGAGCGCGGTTGAGGTCGAACGCTTGCTGGCAAACGAGGATGACCGCGCAGTAGACGCGGCCGGCGACGATGGGGCTGACCTCCTTCGCCGTCACCGCAACCATGGCCTCGTCGAGCAGCGCCAGGCCCTCGGAATCTCGCCCCATGACAACGAGCGAGCGGCCCTGCCCGAGCCGACCGAGCGTGACAACGTCGGTCTCACCGAATCGTTGACCAATGGCGATCGCGCGTCCGAAGATCTCGTGGGCCTGGGCGGGGTCGCCCCCTTCGAGGGTCCGGAGCCCCATAGGGATCATGAGAAACCCCTGCTCCACGCAGTCAAGTCCGTGCTCCTCCACCAGGCGCTGCGCACGGCCGATCCAGCCACCGCCCCGCGCCATCTGCCCAAGAATCAGCAAGCCGTAGGCCAGCCAGAACGCGCACCTCACAGCCCGCTCGACCTCGCCCCCATCGAGAAGCTGCAGATGTGCGCGCTCCCACGTCGCGGCAGCAACCTCGTCGGCCCCGACCAGCTGGGCGGCAGCCGCCATCCGTTCCAGGTCCTCCGGCGCCAGCGGCTGCTCGACGTCAGCGGCCGAGAATCGGCTGAATGCCTCTGCCCAGGTCCCCCTCTCGAAGGCGCGGCGTGCTCGGTCGAGAAGCTCGGTCATTTCCACCCGTTTCATCGCGCACCGAACACGACTGCCATGCGACTCGACGACGCCATGACAGTTGGCCCCGCCAGAGAATGGGGTGGCTGATCCACGGCGTCACACTGTATGCGAGCTTGCCCGCCAGCCATTGGGGCTCTCGGTTCCGAGCCGATACATCGACGGGCCACCACTGGGTGCGGAGCCAATCCGCCCAACCGCGGAGGCGAGCACGGCGGTTGTGGGGGAACGCCCCGCGCGTGCGCGCGGCCGCGTTAGGCAGCGGCCGCAGGTGTTCGAAGCGGTCCGTCGTGCCGGATGTCGAGCGGGAGCGGCTCGCCGGGTCGCTTGGTGTGCTGCTGCGGCGGGGCGAAACCGCGCTGGGGCTGTCGGTGCGGGGGCCAGCCGCGGCGGCAGGGTGCAGCCATTCGCACAAGAGCCGGCTTGAGCGTGGGCCTGCGCCAGCCGCGGCCGGCTCTGCTCTGGCAGCTCGCCGCGGTCCTCGCCCATGACGCGCCGGATCGTCTGGCGGAGCGGCTGTGCGGGGAGTTCAAGTCTCCCCTCGGACACTCGAACATATGTTTGCATGAGCTCCGGTCAAGCAGACTCTTGGATCACCCGGCGGGCGATCTCCTCCACCTGCTCGACGGTCAGAACCGGCTCGGTACCTTCCCGTACGGCGCGGGTCAGGATGCGGCGGATCAACGCTGATGTCGGTACGTGCTCGTCGGCCGCCCGCGCCTTCAGCGTGTCTGCCAGGGCGGCAGGCACCCGCACAGAGATAACGGCCTGATCGTTCTCCAGCACCTCGGCGTCGGCCGCGTCGGCCTCTTCGTTCGCGTACTCGGCACGAATGGCCGCCCGGCGCGCACGGACAGCACGATCAGTCACGCTCGTCGCCTCCCTCCAGGTAACTATGCAGGTCCGCCCCTCGGGCCTTCCACGCCGTGATCCCCGCCCAGTCCACCGCGTCGGCGATCACGGTCAGGACGATGCCTGCGCTCGGCGAGTACCCGATCACTCGGATCGCGCCGCTGCGGCTCTTCGGGTCGGGATTCCTCACGATGGCCCGCGGATCGGCAGCCGCCTCCAACGTCCACTCGGGTTCGATGTTCAGTGCGCCGGGGTAGCGATCGGCACGGCGACGGATGTAGTCAGCGTCCTCGTCGTCCCACCACAGCCCGACCACACCTACATTGTCACACAGACGATGACATTGCTAGTCTGCCCGGTCACCGCTCTGACAGCCGCCCGCCCCTCGCGCGTATCGCGCCTGTGCGGTCCGACGGCGCGGGACCGCTACGCCGTGCCCACGTGCAGGCGTGTGGTTAGTGTGCAAGTCCCCCCTCGGACACTCGAACAAGTGTGCGATTTCCTGGCAAAGCGATACATCGAGTCATGCGGCGCCAGTTCGCGGCGAAACCCGGACGGTCAAGTCGGCATCCATATGCGATGCGCGGAGGTCAGCTGGGTGGTGTTGGGGGCTGGGCCTGTTCCAGCCCGTCGAGGAGCGCGTTGATTCCGGCGGCGAATCGCTCGTCGCGGTTGTCGATCCAGACGTGCTCGCCGAGGGCGATCAGGGTGGGGAAGCGGTCACCGGGAAGCGATCTGAAGAACTCGTGGAGCTGTCTCCTGGTCGCCGCGTCTTGGACGCGCTGTTCGTTGACCGAGATGCGGGTGCTGCTGACCTCGAACCCGATGGTGTAGTCGACGATGAGGAAGAAGGCGAGGCCGGCGTCGCGGTGTGGGAACCCGGCGGCGTGCAGCGGCCGCAGGACAGCCTCGGCCAAGGCCAGCGAGTGCGGTCCGAGGGGGTCGCGGGTCTTGAGCAGGCCGGCGACGCCGGGATGGTTTTTCAGGACGTTCCGCAGCCGATGCGCGAGCGTCTTGATCTGCTCGGTCCACGGCAGTGCGTGGTCGATGTCGCAGTCGACCTCGGCGAGCACGCCGTCAACGATCAGGTCCTGGAGCTGTTCCTTGCTGCGTACGTGGCGGTAGAGCGCACCGGGGACCACCCCGAGGCGCGCGCCCAGGGTGCGCATGGTCAGTGCCTCGACGCCGTCCTGGGCGATCAGCGTGAGCGCCTCGGCCACCACGCGCTCCCGGGTGAGCGTGCGGCGGACCTGCCCATCGGTTTCCGGGGCGTTGAACCACAGCGCGCGCGTCGCTGCGGCACGTGCGGGCGGGGACGTCTGTTGCTCGGCCACCGGCGCCTCCCTTGGATCAACATTGCCAGTGAACGCCGTTCACGCTACTGTAAACGTAGTTGCTCGACAAGTGAACGCCGTTCGCACTTCATGGGAACTCATGTTCATCCCGAGCCGCCGAACAACTGAACAAGGGATCAGAAATGGCCACAATGACGCGCTGGGATGCCTTCCATGACCTGCGCCGCGCGCAGGAGCACATGAGCGGGACGAACTACATGTACCAGTTGCTTGCCCAGGCGCGCGGCCAGGACGCCGTGCAGTCCGGCCTCGCCGAAACCAGCGCTCCCGCGTGGGCGCCGGCGGTCGATATCTCCGAACGCAAGGACGCCTACGTCCTGAGCGTCGAGCTACCCGGCATCAAGATCGAGGACCTGGACATCGAGTTCCAGGACGGTCTGCTCACGATCCAAGGCCAGCGGACGCTGACCCAGGACTCAGCCGACGAGCAATTCCACGTGCTGGAGCGCCGCTACGGATTCTTCCGTCGCTCGATCACCCTTCCCCGGCATGTCGAGGCGGATGCGATCGAGGCATCGAGCGAAGACGGCGTGCTGCAGGTGGTGATACCCAAGGTGGAGGAAGTGAAGCCCAAACGCATCGAGGTGCGCGCGGTCACGCCACTGGCCCCCGCTGCCGACGGCCTAGCTGGGATGGGCGCGAGCACAACCGAGGGCGTCGAGGAACCCGCCGACCGTGACTCGGAGGACAGGGCAGAGCCAGCCCAACCGTAAGCCGGGCGCCGACAAGTCCGGCGGTATGGGTGGCTTAATAACCTCGGCCCCACTCGGCGATCCTGCCGACCGGTGACTAGTGCAGTTGAACCCACACGGCTCGGATAACACAGCCGACGCTCCGACCACAGTTACATATCGGGGCGTCGGTGGGTGGCGCCGCGTCTTCGGCGGCCTTTACCGCCCGGCTGGCTTTCGCTGCTAGCAGGGACCGCTCAACAGCTCGACAGGGAGAAGGATCATGACAAGCAACGGTACGTATATGTCCGTATATGAGAAACGAATCAAACTCGTGACTGACACGCTGATGCAGCATTCAGAGATCGACGAGAAAACCGCCGTCGAACTCGCAAAACACGTTTTGTACGCGATCGACCACATTCCGGAGAAGGTGCGATAAAGCGCCATGTACGAGTGATCGGCGTCGGGCAGGACCGCCGTGGCCCAGTGAAGGAATTGACCGATGGACGGTGATCGCGACCGCGACGAGGCAGGACGTGCCCTCAATGCTCGACCTCGGGACAGCCTGGGCCGGCCGTTGCCATATGGATCAACGGGGGTGCAACGCCAACCGAGCAGCTTTCCGTTGTCGCCTGACGGCGCACTCGATGAAGCTCAGCGCTTGCTGGCTGCGGGACTGCCGTTTCACGCCCACGAAGTCCTGGAGGACGCATGGAAGTCGGCGCCTGAGCCCAACCGTGAGTTCTGGCGCGGGCTCGCTCAACTGGCCGTTGGCCTGACCCACGCCGGGCGCGGCAACACCGTCGGCGCTGCTGCGCTGCTTCAACGCGGAACCGCTGGCATCGCGCCGTACGCACAGCAAGCGCCACACGGCGTCGACATCGCGGGTCTCATTCGGTGGGCCGACGACCTGGTCGAGCAGCTAGCGACCCAACCGGGGCCTCTTCAGGTTGACGACGCCGCGCCGCGCCTGCGTGGCGTCGTTTCCTGACGCCGTCTGCCTGGCGGAGCAAGTCCGCGAACGCGGCGGTCCGGCCGCGTCCTCTACCAACACCCACGCCCGGACAGCGGACGCCCGGGAGAGCAGCCTGGTGCGCGGCCTGTGCAGTCAGTCAGTCTCTAGCGGGGATGAGATGGAGGAGCAGCCATGAAGGTGCTCTTCCTCGACATCGACGGCGTATGCAACTGCGTCAGCACGCGTGAGCGATTCCGTGATGGCTTCGCCGGCATTGATCCGGTCTTGGCTTCCAGGGCCGCAAGATCGTGCACGACACCGGCTGCCGGGAGGTGCTCGCCTCGACGTGGCGCAACTTCCCTGATGGCCGCCAGGAGGTGGCCAGGAAGGTATGCAAGACCTTCGACGTGACGCCGGCGCTGCCGGATGAATACCGAGGTGTCGAAATTAAGGCGTGGCTTGACGACCACCCGGAGGTTATTCGATACGCGATCGTTGATGACGACGACGACTTTCTGCCGGGCCAATCCGTTTTTGCAACTGACTGGAATACTGGCATAACAGAGGAAGTCGCTGCGGCGATTATTGAACCACTCCATACCGCCTCGGCATGTCGAACGCTCATATCCCCAGGAGCGCACCGATGGCCAGCGTGAGTGTCAAGAGCTTCGATTCAGCCGACGAAACCCGCACACCCGATAAGACCAGGCTCGATGTTGTCGATCTAGTGTCGCGCTATTGAAGTCCTGTGACCTTGGGTTGCCTTCTTGACGCAGGAGCGGCAGATCGTCTTCATGTGCAGCGCGAACAGCGGCACTCTGCGGCATGAGGCAGCCTCTCACGGTGATACGCGGCTGGCGGCGTGCCAACCACCCAATGGCGAGCTATCCCGAGGCTGTCTGACAGGCGACGCATGATGATCGCACCGATGAGTTTTGGTCGCGCGAGCCGTCCACGCAGCAGGGTCCACGTCAATCGGAGGTGTTGAACGTGCGCAAGGTCGTCGCGTACGAGCTGTTGTCCCTCGACGGCGTCGCGGAGAAGCCCGATGGGTTCTTCGCCGACTGGGACGACGCGATGGAGGCCAACCTCGGCGCCGTCATCGCGGCGCAGGACTCGGTCATCCTCGGCCGGCGCAGCTACGAGGAGTGGGCCGAGTTCTGGCCGGGCAGCGACATCGAGCCGTTCGCGACGTTCATCAACGGGGTCGCGAAGTACGTCGCCACCTCCACGCCGCTCGATCGGAAGTGGGCCAATACGACTGTGGTCGACGGCGAACTGGTCGAGTTCGTGCGGGATCTGAGGAACCAACCCGGAGCCGACATCGGCGTGCATGCAAGCATCTCGGTCGCCCAGGCACTGCTTGCCGCGGGCGTCGTCGACGAGCTCAGGCTGGTGATCGCACCGACGATCGCGGGCAGCGGGCGGAGGCTCCTCGACGGCCTGCCGGCGATTCGGCTCGAGTCGATCCGAAGCACGACCTCACCGACTGGCTATCTGCTCGTCGACTACTGCGTCATCGGGTAGGCGAGCAGCCCGTCGCGGACAACCGAGCAGCGCTGCACAGTATCGTCACGCTTCGTGCCTGACCGGTTGTTCGCGGTACCACGCCTCACGGGTGTAGTGCTCGGTAAGTAGCGCTACTTCAACGGATCATGATGCATGTCGTTGACTGTGGGCGTGGAGGTTCTGCCGAACGATCGGGCTGAGCTGGAGGGCTGGCTGCGGTCGCCGTCGCTGCGGGCGGGCCTGGCGCAGCGGGCTCGGATCGTGCTGCTGGCCGCTGACGGCGTGGGCACGAACGAGATCCCGCACCGGGTCGGGGTGTCCAAGCCTGCGGTGATCCGCTGGAAACGTCGCTATGCCGCGGAGGGCGTGGCCGGCTCGGACGACCGGGCGAAGTCGGGCCGGCCAGCCCGGGCTCGAGGAACGAATCTTGCTCGAGCTGGAGGATGCGAACGCGTTCGTGGTATCGCTGGACCCCGAGCGGACGTGGTTCCGCTATCACCACCTGTTCGCGGATCTCCTGCGGCTGGAGCTGCGCCGGACGCAGACCGAGGAAGTACCCGAACTGCACCGGCGGGCCGCCGACTGGCTCATTCTGCATGGCCAGGTGGTGGGGGCCGTCCGGCACACCCAGGCGGCGGGCGACTGGCCAGACGCGGCCCGGCTGCTGGCCGACCATTCGTTCAGACGGACACTCGACGGGCACGCGCAGTCCATCCCGGCGCTGGTGCGGGCCTTCCCGCCGGGCGCGCGGTACCACCCCGAGCTGGCCGCGGTGCGCGCGATGGGTGACCTAGCCCAGGGGCGCCTGGACGAGGCGGCCGCCCACCTGGTCGTCGCCGAGGCACACGTCCGGACGACGCCGCCGGATCGCCGGCGCCGCCTCCAGGTGGCGATCGCGTCGCTGC
Organism: uncultured Actinomycetota bacterium; assembly: GCA_963776255.1. Classification (GTDB taxonomy): domain Bacteria; phylum Actinomycetota; class Actinomycetes; order Mycobacteriales; family Pseudonocardiaceae; genus Pseudonocardia. The sequence goes on along the minus strand of CAVZMB010000018.1, from coordinate 8,796 downwards.
AGCTGTCGCTGGCCGCGCGGCGCGGTCACCTGGCCGGCGTCATTCCAACAGGTCAGGTTCCTGGACTCCCCGGTATCCAGGCAGTCCGACGAGGACATCGCCCTGGACAGCGATCTGCGCGCGGTTGCACTTATGAACCTGGGACCGCCGAGGCGTGGTCCCTAGGGCTGCCGGACGCCGAACGCGACCTCCGGGAGGGTGCCGTTCTGGCCCGGGAGATCGGTCGGCCCTACCTGGAAGTCGCCTGCCTGGCCCAGCTCGGTTTCGCGTCGAGGATCCGCTCGTTCGCCACCACCCTGCAGCGCTGCCGTGAGGCGATCGCGCTCGCCGAGCGACACGGATGGGGCGCGGAGCCGGTGATTGCGCCCGCGCTAGTAACGCTGGCCGCCAACCTGGTCTGGACGGGTGAGTTCGACGAGGGCGAACGATGGCTGCAACGAACCAGACAGGCCCTGCAAACAGACACCGGGCCGGACATCAGACAGCTGCTACACCTGGCGACCGGGAGGCTTTATGCAGGCCGCGGCCGCCACGACGAGGCACTGGAGGAAATCAGCGCGGCCGAACACCTGCGATCGCAGATGGCGGGATCGCACGCGCTGGAGAGCCAGGTGACCGGGTGGCTGCTGGCCACGCAGGCCCGCGCCGGGCTGCCCGGCGAGGCCCGCGCCCGTATCGCGGCACTCGATGAGCAAGAGGCCAGATCAGGCGAAGTGCGTAGCGCCGACGCGGTGATCTGCCTGGCGGAAGGCGAACCGGCCGCGGCCCTGGACGCGTTGGCCAGTATTCTGGACGGCACGGCCCCGGTCACGGGTGACACAACGGTCGTGGAGGCTCACCTACTGGCCGGGCTCGCCCACCGCCAGCTCGGAGACCAGCGTGCGGCGAACCAGGCCGCCGAACGCGCGCTCGCTCTCGCCGAGGCCGACCGGCTGGTCCTGCCGTTCGCGATGACCGGCTCAGCCGAATTGCTGGAGGCGCTGCCGCGGCATGAGACCGCGCACGCCGCCCTGCTCGCCGACATCCTCGACGTCCTGCACGGCTCATCCCCGGCGGCCAAAGACCAGCATGCATCGCCGCTGACGCGAAGAGCTCAGTCCCAGCGAGCTGCGGGTGCTGCGCTACCTCCCGACGAACCTGTCCAGGCCTGAGATCGCCGCCGAACTCTCGGTATCTGTCAACACGGTCAGCACGCACATCCGCAGCATCTACGCCAAGCTCGGTGCCGACGATCGCTCCGCGGCCGTCCGACTTGCCCGCGAGCTGCGGCTCCTCGCAGCCGTCCGCAGTTAGCGCCGTTCGCGTCTGGCCGGGTCCTGCTCACCTGTCATCACGCGGATTCGGCGATCTGCGGGCGAAGCAGAAATACAGGATGCTGGGAGCTGGTCACGCTTCGTCAATGCTGCACCGGCTTCGGGATGCACGGCCAAGCATCGTGGTGCCCTTGGGCGCCAGGCCGCGCGGGGCCGCTTCCGGTGACCTTCTGTACGTTCACCACACCTACGCCTTTGCCCTCTTCTGTCTCCCCTGTTCACCCTGCTGTTTCTGGTGTCCTCGCCTCTGTTTGTGATCTTCTGTCGGCTGGTCTTGCCCTCCTGATCCTGCATTCTGATCTTGCCCTACTCGCCCATCCATTGGGCGACCGGGGTCGCGGTCGTCGGCTACGACATCGACGGCGAGCAGCGGGGCGCCACGATCAACGGCTTCACCTCCGTTTCCATGGATCCGCCGCTCGTGTTGGTTTCCTTCGCCAGGACCGCACGGGCAAGCCAGGCGCTGTCGACTTGAACGGATAGGTCATCGAAGGGGCACGCGGGTCCCACCACCGCGACCTCGACGATCCTATTTTGATCGTCGAGGGTCCGAGATCCCGCCGACGTTGGCGCAGCCAGAGTGTCTCCAATTCTCTAGCGCCGCGGGTCGCCGTAGAGCTCCTCGTAGTTTTGGTAGAAGATCCGCTGCTTGAGCTCGTCGCTTACGGGGGCACCGTTGATCTTCCAGTACTCGCCCCAGAAGTCGCTCCATGGCTCGTCGGACGCGAACAGCACGCGGTCCGCACCGACGCCGCGGCGCTCGATCTCGGTCATCAGCCAGCGGGGGCCGAAGCCGATGGTCCACGTCGTGTCGCAGTACACCTGGTAACCCTGCTCCACCCAGTCCAGGAACCGGGGTACCAGCTTGATGTGTCCGCTGACCCCGCCGCCAAAGTGCACCAGGTAGATCTTGACCCGCTTACCGAACTCCTCGACCAGCGGTATGAAGTTGCTGATGTCCGAAGCGCCCCCGGCGCTGGTGTGGAAGTGGAACACCAGGTTGTGCTGCTCGGCGGCGGCGAAGCACGCCTCGGCCAGCTCTCGGGTCTCGGCGTCCCAGGTGCTCGGGTCGGGATTTCCCCCGAGCAGGAACGTCGTCTTCAGTGCGACGATCCCGGGCTCACCGGCGTGTGTAAGCGCCTCCAGTGTCCGTTCCCGGTTGACCGGGAGGATCGACACCCACAGTCCGCCGACCAGGCGGTCGTTGCTGCTCACCGAGTCCAGCACCAGGCTGTTCAGCGCGAACGCGTGCTCCTGTACTGGGATGCCGTAGTTCGGGAGCACCAGCCCGCGCTCCACCCCCAGCCCGTCGAGATGGTCGAGGTAGTCCTTTGCACGGGCGAACTCGTAGACGGTCGGTTTCACCGGCTCCTTGAGGTCGTAGAACTGCCACGCGTCCATGACCCCGATGTGGCTGTGCGCATCGATCACCCGCCCGCGGACCTTCTCTGAAGCTGCCACCAGGAGCCTCCCAACTTTGATGTGCGACCGTGTCGGATAGTGAACGTATTATCATCTGATCATCCGGTCAACCACGCGGCGAAAGCCACGGGGTCACGCATGGCACGGCCCGGCGAGATGGTGTTGTCGTGGATACCGCTGACCCTCCGGCCACGAAGGGCTGGTGGTGCAGGAGGTTAGGGCACCGACGTCCCCGTTCTTCAACAGGCGCTCTCGGTCCCGACCCGCGTGCGACGCTGAGCCGTTGGGGGCCGTTCGATCACTGATCGGGTTCGGCACTGGCGCTGAACGGGTCGAGATGCTGACCGGCGCGGAGCGCCGCACATGCTGCTGCTCGGATTCGCTCATGCCGCCGAGCACGCTCATCAGCATCTTGTGCGACGGACTGCGGTCGTCGAATCGTCCACCCAGCTCGGGCACCCACAACTCCTCGCCATATGCAGCGAACCTTGGGGCGATCAGCGAGAACTGGTTACCGAACCAGTATCGTGTCCCCTCCCCCACGACCACGGCAGTCCAGCCCCGGTCGGCTCGCTTCAGCTCGGCCAGCAACCCTGCGGCGTCCTCGCGCCGCTCCCATGGGACCGAGCGTGACTGGCTGATGTCGAAGAACTCGGCAGCGACGGTCGCGCCGAGTGGTTCGACGAACTTGCGTGCGTTGCTGAGCTGCCAGCCGCGTGAGGTCTCCGGGTCCTGGTTGTCCTCTGTGGAGCAACGCCCGTAGAACGCGACCGGTCCCGCTTCGACAGCAGACTAACGGCCGTCCCGCAAATGAACTCCAGCTTTGTGATCATTTACGGGACGGAGAGGTTCCCCTGGATCGGACGCCCTGCCGCAGGCCAGACCGGCGGGGGTGTCAAGCTCTAACCCGGCTGACTGCGGCTCAGCAGCTCGTCGGCGTCGAAGGCACCGTCAGCCTGGGCCGCCGCCGAGGCTGATCTCATTGCCATCCGCGTCTCGGTAGATCACCTTGGTCACGCCGCCTTCGAAGGTCTCGCGCTTCGCGGGCTCGATGCCCCGCCGAGCGACCTGGGCGACTCGGTCGTCGAGGTCGTCGACGAACGACAGAACCAGGGCGTTCCCCGCCCGATCCGGGTCCTCCACGATGTAGACGTAGCGATGCTCGGCTACCTCCCACACCGCCTCGATGTCGTTCGGCAGAAACGACGGCTGCCCGCCGAAAAACTGCTCATACCATGGCAGGGCTGCGGCGTAGTCGGTGACGGGGATGCCAGCGAAGAGTTCCCGAGCCATGCCGTCCTCCATATGCAGTGGATGTGGCGTCCATACCGACTTCCGCAGTATCGAAACTCATCGTTGTCCGGCTCACGATGACCTGACCCAAAGCTGCGCGGGCGACCCGCCATTATCCTGCACGGCTGTAGGTGAGGTTGTGCAGGCGGCCGATGCCGCGCATCGGGTGGTGCACGCCGTCGCGGCGGAGGCGGCAGTCGCACAAGATCCTCCAGGTCTTCATGCAGGCGAAGACGTGCTCGACGCGGGCCCGGACCTGCTTGTGGATCAGCACTGCGTCCTTGCGGAAGCGGCGCCGCGGCTGGAGCGCGAGCTTCGGTCCGAGGTGGTCGCTGACCCGGTCCGCTGCCGACTTCGACACCCCGAACAACAGGGCCAGTTGGCGCAGCGTCAGGTTGGTCCGCGCAGCGTCAGCAGCACGACCGGCGACCCGAGGAACTCGACGCCCTGGGTGGTCCCGGTCTCAAGGATCGGCACCCGTTAACGGCTGACCAAGACGGCGGCGGCACTGTTGCCGCGGCGATGCCGGCCGCCGAGGAGCGCGAGAACAGTCTTGCCGTTTCCACCGTCACATCTCTGAGGGTTCGGCGAAGACAGTTGTCCAGTCGGTCTTCATGCTTACACTTGTCCAGCCCCGGGTCCGGGCATGCTCGATGGATTTCTCTGCACCGGCTACGTAGTTGAACTCACGGCGTTCGTCGTCGTGGAGGATCAGTAGCCGGAGCCCGGGCTGCCCGGGCCGCCCGGCGTATTGCAGCATCGGGATATCGCCGTTCGAGTTCCCGCCGGCCAGGATTGGCTGGCGGCCGACTCGGCTCCAAATCCGGACCGGCTTCATCGGGCCATCGTCGAACATGTCCATTTCCGCCTCGTAGACGATGGTGCCGTCCTCTTTGTATCGGAGCGCGGTGGAGCTGCCGATGACGCGCTCCGCCGGGATGCCGTAGATCGCCTCGGTCACCGGCCGCATGAAGTCTCGATCACCCCCTGAGGCGATGTAGACCGTGAATCCGTTGATCTCCAAGTAGCGCAGCAGCTCGATCATGGGGAGATAGCCGCAGTCGCGCAGCCTGCGGCCGAGCGTCGGATGCTGCTCGGTGTCCAGGAACTCGTCGACCTGTGTGGCGTAGGCGCCGGTCGTCATTCCCGCGAACGCCTGCAGGATGCCGCCCATCAGCACCTGCAGGTCGGTGTCGTCGCCGTGGTAGTGCTTGGTGATGACGTCACCGAGCCAGCCAAAGTCCCTCTCGCGTGCAGCCTTCCACGGATGCCGATCGTGCAGTGAAACATCCTCTTCTGCCATTTCGGCCAGCCGCTTCAAGATGAAGCCGAGCTCGACCGGCATCGGCTTCTCGCACCACAGCGTCCCGTCATTGTCGAACACCGCGATCCGCTCGGCGGGCGGTACGTAGTGCGCACCGCCTTGCTCGCCCACTCGTTCGACGAACTCGACGATCGCCCGGCGTGTCGGTGTGTCGTTCCAAGACGCCAGCATCTCCGCTGACGGGCGAACTGCTTCGTCAACCACGGTGTCTCCTGGATCGGACGGATGGTGGTCTCACGTACGAACAGTGCGGGCGCGTTGTTCACTCGCGCATCAGCATCAAGGCAGCTTCTCGCTCGAGGTCGAGATATGGTTCACCGCTGACGTCGATCGCTACTCGGTCGATCGTGCCGCCGGTGAATCGGTAGGGGGGCTCGCCCGGGTAGTCATGAGTGACTGGCTCGCCGCTATGCCGGCCGACGTAAAGACCTGCGCCGGCGATGGCGAACGCTCCCAGCTGGGTCTTGATTCGGCCTTCTCCGACCTTGTGGTCTCCGTGATAGAGCGACAGCATTCCGGTGGCATGGTCAGGTTCTTGGCCGTCCTTGTCGAATGAGGCCGAGAGGATCAATCTCTCGCCGGCCGGGATGTCTTCAGTGCCGACAATCTGCTGTTCCACGCTGCCCACGAAGCTGTTCACGTAATGCAGCCGGTTGTCCTTCACGTACAGGGCGTGGCCGCCGAAGCGCGCTCCGATGGCGAACAGCACTCCTGATGCTCCGGGCGCTGGGATGTCGACCAGGGCGCCGATCACGAACGATCGGTTGCGGGTACTGACTGCCTGCCACTCGGACACGGCGGCGGTGTCCGGGTAGTACACGTATCGGCTCCGTGGCCCGGTGAGCTGAGGTCGCGGCGTGTTGAGTATTTCTATCGGTGAGCGGTCATCCAGTGGGAAGGCGCCGTTTGCGCCGGCCTCTGCGAACCAGATGTTGACGAGCTCGCGCAGCTTGTCCGGTTGCTCGGCGGCGAGGTCGTGCAGCTCGGCTCTGTCGACATCGGTGTGGTAAAGCTCCCACTCGTCGTCGTTGAAGTGTCCCCAACCGGAAACCGTCGGGTGTGTTGTGACGGCCTTCCAGCCTTCATGCCAGACCGAGCGCGAGCCCAGCATCGCGTAGAACTGGGTCGTCCTTGTCGACGAGGCAGACGGCTGGTCAATGCTTTCTCGCATGCTGACGCCGTCCAACGGGCTTTGGGTGTGGCCTTTGATTGTCTCGGGACGGTCGACGCCGAGAACGTCCAGAATTGTCGGGACGAGGTCGATTGCGTGGTGGTACTGATCGCGGATCCCACCGCGGGCTTCCGTTCCTGCGGGCCATGAGATGATGCACGGGTCCGCGGTACCGCCGTTGAACTCGTACCGCTTCCACATTTTGAACGGCGTGTTGAACGCCATCGCCCAGCCATTCGGATAATGGTTATAGGTACTCGGGCTACCGAGTTCGTCAAGCTGTGCGAGGTTGTCCTCAAGGTCGTCTGGAACGCCGTTGGCGAATTTCATCTCGTTGACCGAACCGTTCGGGCCGCCCTCGCCGCTGGCCCCGTTGTCGGAGACGATGACCACGAGCGTGTTCTCGAGCTGATCGCTCTGTTCCGGCCCAACCGGACGGACGGTGATTTCGGGGCATCCGAGCACGACATCGCGGTTCTCATGCGGTACGCACGACTCGAGCCAAGATCGTCTCAGCGGAGTCAGCCGATGATGTGGGCCCATGGCCGGTGCCGTGACGGGGAAGTCTGGCGCACCGGCTGGATAGTGTCTCCATCGTGACGGCGAGCACACCGGCGATGCGGTTGAGCCCCTGGACCCTCTGGTTCGGCGGTCTCGCAATGTTCACCTGCTACCTCGGGCAGACCGTGCTCGGGGTGATCCAGCCGACGATCGCCGCCGAGCTCAACCTTTCCGCTTCGGAAGCCCAGTGGATCATTAACGCGTTCTTCTTGAGCCTGGCCCTCTTCGCCGCGGTCGGCGGGCGGCTCGGCGACTACTACGGTCACCGCGAGGTCTTGCTAGTCGCTCTGCTGGTGTTCGCGGTGGGCTCTGTCTCCGCCGCGGTGTCCCAGGGATTCCCCTGGCTCGTGATCAGCATCGCCGTCGCCGGCATCGGCGCCTCGACGCTCTATCCGTCAAGTGCCGCGATGATCGCCAACCGGGTCCCCCTGGAGAAGCGCGGCGACGCTCTCGGCAAGTACTCCGCGATCGGCGTCTCGGTCTTCGTCCTCGGGCCATTGCTGGCCGGCGTGCTGACCGAGGCGATCAGCTGGCGAGCGGTCTTCGGCCTCCAGGCAGCCGTCGGCGTAGGACTTGTCCTGACGGGGTGGCTCAAGGTCGACAGCCGCGTGGTCGGCAAGCCGGAGAGGTTCGACGTCAGCGGCTTCATCGTTCTGGTGGCCGGGCTGACTCCACTGCTCGTCGCGCTGATGCAGGCTCTCACCTGGGGCTGGGACTCGGCGGCGACGATCAGCCTGTTTGCGGTCGGCCTGCTGGTCCTCGCCGGTTTCTGCCTGCTGGAGCTGGGCAAGGCCAATCCCCTGCTCGACGTCCGGTTGCTGCGGCGTCGCGAGTTGCGCGGGATCGCGCTGGCGATGTTCAGCGCGCAGTTCGTGCTCACCGGATTCATCATCTACACCGCGACGTACTTCCAGCACGTGCTCGGGCTACGGGCCGTTCCTCGCCGCCATCGCACTCGCCCCTTCGATGCTCGCCAGTCCCGTTTTCAACGTGATCGTCGGCCGCGCGACGGATCGGATTGGCGCCCGCACGCCGGCGATCATCGGCTACCTCGCGGGCGCGGTCGCGTTCGGCTGGATCGCAGTCTTTCTGGACGATGAGAACTATTGGCTGCTGCTGCCGGCGCTGGTGCTGCTCAGCGCGGCGATCGCGCCGATGTTCACGTCCCTGCTCACGGGGCTCAGCAACGCGGTCGAAGCGGACGAACGCGGAGACGCGAACGCACTGATACTCACCGTGCGCTGGATCGGCGCCGCGATCGGGACGACGGTGCTCGGAGTGATCATCTATTCGGGCGGCGGAGCTGGGGGCGTGCCGCCGGCCTCCGCCTACGCGACCGCCTATGTCGTCCTCGCCGCGGTGGCCCTTGCCGGTGGGCTGGCCTGCGTCTTCCTACTTCGTGACCCGCCGGCCGAGCGGCGCACCGTGCACCATCACTTCAGGCCGCACTTCTGAGCCATCGCCAGGTGCCGGACGAACTGGTGACAGCGCTAGGCCCCGGGGACTGGACGCGCGAATCGCCGCGTCCCGCAACGACGTCAGCGAGCGACAGGCCCGTGGTTAGTGCACGTCCCTCTCGGACAACACGTGCGATTTACCTCGCCGTCGAACACTGCGATTAGCTGGGGCCTTTGGCGGACCCGCTACTTGACTGGGAGGTCCTGACATGACCAGTAAGTTCACCGAGCTTGCGATCGACTGTGCCGATCCCA
>CAVZMB010000017.1:0-378968 GCA_963776255.1 uncultured Actinomycetota bacterium | reverse complement strand
CCATCCGGGGTCGACCGTTCGGCGACATGTCGGGAGTCGCATGCGCCGCTGATCGCGAACTCCACTTCTGCACCCGCGCGGGCGAAGAGATCGCGCATCACATGTGGCGCGAAATGGCGTCAAGCAGGGTGCGACGAGAGGCCCTGGGCGGCTGGCAGCGACGAAGTCGTTGCTGGTAGTGGCGATGGTCCAGGTGGACCCGCCCGTCTTGTAAACGATATGCGGTCGGGTCGACCCCAGCTACCGGCTCCACGCTCTACCAGCTGTTATAGCGGCTCGATGAAGCGCTGAGGGCCGATCGGGCCGATCGCGCGCGTTTCGGCTCGGCGCTGGCAGCCAACGCGTCGGTGAGCTGGGCGCCCGAGGCGGCGGCCTCGTTGCGGTCCGGCCGGGTCGATGCACGGCTGATGACCGTGCTCGCCGGCCTCGCCGCGACGCACCGGATCACGGTCGGTGATTTCCCGGCAGTTGCCGCCGAGCCACCCGACGCCCCCCGGCGAACCGCGGTGATAACGTCATACGACGGTGTCGCGGCCTCCGATCCCGCCACCACGCCGGCACTCGAGCACTGGTTGGAACGCCAGCTCCCGCCATACAACCCGCTGGTCGAGGCATCAGCTGGACAGCCTGTCCGGGTCAGCTTCCCGGCTCCGACGCCTCTCGGCCTGCTCTCCGACTGAGCCGGCCGCCTGCTGGGCGTTCCAAAGGCTCGGCAGAGCCCGCGGTAACGGGGCCTTAAGAAATGGCCGCGCCTCCCCCGCGAATGCGCCGACGACGAGATCGTCCGACACGACAACGCGTCGCGATGACATATTCGTCATTCCGCCGGAGGTCTGGCCTAGAGTTCGCAGACAGGTCACGGACCTACACGATGACGCCGAACTCGGCGGCATCCTGAAGCCACCCGGTGGCTCGAAGAGTCGGGGACTCGAATGGTTCACACCCAAACCGGAGATCCACCGTGGCCGCCGACCGGATCGATGACCCTCCCTGCCCATGCCTCGCCCTGAACACCGCATACGGCCGCTGCGTGACCTGCGGCCTATACGCCGGCCAGCCACATACGCGCCGCGATCACGTCGGCATGCATTGGGTGGTCGACCCGAACGGCGCCCACTGGACGTGCAGCGTATGCGCCATTGGCGTCCTAGTGCACACCACATCACCGGAGACTGGGCACCCACCGGCGTCACTCGTGATCGATGTTCCGGTCGGCGAGGCAGTCCATCCATGAGCGTGCTCGTGCTCCGGCACCGCCGACCCCGCACCCCATGGTGGAGCCGGCTCGCACGGCTGGTGGAACGGCTGTGGATGCCGGGGAGCTCCTCGGACAGCTTCGCGGTGAGCTTTCACGATCGCCGATCTCTTGTGCACCGCTGAAGTAGCTGGCGATCATCGCTTAGCCACTCGCGGCACAGCGATGGCCACCAGCCGGACAGCATCGGACGTGGCGCACTGCTGCGCGCATGCCGAGATCCTGCCCGCAGTGCCGGTGCTCCGGACATGCCCGGCGTCTGCCCTGATGCCCGCGTCGTAGAGCATCACGTCGTTTTGGGTGCGTTCGCCCGGCGGCGCGCGGAACAGCCAATACGTTGCAGTGCGGTGAAGTCTGTGTGCACTTGAGCACGAAACACGGGATCGCGGTTGCGCGGGGGCTCCAGAGCGCCGACGGTGGAGTTGCCGACGCCGCCCGAGACGGGGCGGCAGCGCAGAGCGGCGGGTCCTCGACAACGAGCCGGCGACAAGGCCGGTGTTAACGACCCGCTGGCTCAAACCAAGCAGCCGCGGCGCCGCGGTGACCAGCCGCCGTCACCCACACCAAGTACGTGTGCGGGGAGAACCGCCGCACCGACCACGAGAGGTCCGCTATCGCAATGAGCCTGAGAGCGCGCTCCATCGACGCCCACCCCCGAACTGTGTTGATCACGGGCGGTGTACCGCCGCAAGTCACCGCAGTGGCGTCCGCACTGCGCGAAACCGGGGCGCGGCCGGTCGTCGTTCCCGATCTTGCACCTGGTGTCGGGATCGGTGGACTGAGCTTCGACGCCTACCTCCAGTTCCCGATCCCGGTGAGAAACGGCACCGGCGAGGCCCGGCCGGGCGAGCAGGACAATGCAAGGGCGTTGTCCAAACGATTCCAGGCCGCGACCACGGTGCTGCCCTGGCTGAGCCTCGGGGCGCGGGTGGTGCTGGTGCCAGCACCACCGGCAGAATCCGACACCCAGCTCGACGCCCCGGCGCGCATGGCGCTGATGCGCCTAATCGGGCAGGCGTTGCGCGCCGAGCACGCCCCGCGGCCGCTCGCGGTCGAAATCTGCGACCACAGCTGTACCGCCCGCGAGCTGGCCGCGGCGACACGACGCGAGCGGGCCGGCCAACGCATTGCACCGGGCGAGCCCGCCGACGACACTGCCGCCGCCTACGCCGACTGGCGCGCCGAGACGCTCGGCCTGATCCGCCCCATGGTTGGCGGCTGATCGAAGGTCGTCGACAGGTCGTCCCTGCACTTGCGCCCATGTCGATGCTCCATGCCCTCGCCATAGACGGCGTTCAGCGGTCGCGGTGGCGCAATACGCACGCGTGATAGCCCGGATGATTTGAGCTGTCGGACGCCGCCGAAGGGACGTCTTGGCGGCGTCCGGTATCGCAGCGGCCGATCGCGCCTTCGCCGTCCCACACCAGCACCCGGGCGACTGCTGCGAGCGCGGCGATCAACTGCCACCCACGAACAGGTCCTCCGATCGGCGGCTCGGGATCAGCACCGCCGACAGCTACCGTGAGTAGCCGGTGATCATCGTCAGCACCGGCAGCTGCGCGGCCCGACGCGTCTGCCCGAATCGGCGCCGAGCCGCAGACCGGATGGCTGCCAGCGGAGCATCGATCCAGCGCAAATGAGCAAGGCTTCGTCTTGACCGGTCGATCGGGCAGTCGTCTCGCTCGCGGCAACAGCGGTGCTCTATGTGGTGGCTTTTCTCGCCCCAGCTCCGCTCCAGGACTCTGTCCGGCGCTGCGACCGCGGACTCGGACGATTCGGTGCCGGCGCGAGTCGATCGCGCATGTCCAACTCGGGTCGAACATTGTCGGGATACCCCGGCCCCACGCAGAACTGGATATCGGCGTGCTGAACCGGGTCCCCGCACTCGAGGCACACGACCTGGCTGACGATGTTGTGCCCGGGCTCATGGTGATGCAGAGTGACCGGCGCCCCGCCGCCGTCATCGAGCCACTTGTCTCCCCAGGCGAGCATCGATGCGAGCACCGGAAAGAAGTCGCGGCCCTTGTCGGTGAGCAAGTACTCGTACCGTGGCGGATTGTCCTGGTAAAACCGCTTGGTCAGCACTCCGGTCTCGACCAGCTTGGCAAGCCGGTCGGACAACGTGTTCCGGGCGATGTTTAGCGAATGCTTGAACTCGTCGAACTTGGTCAGTCCCTGCATGGCGTCACGGACGATCAGCAGGGTCCACGAATCGCTGAATACGGTGACCGCACGGGCCAGCGAGCAAGGCCATTCGGAGAACTCCCGCTGCATACAGTCCAGTCTAACAACTGAGTTGCACTCCGTGCCGTCGGCAAGGGCACTAGCGAGTCGCTGCCCGCACAGGTCCGCTGCTCCGGACCTGCACGTTGAGATCGCCCTGGCTCAGGCAGGCGGAGCCGCGACGACGCGATGGAAGGCTGGGCAGGCGCTGAGCCGGCGCCGGCTGCTCGCCGCGTAACCACGTCGAAACGGGTAGGGCTCGAGGCCGCCCTCCTGCTCGTGTGCACCACCGATTTCACGTGGAAGGCGAAAGAGCATGCGCCGCGACCCAACGCGTTGCCTTCACCACAACTCCGGCTGATCAGCGCGCTGGAGGCTTTTGGAGCCGGATCGCCGCCGCTTCCTGCCCGGTCTGCATCGCCGGTTCGGGCCACAGCGGGTGCACCTCGAGCGCGGGCTGCATGGTGCAACTCGAGGTTCCGAGAGCTTCGACGGTGACCACGACCTGGTCGCCTGGCATGAGATATGGGTAGCGCTCCACGCCGTGCACCGCGGAGAGCTCCAGGATGCAGCCTGTGCCGACGGTTCCCGAGCCGATGACGTCGCCCGGGCGCAGTTCGGTGCCGCGAGACGCGTAGCTGATCATCTGTTCGAAGGACCAGTGGATGTCCGACCAGTTGCCTTCTGTGTAGAGCCGGCCGTTGACCGACGCGGTCATTGCGCTGTCGTAACCCTGCCCGCGTCTGAGGGGCTCCAGCTCATCGGGGGTGACAAGGTAAGGGCCCAGGGAGGTGGCGCTGTCCTTGCCTTTCGCCGGCCCGAGCCCGTTGCGCATCTCCTTCTCCTGCAGGTCGCGCGCGCTCCAGTCCACGAAGATCGTGTATCCCGCGACATGCCGAGACGCTTCTCCCACAGTGATGTCTCGGCCGGCGAGGCCGATCACTGCCGCGATCTCCACCTCGTAGTCGAATGCGGACGCGCCCGGCGAGATCTCCACGTTGGTGCTGGCGGCGCACGCAGCCGCCGGGTTCGAGAAGTAGAAAACCGGAGCGGCGTACCACTCGGGATCGACCCGGCGGCCCAGAGCCGACATCGACGTGACCACATGCGCCTCGAAGGACATGAAGTCGCGGACCGACGGAGGGACCGGGATCGGGGCCAGGAGAGTTGCCGCGTCCTCCGGCACCGTCTCGGCCGGATTGCGTAGGGTCTCGAGCCCCCACCGATGGGCGGCCTCACGGCCGCGGGCGAGCACCTCGATCAGGTTCGCAGCCGCACCGCCATGGACGTTCCCGTCCGCCCAGACGCCAGGCCGGGGCTCCCCGGTCCGGTCGGAAAGGTAGGTGAGGAAGCGCATCTACAGTGCCTGTGCCTCGATGGGCGGGGAGACCGCGGATTCGGGTCCGGTGGAGACGGTCGCCGGGTGGGCGGTCGCCGGGTGGGGCTCGCTCGCCACGCCGGCACTCGGCGCAAGACGAGACGCGCCCGCACTTGCCGGGTTCGATCATCGCTCCAGCGGCTTCGAGTGCCCCGATCTCGGCCTCGGTAAAGCCGATCTCGCTCAGCACCGCGGTATTGTGCTCACCCTGGTGAGCCGCGAGCGCGTCGCCGTCGGGCGCCACCTGGTCGGCGAAGTGCCACGGACGGCCCGGGATTCTGATCTCGCCGCCGGACCGATCCGAGATCGTCCGCACTGCGTTCCAGTCCTGCGCCCAGTCACTGTCGGCGAATTCCCGGACAGTGCGTAGCCGGCCGGTGGCGATCTTCGCTTCGTCGAGTTGCGCGTCCAGTGACTCCATGTCGCTGAAGGTCCAGATCGATCCTGCACGATGCGATGCAGGGCCTCCAGGTTCTGCAGGCGCAGTTCAGGGGTGCGAAACCGTGGGTCGCTTCCGAGGTCCGGCCGCCGCATCGCGGCGAGGTACAACGGGAAGGACATGCTGCCGACCAGGCTCATGGGGCTGGCGAACCGCTCCCCGTCCGGGCCTTCGAAGAATGGGCCGTCGGTCGCGCCGAGAATCGGTCGCTCGGCACCGAGCTCGGCGTCGGAGAGGTCGACGTGCACGCGTTCGTTGACCGAGAGCATCACGGCTGCCATGGCCACGTCGATGTACTGCCCTTTGCCGGTTCGCGCGCGCTCGACGAGGCTGGCCAGGATCGCAATGGCAGCGTGCAGACCCGAGTAGACGTCGGCGTGGGACAGCGAGTCGCTGCGCAGGTCCTCGGTTCGGCCGAAGTGCTCGGCGGTGTTGACGGTGATGCCGGTCTCGGCCTGGACGGTCGGCGCGTAGGCCATCCGTGAGCGCCACGGACCGTGCTGGCCGTAGCCGCTGATCGAGGCGTAGACGACCCGCGGGTTTCGCGTCGACACTGACCGGTAGTCCAGGCCGAACGCGGCCAGCGCACCTGGTCGGAAGTTCTCCACGACCACGTCCGCGGTCTCGCACAGGCGCTGGGCGGCTTCGCGGGCGCCAGGCACGTTCAGGTCGATGCTCACATTGCGCTTGCCCGCGTTCTGCTGCGCGTAATAGCCCGAGATATCCCCGCGGGCAGGGAACGCTCTCCTCGCCAGGTCGCCACCCGGGGGCTCGAACTTTATGACCTCGGCGCCCAGGTCGAGCAGGGTCTTCGCGCAGTGCGGGCCGGCGAGGACCCGGGAGAAGTCGACGACCCGGATGCCGTCGAGCGGGAGCGACATCGTGGCCTACCGACCCTGGAACTCGGCCATGCCCACGCCGTTCTCCCGGTATGACTCCACCCCGGTCCGGAAATCCGTGGAGCGCAGGATCGGTCGCTGAATCTCGGCCATGGCCTCGTCCGCCGTGGCTGTCCCGTCGTTGACGGCGATGGACACCAGACGTTTGGTGACGGCGTTCGCTATCGATGGCCCATGAGCGAGCTCTTGGGCGAGGACCATCGTGGCGCTCTCGAGTTGCTCGTCGGCGACTACCCAGTTGATGATGTTCCACCGCTCCAGCGCCGACGCCGGGTAGCGCCGGCCCAGCAGCGCCATCTCCTTCGCCCGTGCCGCACCGGCGCGCTGCGTGATCCGTTGCACAGCACCCATCAGCGGATGCAGCCCGACCGTGACCTCGACTGAGCCGATCTTGGCCGACTCCGCGGAGATGATGAGGTCGCAGGCCAGCGCGAGCTCGAACCCTCCGCCGACGCATACCCCGTGGATGCTGGCGATCACGGGGGCCGGATGCTCCTCGAAGGCTCGAAGCGTCCCGACGAAGTCCCAGGTGAGAACGTCGGAGCGGTCCGCATCGGCGAGCATGGCGTCGAGGTCGGCCCCGGCCGAGAAGTGCCGAAGCGAGCTGCGCAGGACCACGGCCCGCGCCCGGCGCTCCTGCGCCCAGCCGAGTCCCTCGACGAGCTCTCTGTTCAGCGTCCGATCCATGAGGTTGTAGGGGGCCAGGCCCATGGACAGCACCGCGACGGCCCCGTCCATGGATTCGGTCAGCGCCGCGCCCTCGGACGCCGCGGCGGGTGGCCCTTCCGACATGTTCGACACGACGTTCCAATCCTCAGGATGACACCGCGACCGGGCCGCACGGCGGAGCGCCGTGGCCAGCGACGTTGACCAGTTTGCGGTACACGAACTCGCCCACCTGCGCGTACTCGTCCGCGTTCGCCAGCAAGTCCCTGGCAGCCGACTGAAAGGCCATGGCTCACTCGCCGACGGTGCCCGGTGCAAGGGCGAGGTTGACGGGGAGCCGTTCAGCCTGGCTGTACGGCGACGCCTTGTTCTCCGCGATCCAGCGCTTCTCGGCAGCAGACTCGAACGGCGGGGGAATCTCGCCCTGCAACGACCACAGGTCGAACGGCGGCTCGGTGATCGTGAACTCCCACTCGTAGCCGCGATCCCTGACCCATGGCGCGATGACTTGGTCGAGGTTCCGCACCCACCATTCCCGGATCACCGGGCCGGGAAGGGTTCGGGCCATCTGATCGATCTGGATCCGGACGAACCGGTCGTGCGAGTCGCCGCCGACGAAGAAGGACTCCGCTGGCACCTCTTCAAAGATGACCACGACGTAGAACCGTGGGATCGGGACAGCCTCGTAGACCCGGGTGATGTGCTCGGAGAACTCCTTCTTCTCCTGCGCGGTGTACGCGCCAGCGGGGTGGTGGATCTTCCAGAGCGGCATGGTGGTTGTCCTCTCACGTGTCGGCGAGCGCTGAACCGTGGTGTTCTTGAGTTGTGCGAGTCTGCGGTGGGGCTCAACTAGAACACGGATTGAGTAGCAATACAAGACTTAGTTGTTTCCAACTACCCTATCCCTCCACGGGCGTGTGCGCGGGCGGGCACGACGCCGCCTCCTGCCACGGACAGATCGCGACCCGCTGGACGATCCTCTGTCCGAAGTAGACTCGATGGAATCACGGGGGATGCGACACCCGTTGCTCTGGAGCAGGCGAGGTCAGCGGAGGCCGTAAACCGCTTCATCTACCCGTGGTCGATCGCCTGAGCGGTTGCCTCCGGGGTGGGGCACTTACTGTGCGATCGGTCGTAGGACGGCCAGGTGTGTGAAGTAGCCCGGCCCTACGGTCATGGGCGGTGGGGTGCCACCTGCTTGCGGCGCGCCCGAGAGGCGCGCAAGTTGGCGGCGTTGCCGCAGACGCGCACGTCGTGCCACACCCCGCTGTTGTTGCGGGAACGATCGTAGAATGCCGAGCCGCATAGCTCGTTGCGGCAGATCTTGAGCCGTCGCCAGGAGTCGTGCTGCTGGGCCAGGTAGAGCTCGCCAAGCACCGCGGCGGTGACCCACCGTGCACCCTGTCCCTGCGGGCGCACGGCGATCTTGTTCCCGGCGGTCAGGGTGAGTCGCAGCGAGCCGGTCGGTTTGGAGCCGCTCGGGTTCGAGCTGCGGGACGCCGCCTCGCGCAGCTGGTCGCGCAGCGCCCGCAGCGTGGGTAGGTCGCGATCGCTGAGACTGATCTCCGGCGGCTGGCCGACGCCAGTGCGCGCCGCCCACAGTGCCACCGTCTGCTCGAGCCACGGCTGGGCGAGCTCCAGGGCGCCGAGTAGATTCGGTTTGGGGGGGCGGCCGGCGGAGATCGTGTTGAGTAGCTCGTGCACCAGTAGGAGCCCCTTCGGGGCGAGCTCGATGTGGTAGCGCTCTGAGGCACCTTCTGACATATGCATAGCGTACTCGCTTATGTCGTATCTCACATCAGAAGACATAGGCGAACGCACTACGGTTGTGGCAGGCATAAGACGAGCAGACCTCCATCCGAAACCACAGGAAGAATCATGTCCACATACCGTGCCTTCGAAGTCATCGGAACCCGACAGTTCTCCCTTGTCGAACGCGAGTTGGTCGAGCCACCGCCGGGACAGGTGCGGCTGCGGGTCGAGAGCTGCGGGGTCTGTCACTCCGACGTCCTCGCCGTCGAGGGGCTGCGCGCCGACCCCTCGCAGCCGATCGTTCCCGGTCACGAGCTCGTCGGCGTCATCGACGCCGTCGGTGCCGGCGTGACCGCCTGGCAAGTCGACGAGCGCGTCGGCGTTGGGTACCTAGGCGGCCAGGACAACGAATGTGAGTTCTGCCGCCGTGGCGACTTCGTCAACTGCACCAACCAACCCTGGACCGGCACCACCGTCGACGGCGGGTATGCCGAGTACGCCTTTGCCCGGGCCAGTGGGCTGGTCCGTATCCCGGACGGGCTCAGCTCCCTCGAGGCCGCGCCCCTGCTATGCGCCGGCCTGACGACATACAGCGCCCTGCAGCAAGTCGGGGCCCGCCCAGGAACGCTTGTCGCGGTCCAAGGGATCGGTGGGCTGGGCCATCTCGGCCTGCAGTATGCCGCCAAGCTCGGCTACCGGGTCGCGGCCATCGCCCGCGGCACCGACAAGGCCGAGCTGTCCATGGAGCTCGGCGCGGACTACTACATCGACAGCGCGACCGAGGACCCCGGCACGGCACTGCGGAAGCTCGGTGGGGCCGCGGCGATCATCGCCACCGCCGCCAGCGGCTCCTCGATGTCTCCGCTGGTTGGCGGTCTCGCGCCGCGAGGGCGCATGATGGTCGTCGGCGCCGCGCCCGACCCGATCTCGGTCCAGACCCAGGACCTAATTTTCGGCACCCGCTCGATTGCCGGGAGCCTGACCGGCAGCTCCATCCAGAACGAGGACAACCTCGCCATGTGCCTGGCGCGGGGCATCCGCGCGATGATCGAAGTACTGCCGCTGGCGGAGGCGCCGAAGGCCTACGAGCGGATGATGTCCGGCCAGGCCCGGTTCCGCGTCGTCCTGGACACCCGGGACTGACATGAAACCGGCTGATCGCGTGATCACCGCCCGGTCGCAGGCTGGCGGGACCGGTGGCGCGGGGAGGCACGCCGCGTAGCAGTCGCGCGGCGGGGTCGTTCAGCCTGCCGGGCGCGCCGCTGGGCAACAGGTGGGGTTTAGCTCTCGGTCCACAGTGGATGCCGATGGGAATCACGATGGGTGCGAAACTCCCTCGCCGGCGGGCAGGCGAGGCAGAGACGCCACTCGCGTGGCCAGTCTGACCAGGTGCTTCCAGTCAGTAGAGCTTGGGGCTCTGATCTACGGCGTCAAGAGGTTGCGGGTTCGATTTCCTCCGAGCGCGCGCCGCGCTGACCAGCGGTTATAGGCTGGTTCCATCCAAGAATTGATCAATAGGGAGCACGACGGTTCCGGCGCTTGGGCCCATCGGCTCAGCGGGTGAGGTAATGCAGCACGGCGAGGACGCGTCGGTGGTCATCGTCATGGGTGGCAGGCCGAGGTACGGGATCGGCAGGAGACGGTGGCCCGGATATGGCAGGCACCGCGGATCCGGCCGTGGAAGGTGGAGACCTTCAAGCTCTCCACAGTCCCGAGCTTCGAGTCGAAGCTGCGTGATGTGGTCGGCCTGTTCGTGAACCCGCCAGCTACCGCAGCGGTGTTCTGTTTCGACGAGAAAACCCAGGTCCAGGCTCTGGACCGCACCCAGCCGTCCCTGCCGATGGTGCCGGGGCGGGCCGGGACGATGACCCACGACTACAAGAGAAACGGCACCCTGGACCTGTTCGCCGCGCTGAACGTGGGCTCCGGGGAGGTGCTGCACGACACCCGCCGCTCCCGCACCGGCCGTGACGTGCTGGCGTTCCTCCGCTGGATCGACATGCACGTCGACCCCGACCTGGAGCCTCAGCGTTCCGCCGCGAAAGGTGTCACCGAACATCGGTCGACCGCTCAACGAGTTGGCGCGAGTGACCTCGTCTTCGATGACGTCCCAGTGCTCCTTCAGAAGCCCATCCTCCATGCGAATGATGTTCACGACGATCCAGGGGAGGCCGGCTCCGTGACCGCTGAAGCGACCCCACAGCATCACCAGGTCGTTCTCCGCCATGATCAGTTCCGGCTCGTAGGCAAACTCGGGTGGTCGGGACTTGATCACCTCGAACAGGCCGTCCCGCCCTGGCGGAATCCGTGAACTGTGCTGGACGTAGTCCTCGGACCAGAACTTCTCTGCGGTGGCGTAGTCACGCTTGTTGAAGAGTGTGTCGAACGCTTCCAGCACGATGTCTTTGTGTCGCTCGCTCTGATCCCGTTCCACCACTACTTCTCTTCGCTCTGCAGTGGCCGGGACCAGTCGGCCTCTTGAACCTGCTTAACGAAGTCCTCAATGCTCGGTGGCCACACGTTTCGGTACTTGCCATCGTCGCTGCCGATTACGGACACCATCCTGTCGATCATGTCCTGGGGGTCGAGCTGGCCCTTCATGATTCGGGCGAAGTTCGCTTTGATGTCGGCCTCGCGCTCAAAATTGACAGCATCGTTTTGCCACTTGTACGTGGTGTCGGCCATCCGATCGTTGAAGCCCGTGTCGTACGCGCCTGGGTTGATCGTCTGCACAGTGATGCCAGTCGGAGCGAGCTCCTCGCGCAACGTCGACGCAAGCGCCTCGAGGGCGTGCTTGCTCGCGCAATAGGGTCCGAGACCGTAAGCGGTGACGAGACCGCCAAATGAGGTGACCAAAACGATCCGTCCGCGCGTGCCGGCGTCGACGAACTTGCGGATCACGTGCTGGGTGAGCTCCAAGTTGGAGAACACGTTCGTTTCGAAGGTTCGACGGACCAGCTCAACCGGGATCTCTGCGGTCGGTCCGCTGTCGCCTATCGCTGCGTTGCTGACGAACGTGTCGAAGTCCCACGACATCGCCGTCTCGATGTCACGAATATCGAGGACGTCGAGTTTGTCGACCACGATCCGATCACTCAGTCCCAACTCCTCGACGTGATGACGAAGTTCGGTGACCTGGGGCCAGATCTGTGTGGTCGCGATCACCTGATGTCCGGCTTGGGCGAGGCCGATGGCAGTGCCGCGCCCTAGGCCACTCCCCGTGCCGGTCATGAGGATCTTCTTCATCGGTGTTCCCTTCTCTGTGCCTGGTTGACGGGGCTTCCTCAGTCGCCCGCGCCCGCGCGCGCAACCTCACCGTCTTGCTCAGGGAGGCCTCCGGAGACTCCGATCGCCCCGATCAGCTCGCCGTCCGCGTTGTTCAACGCGACTCCACCCGCATATGGGATCAAGCCGCCATTCGTGTGTTCAGTTGCAGGGGCAGGGCCGCCCGGCTTGCAGTACTCCCATAGGTTCTCGCTCGGACCGTTGAACAAGATCGAGGTCTTCGCTTTCGCGAGTGCGATGTCGATCGAACCCAGAATCGCTTTGTCCATGCGTGCGAATGCGATCAAGTGCCCGCCACCGTCGACGACCGCGATGTTCATTGACACACCCATCGCATCGGCGTGCGAGATCGCCCTGTCCACGATGGCGGTTGCATCGCTCAACGAGATGTTCATTTCCCTCTTACTGCGCTCGATGTTTCTGCGACTAGATCCAGACGTATTCCTCAGCGATGGCGCCGTCGCGCCACCTCGCCACCGTCACCATCCGGCTACCGTCCTCGAGTTCGCCGACCACGCAGGTCCACTCTCCTGATCCAAACCGGATGGGATGAGACTTGACCTGGACGGGCGCGCCACCAGTGCTCTCGACGAACGCTCGCATCGCCTCAATGTGCTCACGGATGCCATGCGTCGGGGGCTGCCCATGCACCTCTACGAGAACGTCATCGGTGTGGTGGCGAGCGAAGACGCCCTCCCAGTCCGCTCGGTTCCAGCCCGTGAAATCGAGCTCGTCCATGTTTTCGAGATTGTGCGTTACCGTGTTGTCGGCCATGACCGTTGCCTCTTTCTAGGTCCTTCTAGATCGGGTCTCCGCCTCACGCTGCTGTCGCAGTAGTTCGAACGCGAGCGAACCGGGAGGCGCGGCCGCTTCGGACCGGGTCGCATGCGCCACGATCGCGTCCACAATGAAGCGGTCTCCGGCGCGCCTCGGGAAGGCGGTGAGCACCTCTTGCCGCAATCTGTCCGCGAAGGCGTCCGTGATCCGGCCTGCGTCGATGAAGACCCCCTTGTGCGTGAGGTAGGTCAGCAGACCGCGACGGTCGGCGATGCCGACCGACGAGTGGAGAGCGATCGCCTCCCAGACTTGGTCGATGTCGGGTTCGGCAACGCCGTGCTGCCTGAGGACGGCGGCAGCCAGATCGGCGCCCTCGACCTCGAAGCGAGCCTCACCTGATGCGTGCTCACCGAGTCCCAAGTCATGCATCACGGTCGCGGCGAAGAGCAGGTCCTCGTCGTAGCCCGCGTCATTCAGACAGCCCTCTTCGGCGGCCAACAAGCGGGCGAACAGAAAGCTCCGGATGCTGTGATCGAGGATCGCCTGACTCTCCGAGGCGCGGGCGATCGCAAGACTCGCATCGGCGAGCGGCCCGGCGGGGAGCACGAGGATCTCGTTCATGGCAGCAAACGTATGGACATCGCGAGAAGGTCAACAGTGGCCCGAGGGCCGTTTACCGCTACGATCAGGCCATGACGCCCAAGCGCCCCCATCGGGTGGCCGCGCTCGGGCTCCCCAGCCTGATCCCACTGGAGCTCGGGATCGCGACGGAGGTCTTCGGCCGCGACCCGCACTACGACGTGACGGTGTGCGCGGAAGGTGGGGTGGCACGGGGAGTCGGGCCCGGCATCACCGTCACCACATCGGCTGGGCTCGAGGTTCTCCGCGAAGCAGACACCGTGATCGTGCCCGGCTATGAGGACCTCGACGCCCCGCTGTCGGCAGCGGTGCTCGACGCCTTGCGACTGGCGCATGGTCGCGGCTCCCGCCTCGTCTCGATCTGCACAGGCGCGTTCGCCGTGGCCGCTGCCGGGTTGCTGGACGGACGTCCTGCCACGACCCATTGGCTGTGGACCGACGAGCTACAGCGTCGCCACCCCTTGGTCGAGGTGCTGCCCAACCGTCTGTTCGTCGACGACGGCGACATCCTCACGTCCGCCGGCATGACGACCGGCATCGATCTGTGCCTCCACCTCATCCGACGCGACCACGGCGCCGCCGCGGCCAACTCGGCGGCACGGGTCCTCGTCGCGCCGCCACAACGTCAGGGAGGACAGGCGCAGTTCGTCGAACGGCTGCGCGCCGAGGCCACCGGCGATCAGCTCGGGCCGCTTCGCGACTGGATGCTGGAGAACCTTGCCCTTCCGCTCGACCTCGACACGCTCGCGGAGCGCGCACACATGTCTCGACGCACGCTCACTCGTCGGTTCCGCGAGGAGACCGGGGTCGCTCCGATGGCCTGGCTCACCGATGCGCGGATCGACCGAGCACGCGTGCTGCTGGAGACGACCACCGAGCCGATCGAGAACATCGGCCGCCTCACGGGCCTGGGCGCGTCGGCATCTGTTCGAGCGGCCTTCCATCGGCGCATCGGCACCTCGCCGAAGGAATACCGGGCCGTCTTCCACCACCGCGCACCCACGTCGACGTGATCAACACTCAGGCACCGGCGCATCGGCTATCAAGGGGCTCTATTTGTCGGCAAGACAGCGTTTGGCCTACGTCGATAGTTGTTGGACACGCAGGGTGACCGTTACCAGGCTGCGGGACTAAAGCGTGAGATGCGGCCACCCTCGACCGGATCACGAAATCCGCGACACACCAAGTCTCACCAGGTAGCTCCGCCGTGCAAGGCATCTGGCCCTGGTCCACGGAACAAGGGGGTCGTCGTTGGGCGCCCGACGCTAGCGGTACCACGTCGCCCGCCGTCCACGTGCAACACGGATTAGGCCCTCGCCTCGAATCACGGTCAAGGCTCGGTGAACGGCTCCCACCGCAACGTTGTTTGCGACGGCGAGTTCGGCGACCTTCGGCAACTGGTCTCCTGACTTGAGCTGGCCAGTGCGGATTTGCTCCCGCAAGACGGCCGCGATGATCTGGCCACACGATGACGGCGAGCGCGACGGCGGGAAGGTTGGACCTTCGGCGGCGATGCATGAAGTTGATGACGGGTGCGACGCGAGTGCCGAGTACGCCCGACCACGCCTTGCCCGCCTCCGGTCTGCAACCCCGACTGGACTCCTCGCGAGACGCGGCACAGCCTCGTCCGGTGCTGGTCAGGCCGGCTGTGCGACGAGGCCGGGGTAGATTCTGGCGGTCCGATCGTTCATGTAGTCGTTGGCTTGGTGGCCGGTCGCGGTCTTGGGGTCGATGCCGGGTTGGTGGCCGGTGTATTTGGTGTCCAGCGCGATGGCCACGCCGAGCAGGTATTGGCCCAGCGGCGGGAGCGGCTTGTCCAGCGGGACGAGCGTGCCGGCCAGTTGGGGCACCGGCCGCGGCGTGACCTCGGGCCAGTCCTCCTGCGCCCGGGGGGTGGCGCGAGCGAGGACGGGCGCGATGCTGGGTGCGGTCGCGTCCCGGGCGGTCAGCGGGGGCCCGAGGTTCCAGCGGTCCCGCAGGGTCGCGATCAGTGATGTGTTGCGGTATGGCGTCGGTGATGACGGTGTGCGGGTCGATGTAGGCGGACACGGCCAGGGTGGGGATGCGGATCCCGGCCCGGTCGAACCGGAATCCCATCTGACCGGCCGGGGCGGCCGGGTCAGGCGGATCCACCCTGGGCGGCGCGACGTGGTCATAGTTGCCGCCGTGCTCGTCGAAGGCGACCAGGAACAAGGTGTTGGCGAAATTGGAGCCACCGGCGGTGGAGGATGCGCGCACGGCGGTGTAGATGCGGGCCAGCAGTTCCTCCCCGCCCAGGATCGACGACGGCGAGTCGGCCGACACTCCTTGAAACAAGGCGTTGACGGCGGGGTGGTAGTCGTTGTGGGCGTGGATCAGGCTCGGCTCGATGAAGGAGTAGGCGGGCAGGCGACCGCGTTCGGCGTCGTCAAAGAAGTCGGCCAGGGTGGAGAAGTTGGTGGCGAAGTACCGCGACAGCCGGGAGGCGTGGATCATCCCGGTCACCGACATGCGCATCCCCGGATCCACATAGACCCGCCACGGCAGGCCCGCAGCATCTAGCCGTTCGAAGATGGTCTCGGCGTCGTTGTGGAGGGGGAAGTTCTCATACGGGGCGTTGACGACAAACCCCGACGAGCTGGCGGCGTGGTAGAAAGACCGATTGGTGAACGTCTGCGAGGGCACCTCGCAGTGCCAGTGGTCGAAGGTGGCGAACCCGCGGGCGATCGCCGAGATGACCGGCACCTGCTCGGGGGTGTAGCCGGTCATGATCTGCGCGTACTCCTCGTAGCGGGGCTGGCGGCCCATCTCGGCGGTGAACGCGCTGATGTAGTCGGCGACGAACCCGTCCATCGTCGGTGTCGCGTGTGGATCGCCCGGCGCGTTGAACGGCGCGGTCATCTGCTCGGACATGACGCCCCGGTTGCCGGGCGGGTCGATCACACCGAACAGCTGGGTGTTGACGTGGGTGAACTCCTCCCCCGGATCGGGGTTAGGGGCATCCATGCTCGCCGCGACCCCGTAGGGCACCATCCCGCGGTCCGCGCCGTGCTCGGCCCATTCCGGGATCGGGTTGCTCAGCTCCTTGCCGATCACGCCCTCGAACGATGTCACCTCACCCGGCTGGTACAGCCGGCCCAGCAGGTTGTCGAAGGTGCGGTTCTCGAACATCACCACGACCACATGGTCGAGGGCATTCTGGCGGGCGGGATCGGTCATGTCCGCTCCCTTTCTTCGTGCGCGCGGAGCAATCGCTATGTCCTTGGCGAGCGTCCCCTTGGCTCTCGCGAGCTTGGCCCCTAGAGCCGAAAGCACTCCATGCTGAGAGCTCCAGCACCCAAACCCAACGGCGACATGCCGCCTATGTCGTCACCCGCTGTGGATGATCCGTGACCGCTCCCGCGGACCTACGCTCGCCGCCTTCCGGCCGCGACGGAGATCGATTGACGACCAGGGAGCGTCTCCGATGAGTGAGAACTCGGCTGGGAGCGGCGAGCCTGTCCTGGCGTGGTTGGAGCGTCGGACATCGTCGGCCCGCCTACGCGAGGTGCAGTTCGACGACCCGAAGGCTCGAATACCGCAGGCTGTTCAGCGAACTGTGGGGCACGTTCCTGCTGGTGCTCGTCGCTGCCGGCGGCGGCGTCATCGGCGCCACGGCCTTCGGTGGTGAGCTGACGCTGGCGATGAAGGCCCTGGCCCCCGGCATGATGGTGATGGGGATCATCTTCTTCATGGGCACCATCTCCGGCGCCCACCTCAACCCCGCAGTCACCCTCGCGTTCGCGGTGCGCCGCAACTTCCCCTGGCGCCGAGTCCCGGGATACCTCCTCGCCCAAGTCATCGGCGCAGTCGCAGCATCGTTGTTCCTGCAGCTGGTCTACGGCGGGATCATCAACGGCGCCACCGAGCCCGCACCCCAGGTCAGCGCGTGGGTCGCGGTCATCACCGAGGCCGTGCTGACCCTCGGGCTGGTCAGCGTGATCCTCGGTACCGCCTCCGGCGCCCGCAACGTCGGGATCAACGCAGCCATCGCCGTCGGCGCATACATCGGACTGGTCTCGGTGTGGGGCGCCCCGGTATCGGGCGCCTCGATGAACCCCGCCCGCTCGCTGGGCCCCGACCTCATCGCTGGGAGCCTGACCCACTACTGGATATACCTGGTCGGGCCGATCATCGGCGCGACGATCGCGGTTGGCTTCGAGTACATCCTCAAAGGCAAGCCCACCAAGGCCGGCGCCGAAGCCGCCCAAGGCGTCCTCGACGAGAACCCCCAAGGAATCTGACACCGGCTCTCCCAGGAAGCTCGTTCATGAATGCCAGCGCCACCGGCGCTGGCATTCTGACGACATACATGTCGCACATCGCTTGCCGTTGAGCAGCGTTGACGCCGACCGCGGCCGCTAAGCCGATCGCAGCCAGCGCGGATGACGTCTTCGCATCCAATTCTCGTGATCGTGGTCCTGCCGGTGTGTGAGCCGGCGGTCCTGACGGCGCCCGGCTGCCGACCGCAGTCGGCAGCTCCCCTCGTTCCGCGGCCAGCGGCGGAGGACGAGACGGGCGCTTGACTGTCCGGCCCACGCCGGCCCCCGCGTCCCGGTCGGGGACGCGGGCTTGAAGACGTAGAGATAGCTCTTACGCCGCGATGCACGTGTCACGCCCCGGTTGCCGCCGGGCTTGGCCCACAAATAGCCCACAAGCAGTGAGAACCGTTGGATTCTGGTGGCATCTGGCGAGCCATGCCCTGGCCCATCCAACCGATGTTCCCACAGGTCAACAGCCTGATTGGCTGGTAGCGTTATTGCGCCCCCGGCAGGATTCGAACCTGCGCTCCCGCCTCCGGAGGGCGGTGCTCTATCCCCTGAGCTACGAGGGCAATACCCGGATCAGGCCGTGATCGGACCGGATCGGTGATCCTCCTCAGACTAGCGCACGCCACACACGACGCCGTCCAGCCAGCACACCTGTTACGCCGGCAGCGGCTGGGCTCCGCGCTCGGCGAGCAGGGTGCGCATGTAGTCGCTCTCGGCGGTCTGGGCGGCGAGTATCTGCGCGGCGAGCGCGCGGACCTCCGGCACGGCGGCATGCTCCGCCGCGTAGCGGGCCATCTCCACGCCGCCCTCGTGGTGTCGCAGCATGAGCTGCAGGAACCGGACGTCCAGCGCGGCACCGGTCGAGGCACGCAGCGACGCTAGTTCCTCCTCGGTCGCCATGCCCGGCATCCGCTCGACGCCCGCCCCGTGGTCGGAGTGACCAGGAACGTCCCGCATCCACGCCATGTGCCCGCCGGTCGGCAACGTCGGTGCCTGCCAGAGCGCCAGCCAACCCTGCATCCGCCCGACCTGGGCGATCTGGCCGGTCTCGATGTCGAACGCGAGCTGGCGCAGCACCGGATCAGCGGTGTGGTCGCGCTCCCAGGTTGCCATCGCGACCGCCTGCGCGTGGTGCACCGTCATGTCCTGCGCGAAGCCGACGTCCACCGAGTCGGCCGCCGGCACACCGGGGCCGCGGCTCGCGGCGATCAGCAGCCCGATCGCCGCACCGGCCAGCAACAACGCGAGCGCCAACCCGGAACCGATCACGATCCGCGCCCAACGGGGCATCGACTGTCGCGACTCGGAGTCGGTGGACCCCTCGTTCACCGACGTACCAGTCGACGTCGTCACTGGGGCGGCCCCGGCGGCGTGGCCGCCGAGACCTCGGGCTCGCCCTGACCGACGGGTGGCGGCGGCTGGTACGGCGGCGGGTTGTCCCGGTCGAACAGCGGCGGCTGCCCGACGCAGCTGCCCTGCGGCTCCGGCACCACGTAGGGGTTCTGTCGCAGCGCCTGGATGAACTGGTCGATGCGCACGTCGTTGGCATCAGAGAGCTTCAGCTGGTGCCCCCACGTCGACAGCGCGATCGGCTGGTCGAGCCCGGGGAACGGCGACATGACCGTGTACGGCTGCCCCTCCACCCGCACCCGCAACGCCTCCAGCGCGCCACCGCTGACCTGGTCGGGGTTGTAGGCGATCCAGACCGCTCCATGCTCGATCGAGTGCACCAGGTTCTCCGAGCGCACCGGCCGGTCGTACACGACGCCGGTGCAGTCCGCCCACGCCTGGTCGTGCGCGCCACCGAACGGTGGGGACTGGGTGTAGGCGACCTGCTTGTCCGCGCCCACGTGCTGCCCGGCCACATAGTTCTGCACCACGACGCCGGGGATCTGCCGGGACGGGTCCTGGTTCGCGGCCGAGGGGCTGAACGGGGCCAGCGCCTGCTCGCGCGACGCCTGGCTGTTGGCCTCGAAGTAGGCGTAGCCGAACACGCCCGCGGCGAACAGCACGACGACGGCGACGGCGATGATCGCCCCCCACGGCGTCGACCGCCTGGTCACCACCGCCGACCGCGCGTTGCGCATCGCCTTGCTGGTCTTGCCGCTGGCCATGGACCGTCCAGATCGCTCGCGAAAACCGCGGATTCGGGCGCCAGTCTAGGAGCGACGCCTGAGACCCAGGTAAGCGCCCGGGCCGCGCACAGGTGCGCACTAGACTTCCCGAAGTGAACCCCGCCGCTCTCGCCGAGCTGGTCCGCGCCGCCGCGGCCGAGGTGCTGAAGGCACGCGACGCCGGCGCCGCTCTCCCGGAGACGGTCACCGTCGAGCGTCCGCGCAACCCCGAGCACGGCGACTACGCGACCAACCTCGCGATGCGGCTGGCCAAGCAGGTCGGCGTGCCGCCGCGTGAGCTGGCCGAGCAGCTGGCCGCCGAGCTGTCCACCGCCGACGGGATAGCCAGCGCCGAGGTGGCCGGGCCGGGCTTCGTCAACATCCGGCTCGCCGCGGACGCCCAGGGCGCGATCGTCAGCGCGGTGCTGGAAGCGGGCGCCGGCTACGGCACCGGCGACGAGCTGGCCGGGACGGCCGTCAACCTCGAGTTCGTCTCGGCCAACCCGACCGGCCCGATCCATCTCGGCGGCAGCCGGTGGGCCGCGGTCGGCGACGCGCTGGGCCGCGTCCTGACCGCGCGCGGGGCCAAGGTCACCCGGGAGTACTACTTCAACGACGCCGGCGCGCAGATCGACAAGTTCGTCGCCTCCCTGGTCGCCGCCGCGAGGGCCGAGCCGACCCCGGAGGGCGGCTATGGCGGCGCGTACGTGGCCGAGATCGCGGCGGAGGTGCTGCGCCGCGAGCCGGGCGTGCTCGAGCTTCCCGAGAATCAGCGTGACGAGACGTTCCGCCGGGTCGGCGTCGGCCTGATGTTCGACGAGATCAAGCGCAGCCTGCACGAGTTCGGCACCGACTTCGACGTGTACTTCCACGAGCAGTCGCTGCACGACTCTGGCGCGGTGCAGGCCGCCGTGGAACGGCTGCGCCGGTCCGGCCAGCTCTACGAGTCCGACGGCGCGTGGTGGCTGCGCAGCACCGACTACGGCGACGACAAGGACCGGGTGGTGATCCGCAGCGACGGCACCCCGTCCTACATCGGCGGTGACCTCGCCTACTACCTCGACAAGCGGGCCCGCGGCTTCGACCTGCTGATCTACCTGCTCGGCGCGGACCATCACGGCTACATCGCCCGGCTGAAGGCCGCTGCGGCCGCGTTCGACGGCGACCCGGACATCGTCGAGGTCCTCATCGGACAGCTGGTGAACCTGGTCCGTGACGGCGTTCCACTGCGGATGTCCAAACGGGCCGGCACTGTGATCACATTGGACGACCTGGTCGATGCGGTCGGCGTGGACGCGGCGCGGTATGCGCTGATCCGGTCCTCTGTGGACGCCACGCTGGACATCGACCTCGGGCTGTGGTCTCGGCGGACCAACGACAACCCGGTGTTCTACGTGCAGTACGCGCATGCCCGGCTCGCCTCGCTGGCCCGCAACGCGGCCGACCTCGGCGTCGAGCCGGGCACCGAGCTCGGGCTGCTCGACCACCCGCGGGAGGGTGAGCTGATCCGCACCCTCGGCGAGTTCCCGCGGATCGTGCGCTCCGCCGCCGAGCTGCGCGAACCGCACCGGGTCGCCCGCTACCTGGAGGAGCTCGCCGGCGCCTACCACCGGTTCTACGACTCCTGCCGGGTGCTACCCCTCGGTGACGAGCCGACCGGCGAGCTGCACCGGGCCCGGCTCGCGCTGTGCATGGCGACCCGGCAGGTGCTGGCCAACGGCCTCGGCCTGCTCGGGGTCAGCGCCCCGGACCGGATGTGAGGCGGTGATGGCGCACCCCGCCGGACCCTGCACGCCGGCGTGTCCGCCGACACCGCCGGACCGGCCCCCCGCACCCCGGCCGAGCTGGCCGGGCTGGCCCGCAACGTCTGGCCGCGGAACACCACCCGCCGCTCGGACGGCGTGCTCGAAGCGTCCGGTGTGGACGTTCGGGACCTCGCCGAGCACTACCGGACCCCGCTGTTCGTGCTGGACGAGGACGACTTCCGGGCCCGCTGCCGGGAGTTCGCCGAAGCGTTCGGCGCACCGTCCAATGTGCACTACGCGGCGAAGGCCTTCCTGTGCGTCGAGATCGGCCCGCTGGCTGGCCGAGGAGGGGCTGAACCTCGACGTGTGCAGCGGCGGCGAGCTGGCCGTCGCGCTCGCGGCGGGCTTCCCGGCGCAGCGCATCGCGTTCCACGGCAACAACAAGTCGGTCGACGAGCTGACGGCCGCGATCGAGGCGGGCATCGGCACCGTGGTGCTGGACTCGTTCTACGAGATCGCCCGCCTGGACCAGCTCGCCCGCGAGCGCCGGGTCGTGCAGCCGGTGATGGTCCGGGCCACGGTCGGCGTCGAGGCGCACACCCACGAGTTCATCGCCACCGCGCACGAGGACCAGAAGTTCGGCTTCTCGATCTCCGGCGGGCCGTCCGATCCAGGTGGCGACGCCGCGGAGGCGGTGCGCCGCGTGCTCAAGGCCGGCGGGCTGAGCCTGGTCGGCCTGCACAGCCACATCGGCAGCCAGATCTACGACGTCGACGGCTTCGAGGTGGCCGCGCAGCGGGTCGTCCGACTGCTCGCCCTGCTGCACCGCGAGCACGGCCCGGAGCCGCTCGCCGGGCTGACCACGCTCGACCTCGGTGGTGGCCTCGGCATCGCCTACCGCGCCTCCGACGACCCGCCGCCGATCGGCGAGCTGGCCGGCCAGCTTCGGGAGATCGTAGAGCGGGAGTGCCGGACGGCCGGGCTGGAAATGCCCCGGATCGTCGTCGAGCCCGGACGGGCCATCGTCGGCCCGGGGACGTTCACCCTCTACGAGGTGGGGACGATCAAGGACGTCCCGCTCGGGTCCGGCGCAACCCGGCGCTACGTGAGCGTGGACGGCGGCATGAGCGACAACATCCGCACCGCGCTGTACGACGCCGACTACGAGTGCCGGTTGGCGTCCCGGCCGGCCACCGAGGCCGCGCTGCCGGCCCGGCTGTCCCGGGTGGTCGGCAAGCACTGCGAGTCGGGCGACGTCGTGGTGCGGAACTGCTGGCTGCCGGCCGACCTCGGTCCCGGCGACCTGCTGGCCGTCGCGGCGACCGGTGCCTACTGCTACTCGATGGCCAGCGGCTACAACCGGCTGCCGAGGCCCGCGGTCGTCGCCGTGCGGGACGGCCGGCACCGCGTGCTGCTGCGCCGGGAGACCGTCGAGGACCTGCTGCGCCTGGAGCCCCCCAAGTGATCGGCGCAGCGAAGAAACCGATCCGGGTCGCGCTGCTCGGCTGCGGCACGGTCGGGCGGGAGGTGGTCCGGCTGCTCGACGAGCAGGCCGACGACCTGGCCGCCAGGGTCGGTGCGCCGGTGCAGCTGGCCGGAGTCGCGGTACGACGCCCGCACAAGCACGGCGACCTGCCGGCCGGGCTGGTCACCACCGACGCGGCCGGCCTGGTCCGGCGCGACGACGTCGACGTCGTCGTCGAGGTGATCGGCGGCATCGAGCCGGCCCGCTCGCTGCTGCTCGACGCGCTCAAGGCCGGTCGCGGCGTCGTCACCGCGAACAAGGCGCTGCTCGCCGAGGACGGCGCCGCGCTCGCGGAGGCCGCCGACGCCTCCGGCGCCGACCTGTACTTCGAGGCCGCGGTGGCCGGCGCGATCCCGCTGCTGCGCCCGTTGCGGGAGTCGCTGGCCGGCGACCGGATCACCCGGGTGGCCGGCATCGTGAACGGCACCACGAACTTCATCCTGTCCGCGATGAGCTCGGCCGGCACGAGCTACGCCGAGGCGCTCGAGGAGGCGACCCGGCTGGGGTACGCCGAGGCCGACCCGACCGCCGACGTGGACGGCTACGACGCCGCGTCCAAGGCGGCGATCCTGGCCTCGCTCGCCTTCCACACCCGGGTCACGGCCGAGGACGTGTACCGCGAGGGCATCCGCGGGGTCAGCGCCGGCGACGTCGCCGCCGCCGCGTCCCTGGACTGCACGATCAAGCTGGTGGCGATCTGCGAGCGGGTGGACGGCTCGGTGTCGGCCCGGGTGTACCCGGCGATGATCCCGCAGTCGCACCCGCTGGCCACCGTCGACGGGGCGTACAACGCGGTGTTCGTCGAGGCCGAGGCCGCCGGGCAGCTGATGTTCTACGGGCAGGGCGCCGGCGGCGCGCCGACCGCCAGCGCGGTGCTCGGCGACCTGGTCGCGGTGGCCCGCAACCTCGTCGTCGGCGGCCGCGGCCCGCGCGAGTCCGCCTACGCCAGCCTGCCGGTCCGCGCGATGGGCGACACGCCGACGCGCTACCACATCAGCCTCGAGGTGGCCGACCGGGCCGGCGTGCTCGCCGCGATCGCCGGCCGGTTCGCCGAGCACGACGTGAGCATCGCCGCGGTCCGCCAGGAGGGTGCCGGGGCCGAGCTCGGCGACGCCCGACTGGTGATCGTCACGCACACCGCGCCGGACGCCGCGCTGGCCGCGACCGTCGACGCGCTCACCGAGCTCGACGTGGTCCGCGGGGTGCAGAGCGTGCTGCGGGTCGAGGACCTCGGCCGGACCGTCGCCGCGCTGGGAGTCGCGGGATGACTAGGGCGTGTCTCCCAGATCATCGCCGGGAGGTCCGGCGGCCCAGACGACGACCGGCGGCGTTCTCGACCGGCCCGATATGCCCGATATCGGGCCGGTCTGCGGCCTTGCCGGATCGCCGCCTGGCCCACCGGCTGCACCCGTCATGATCTGGGAGACACGCCCTAGCAGGACACCGGTCGCCGGCTTGCACTCCGGGGCCAGGTGGCCGGGGGTGATCGAGGCCTACCGGGAGCGGATGCCGGTCGAGCCGGGCTGGACGGTCGTGACCCTCGGTGAGGGCGGCACCCCGCTGCTGCCCGCGCCTTACCTGTCCGACCGCACCGGCTGCACCGTCCACCTCAAGGTCGACGGCGCGAACCCCACCGGCTCGTTCAAGGACCGCGGCATGACAGTGGCGGTCACGACCGCGCTGGCCAAGGGGAACCGGGGCGTGCTGTGCGCGTCGACCGGGAACACCTCTGCCTCGGCCGCCGCGTACGCCGCGCGGGCCGGGCTGAGCTGCGCCGTGCTGGTGCCGCAGGGCAAGATCGCGCTCGGCAAGCTGGCCCAGGCGGTCGCGCACGGCGCGATGATCATGCAGGTCGAGGGCAACTTCGACGACTGCCTGGAGCTGGCCCGCAAGACCGCCGCCGAGCATCCGATCACCGCGCTGGTGAACTCGGTGAACCCGGCGCGAATCGCCGGCCAGGCCAGCGCGGCCTACGAGGTGTGCGACGAGCTGGGTCGGGCACCGGACGTGCACTGCCTGCCGGTCGGCAACGCGGGCAACATCACCGCCTACTGGGCCGGCTACCGGCGCTACCACTTCGACGGCCTCATCCCGGCGCTGCCCCGGATGTTCGGCTTCCAGGCCGAGGGCGCCGCGCCGCTGGTGCACGGCGCGCCGGTCAGCCAGCCCGAGACGATCGCCACCGCGATCCGGATCGGCGCACCGGCGTCCTGGTCCGGTGCGGTCGACGCCAGGGACTCCTCCGGCGGGCTGTTCGCCGCGGTGAGCGACGACGAGATCCTCAGCGCGTACCAGCTGCTGCCGGCGCAGGAGGGGGTCTTCGTGGAACCGGCGTCGGCGGCAAGCGTGGCCGGGCTGCTCAAGACCAGCGCGGACGGCCGACTGCCGCGCGGGTCGCTGGTGGTGTGCACGGTCACCGGCCACGGGCTGAAGGATCCGGAGGCCGCGTTGATCACCGCGCCGGCCTCGACGACGGTGCCGATCGACCCGGCGGCGGTGCTCGCGGTGCTCGGGCTTTAGGAGGGTGCTGACCAATGCATGCTCTGCTGCGCGTCGCCCAGGCGGCGCCTCGCCGCGTTGTCGTCGGGGCCGATACAACCTGGTATCGGCCCCTTCTCCGCCTTGCGATGCATCCACCTGGATCGCCGCTCGCGACGAGCGGCATTGATCAGCACCCTCCCAGATGAGCCCCCCTCGCGAGGTGCGGGTGCGGGTGCCCGCCTCGTCGGCGAACCTGGGCCCGGGGTTCGACACGCTGGGCCTCGCCCTGGCCCGCTACGACGAGGTGTCGGTCAGCACCGCCGGCGAGGGGCTGAGCGTCGAGGTGAGCGGAGAGGGCGCGGCCGACGTGCCCCGCGACGAGCGGCACCTCGTGGTGCGGGCGCTACGCGCCGGGTTCGAGGTCTTCGGCGGCGAACCGAGCGGGCTGCGGTTGAGGTGCACCAACACCATCCCGCACGCCCGCGGGCTTGGCTCGTCGGCCGCCGCCGTCGTGGCGGGCGCGGTCGCCGCCGCGACGCTGGCCGGCCGGGAGGCGGCCACCGAGTGGAACGCGTTGCTGCAGCTCACCGCCGCGATGGAGGGCCACCCGGACAACGTCGCGGCCTGCCTGCTCGGCGGCCTGGTGATCGCCTGGCGGCACGCCTCGGGCGACGGGAATAATCCGGGGCGCTTCGACGCTGTACGACTCGACGTGCACCGCGACATCGCGCCGGTGCTGATGACAGCCAAGCGGGAGTCGTCCACCGAGACGACACGAGGGCTGCTTCCGGACAAGGTGCCATTCTCCGACGCAGTGTTCAACGCAAGCCGCACTGCGCTGGCCGTACACGCGTTCACCCGCGAGCCCGGCCTGCTGCTGACTGCTACCGAGGACCGACTGCACCAGGGGTACCGGCGACCCGCCTACCCGGAGTCGGCGGACCTGGTCGAGCGACTGCGGGAGCACGGCATCCCGGCGGCGATCTCCGGAGCCGGACCGAGTGTGTTGGCTCTGCCCGCGAGCGGGACGGTGCCGGCCGAACTGGTCGGCAACGGCTTCACGATGAGTCCTGCGCCGGTGGATCCGATGGGGGTGCACGTCGAAGCCGGGTGACCGGAAGGGGCTGATGTTGCCGCAACACCCCGATCCGACTACGCTCGGCGGCGCACAGTGACCACGCGTGCTCCGCGTTGGGTGCATTCTCGGGCCTTGAGGTTCAGCAACACGTGTTACCGGGGTCTAGCCGAAGGTCCCAACCAAAGGCCGCTGTGGTCGCCGTCCAAACATCGCGTCGAAACGAGCCGTGACGGTTCTGTTCTCCGGCGCTCGTCGTCCGGTCAGCCCGGGCGGCAAATCCGCTGACCAGGCGTTAGTTCCTGGTTGGTTCAGGAAGGAACTTTGTTGAACAACACCGATCTCGTCAACAACGAGACCCTGCCGGAGGGTTCCGGCCAGGCAGCCACCGAAGACAGCACCGGACGTCCCGAGGACAACGGTGCTGACCGCGGCGCCCAAGGGGGAGCCCCGGAGCGACCGCGGGCGAACCTCTCGAGCATGGTGATCGCCGATCTTCGGCAGCTTGCCGACAGCCTCAACATCACCGGCACCGCCGGGATGCGCAAGAGCGATCTGATCGCGGCGATCAAGCAACGCCAGGGCGGGACGGTCGCCGACGCTCCGGGGGATGCGCAGCTCGCGCTGCCGACCGCCGACTCCCCGCAGACCGAAATCCCAGACACCGCCGCCGCAGCCGCCAGCCGCCGTGCCGCCCACGTCGGAGGCCCCGAGCAGCGTCGACGGCGCAGCCAGCGAACCAGCGAGCAGCGAGGCGGTCGGTGCGGACACCGCGGCCGCGCCTGACGTTGCGCCTGACGTTGCGTTGGCCACGGTCCACGGCGAACCCGCCGCTCCGGCGGCCGAGGCGAACGGTTCGGAGGCCCCGCCCGCCGATCAGGACGCCGACGCCGCGGCGTCGCGGCCGACGCGCCGCGAGCGTCGCGAGGCACGCGACGAGCGCCGCCCGACAGTCCGACACCGAATCCGCCGAGAGCGCGGACGGCTCCGCCACCACCGAGCCCGAGTCGACGGGCCGCGATGGCGGGGACACCGGCAAGGACACCGGCCGCGAACCGGCCCGGGACGGCTCCGGCCGGGAGAACGGTAAGGACACCGGCAAGGACAACGGCCGTGACTCGGGCCGGGAGCCCGCAAGGGACCCCGGTAGGGACACCGCCCGTGACGAGGACGGCGAGGAAGGCGGCGGCCGCGGCCGGCGTGGCCGGCGGTTCCGCGAGCGTCGACGGCGTGAGCGCGGCGGCCGCGACGGCCGCGACGGCGGCGGCGGTGGCGGCGGCGAGCCGGAGATCCGCGAGGACGACGTGCTGCTGCCGGTGGCCGGCATCCTCGACGTGCTGGACAACTACGCCTTCGTCCGCACCAGCGGCTACCTGTCCGGGCCGAACGACGTGTACGTCTCGCTCGCGATGGTCCGCAAGTACGGGCTGCGCCGCGGCGACCACGTCACCGGCGCGGTGCGGCAGCCGCGCGAGGGCGAGCAGCAGCGGCAGAAGTTCAACCCGCTGGTGCGGGTGGACGCGATCAACGGCCAGGACGTCGAGACCGCCAAGAAGCGGCCCGACTTCACCAAGCTCACGCCGCTCTACCCGAACGAGCGGATGCGGCTGGAGACCGAGTCGCACAAGCTGACCACCCGGGTGATCGACCTGGTGATGCCGATCGGCAAGGGCCAGCGGGCGCTGATCGTCTCCCCGCCGAAGGCGGGCAAGACGATGATCCTGCAGGCGATCGCGAACGCGATCACCACGAACAACCCCGAGGTGCACCTCATGGTCGTGCTCGTCGACGAGCGACCGGAGGAGGTCACCGACATGACGCGATCGGTGAAGGGCGAGGTCATCGCCTCGACCTTCGACCGGCCGCCGTCGGACCACACCACCGTCGCCGAGCTGTCCATCGAGCGCGCGAAGCGCCTGGTGGAGATGGGCTACGACGTCGTCGTGCTGCTCGACTCGATCACTCGGCTCGGCCGGGCCTACAACCTCGCCGCGCCGGCGTCCGGCCGCATCCTGTCCGGTGGTGTCGACTCCACCGCGCTGTACCCGCCGAAGCGGTTCCTCGGCGCGGCGCGCAACATCGAGGACGGTGGCTCGCTCACCATCTTCGCGACCGCGCTGGTGGAGACCGGCTCGACGATGGACACGGTGATCTTCGAGGAGTTCAAGGGCACCGGCAACGCCGAGCTCAAGCTGGACCGCAAGATCGCCGACAAGCGGGTCTTCCCGGCCGTCGACGTGGACGCCTCCGGCACCCGCAAGGAGGAGCTGCTGCTCTCGCCGGACGAGCTGGCGATCACAGTCAAGCTGCGCAGGGTGTTCGCCGCGCTGGACGACCAGCAGGCGATCGACCTGCTGCTGGACCGGCTGCGCAAGACCCGCACCAACATCGAGTTCCTGATGCAGGTGGCGAAGACGACGCCCGGCATCGAGGACTAGTGGTCGGCCGGAACAACCACCGCTCCCAGGTGGTTTACTGATCGGCCGACATCCATGGCACCGGTTCACCCCGCAGCATCACCGCGGGGACCCGGCGGCCGCGAAGGAGGACGCACCATGAGGACCGGAATCCACCCCGAGTACGTGGAGACCCAGGTCACCTGTACCTGTGGCAACAGCTTCACGACGCACAGCACGAAGAAGAGCGGCTCGATTCACGTCGAGATCTGCTCGAACTGCCACCCGTTCTACACGGGCAAGCAGAAGATCCTGGACAGCGGTGGCCGGGTGGCGCGCTTCGAGGCGCGCTACGGCAAGCGCGGCGCCAGGAAGGATGCCGGCAAGTAGGTCGGCACCCTGGTCTCAAGCGCAAGGTCTCACGAAGGCCCCAAGAAGGTAATGACCGCACCGACCGTCGACGACCTGCTCACCGAGCACGCTGAGCTGGAGCGCAGGCTCGCCGACCCGGCGGTGCATGCCGACCAGGCGACCGCGCGCACCCTGGGTCGCCGGTACGCCGAGATCGGTCCGGTTGTGGAGGTGGCCCGCGAGCTGTCCAGCGCGCGGGCCGACCTTTCGGCCGCGCGCGAGCTGGCCGCCGAGGACGCGACGTTCGAATCCGAGGTCGACGCGCTGGACGAGCGAGTCCGGGATCTCGCACATCGGCTGACCGACCTGCTCGTACCCCGCGACCCGCACGACACAGCGGACGTCGTGGTCGAGATCAAGTCGGGCGAGGGTGGCGAGGAGTCGGCGCTGTTCGCCGCCGACCTACTGCGGATGTACAGCCGCTACGCCGAGCGTCGGGGTTGGCGGGTCGAGGTGCTGGACAGCACCGAGTCCGACCTGGGCGGAGTAAAGGACATCACGCTCTCGGTGCGCTCCCGCCCGAGTGACCCGCAGGGCGTGTGGTCCCGGCTGAAGTACGAGGGCGGCGTGCACCGCGTGCAGCGGGTGCCGGTGACCGAGTCCCAGGGCCGGATCCACACCTCGGCGGCCGGCGTGATCGTCTACCCCGAGCTGGCGCCGACCGCCGAGGTCGAGATCGAGGAGAAGGACCTGCGGATCGACGTGTTCCGCTCCTCGGGCCCCGGCGGCCAGAGCGTGAACACCACCGACTCCGCGGTCCGGGTCACCCACCTGCCGACCGGCATCGTGGTGTCCTGCCAGAACCAGAAGTCACAGCTGCAGAACCGGGCCAGGGCGATCGAGGTGCTGCGCGCTCGGCTGCAGGCGCTCGCCGAGGAGGAAGCCGCCGCCGAGGCGTCCGCGCAGCGGCGCTCGCAGGTTCGCACCGTGGACCGCTCCGAGCGGATCAGGACCTACAACTTCCCGGAGAACCGGATCTCCGACCACCGGGTGAACTACAAGGCCCACAACCTCGACGCGGTGCTGGACGGC
This sequence comes from uncultured Actinomycetota bacterium, assembly GCA_963776255.1. Classification (GTDB taxonomy): domain Bacteria; phylum Actinomycetota; class Actinomycetes; order Mycobacteriales; family Pseudonocardiaceae; genus Pseudonocardia. The sequence continues at coordinate 348,587 of CAVZMB010000017.1, read as the reverse complement.
GACCTGGACGCGGTGATCGACGCGCTGGTCGCCGCCGATCGCGGCGCGGCCACCCAACCGGGATGACCGTCCCGCGCCGCGAGGGATCGCTGCCGTCGGGCCGCCGCGGGCGCCGTCGGGGATGCGCCGGCAGCCGTTGCGGCTGGCGATCCAGGAGGCCGAGCGCAGGCTGGCCGCCGCGCAGGTGCCGAGCCCGCGGGTGGACGCCGAACTGCTGGCCGCGCACGTGCTCGGCGTCGAGCGGGGCCGGTTGCCGCTGGTCCCGCTGGTGGATACCGCGGTGATCGAGCGGTACCGGCAGCTCGTCGCCCAGCGGGTGCGCCGGGTCCCGCTGCAGTACCTGCTCGGGCAGGCCTCGCTCGGCGGGGTGACCGTGTCGGTCGGCCCCGGCGTGTTCGTGCCGCGGCCGGAGACCGAGCTGCTGCTGGACTGGGGGCTCACGGCGCTGGAGGGCAAGCACTCCCCGGTGGTCGTCGACCTGTGCACCGGCTCCGGAGTGCTCGCGCTCGCGGTCGCCGCGGCCCGGCCGGACGCCGAGGTGCACGCGGTGGAGGATGACTCGGCGGCGCTGGCCTGGGCCCGCCGCAACATCGAAGCTGAAGCTGCCGCTGCGCGACCAGCTGGTTCGACGGTGCACCTGCACGCGGCCGACGTCCGCAACGCCGACGCCCTGGTCGACCTCGAGGACCGTGTCGACCTTGTGCTCTGCAACCCGCCGTACGTGCCGGACGGCACCGAGCTACCGCCCGAGGTGGCCGACCACGACCCGGCCAGGGCGGTGCTCGGCGGGCCGGACGGGCTGGCCGTCATTCGGCCGGTGATCGCGCTGGCGGCCGGGCTGCTCCGCCCCGGCGGGGCGATGGCGATCGAGCACGACGCCTCGCACGGCGCGGCCGTCGCGGAGCTGCTCGGCCGCCGCCGGGTGCTCACCGACGTGGCCTCGCACGTCGACCTCGCCGGCCGCCCGCGGTTCGCCACCGCCTTCCGCCGCTAGCCTTTCTGAACGAACGGCACTTTCGTGCAATAGGGCCGTACATCGGCGCCGTTGATCTCGAGTGTTCGGCGGATACCGGGCGCTCTAAGCTCGGCGCGGTGAGCGTGAGCTACGACTGCGCCGACGGCGAGCAGCGGCGCGACGGGCTGGTCGCGGCGGCCGGCGCGGTCCGTTCCGGGCAGCTGGTCGTGCTACCCACCGACACCGTGTACGGCATCGGCTGCGACGCGTTCAGCGGCAACGCCGTCCGCGCCCTGCTGGAGGCCAAGGGTCGCGGGCCGGACATGCCGGTGCCGGTCCTGGTTGGCTCGTGGTCGACGCTGGACGGCCTGGTGACGACGGTGCCGAAGGCGGCCCGGGATCTGGTCGAGGCGTTCTGGCCCGGCGGCCTGTCCCTGGTGCTGCCGCACTCGCCGTCGCTGCAGTGGAACCTCGGCGACACCCGCGGCACCGTGATGATCCGGATGCCGCTGCACCCGGTGGCGATCGAACTGTTGCGCGAGGTCGGACCGATGGCGGTGTCCAGCGCGAACCGCTCGGGCTCGCCGCCCGCGGCCAGCCTCGCCGACGCCCGGGCCCAGCTCGGCGAGTCGGTCAGTGTCTACCTGGACGGCGGGCCGTCCGGTGATCCGGTGGCCTCCACGATCGTCGACCTCACGTCGGGCGAACCACGGATCCTCCGGGAGGGCGCGGTCCCGGTGACCGAACTGCGCGAGGTCCTCGGTCAGGACGTGACGGTCGCCGGCTGAGCCGGTCGCCCAGTTCGACACCGGCACCCAGCACCGCCAGAACCCGCCAGAACCCGCAATGAGCCCGCTCATTGCGGGTTCTGCGAGCCGCGAAATGGCAATGAGCTCGCTCATTGCGGGGTTCACGCGCCGCGACGTGCACGACACGCTCGCCCGGCGGGCGGTACAGCCGCAGGAGGCCGATCGCCGGTTCATCGGCGGAGCCCGCCAAGGCGTCACACCGGCCCGCGTACAGTGCTCGACTGGTGACAGCCCTTCCGCCCGCGCTCGGATCATTGGGCCTGCCGATCCGGGAATACCTGCTGGTCGCGCTCTGCGCGGCGGTGGTGACGTTCCTGCTGACCGGGATGGTGCGCATCGTCGCGCTGAAGACCGGCGCGGTCGCCCGTCCGCGCGGGCGGGACGTGCACGTGACCCCGGTACCACGCCTCGGCGGGCTGGCCATGTTCGCGGGCGTGCTCGGCGGGATCGCGGTCGCCGGCCAGCTACCCGCGCTGCGGCTGGCGTTCGACACCACCAGCGAGATCGTCGCCGTGCTGCTCGGCCGGCGCGTTGATCGTCGTGGTCGGCGCGCTGGACGACCGGTTCGAGCTGGACGCGTTCAGCAAGCTCGCCGGTCAGGCCACCGCCGCCGGGGTGCTGGTGCTCTTCGGGGTGCAGTGGGCCGTCCTCTGGCTGCCGTGGGGTGGACCGGACGCCTCGGGCTCCTTCCTGCTGCTCGGGCAGGTCGGCGTGCTGCTCACCCTGCTGCTGACCATCGCGCTGGTGAACGCGATGAACTTCATCGACGGGCTGGACGGGCTGGCGGCCGGCGTCGGGCTGATCGCGGCGAGCGCCACCTGCGTGTTCACGATCGGCCTCGTGCGGGCCAACGGGAACGACCCGGCGGCATACTCGCCGGCGCTGATCGCCGCGGTGCTGGCCGGCGCGTGCCTCGGCTTCCTGCCGCACAACTTCAACCCGGCCCGGATCTTCATGGGGGACTCCGGGTCGATGCTGATCGGGGTGATGCTGGCGGCGGCCACCACCGGTGCCTCCGGGCGAATCCTGCCCACCGCGGACGCCAAGGACGTGCTCGGTCTGTTCGCCCCGCTGATCGTGCTGACCGCCGTGCTGTTCGTCCCGCTGCTCGACCTGCTGCTCGCCGTCATCCGGCGGACCCGGGCCGGCACCCATCCGTTCACCCCGGACAAGATGCACCTGCACCACCGGCTGCTCGAGATCGGTCACTCGCACCGCAGGGCGGTGCTGCTCATCTACCTCTGGGCGGGCGTGCTGGCCTTCGGCGCGGTCGCGCTCGCGCTGTCGAGCGACCCGTTCATCGTGGGATGGGTGGTCGTCGTCGGCCTGTTGCTGGCCGTGCTCGCGACCGCGGTGCCGAGACTGCGCACGCTGGGTCGGCCGGGCCCGCGAAACGGGGTGCCGCGAACGCCGGGACACGCTCCGCCCGCCGGGCCGGCAGTGACCGAGCTAACACCGCGTTCGCGCAGGTAAGGGACGGAAAGAAGCCCGGCGGCGCTGTGGTAGCGTCGCCGAGTCGGCCGATCACCGGCCGGTGCGCCCAGAATGGCCCTGACGGTGTGGTCGCCGCAAGTTCCCGGACGCCGTCCGGCCGCCAACGACGGCAAGGGAGTTGCGCTTGTGCGAAAAGGGCGCAAGTCGAGCAACCCCGGGGGCAGGGGCGGTGCGTGAACCCGACCGGCCCCCCTACAGATGGGCCCAATGCGGACGGACCGAATCTGGGCGATCTGCTCTCGATGGGCGTCACGACTGCAACATGCCTGGTCGTGGGCTACGGGCTGGGTTGGTTGGTCGACCAGCCGCTGGGAACCTTCCCGCTATGCGCCTTGATCGGCTTGGGGCTGGGCATCGTCGCGGCGGTGGCGTTCGTGTCCCGGCAGTTCCGCATGTACATGTAGCCGCATCCCGCACGTCGGTGCCTGCGACGGCTGGCCGGGCACGGTGACCGTGGATGCCATGACAGCGGTCCCGCCGGTCAACCGCCGGACCTTGCGTCGCACCGCGCTGCTCGCCGCTGTCGTCGCCGCTATCGGCGTCGTGGTGCTGGTCGCGATGGGCCAGCCGCTGATGGCGGCCTTCGGCGTCGCCGGGCTCGGGCTTGGGCTGCTCAACGCGTGGCTCGTGCAACGGTCGGTCGCCCGGTTCTCCGACGGACAACCACACCGCAAGGCGAGGTTCACCTCGGCGATGCTCGGCCGTCTCGCGGTAATCACCGCACTGGCCATCGGCTGCGCCATACTGTTTCGCCCGGACGGACTGGCCGTGTTCGTCGGGTTGGCGATCTTTCAGCTGCTGACGATCATCAGCGCGTCGGTGCCACTGGTCAGGGAGATCCGACAGGCATGACCGAAGTAGTTCTCGCCGCCGAGGAGATCCAACCCGGTGAGCACTGGACCGTCGAGATCGGCGGTCTGACGTTCAACGTGGACACGATCATCGCGACGGTGGTCGCCGGCGCGATCGTCTGCGGGCTCGGCTTGTACATGGCGCGCCGGGCGACCATGGGCCGGCCCAGCAAGCTGCAGCTGACCTTCGAGCTCCTGGTCGGCTGGGTCAGGCAGCAGGTCTACGACGGGATGGGGCTGCGCGCTCCACGCGGGGTCGTCGAGCTGGCCGTGACGCTGTTCGCGTTCATCCTGATCGCGAACTGGCTCGCGGTGCTGCCCACCGAGCACGTGCTTCCGCCGCCCACGTCGGACGTCAACCTCACCTACGCCCTGGCGTTGTTCGTGATCGTCTGGGTGAACGTGGCCGGCATCCGCGGTCAGGGCGCAAGGCACTACTTCGGGCACTTCACCAAGCCGTATGTGGCGCTCACCCCGATCGAGTTCATCACCCAGTACTTCTCCCGCCCGATTTCGTTGGCCCTGCGGCTCTTCGGAAACATCTTCGCCGGCGGGATCATGATCGGGGTGATCGCACTGCTCCCGGCCTGGATCCTGTGGGCGCCGAACGCCGCATGGAAGCTGTTCGACCTGTTCATCGGCGCGATCCAGGCGCTGATCTTCACCCTGCTCACCATCATCTACTTCAGCGAAGCGGTGGGCGAGTCAGGAGAGGCGGAGTCCGCCCTGTGACCCCGAAGGCAATGACCACGAAGGCAGTGACCCCTGACGACGGGACCCCGAAACAAGCTGTGGTTCGACGCACCCGAGGAGAGACATGATTAGCGGCAACATCCAGCTCGGCCTGGCGTTCGTCGGCGGCGGATTGGCGCTGGCCGGCGGCGCGATCGGCGCGGCCATCGGTGACGGCCTGGCCGGCGCGGCGACCATCCAGGGTGTCGCCCGCCAGCCCGAGGCCCGCGGGCGGCTGAACACGATCCTGTTCCTGATCATCGGCCTGGTCGAGGGGATGTACTTCATCAACCTGGCGTTCATGGCGTTGTTCGTGTTCGTGCTCGGCACTGGCTGATCGGCGGCGAGATGACGACCGAGGTAATGGCATCGGCGAGCAACAACTTCCTGCTGCCCAACGCGACGTTCTTCGCCGAGCTCTTCGCGTTCGCACTGGTCCTCTGGGTGCTCTACAAGTACGTGGTGCCCCCGCTGTCCAAGGCGCTGGGGGAGCGCCAGCAGATGGTCCAGAAGCAGGTCGAGGACTCCGAAGAGGCGGTCCGCCGGCTGAAGGCCGCCGAGGAGCGCTACGAGTCGGCGCTCGCCGAGGCCCGCACCGAGGCGGCGAAGATCCGCGACGCCGCGCGGGCCGACGCCGACAAGCTCCGGGTGGAGCTGCGCGAACAGGCCGATCAGGAGGTGGCCCGGATCCGGCAGCGCGGTGAGGAGCAACTCTCCGCCGAGCGCGAGCAGGTGGTCCGTCAGCTGCGTTCCGAGATCGGGAAGCTGTCGATGCAGCTGGCCAGCCGGATCGTCGGCGAGGAGATGAGCGACACCAAACGGCGCAGCGACACGGTCGACCGGTTCCTCAGCGACCTCGACGAGCTGCCGGACAAGCGTGCCGACGCGGACGGCGGCCGGGCGCGGGCCACGGCCGGCGCGGACAACCCGGCCGGCTCCGGCGGCGACGGCTGATGGCGCTCGACCTGGCGGGGGCCAGCCGGGACTCGCTCGCGCAGGCAAGCGAGCGGCTCGACGAGCGTGTCGACAGCGCATCGGGCGCCGAGCTCGAACGGCTCGGCGACGAGCTCTACTCGGTGCTTGGCCTGCTCGCCGAGCAGCCCACGCTGCGGCGCTACCTCGCCGACCCGACGGCACCCGCCGAGGTGCGGGCCGAGCTGGCCGATCGGGTGCTGTCCGACAAGGTCGGTCGGGACACCCTGGATCTGGTCTCCGAGCTGGTCAGAATGCGCTGGTCCCGCCCGGTCGACCTGGTCGAGGCGCTGGAGGTGCTGGCCAGGCGGGCGCTGCTCGGCGTCGCCGAGAAGGACGGCTCGCTCGACTCGGTGGAGGACGAGCTGTTCCGCTTCGGCCGGTTGCTGGAACGCGAGCCGCGGCTGCGCAGCATGCTCGCCGACACGTCCATGCCGGCAGACAAGCGAATCGGTCTGCTCGACGAGCTCATCGACGGCAAGGTCAGCCCGGTCACGAAGCGGCTGCTCGAGCAGACGGTCCGGTACCCGCGGGGGCGCAGCTTGGACATGGCCGCGGAGGAGCTGTCGGAGCTGGCCGCCGAGCGACGCAACCGCTACGTCGCGCACGTCAAGGCGCCGGCACCGCTGTCTGCCGAGCAGGAGCGGCGGTTGGCCGAGACGCTGACCCGGATGTACGGGCGGCCGATGTCGGTGCAGGTCGAGGTGGACCCGGACCTGCTCGGCGGGCTGGTGGTGCGGGTCGGCAACGAGGTCATCGACGGCAGCGTGGCCGGCCGGATGGCCACCGCGCGACGCGAGCTACCGAAATAGCCGAGACGTGAGCAGGAGAGACGAAACATGGCAGAGCTGACGATCTCCGCGGAGGAGATCCGGAGCGCGATCGAGAACTACGTCTCGTCGGTCGACACCCAGACCAGGCGCGAAGAGGTCGGCACCGTCACCGACTCCGGGGACGGCATCGCGCACGTCGAGGGGCTCCCGTCCGCCATGGCGAACGAGCTGCTCGAGTTCGAAGGCGGCGTCCTCGGGGTGGCGCTCAACCTCGACGTGCGCGAGATCGGCACGGTCATCCTCGGCGACTACGAGCACATCGAGGAGGGCCAGCAGGTCAAGCGCACCGGCCGGATCCTCTCGGCGCCGGTCGGCGACAACTTCCTCGGCCGGGTGATCGACCCGACCGGCACCCCGATCGACGGGCTCGGTGAGATCGAGGCGGAGGGCGAGCGGCCGCTCGAGCTGCAGGCCGCGTCGGTGATCCAGCGCCAGGAGGTGCACGAGCCGCTGCAGACCGGCATCAAGGCGATCGACGCGATGACCCCGATCGGCCGCGGCCAGCGCCAGCTGATCATCGGCGACCGCAAGACCGGCAAGACCGCGGTCTGCATCGACACGATCCTGAACCAGAAGGCGAACTGGGACAGCGGCGACCCCAAGCTGCAGGTGCGCTGCATCTACGTGGCGGTCGGCCAGAAGGGCTCGACGATCGCCGCGGTGCGCCAGGCGCTGGAGGACGGCGGCGCGCTGCCGTACACGACGATCGTCGCGTCCCCGGCGTCCGACCCGGCCGGGTTCAAGTGGATCGCCCCGTACACCGGTTCGGCCATCGGGCAGCACTGGATGTGGGCCGGCAAGCACGTGCTGATCGTGTTCGACGACCTGTCCAAGCAGGCCGAGGCCTACCGGGCGATCTCGCTGCTGCTGCGCCGCCCACCGGGCCGCGAGGCCTACCCGGGCGACGTGTTCTACCTGCACTCCCGGCTGCTGGAGCGCTGCGCGAAGCTCTCCGAGGTGGAGGGTGCCGGCTCGATGACCGGGCTGCCGATCATCGAGACGAAGGCGAACGACATCTCGGCCTACATCCCCACCAACGTCATCTCGATCACCGACGGGCAGTGCTTCCTGGAGTCCGACCTGTTCAACCAGGGCGTGCGGCCGGCGATCAACGTCGGTGTCTCGGTGTCCCGGGTGGGTGGCAAGGCGCAGATCAGGGCGATGCGGCAGGTCGCCGGCTCGCTGCGGCTGGATCTCGTCGCAGTACCGCGAGCTGGAGGCCTTCGCCGCCTTCGGCTCGGACCTCGACTCGGCGTCGCGGGCCGCACTGGAGCGGGGCGCGCGGCTGGTCGAGCTGCTCAAGCAGACGCAGTACAACCCGTACCCGGCCGAGGATGAGGTCGTCTCGATCTTCATCGGCACCAGGGGGCACCTGGACTCGGTGCCGGTGGCGGACGTGCAGCGCTTCGAGCGGGAGTCCCTGGAGTACCTGCGGCGCAACGAGGAGGGCATCCTCGCCGAGATCCGGGACACCGGGAAGCTCTCCGACGAGACGGCCGAACGGCTCTCGTCCGTGATCGAGGAGTTCAAGAAGGAGTTCACCGCGACCGACGGCTCCTCGGTGGTGCCGAAGGAGGCCCAGGCCGAGGCGATGGACGAGGCGGACACCACCCGCGAGACCGTGAAGGTCAAGCGACCGGCGCCGTCGGGAGGCTGACGTGGCCGCCCAGATCCGCGTCCTGCGCAGGCGCATCCGCTCCACCCAGTCGATCAAGAAGATCACCAGGGCCATGGAGCTGATCGCCACCTCCCGGATCGCCAAGGCCCGGGCCCGGGTGGCGGCATCCCGGCCGTACGCGCAGGAGATGACCCGGGTGCTCACCGAGCTGGCCAACGCCTCCGCGTTGGACCACCCTTTGCTGGTGGAGCGGGAGAACCCGCGGCGGGCCGCCGTGCTGGTGGTCACCAGTGACCGCGGCCAGGCCGGCGGGTACAACGCGAACGTGCTGCGTGCCTGCGAGGAGCTGCAGCAGCTGCTCCGCGAACAGGGCAAGGAGCCGGTGCTGTACGTCATCGGCCGTAAGGGCGTGAACTACTACCGGTTCCGCCGACGCCCGGTGGAGGCGTCCTGGACCGGGTTCTCCGAGCAGCCGCGCTACGAGAACGCCAGGGAGGCGGCCGACACGCTGGTCGCCGCGTTCCTGGCCGGTGCGGACGACACCGCCGAAGGCCCGGGTGAGGACGAGGTGCTCGGCGTGGACGAGCTGCACCTGGTGTACACCGAGTTCCGCTCCATGATCACCCAGCTGCCGCAGGCGCGCCGGATGGCCCCGATCGAGGTGGAGTACGTCGAGGACGACAGCGCGCAGACCGGGCCGAACGTGGTGTACGCGTTCGAGCCGGACCCGGAGACGCTGTTCGCGGCGCTGCTGCCGCGCTACATCAGCGCCCGGCTCTACGCCGCGCTGCTGGACTCCGCCGCCTCCGAGTCGGCCGCCCGGCAGCGGGCGATGAAGGCGGCCACCGACAACGCCAACGACCTGATCCGCAGCCTGACGCTGCAGTCCAACCAGGCCCGACAGGCCCAGATCACGCAGGAGATCAGTGAGATCGTCGGCGGCGCCGACGCTCTCGTCGCCGCAGGGAGTGAGCAATGACCACGTCGAACCAGGACACCGTGGCCGACCGCGCCGAAGGCGCGGAGACCAGCACCGGCCGGGTGGTCCGCGTCACCGGCCCGGTGGTCGACGTCGAGTTCCCGCGCGGCTCCGTCCCGGACCTCTACAACGCGCTCACCGTCGAGGTGACCTTCGAGGAGCTGGCCAAGACGATCACCCTCGAGGTCTCGCTGCACCTCGGCGACGGCATCGTGCGCACCATCTCGATGCAGCCGCAGGACGGGCTGGTTCGCGGCTCCGAGGTCACCGACACCGGCCGGCCGATCTCGGTGCCGGTGGGTGACCAGGTCAAGGGGCACGTCTTCAACGCGCTGGGGAAGTGCCTCGACGACCCGAACTTCTCGCCGACCGGTGAGCTGTGGTCGATCCACCGCAAGCCGCCGGCCTTCGACCAGCTCGAGGGCAAGACCGAGATGCTGGAGACCGGCATCAAGGTGATCGACCTGCTCACCCCGTACGTGCAGGGCGGCAAGATCGGCCTGTTCGGCGGCGCCGGCGTGGGCAAGACGGTGCTCATCCAGGAGATGATCACCCGCGTGGCGAAGAACTTCGGCGGCACGTCGGTATTCGCCGGGGTGGGGGAGCGCACCCGTGAGGGCAACGACCTCATCACCGAGATGAACGAGTCCGGCGTGATCAAGGACACCGCGCTGGTGTTCGGTCAGATGGACGAGCCGCCCGGCACCCGCATGCGGGTCGGGCTGTCCGCGCTGACCATGGCGGAGTACTTCCGGGACGAGCAGGACCAGGACGTGCTGCTGTTCATCGACAACATCTTCCGGTTCACCCAGGCCGGCTCGGAGGTGTCCACCCTGCTCGGCCGGATGCCGTCGGCGGTGGGCTACCAGCCGACGCTGGCCGACGAGATGGGCGAGCTGCAGGAGCGGATCACCTCCACCCGAGGCCGCTCGATCACCTCGATGCAGGCGATCTACGTGCCGGCCGACGACTACACCGACCCGGCCCCGGCCACCACGTTCGCCCACCTCGACGCCACGACCGAGCTGTCCCGGCCGATCTCGCAGAAGGGCATCTACCCGGCGGTGGACCCGCTGACCTCGACATCCCGGATCCTCGACCCCCAGTACATCGGCGAGGAGCACTTCCGGGTGGCCAACGAGGTGAAGCGGATCCTGCAGCGCTACGCCGACCTGCAGGACATCATCGCGATCCTCGGTATCGACGAGCTGAGCGAGGAGGACCGGCAGCTGGTCGGCCGGGCCCGGCGGATCGAGCGGTTCCTGTCGCAGAACCTGCTGGTCGCCGAGCAGTTCACCGGCCAGCCCGGCTCGACGGTTCCGCTCAAGGAGACCATCGAGTCCTTCGACAAGATCGCCAAGGGCGACTTCGACGACGTCCCCGAGCAGGCGTTCTTCCTCTGTGGCGGCCTGGAGGACCTGGACCGCAACCGCAAGCGGCTCGCCGGCGAGAAGGTCGAGGACGACTAGCACCATGGCGGAGATGAACGTCGAGCTGGTCGCCGTCGAGCACCGGCTCTGGTCGGGGGAGGCGACGTTCGTGTTCGCCCGCACGACCGAGGGCGAGATCGGCATCCTGCCCGGGCACGAGGCGACCCTCGCCCAGCTCGTCGACTCCGGGCTGGTGCGGATCGACACCACACAGGGCGAGTCGATTACCGCGGCCGTGCACGGTGGCTTTCTGTCGATCACGCCCGAGACCGTCACGATCCTCGCCGAGAACGCCGAGCTCGGCAGCGACATCGACGTCAGCCGGGCCCAGGACGCGCTGAGCAAGGCCGACGACTCCGAGGAGGGCGGCGAGGCCGCGAAGGAACGGGCCGAGGTCCGGATCCGGGCCGCCCAGGCCGGCTAGACCTTCGCTGCCGCGGCACCTGCAGCGCGTCCCGCGTCGGCACACACCCGCGGTAGTCGGCACATATATCCGGACCTGGGTGCGAGGCATCGGCGGTGTGTGCCGCGGGGCAGGGCTGGCGGCTAGCCGCCGGGCCGCCAGAGCACGTCGCCGCCGGGGTTGGCCACCCTGGACAGGATGAACAGCAGGTCGGACAGCCGGTTGAGGTACTGCGCGGTCAGTGGGTTGGTGCGCGCGGTTCCAGACTCTGCGTCCGACTCGAGCTCGGACTCGATGAGCGCCCAGACGCTCCGCTCGGCGCGACGGACTACCGTGCGCGCCACGTGCAGGTAGGCCGCTGCCGGGGTGCCGCCCGGCAGGATGAACGAGTCGAGCTTGCCGGTGCGCTGGTTGAACTCGTCGCAGGCGGCCTCGAGCCGCTGCACGTAGGCCTCGGTGATCCGCAGCCTGGAGTCTCCTTCGGCGATCGGGGTGCTGAGGTCGGCGCCCACGTCGAAGAGATCGTTCTGCACCCGGCGCAGCACGGCGGCCAACTCCTCGGAGGGCCCGCCGACCGCAAGTACCACGCCGATCGCGGCGTTGGCCTCGTCGGTGTCCGCGTAGGCGGCGAGCCGCCGGTCGGTCTTGGAGACCCGGGAGAAGTCCCCGAGCGCGGTCGTGCCCTGGTCGCCGGTGCGGGTGTAGATCCTGGTCAGATGCACGGCCATGGCTGCAGCGTAGGTGCCGCCGGGGCGGCGCGGGCGGCGGAGTGGCCGCGCGCGGCGGCGCTCCGGCCCGGCCGGCCCCACCCGGGACGGTCGCGGCACGCGAACGCTACGGTCGGCGCCCGTGGCGGAGCATTTCGCGGTCACCGGCGGAGCCCGGCTGCATGGGTCGGTGGACGTCGTCGGAGCCAAGAACAGCGTCCTGAAGCTCATGTCGGCGGCGCTGCTCGCGGAAGGCACGACGACGCTGACCAACTGCCCGGAGATCCATGACGTCCCGCTGATGTCCGACGTGCTGCGCAGCCTCGGCTGCGAGGTCGCGATCGTGGACGACACGGTGACGATCAGCGTCCCGGCCAGGTTGGCCCCGGAGGCGGACTACCGCTCGGTGTCCCGGCTGCGTGCCTCGGTGAGCGTGCTCGGCCCGCTCGTCGCCCGGTGCCGGCGGGCCGTCGTACCGCTGCCCGGCGGAGACGCGATCGGCTCCCGCCCGCTGGACATGCACGCCGACGGGCTGAACAAGCTCGGCGCGACCACCGAGATCCGGCACGGCCGCGTGGTGGCCGAGGCCGTCGACCTGCGCGGGGCCCAGATCTGGCTGGACTTCCCGAGTGTGGGCGCCACCGAGAACATCCTGATGGCAGCCGTGCTCGCCGAGGGGACCACGATCATCGACAACGCGGCGCGGGAGCCGGAGGTCGTCGACCTGTGCACGATGCTGCAGCAGATGGGGGCCAAGATCTCCGACCCGGGCACGTCGACGCTGACCGTGCACGGCGTTCGGTCCCTGCAGCCCACCGAGCACCGGGTGATCGGGGACCGGATCGTAGGGGCCACCTGGGCGTTCGCCGCGACGATGACCCGGGGGGAGATCACGGTGCGCGGCGTGGACCCGCACCACCTCGACCTCGTGCTGGACAAGCTGCGCAGCGCCGGCGCCGACACCGAGATCGGGCTTACCGACTTCACCGTCCGGATGGACGACCGTCCGACCGCCGTCGACTTCATGACGCTGCCGTATCCGGGTTTCGCCACCGACCTGCAGCCGATGGCGATCGCGCTGTCCGCGATCTCCGAGGGCACCTCGATGATCACCGAGAACGTTTTCGAGGCGCGGTTCCGGTTCGTCGACGAGATGGTCCGGCTCGGCGCGGACGCCCGCACCGACGGCCACCACGCGGTGGTCCGGGGGGTGGAACGGCTGTCCAGCGCGCCGGTGTGGGCATCGGACATCCGTGCCGGCGCCGGGCTGGTGCTCGCCGGGCTGTGCGCGGACGGCGTGACCGAGGTCTGGGACGTCGAGCACATCGACCGGGGTTACCCCCGGTTCGTGGACAACCTTCGGACGCTGGGCGCGGATGTGCGACGGGTGGCTGCCGATCCCCTGCGCTGACCAGGCTGCGGTGCGCGCTCCGACCGGTCAGGGGAAGCCGCGGTCGCTGAGGACGATCTTGGCTGCGGCGTGGTCGTCAGGGAACACCAACAGCCGGTAGCCGCCGCCCTCCTCGGCGGGCGCCGCGCTCACCGTGGCGCGCACGCCCTGCTCGGCCAGCTTGTTGCGCAGCACTTTCGCGGCGTCCGGCGTGGGTACCCGGGACACCTCCTCCAGCAGGCCGTAGTCGGGGCCGCCGGACGGTGGCGAGGGGTTGGACCGCTGCGTGCCGAAGGTCCAGCGCAGCAGCAGCGCGAGCACGGCGAGGGCGCCGACGGCGCCGAGCAGCCCGAATATCCGGATCAGGTTCTCCGGCACCGCCACGCCCCCATCATGCGTCCGGTCGGGCACCGGCACCACCGGGACGGTCGGGCCAGATTCAGCGGTACCGGGACCGGGTACCTCTCGGGCGGAGTGGAGGTGGGACGTGTCCACAGTCAGGTCCGCCGAGCGGTCCGTGAAGCAGGTCGCGGCGAGCCGCCCCTTCAAGATCGCTGCACGGGCCGGAATCGTGGCCTACGGCGTCACCCACCTGCTGATCGCCTGGCTCGCGCTGCGGGTGGCCTTCGGTGGCGACGACACCAACGCGAGCCAGCAGGGCGCGTTCGCGGAGATCGGCGCCCAGCCGGCCGGCCGTCTGCTGCTATGGCTGGTGGTATGCGGTTTCGCCGCGGTCGCGCTGTGGCAGCTCAGCGCGGCGCTCTGGGGCTTCCATTACCTGAGCGGGAACGACCGGGTCCGGGCCAGGCTGGCCAGCGCGGGGAAGGCCGTCCTGTATGCCGGGCTGGCCGGGCTGGCCGGCCGGGTCGCCGTCGAGGAAGCGTCCGGCGACAACGGGCAGGGCGTGACGGCCGCCGTGCTGAGCGTGCCGGGCGGTCAACTGCTGGTCGGCGCGGTAGGGCTCGGCATCCTGGTAACCGGTGCGGTGATCGTCTACCGAGGGTGGACGGCGAAGTTCACCGACGACATGGATCTCGGCTCGGTGGAGCCGACCGCCAGGAGGCTCCTGGTGCGGCTCGGGCAGGTCGGCTGGGTGGCGAAAGGCCTCGCGATCGCCGTCCTCGGGGTGCTGGTGACGCTGGCCGCGATCACTTTCGACGCGCAGAAGGCGAACGGGCTGGACGCGGCGCTGAAGACGCTGGCCGCGCAGCCGTTCGGGGCGGTCATCCTCACCACTGTCGCGCTCGGGCTGGCCTGCTTCGGCGCGTTCCTGTTCGTCGACGCCCGCTACCACCGGGTGTGACCAACTCCACGCATGATCAACGGCGCTCCCGTGTCGCCCTATTGCACGAAAGTGCCGTTCGTAACGGGAGGCGGCGGCGCAGGTCGGGCGGCCGTACGATCCGTGGAACCCGACCGACGCTGTCCAGCGAGGTGATCTCGGTGCCCTTCCCGACCGACGGCGAGCGGGACCGCCCTTGGGTGATGCGCACCTACGCCGGGCACTCCTCGGCGACGGCGTCCAACGCGTTGTACCGCCGGAACCTGGCCAAGGGGCAGACCGGGCTCTCGGTCGCCTTCGACCTGCCCACCCAGACCGGCTACGACGCCGACCACGAGCTGGCCCGCGGCGAGGTCGGCAAGGTCGGGGTGCCGATCAGCCACATCGGTGACATGCGCGTGCTGTTCGACGGCATCCCGCTGGCCGAGGCGAACACCTCGATGACGATCAACGCGCCGGCCATGTGGCTACTCGCCCTCTACGTCGCGGTCGCCGACGAGCAGGGGGCCGATCGGGCGGCGCTGACCGGCACCACGCAGAACGACATCGTCAAGGAGTACCTGTCCCGCGGCACCTACGTTTTCCCGCCGGGACCCAGCCTGCGGCTGGCCGCCGACCTGGTCACCTGGACGGTGGTGAACGTGCCGCGGTGGAGCCCGATCAACGTCTGCCCGTACCACCTGCAGGAGGCCGGGGCGACCCCGGTGCAGGAGATCGCGTACTCGCTGTGCACCGCGATCGCCGTGCTGGACACGGTCCGCGACTCCGGTCAGGTGTCTCGCGGAGCGCTTCGGCGACGTGGTCGGCCGGGTGTCGTTCTTCGTCAACGCCGGGCTGCGGTTCGTCGAGGAGATGTGCAAGATGCGGGCGTTCGTCCGGCTCTGGGACGAGATCACCCGCGACCGGTACGGGATCGGCGACCCGCGGCAGCGGCGCTTCCGGTACGGGGTGCAGGTCAACTCGCTCGGGCTGACCGAGAGCCAGCCGGAGAACAACGTCCAGCGGATCGTGCTGGAGATGCTGGCGGTCACGCTGTCCCGGGATGCCAGGGCACGCTCGGTGCAGCTGCCGGCGTGGAACGAGGCGCTGGGACTGCCGCGGCCGTGGGACCAGCAGTGGGCGCTGCGGATGCAGCAGGTGCTGGCCTACGAGACCGACCTGCTGGAGTACGAGGACATCTTCGACGGCAGCCGGGTGATCGCGGCGAAGACCGACGAGCTGGTCGCCGGCGCCCGCGCCGAGATCGAGCGGGTGCTGGAGATGGGCGGTGCGGTCGCGGCCGTCGAGTCCGGGTACATGAAGGGCGAGCTGGTCGGCTCGATGGCCCGGCGCCGGCAGCGCCTGGAGGCCGGGGACGACGTGGTGGTCGGGGTGAACCGGTTCGAGACCAGCGAGCCGAGCCCGCTGCTGGCCGAGGGCGCGGAGGCGGTCGAGACCGTCCCACCGGAGGCGGAGGCCGCGGTGCGGGCCGCCTTGCAGCGCTGGCGGTTCGACCGGGACGCCGAGGCGGTGGCCGGCGCGCTGGACGCGCTGCGCGACGCGGCGAAGACCGACACCAACCTGATGGAGATGACCCTGGCCTGCGCGAAGGCCGGCGTCACCACCGGCGAGTGGGCGGACGCGCTGCGCGAGGTCTACGGCGAGTACCGGGCGCCGACCGGCGTCGGTCCCGCAAGTGGCACCGCGGCCGGCTCCGAGCACGCCGCGCGCGAGCTCGCCTTGGTGCGCGAGCGGGTGCGCGCCACCGGCGCCGAGCTGGGTGGGCGGCTGCGGATGCTGGTCGGTAAGCCGGGGCTGGACGGGCACAGCAACGGGGCGGAGCAGGTGGCGGTGCGGGCCCGGGACGTCGGGTTCGAGGTCGTCTACCAGGGCATCCGGCTCACCCCGGCGCAGATCGTCGCCGCCGCGGTGCAGGAGGGGGTGCACGTCGTCGGGCTGTCGGTGCTCTCTGGCTCGCACCTGGAGGTCGTCCCGGCGGTGGTGGACGGGCTGCGCGCCGAGGGCGCGGCGGACGTGCCGGTGGTGGTCGGCGGAATCATCCCGCCCGCCGACGCGGCGGCGTTGCGCGAGCGCGGGGTGGCCGCGGTGTTCACGCCGAAGGACTTCCAGCTCAACACGATCATGGACGAGATCGTGAGCCTGGTCCGGTCCGCGCACGGCCTGGACGGCTAGGGCGTGTCAGCGGCCCGCTCCCGCTCCTCGCGCTGGTCGGCTTCCTGCTCCTCGCCGCGCCTGCGGAAGAAGCGGAACCCGGGAATGCCGATGATCGCCTGACGGACGTCCTTCAGCACGTCGAGCAGCTCGTGGACGTCCGGGCCGACCCGGTCCAGGGTCGTCAGGATCGGCAGGATGTCCTGCTCCATCGACTCGGTGAGCGCCGGCAGGTGGTCGATCAGCCTGATCGCGGCCCGGATCTCTTCCTCTGAGAACTCGTCGACGAACCGCTTCGCCAGCGGCGCGACCTGCTCGGCGATCGGCTTGTAGACCTCGAGGATCTCACCGGCTGCCGCGGTGCTGGTCGCCGCGTCGGCGACGATCCGCCCGGCGCGGACGGTGATCTCGGCGGCGCTGTGGACGACCTGGTCGGCCTCGGCAGTGATCACCTCGGCGCCGCCGACGACGGCCTCTGCCCTGGCGACGATGGTGCGGGCGATCTGCGTCGTGGTGTCCGCCCGGGCGACGATGGCGCCGGCCTGGTCGATCAGGTCGTCGGCCCGGTCGGCGATCGCGGTGATCCGGCGCACCAGGTGGTCGACGTCGTCCAGGACGGTGGTCAGCCGCTCCGGAAGGCTGACGGCCGTCTCGACGGCCTTGGCCGACCAACCGGCGGCCGCCTGGGCCGCCCCCAGCACGTCGGAGGGCCCGGGCACCGACACTCCCGCCACACGGAACGCCATGAGCCGGATCATCCCCCGATCTGCGGGCGGTGGCTCAGTCGGGCCAGACCGGCGGCCGTTTCTCCAGGAACGCGGCGATCCCCTCCCGGGTTCCGGCGGTCTGGGCGGCGCCGGCCATCGCCTCGAGTGCGATCAGGTACGCGTCCGCCTCCGGCCGATCCAGCTGGGCGTACAGCACCTGCTTGCCGACCGCCTTGGCCGACCGGTTGTTCCGGGTGGCCCTGGCGAGCAGGTCGTCCACCGCGTCGTCCAGCTCGGCGTCCGGCACGCAGCGGTTGACCAGTCCCCAGGCCGCGGCGTCCGCTGCGCTGATCGGGTCGCCGGTGAGGGCCATCTCCATGACCCGCTTGCGGCCGACCTGTCGAGCCACCGGGACCGCCGGCGTGTGACAGAACCAGCCGGACTTGATCCCGGAGAGCGCGAAGCTCGCCGACTCGCCGGCCACCGCGAGGTCGCAGGAGGCGACCAGCTGGCAGCCCGCCGCGGTGGCCAGCGCGTGCACCCTGGCGATCACGACCTGTGGCACCGACTGGATCGTGCGCATCAGTGCGGTGCACTGCGCGAGCAGCTCGCGCACCCCGACCAGGTCCCGCTCGCCGACGTCGTGGAAGTCGTGGCCGGCGCAGAACACCGGTCCCTCGGCGGCCAGCACGACACCCCTCGCGTCGGTGTGGGCCACCGTCTCGAACGCGTCCTGCAGCTCGTCCAGGTGCTCGACGGAGAGCACGTTGCGCCGCTCGGGACGGTTCATCGTGATCCGGACGTTGTCCCCGTCCTGCTTGACGATCAGGTTCCGATAGTCCGCCATGCGGGCGACCGTAGTCGCGGAATCCGCCGTACGCGATGCTCAAGGAGTAGCTCTGGCTCCGCACGGCTCCCCGTGCTGCTCGGGGCATCGCCTCGGCCCCGCTGGTGGCCCGGGCGCTGTCGACCTACCGGCCAGATGACCTGCAGCGCAGCGTGATCCAGGACTGGGACGTGCTGCACGCGATCCGCGAGGGCGACCAGGCGCTCGCCGTCGCGGCCATGCGCAGCCGCATCCCGGTACGTCGTCCTGCACGGCGTCTCGGTCAGCTGAGGAACGTGACGAGCGGGCTGCGACCGCGGGACGTGCGCGGACGAGCTCGTAGCGCTCGCGCGACCTGGCAGAGTCGTGTCCCGTGACGGGTGACCTGCCCCTGCTCGGGTTCGGCCTGCCGGTGTCGGGGAACTGGGCGACCCCGGACACGATGCGTCGCATCGCCCGTCGCGCCGAGGAGCTCGAGTACGCGTCGCTGTGGACCTTCCAGCGCGTGCTCTACCCCGCCGACGGCGAGCTCGACCCGTCGTACCGCGCGGTGCACGACCCGGTCGTCCCGCTCGCGCACGTCGCCGGGCACACCGACCGGATCGGGCTGGGGACGGCGACCGTCTGCGCGCCGTTCACCGCACCCGCGTTGCTCGCGAAGACGCTGACGTCGCTGGACGTGCTGTCCGGCGGCCGGCTCACCGTCGGGCTCGGGATCGGCTGGATGCCGCAGGAGTACGCCGCCGCCGGCGTGCCGTTCGAGCGGCGGGGCGCGCGGATGGACGAGTACTTGCGCTGCCTGGAGGCGCTGTGGACGCAGGACCCGGTCGAGTTCGCCGGCGAGTTCTACACGGTGCCGCGCTCGCACATGGGCCCGCCGCCCGTGCAGCGACCACACCCGCCGGTGCTGCTCGGCGGCGCGGCTGCGCCGGCACTGCGCCGCGCCGGGCGGCTCGCCCAGGGCTGGATCAGCAGCAGCCGGCAGGACCTCACCCGGATCGGCGCGTGCGTCGAGACGGTGCGCGACGGCGCGCGCGAGGCTGGGCGCGACCCGGAGGCCGCGCGGATCCTCGTGCGTGGCGTCGTCGACCTCGTCGACGACGACCCCGGCGGGCAGCGCCGGCCACTCCAGGGAACGCGCAAGCAGGTGCTCGACGTGTAGAGGTTCGGCGCGACGTAGGTCACCGGCAGCCCGGTGCCGTCCAGGTGCAGGGCGACCTGACGGCTGGTTGCGCATGAACCGCACGTCGCAGTCCGGGTCCTGGAACCCGTCCTGCGCGACCTTCACCACATGCGGCCGGTGCCCGGCCCGGACCAGCGCGTCGATGAAGTACCCCTCGAGCTCGACCTGCTGCTCGTTCGACGGGCTGAGCAGGAAGACCGGGTCGAACTCGGCCAGCACGTCGAGCGGCGGTGGGCCGTCGAGCGTGCCTGCGGCGTGCCGGGAGGCCCGCGCCGCCGACGACGTGAGCTATCCGCGGCGGCAGCGACTGGGCTCGCGCCGGCACCCGCACCATCGCGGTCGTCGGGGCTCCGGCGTCGGCAAGCTGCTCGACCAGGTGATAGCCGACCTGGCCGGTCGCGCCGGTAACCAGGATCATGCCTCGATTCTGGCGGCATCCCCGGCCCACGGCCACGGGTTGCCCGCCACTCGTCGCGGGTTTTTCAACGACCAGTGGCGTGTTGGCGGGTGTTTCCAACGACAAGTCGGGGTGCGGGCGGACCGGCGGTCAGTAGGAGCGGGGCAGGCCCAGGGTGTGCTGCGCGATGTAGTTCAGGATCATCTCCCGGCTCACCGGCGCGATCCGCGCGGTGCGCACCGCGCCGAGCAGGGTGCCGACGCCGTACTCCACCGACATCCCGTTCCCGCCGTGGGTCTGGATCGCGGCGTCCACCGCGTTCCATGCCGCCTCGGCGGCGGCGTACTTGGCCACGTTGGCCGCCTCGCCGGCGGCGGCGTGCTCGCCCTGGTCGTACAGCCAGGCCGCCTTGTCGGTCGCCAACCGGGCCAGCTCCACCTCCACATGGGCCTTCGCCAGCGGGTGGGCGATCGCCTGATGGCTGCCGATCGGGGCGCCCCACACGTTGCGGTCCTTGGCGTACGCCGTCGCCTTGCGCAGCGCGTAGCGGCCGAGCCCGTTGGAGTGCGCGGCCACCGTGATCCGCTCCGGGTTGAGCCCGGCGAACAGCGCGGCCAGCCCGGCCTCCTCGCCGCCGACCAGCGCGTCGTCGGGCAGCGGCGCGTCGTCGAAGAACACCGCGAACTGGTGCTCCGGGGAGGAGATCGCCATCTCGATCTTCGAATACGTCATGCCCGGGGTGTCGTTCGGCACGATGAACATCGCCGGGCGCAGCGTGCCGGTGCGGGCGTCCTCCAGCCGCGCGACGACCAGCGTCGCGTCGGTCTCGTCGACCCCGGAGATGTAGTACTTGTGCCCGCCGAGCAGCCAGCCCTCGCCGTCGGGGGAGCGCCGGGCGGTCGTCGTGATCCGGTGCGAGTTGGAGCCCGCGTCCGGCTCGGTGATCGCGAACGACATCTTCACGCTGCCGTCGGCCAACCAGGGCAGCCAGCGTTCGCGCTGCTCAGCGGTGCCGCTGGCGGCGATCACCGACGCCGCGATCGCCGGCGACACCACGACCAGCAGCAGCGGGCAGCCGGCCGCGGCCAGCTCCTCGGCGACGATGCACAGCTCGACCATCCCGGCCCCGCCGCCGCCGTACTCCTCGGGCACCGCGACGCCGAGGTAACCCGCCTTGCCGGCCTCCGCCCACAGCTCGGTCGTCTTCTCGCCGGCCTTGGCCTTGGCGGCGAGGTAGTCGTGGCCGTAGCGGCCGGCCAGCGCGGCGACCGAGGCGCGCAGCATCCGTTGCTCGTCGGTCTCGGTGAAGTCCATGTCCTACTCCGCGTTCACTCAGGGGCCAACCGGCTCGACGGTGGCCAGCACCTCGCCGGCCTGTACCTGGTCGTGCACCGCGACCCGGAGCTCGCCCACCGTGCCGTCGTGCGGGGCCAGGATCGGGTGCCGCATCTTCATCGCCTCGAGCACCAGCAACGTCGTGCCGGCGGTCACCCGCTCGCCGGGCCGCACGACGATCTCGCTGACCGTGCCCGGCAGCGGGGCGAGCAGCGAGCCGGCGGCTGGCTCGGCGCGGGCGTCGGCGCGGGCGTCGGCGAACCGGGGCAGCGCCCGCAGCGTGACCGAGCCGAGCGCGGAGTCCACGCAGCGCAGCTCGCCGTAGCGCGCGACCGCGAACCGCACCTCATGTGCATCGGTGCGCAGCACGACCTCGTCCGCTCCGATCCGCACGACCCGGGCGTCCGCGGCGTCGTAGAGCTGCTCGATGTGCCGCTCGCCCCAGGCGTAGTCGCGCCGCGGCCGCTGCGAGCCGACGTTGCGCCAGCCGACCGGAACGGCGGGCTGGACGGGGCTGGCCGCCTTCGCGGCGGCGGCGTCGGCGAGCGCGGCGGCCAGCGCATAGTCGTCTACGTCGCCCGCACCGACCAGCGGTTCGGTGACGTCATGGGACGTCGAGGTAGCCGGTGTCCACCAGGCCGGCGAGGAAGTCCGGCTCGCGCAGCACCCGGACCAGCAGGTCCCGGTTGGTGGTCACCCCGTGGATGCGCGCGCCGAACAGCGCCGCGGCGAGCCGCCGGGCGGCGGCGGCCCTGGTCGGCGCCACCGCGATCAGCTTGGCCAGCAGCGGGTCGTAGTCCGTGCCGACCTCGTCGCCGGCGACGTACCCGGCGTCCAGCCGCAGCGCGGTGTCCCCGGCCGGCACGGCGAACTCGACGTCCACCCCGGGAACCGCCAGCGCGTGCAGGATCCCCGGGCTCGGCTGCCAGCCGGCGGCCGGATCCTCGGCGTAGAGCCGCACCTCGATCGCCGCCGCATCGCGCACCGGAGGCGGCGGGGGCTCCGGCGGCAGCGCGGCTCCCTCGGCGATCGCGATCTGCTCGGCGACCAGGTCCAGCCCGGTGACGCACTCGGTCACCGGGTGCTCCACCTGCAGCCGGGTGTTCGTCTCCAGGAAGTAGAACCCGCCGTCGGCGCTGGTGTCGGCGGTGTCCCAGATGAACTCCACGGTGCCGGCACCCACGTAGCCGACGGCGCGCACCGCGTCCACGGCGGCCGTCGTCATCCGATGCGCCATCCGGTGGGTGTCGGTGGTCAGCGCGAACGACTCCTCGAGCACCTTCTGGTGCCGGCGCTGCAGCGAGCACTCCCGGGCGCCCACCGCCCACACCGTGCCGTGCGCGTCGGCGAGCACCTGCACCTCGATGTGCCGCCCGCGCTGCACGTAGCGCTCGCAGAAGACGGCCGGCTCGCCGAACGACGCGGCGGCCTCGGCGGATGCCTCGCGCACCGCCGCGGGCAGCTCGTCGAGCGTGCGCACCACCCGCATCCCGCGCCCGCCGCCGCCGGCCGAGGCCTTCACCAGCAGCGGGAGATCCTCCGCCCGCACCAGCGCCGGGTCGTGCTCCGGCAGTACCGGCACCCCGGCCGCGGCGACCAGCTTTCGCGCCGCGATCTTGGACCCCATCGCCTCGATCGCGTCCGGCGGCGGCCCGACCCAGACCAGTCCGGCGCGCTGCACGGCCCTGGCGAACGCCGCGTTCTCGGACAGGAACCCGTACCCCGGGTGCACCGCGTCGGCACCGAGTGCCCGGGCGGCCGCGACCAGCGCGTCGATCCGCAGGTAGGTCTCCTCGGGCCGCCGCCCGGGCAGCCGCACCGCGGCGTCGGCCTCGGCCACGTGGCGCGCTCCGGCGTCCGGGTCGGAGTAGACCGCGACCGGGGAGATGCCCAGGGCCCGGCAGGTGCGGATCACCCGCCGGGCGATCTCGCCGCGGTTGGCCACGAGCAGCCGCTGGATCGTCATCGGGTCCACATCCGGGCAGCTACATCCGGAACACGCCGTAGCGGGGCGCGCCCTCGACGGTCTGGTTGTGGATCACCGACAGGCAGATCCCGAGCACGGTGCGGGTGTCCCGGGGGTCGATCACGCCGTCGTCGTAGAGCCGGCCGGACAGGAACGGGGCCAGCGACTGCGCCTCGATCTGGCCCTCGATGCTCGCGCGCATCGCCGCGTCGGCCTCCTCGTCGTAGCGTTCGCCCTTCGCCGCGGCGGCCTGCCGGGCCAGGATCGAGAGCACCCCCGCGAGCTGCTCGGGCCCCATCACCGCGGAGCGGGCGTTGGGCCAGGTGAACAGGAACCGCGGCCCGTAGGCCCGGCCGCACATCCCGTAGTTGCCGGCGCCGTATGAGGCGCCCATCACGACGGTCAGGTGCGGCACCCGGCTGTTCGACACCGCGTTGATCATCATCGCGCCGTGCTTGACGATCCCGGCCTGCTCGTAGGACGCGCCGACCATGTAGCCCGTGGTGTTCTGCAGGAACAGCAGCGGGGTGGCCGCGGAGTTCGCCAGCTGGATGAACTGCGCGGCCTTCTGCGACTCCGCGCTGAACAGCACCCCGCGCGCGTTCGCCAGCACACCGATCGGGTAGCCGTGCAGCCGCCCCCACCCGGTGACCAGCGAGGTGCCGTACTCGGCCTTGAACTCGTCGAACTCCGAGCCGTCGAGCAGCCGGGCGAGCACCTCCCGCGGATCGAAGGGCACCTTCGGGTCGGTCGGCACCAGGCCGAGCAGGTCGTCGGTGTCGTGCACCGGCGGGACCGCGGCCAGCGGTGCCGGCCCCAGCCGGCGGTGGTTCAGCCGGGCCACGATCCGCCGCCCGATCCGCAGCGCGTCGGCCTCGTCCTCGGCGAGGTGGTCCGCGAGCCCGGACGTGCGGGCGTGCATCTCCGCCCCGCCGAGCTCCTCCTCGTCGGCCTCCTCACCGGTGGCCATCCGCACCAGCGGCGGCCCACCGAGGAACACCTTCGCCCGGTTGCGCACCATCACCACGTGGTCGCTCATCCCGGGCAGGTACGCGCCGCCGGCGGTGGAGCTGCCGAAGACCACCGTCACGGTCGGGATCCCGGCGGCGGACAGTCGGGTGAGATCGCGGAAGATCCGCCCGCCGGGGATGAACAGCTCACTCTGGGTCGGCAGGTCCGCGCCGCCCGACTCGACGAGGCAGACCAGCGGGACGCGGTTCTGCTCGGCGATCTCGTGCGCGCGCAGCGACTTGCGCAGCGTGTAGGGGTTGGACGCCCCGCCGCGCACCGTCGGGTCGTTGGCGACGATCACGCACTCCACGCCGCTGACCACGCCGATCCCGCTGACCAGGCTGGCGCCGACCGCGAAGTCGGTGCCCCACGCCGCGAGCGTGGACAGCTCGAGGAAGGCGCTGTCCCGGTCGATCAGCAGCTCGATGCGCTCCCTCGGCAGCAGCTTCCCGCGCCTGCGGTGCCGCTCGACGTACCGCCCGCCGCCCCCGGCCAGCGCCTTGCCGTGCTCGGCCGCAAGCGCGTCGAGCGCGTCCAGCATGGACCGTCGATTCTCCTGATAGTCCACAGTCGACGCAGTCCACGTGTGGATGTAAGCGCGCTCACAGCAGCTCCACCGGGACGTCGACATGCCGGCCGCGCAGCCATTCGCCGAGGCCCTTGCCCTGCGGGTCGAACCGGGTCGACGCGGCGACGCCCTCGCCGAGGATGTCCTCGATGACCACGTTGACCGCACGCAGGTTCGGCAGCCGGTGCACGGTGACCGGCAGGTCGGAGCGGCCTCCGGCAGCAGGTGGCGAACGGTGTCGGCGGTGAGGAAGCGCTCCAGCCACCGCCAGCCCGCCGCGCTTCGCGCCCAGACGCCGATGTTCGCCGTGCCGCCCTTGTCGCCGCTGCGCGCGCCGGCCACCGTGCCCAGCGGGGCGCGCACGGTCGAGGCAGGCTCGAGCGGTGCAGGTGGCCCGGCGAGGTCCGCTTCGGACGGTGTGGCGGCGGTTCGGGCCGGCGGCGGGATCGCGCCGCCGGGTGCCGTCCGGGAGCACCGCGACATGCGTCCACGGTGGACTGATCCACAAAGGACGACGTGTAGACCCCGTAGACCGACGCGTCGGCCGGCGGGGCGGTGAGCGTGAAACCCGGATAGCTGGCCAGACGCCAGCTCGACGGCTGCCCGGCTGAACGCCTTGCCGACGACCGTCGCGGTTCGGGTCGCGGGCCGGTGATCCGGAGCAGCGCGCTCGCGGCGGCCTCGGTCGCCGCGTCGGCGTGGTCGGTCCTGGCCAGCTCGACCGTGCAGGTCGGCGGGCGGCGTGCCGAGCGCGTCCCGGAACTGCGCCTCGGCGAGCGCGGCCTTCGCCTCGACCTCCAGCCCGGTCAGCACGAACGTGACCTCGTTGCGCCAGCCGCCGACCGCGTTGCGGCACGACCTTCGCGGTGGGCGGCGGCGGCTCGCCGCGGACGGCGCTGATGCGCACCCGGTCGGGACCGTCCGGCGTGCAGCGCGATCGTGTCGAACCGGGTGGTGACGTCCGGGCCGGCGTAGCGCGGCCCGTCGATCTCGTACAGCAGCTGGGCGGTGACCGTCTCCACGGTCGACCACGCCGCCGGTGCCGGGATGCTTGGTGATCACGCTGGACCCGTCGGCGTGCGAGCTCGGCCAGCGGGAACCCCGGCGTACGGCGCCGCCTCGGCGGGATGCTCGGTCGAAGAAGGCGAAGTTGCCGCCGGTCGCCTGCGCCCCGCACTCCAGCACGTGCCCGGCGACGGTCGCGCCGGCCAGCGCGTCGAGGTCGTCCGGCGTCCAGCCGAAATGCGCCACCGCCGGCCCGACGACGAGCGAGGCGTCGGTGACCCGGCCGGTGACCACGACGTCGGCGCCGGCGCGCAGGCACTCGGCGATGCCGAACGCGCCGAGGTAGACGTTCGCGGCGACCAGCCCGTCCCGATGGTCGTCCAGCCCCAGCTCGGCGGCGCGGGCCAGCACGTCGTCGCCCTCGACGTGCGCGATCCGCGACCGGCACCCCGAGCCGCTCGGCCAGCCGGCGCAGCGCGCCGGCCAGCCCGGCCGGGTTCAGCCCGCCGGCGTTGCTGACGATGCGCACCCCACGCTCGGCGGCCAGCCCGAGGCAGCTCCTCCATCTGCCGCGAGGAACGTGCGCGCGTAGCCGAGCGCCGGGTCGCGCAGCCGGTCGCGGCCGAGGATCAGCATGGTCAGCTCGGCGAGGTAGTCGCCGGTCAGCACGTCGAGCTCGCCCACCGGTGAGCATCTCCCGCACCGCGGAGAACCGGTCGCCGTAGAAGCCCGACGCATTGCCCACCCGAAGCGGTCGGCCTGTGGGTGCTCACGCGGTCGCCTCGCGCGGTGCCCGGCCGGTCCCCGGCGGGCCGGCGAACGCCTGCGCGACGTCCAGCCAGGCGTCCGCGACCTCGCCGGTGGCCACCAGCGACAGGTCGTCGCGGTGCCGGCGCTGGGTCATCCGCAGGCAGAAGTCCAGCGCGGTCCCGGTGACCCGGTCCGCCGCGTCGGCCGGCCCCCAGGTCCAGGTCTGCCCGTCGGGCGCCGGTCAGCTCCACCCGCACCGGGACCTCCGGCACCGGCGCCCGTGCACGGCGAACGCGTAGGGCAGCGTCCGGACGCGCGAGGTGCGCGACGTGCCGCAGCCGGGCGGTCGGTTCCCGGGTGACGCCGAGCGCGTCGGCGACGTCCAGCCCGTGCGCCCAGGTCTCCATCAGCCGCGCGGTGGCCATGGATCGTCGGGCTCATCGGCGGCCCGAACCAGGGGATCTTCTCGTCGGGTGCGAATCGCGACGAGCGCTCCGGCGAGCTCGGTCCGGCCCGCCCGCCAGCGGTCGAGCAGCCGCGGCGGCGCCATGCCGACACCCCGTTCGGCGATCTCGTCGACATACTCGTAGGCCCGCTCGCCCTCCCCGGCCAGCGCGGCCACCGCCGAGTCGAAGCCCGCCGGGTCGGCGATCGCCAGCACCGCCACCTCGTCGGTCCAGGCGAGGTGGGCGATCTGGTGCGCGATCGTCCAGCCGGCGGCGGGTGTCGGGGTGCGCCAGCCTGGCTCATCGAGGTCGGCGACCAGCGCGTCCAGCTCGGCGCTCTCCGCACCGAGGTCGTCGAGCAGCGCGGACAGGTCCGGAGGCGCGGTCATCGCCGGGTGCCGATCAGCTCGTCGAGCGTCTCGGCCCAGGTCGCCAGCACCGTGCTGCGGCGCTGCAGGTCGTCGGTGAGCACGTCGGCGAGGCCGAGCCCGCGGATCAGGTCGAGGGTGGCCTGCACGGCCTCCCGTACGCCCGGTCGCGACTCGTCGGCGGGCAGCAGCTCGACGGTCAGCCGGTGCGCCTCGCGGCCGAACTGCGCCTCGAGCGGCACCACGACCGCGCGCAGCTCGGGGTCGGTGCGGGCGGCCACCCACAGCTCGAGCGCGGCCTTGAACAGCGGCCCGGTGTAGAGCCGGGAGAGCATCGCGAGCACGGCGCGGGTGCGGCCCGGCCCCGGGAGCAGGGTCGCGGCCTCGGCCCGGATCTCTTCGGTGCGCGCCTGGCCGAGGTGCTCGACAGCGGCCACCACCAGTGCCGCGCGGGTGGGGAAGTGATGCAGCTGCGCCCCGCGGGACAGCCCGGCGCGCTCGGCGACGACAGTCGTCGTCGTCCCGGCTCCAGCCCCGCTCGACGAGGCAGTCCACGGTCGCGGCCAGCAGCCGACCTCGGGTCTGCTCGCTGCGGGCCTGCTGCCGGGAACGCACTGGCGCCGGGGCGGACCGTCCCACGCGTCCAGAGCCTGCCGTCTGGAAAACAAACAGTCAAGCCTGAATGTTTTCACCCGCCGGCTCGCCGGCGCCACAACGCCGAATGAGCGGGCTCATTGCGGGTTTGGGCCGGGCCGCAACGCCGAATGAGCGGGCTCATTGCGGGTTTGGGCGGCGGGTCGAGGGGCGGCTCAGCACGGCGGCAGGTGCATTCCGCGCTGCTCCAGCCGGGCTCGTGGGTCCGGCTCGGCGACGATCCGGGCGGCGTAGGCGGCGGTCGGCACCCAGGTGCCGGACAGCGTCCAGTAGAAGCCGTTGTCGGTCGCCATGCCGTCGACGATCCACCAACCGACCTTGCGCAGTGCGGCCCGCACCCGCCCGGGGCGTGTCGCGCGCTCGCCGCGGGCTCGATCGGCTCGGTCCGGATCAGATCCATGGTGCTCATCTCGTTCCCTCTCCGTCGCGGTCGGTTGATCGGTCGGGGCCATCGGGGTCGGGCCGGCGGTCATCGGACCGGCTCCGGCATCCGGGCGACCCGGCGCCCGCCGGCGAGCACCGCGAGCGGGCGGTGCAGCGCGGCGATGTCGGCGAGCGGGTCGCCGTCGACGGCGAGCAGGTCGGCGTCGAAGCCCGCCGCCAGCCGGCCCTTGCGATCCGCCGAGGCCGCAGACCGCGGCGGCGACCGAGGTGCCGGCGCGCAGCGCGTCGGCGTTGCTCATGCCGAGCTGGGTGAGCTGCTCGAGGCCGTGCGGCAGCACGCCGTGCGGCTTGGTCGGCGCGATCCCGGCGTCGGTGCCGACCACGATCAGCGCGCCCGCGGCGTGCAGCCGCCGGAGGTTGGCGATGAACAGCGGGAGCATGGCGAGCAGGTGCGCCGGCGGGGCGAAGTCGCCGTCGAAGATCCCGCCGAGCGTCGCGCCGACCGCGACCCGCTGCGCGGCGACACCGTTGATCAGCTCTGCCGGAGCGTAGACGCCGTCGGCGGTGCGGAACGAGCAGTGCTCGATCCCGTCGACCCGGGCCGCCAGCGCGTCGGCGATCGCCACGGTGCTGTGCGCGTGCGCGGTGACCGGCAGTCCGAGCCGGTGCGCCTCCTCGACCAGCGCGCGGAGCTCGTCCGCCGGGTACTGCGGCAGGTGCACGGCGGTGCCGGCGGTCATCTCGCCGCCGCTGGCCATCACCTTGATCACGTCCACGCCGCGCTCGACGTGCTCGCGCACGGCGGCCCGCACGCCGTCGACACCCTCGGCCGCTCCGCCGAGGAAGTGGCAGTGGCCGGCGCCGGTGGTGATCGGCGGGCCGGCGGCGACGATTGTCGGCAGCGGGGCGCAGTCGCCCAGGACCTGGTGGCGATCTCCCATTGCGCGCAGCCGCACGGCCAGGTAGTTCCGGTCGCCCAGGTCGCGCACCGTGGTGACCCCGGAGCTCAGCTGCGCAGCCGCCGCGGTGGCCATCGCGTCCAGGGCGGCCTCGTCGTCGCGGGCCGCGAGGGCGTCCACCGTCGCCGGGCTGGCGTCGAAGGCGAGGTGCACGTGGGTGTCGATCAGCCCGGGCAGCAGGGTCGCGCCGGGCAGCTCGATCAGCTCCGCGTCGGCCGGGACGGCCGCCCGTGGGCCACTCTGCACGTCGGTGATCCGGCCGTCCTCGACCAGGACCACGGGGTCGGCCACCGGCGCGACGCCGGTGCCGTCGAAGAGCGCGGTGGCCCGGATCGCGGTGCGAACTCGGCGCCGATCATGCGTGATAGCAGGCATGAGGGATGTCTACGGCGAGCAGCGCGGCCTGCCATCGCGGAAACTACGTAGGACCGGTACGTATCCTTCGGCCCGGCGGCGGCCCGCTACCGTTGCCGGGGTGCGACTCGTGATCGCCCGCTGCCAGGTGGACTACGTCGGGCGGCTGACCGCGCACCTGCCGATGGCGCCCCGCCTGCTGCTGGTCAAGGCCGACGGCTCGGTCAGCGTGCACGCCGACGACCGCGCGTACAAGCCGCTGAACTGGATGAGCCCGCCGTGCTGGCTGGAGGAGCAGCCGGGCGTGTGGACCGTGCGCAACAAGGCCGACGAGTCGCTGGTGATCACGATCGACGAGGTGCTGCACGACTCCTCACACGAGCTCGGCCTCGATCCGGGCCTGGTCAAGGACGGGGTGGAGGCGCACCTGCAGGAGCTGCTGGCGGCCCACCCCGGGGTCCTCGGACCCGGCCTGACCGTCATGCGGCGGGAGTACCCGACGGCGATCGGGCCGGTGGACCTGCTGTGCCGGGACCGTGCCGGCGGCACCCTTGCCGTGGAGGTCAAGCGGCGCGGCGAGATCGACGGCGTGGAGCAGCTCACCCGCTACCTCGAGCTGCTCGGCCGCGACCCGCTGCTGGCGCCGGTCCGGGGCGTGTTCGCCGCGCAGCAGATCAAGCCGCAGGCCCGCACGCTCGCCGCGGACCGCGGTATCCGGTGTGTGGTGCTCGACTACGACGCGCTGCGCGGCGCCGAGCGGGACGACCTGCTGCTGTTCTGACGAACGCGACATTGACAGCATACTGTCGTTATGACAGAATACTGTCATAAGCGCACCGACCAAAGGGGTGACGTGATGGGTCAGCAGCTCGTGCACGTGGCGGTCTACGACGCGCTCGCCGACTGGGAGGTCGGCTACGCCACCGCGCACATCAACAACCCGGAGTGGCAGCGCCAGCCGGGGCGGTACCGGACGGTGACGGTGGCCGAGACCAGCGAGCCGGTGACCACGATCGGCGGCATGCGCATCGTGCCCGACATGGTCGCCGCCGACCTGGATCCCGCCGACAGCGCCATGCTGATCCTGCCCGGGGCGGGGAGCTGGGACGCCGGCGGCAACGGCGAGTTCGCCCGGCTGGCCAGGCGGTTCCTGGATGCCGGGGTGCCGGTCGCCGCGATCTGCGGCGGCACGCTCGGGCTCGCGCGTGAGGGTCTGCTGAACGACCGGGCGCACACCAGCAACGTGAGCTTCTACCTGCAGCAGGCGGCCGAGTACACCGGGGCCGAGCTCTACCGCGACGAGCCTGCGGTGACCGACCGCGGCCTGATCACCGCAAACTCCACCGCACCGGTCGCGTTCGCCAGGCACGTGCTGGCCGTGCTCGATGTCTACTCGCCGGCGGTGCTCGACGCCTGGTACGGCCTGTTCAGCACCGGCCGGGCGGAGTACTTCTACGCCCTGCACGAGGCGGCCCAGGGCGAGTCTGCCGGGCGGCAGGTCCCGGCCGGCACTGTCTGATGGCCGACCGGCCGGTCGAGCCTCCGCGCAGCGTCGAGGGCGACGTCGTGACCGACATCGTGCTCCGGATCTTCCGGCTCAACGGCCAGCTGCTGGCCCACGCGGAGCGGATGGCCACGCCGGTGGGCCTGACCGCCGCGTGGTGGCAGGTCCTCGGCGCGGTGCTGCGCGAACCGTTGACGGTCGCCGGGATCGCCCGCGACATGGGTATGGCGAGGCAGAGCGTGCAGCGGATCGCCGACCTGCTGGTGGAGCGTGGGCTGGCCGAGTATCGGCCGAACCCGGCGCACCGCAGGGCCAAGCTGCTGATCCCGTCGGAGACGGGTTGGGCGGCGATCCGGGCACTTGCCCCGGCGCAGCACGAGTTCGCCAACCGAATCACCGAGGGGCTGTCGGTCGCGGAGCTGCGCACGGCGCTGGACGTTCTGGACCGGCTGATCGTGGCGAGCTCCCAACCAGCAGATCGGCAGGACGTGCGTGCCCACCCGGCCCCCGTGTCGCCATGACAGGATCGCCCCGACCAGCCAGCGAAGGAGGGGCCCATGGAGTTCCGGACCGTCGGAGTGGTCGGGCTAGGGACGATGGGCGCCGGCGTCGCCGAGCTGCTCGCGCGGAACGAGCTCCGGGTGCTGGGTGTCGAGACCGACGAGGAGAGCGCCCGGCGGAGCCGGGAGCACATCGAGCACTCGGTCTCCCGCGCGGTCGAGCGCGAGAAGCTGTCCGCCGAGGACGCCGAGGCGTTGCTGGGCCGTATCGGCATCTCCACCTCGCTGGCCGACCTTGCCGACGCCGACCTCGTCATCGAGGCGGTCCCCGAGCGGCTGGAGCTCAAGGCGAAGGTGTTCGCCGAGCTGGACGGGCTATGCCGTCCGGAGGCCGTGCTGGCCTCGAACACCTCCGCCTTGTCGATCACCGAGATCGCCGTGCACTCCGGGCGCGCCGGCCGGGTCGTCGGGATGCACTGGTTCAACCCACCCACTGTGCTGCAGCTCGTCGAGGTGGTGCGGTCGGTGATCACCGAAACCAACGTGGTCAAGGACCTGGTCCGGTTCGCGGAGTCGCTGGGCAAGGTGCCGGTGGTGATCGGGGACCGGGCTGGGTTCATCGCGAACGCGCTGCTCTTCGGCTACCTCAACCACGCCGCCCGGATGTTCGAGGAGGACTACGCGAGCCGCGAGGACCTCGACGCGGCGATGCGCTTCGGCGCCGGCTACCCGATGGGCCCGCTCAGCCTGCTCGACCTGATCGGGCTGGACACCGCCTACGAGATCCTGGACACGATGCACAAGCAGTCCGACGACCGTCGGCACGCCCCGGCACCGGTCTTCCAGCAGATGATCACGGCCGGGCTGCTCGGCCGGAAGAGCGGTCGGGGTTTCTACACCTACGACGCGCCGCACCGCTCGAAGGTGGTGTCCGACGAGCTCACTCCGGAGAAGTCCGCGGCCGACGATGCCGAGGTGCGCGAGGTGCGGCGGGTGGGCGTGGTCGGCACCGGGACGATGGCCGTCGGCATCGCCGAGGTCTTCGCCAAGGCCGGGTTCGACGTGCTGCTGCGCGGACGCAGCGAGCACAAGCTCGAGCGCGCCGTCGGCAAGATCGAGAAATCGCTGACGAAGGCCGTCGACCGCGGACGACTGACGCCCGAGGAGCGGGACGAGACGCTGGAACGGGTCACCGGCACCACCCACCTGGAGGACTTCGCCGAGGTGGACCTCGTCGTCGAGGCGATCGCCGAGGACGTCGAGGTCAAGCGTGCGATGTTCGGCACGCTCGACGAGGTGTGCAAGCCGGGGGCGATCCTGGCCACCACCACGTCCTCGCTGCCGGTCGTGGAATGCGCCGCCGCGACCTCGCGCCCCGCCGACGTGGTCGGGCTGCACTTCTTCAACCCGGCACCGGTGATGAAGCTGGTCGAGGTGGTCAGCACGATCACGACCGCGCCCGACGTGACGGCCACCGCGGTGGCGCTGTGCGAACGACTGAGGAAGGTGCCGGTGTCCTGCGGGGACCGGGCCGGGTTCATCGTGAACGCGCTGCTGTTCCCGTACCTGAACGACGCGGTGAAGATGCTCGAGGCGCACTACGCGACCGCCGACGACATCGACGCCGCGATGAAGACCGGATGCGCGTTACCGATGGGTCCGTTCGAGCTGCTGGACGTGGTCGGGCTGGACGTCTCGCTGGCGATCCTGCGGTCGCTGCACAACGAGTTCCGCGAGCCCGGGTTCGCGCCGGCGCAGCTGCTCGACCACCTGGTGACGGCCGGGCGGCTCGGTCGTAAGACCAACCACGGCTTCCGCGACTACGCCGCCCACTAGGCCGAGGAGGGTGCTAGGCGTTCATCGGGGTACGGGCTTCGCCGACCGGCTCCGCCGTCTCGGGCGCCGGCTGGGACGGCCGTAGGTCTCGGTCGTCGGTCGGGTCGAGGGAGTCCTCGTCGGGCAGCGGCCCGAGTTCGGCGAGCGCGTGGTCGAGCCCGGCTCGCGCGTTCCCGAGCTGGGCGGTCGTCCGCTCCCGCACCGCGCGCAGCTCGGCGATCCGGCGGCGCGCCTCGGTCAGCACCCGGCGGGCCCGCTGCTCGGCCGCGGCGACCAGTCGCTCGGCGTCGGCGTTGGCCTCGTCGGTGATCCGGGTCGCCTCGGCCCGCCGGCGCGCCTCGAGATCGACGAAGTCCGCCTCGGCGGCGGCTCGTCGCGATGCCAGGGCGATCGTGAAGTCCTGCTCGGCCTCGCCGCGCCGGGTCTCGGCCTGTTGGTCGAGCGCCACACGCTCCTCCTCGGCCTCGGCGCGCAGCCGCTCGGCCTCGGTCCGGGCGTCGGCCAGCTCCCGCTCGATCTCCGCCCGCGCCGACGTCCGCTCGGCCTCCAGCTCGGCGCGCTCCCGGCGGGTGCGCTCGTCCAGCTCGGCCGCCCCGGCTTCGGCCTCGACGCGCACCGCCTCGGCCTCGGCCTCGGCCCTGGCGCGCATCTCATGCACCTCCTCCTGGGCCAGCCGCAGCATCCATTGCAGCCGCTCGCCCATGCCGTCGACGGTCTCCGGGGGAGCGGACATCCGGGTCAGCTGCTCCCGGAGTCGCTCCGAGTCGGTGCGCGCGGCGTCGAGCCGGTAGGCGAGCTGGCTGGACTGGTCGACCGCGGCGTCCCGATCGGCGGCGATCATTCGGAGCTCGGCGTTCACCAGTCGAAGATGCTCGGCAACCTGCGATCGGTCGTACCCGCGGAGCACGACGGCGAAGGTGGATTCCACCCGTGGCAGGTACTGCTCTCCGGAGCCCATGGGGGTGCACGGTACAGCCGAAGTCGCCTCGTCAGGAGACGTCAAATGTCGCCATGTCCCATCAGGACTCCGAGGACGGGTTGGGTCAGCCGTTCGGCGGCTCGACGAGCTCGACGAGCACCCCGCCGGCGTCCCTCGGGTGTACGAAGTTGACCCGCGAGCCCGCCGTTCCCGGTCGCGGCTCGTCGTAGAGCAGCTTGATGCCCTTCTCCCGCAGGTCAGCGCACACCGCGTCGATGTCCGAGACGCGGTAGGCCAGCTGCTGCACCCCTGGCCCGTTCCGCTCCAGGAACCTGGAGATCGCAGAGTCCGGCCGGATCGGCGCCAGCAGCTGGATCGCCGTGCCGTGCTCGTCACCGGGGGCACTGAGCATCGCCTCCCGGACGCCCTCGCCCTCGTTCGTCTCGACGTGCGTGGCGACGAGGCCGAACGTGTCCGCGTACCAGGCGATCGCCTCGTCCAGGTCAGCGACGGCGATGCCGACGTGGTCGACGCCCAGTACCCGGCCGGCCGAGATGTTCATACGTCAGAATGTAGGAGATCAGAGCATCTTTCGCGCACCGGGCCGTGTGATGTGGGTCGGTTCACGGTGCGAGCTGCGCCGCTTGGAAGCGAAATCGCAGGAAACCGCAGGTATGGTCGGAGCAATCCCAACACCGGAACCCGACGAGGTCGCCGACGCTGGAGGAGGCACCCATGACGGAGTCTGTGATCGTTGCCGGGGCGCGCACGCCGATGGGTCGGCTGCAAGGGGCGCTGAAGGACTTCTCGGGTGCCCAGCTCGGCGGGTTCGCGATCAAGGCCGCGCTGGAGCGCGCCGGCGTGGCACCGGACCAGGTCGAGTACGTGATCATGGGGCAGGTGCTCACCGCGGGCGCCGGCCAGATCCCGGCCCGGCAGGCGGCGGTGGCGGCCGGGATCTCGATGGACGTCCCGGCGCTGACCGTCAACAAGGTCTGTCTTTCCGGCCTCGACGCGATAGCCCTCGCCGACCAGCTGATCCGCGCCGGTGAGTTCGAGATCGTGGTGGCCGGCGGGCAGGAGTCGATGACCCAGGCCCCGCACCTGCTGCCCAAGTCCCGGGACGGGTTCAAGTACGGCGACGTCACGATGCTGGACCACATGGCCCACGACGGGCTGTTCTGCGCGTTCGACCAGATGGCGATGGGCGCGTCCACCGAGAAGTTCAACTCCCGCTACGAGCTGACCCGCGCGGACCAGGACGAGTTCGCCGCCCGCTCGCACCAGCTGGCGGCCAAGGCGGCGGCCAACGGGGTGTTCGCGGAGGAGATCGCGCCGGTGAGCGTCCCGCAGCGCAAGGGCGACCCGAAGACGGTCGACAGCGGACGAGGGCATCCGCCCGGACACCACGGCCGAGGGTCTCGGCAAGCTCAGGCCGGCCTTCTCCGCCGACGGGACGATCACCGCCGGCTCGTCCTCCCAGATCTCCGACGGGGCGGCGGCGGTCGTGGTGATGAGCAAGGCCAAGGCCGCCGAGCTCGGCCTGGAATGGCTCGCCGAGATCGGCGCGCACGGGGTGGTCGCCGGCCCGGACAGCAGCCTGCACGAGCAGCCGGCCAACGCGATCGCGAAGGCGTGCGCGAAGCAGGGCGTCAACCCGGCCGACCTGGATCTGGTCGAGATCAACGAGGCCTTCGCGGCGGTGGGGCTGGTGTCGACCCGCAAGCTGGGGATCGACGAGGACAAGGTCAACGTCAGCGGCGGCGCGATCGCGCTGGGCCATCCGATCGGCATGTCCGGCGCGCGGCTCGCCCTGCACCTGGCGCTCGAGCTTCGCCGGCGCGGCGGCGGGCTGGGAGCGGCCGCGCTGTGCGGCGGCGGCGGTCAGGGTGACGCCCTGCTCCTGCGGGTGCCGACGGCCGGCTGACCGCCCCAGGCCGATCGAACCCAGAGCTACGAAGCTGCCGCGATGGCTCGCCGATATGACGTCGCCGACCTCGTCGGCCGGGCGCGGGAGGGCCAGCCCAGGGCGGTGGCCCGGCTGATCTCGCTGGTCGAGGACGCCAGCCCGCAGCTGCCCGAGGTGGCGGCGGCGCTGGCGCCGTACACCGGCCACGCGCAGGTCGTCGGCCTCACCGGTTCGCCTGGGGTCGGGAAGTCGACGGTGACATCTGCGCTGGTCGCCGCGCTGCGGGACCGGGGCAAGCGGGTCGGTGTGCTCGCGGTCGACCCGTCCTCGCCGTTCTCCGGGGGTGCCCTGCTCGGCGACCGGGTCCGGATGCAGGACCACGCCACCGATTCCGGTGTGTTCATCCGCTCGATGGCCACCCGGGGGCACCTCGGCGGGCTCGCCTGGGCCACGCCGCAGGCGCTGCGGGTGCTCGACGCGGCCGGTTGCGACGTGGTGCTGGTCGAGACCGTCGGGGTCGGGCAGTCCGAGATCGAGGTGGTCTCGCTCGCCGACACCACGCTCGTGCTGGTGGCACCCGGAATGGGCGACGCGATCCAGGCCGCGAAGGCCGGGATCCTCGAGGTGGCCGACGTGTTCGTGGTGAACAAGGCCGACCGGGACGGCGCCGACCAGACCGCCCGCGACCTGCGCTACATGCTCTCGCTCGGCGACCGCGGCGACCGCGGTGACCGCGTCGGCGATTCGGCGCACCCAGCCGGCGAGGTCTGGCGGCCGCCCATCGTGAAGACCGTGGCCTCCCGTGGCGACGGGATCGCGGATCTGGTCGAAAAGATCGACTCGCACCGGGAGTGGCTGGAACGCTCGGGGCACGGGCACCGGCGACGCCAGCTGCGGGCCGAGGCCGAGATCGAGGCGATCACCCTGGAGAGCCTGCGCGCCCGGATCGGCGACGTGCGGGGCAGCGGCACGCTGCCCGAGCTGGCCAAACGGGTGGTCGCCGGCGAGCTCGACCCGTTCGCGGCGGCGGCCGAGCTGGCCGCGACGCTGACTGCCGCGCAGGGCTGAGCCACCGCGTCGCATGCTCACTACGGACCCGGGCCGGCCAACGCCCGGTCGAGCCGCCCACGCAGTCGTTCCGAGCCGATGCGGCCGGTGAGCTCGCGAGCGACGCCGGCGTGCTCGGCCGCCTGCCCGCTCCGACCGGCGGCGTGCAGCGCGACCACCAGGTCGACGTGGGCCGCCGCCCGGTCCCGGATCGGCACCGCCGTACCGGGCCGCAGTCCCCGCTCGAGCTCCGGCACCGCGTCCGGCTCGCCGAGCACGCTGAGGGCATGCCCGCGGCTGCGGTGCAGCGCAGCCACGTCGACCTCGACGCCCGGATCGGCATCCAACCGCTCGGCGAGGTCGAAGGCATGCCGCGAGCCCGCGGCGTCGCCCGTCTCGGCCAGCGCCCGGCCGAGCCCGGCCAGCAGCGCGACCCGTACCGACGGGCGGGCGTCACTGCCCGTCGCGGTGAGCGCGCGCTCGGCGGTGTGCACGCCGTCGTCCGGCCGGCCGATCTCGGCCAGCACCTCGGCCTGCCCGCCGAGCACCTGACCGACCAGCTCGGGCGCCTCGGCCTCGCGGGCCGCTCCGGCGGCCGTCGCGTAGTCGCGCCAGGCATCCGCGACCGCCCCGAGGTCGAGCCCCTGTGCGCCGGCCAGCAGCGCGGTGCCGGCGAGCAGCGCGGCGACCGCCTTTCGACGTTCCGGGTGCAGGCAGTGGGCGAGCGCGAGCTCGAGATCGGTGAGCTGGCCGCGGACGGCGCCGCCGGTCGCCAGCGCACCCAGCCGATCGTCCAGTCGCCGGGTGGTGTCGAGCTGCTCGCGGAGCAGCCCGAGCGTCTCCTCGTCGATCTCCGCAGCGCTGGCGAGCCGGTCGGCGAGCAAGCGGCGCTGCTCGGCCGGACCGCCGTCGGCGGGCTCGGAGGGGCTCAGCCCGAGCTGTTCGACCGGGCGCTGGTACAGCTCGGCCAGCAGCTCACGGTACTGGCCCTCGGGAAGCGCATGGCCGTTCTCCCAGCGTGACAGCTGGGTCTTGAGGCTGGCCGCGGCCGCGACCG
The DNA here is from genome assembly GCA_963776255.1 of uncultured Actinomycetota bacterium. Taxonomy (GTDB): domain Bacteria; phylum Actinomycetota; class Actinomycetes; order Mycobacteriales; family Pseudonocardiaceae; genus Pseudonocardia. The sequence continues at coordinate 310,296 of CAVZMB010000017.1, read as the reverse complement.
GCACCCCGCGCGCGGCGGCCATCGAGATCAGCGCGTCGGCGGCTCGGGACTGCGACCACCCGAGTTCGAGGCGGGCAGCCCGAAGCAGCCCGGTGGATCCCGGGTTGGTCGATCGTTGCGCTGCTGTCACGTGTGCCATCGCCGCCATCATGTCCGGGGCGACGGCTACTGTCAATGGGGTTGACGCAATGCTAAGTTAATGACAAAGATGTAGTTCGAATCGGTCGATCGGCGAGCGGGGGCAGCGGATGATCTGTTCGGTCTACGTTCTGGCCAGCGTCGGCACGGGTGCCGGCATGGCGGCGGTGGCGTTCCGGGCCGGTCGCCGGCGCGGCCGTGCCGACCGAGCGGCACCGAGCCGGCCGCCGGTGGCCGGCCGGCCGTCCCGCCCGGCCCGGTCCGGGCGGCACGCCGCGCAGCGCCGCGGTACGCCCCCGATGCGTGGTTGGCCAGGGCGCGGCACCCGCCGGCCCGACGAGGAGCGCCGGCCCGGCGGACCCGACCGGACCGGGGACGGTGGGCCGCCCGGCGGGGGCCAAGACGGGGGCCAAGGCGGGGGCCAAGACGGGGGCCAAGGCGGGGGCCAAGGCGGGGGCCAGGACCGAGGCCCCGAACAGGCCGGCCCGGACGCCGACCGTGAGCGGTAGCACGCACGGTGCGGGGCGGGTTCGGCCAGGCACCGGCACGCACCGTATGGTGCAGCCGCAGAATCCCCGCGTAACCGAGTTGACACGCTCGGTTACACCGACCCGGACATCGAGGAGACGTGGCTGTGTCCAACCGACTCCGTGTCGCCGCGACCGTGGCTGCGGCCGCTCTGTTGGGCTGCCTGCTCGCCGGGTGTGCCGGGCAAGCCGGCGCGCCGGCGACCCCGACCCCGATCGAGACCCAGGCCCAGACCCCGAGCGCCGCTCCCATCGCGGATCGGATCGAGTTGCTCGTCAAGGACGGCGCGGTCGTCGGCGGTGTGCAGCGGTTCCCGATCACGCGCGGCGCCCCGGTGGAGCTCGTGGTCAGCAGCGACGTGGCGGACGAGGTCCACCTGCACGGTTACGACCGCAAGGTCGACCTGCCGGCCGGTGGCACGGCGACGCTCAGCTTCGTGGCCGATGTGCCGGGTGTCTTCGAGGTGGAGCTGGAGCAGCGGAAGATCCAGATCGCCCAGCTCGAGGTGCGCTGACCGCAGCGGCTACTCGAAGTCCCCGCAGGCCCGCCGGACCCGGCCGAGCAGCGTCGTGAGCAGGCCGGCCTCGTCCTCGGTCAGGCCGACGAGCCCGAAGTCCAGCTCGGTCAGCACCTTGGTGGCCTCGGCCATCCGCACCCGACCGGCCTCGGTGATCTCCACGAGGGTGGTGCGCCGGTCGGTGGGGTGCGGCAGCCGCCGCACGAGCTCGTGGGTCTGCAGCCGGTCGACGATATTGGTCACGCTGGTCGGGTGCAGCTGCAGTCGCTCGCCCATCACCCGCATCGGCAGGCTGCCGCGTCGAGAGAACGACAGCAGGACGAGCGCCTCGTAGCGGGCGAAGGTCAGCTGGTGCGGCCGGAGCGCGCCGTCGATGGCCGAGAGCAGCAACTGCTGGACCCGCATCACGCTGGTGACCGCGGCCATCGTCGTCGACGGTCCGATCTGCTCGGCCCAGTGTTGGGCGGCGCGCTCGATCGGGTCGAAGGTCAGCGGCCGTCGTTGGGTCATGATCCGCCACGGTAGCAGCGTCGTGTCGTTTACCCAGGTCGTCGGGCCGGCAGCGGCCTGCGCAGCGGTAGGCGCTACCCGAGCCGCGAGATCACTAGCGTGAAGAAGAAGGTGCCGACGCAGATCGCGAGGAACCCGATGATGCAGGCTGCCCACGCCGTCTTCCTCGCCACCGAGCGCTGAACGGCTACCGCGCCCGTGATCACCCCGGCAAGGCCGAGTGCCCACGCCGGTGGGTAGCCGAACATGAAGAACGGCCACAACGTCGCGGGCACTGCCAAGATCGAGATGCCCAGGGCGATCCAGGCCAGAAGGGGGCTCCCCTGGCGAGCGGTCTTCTTGCGAGCGTCGTTGACCAGTCGTTGCGCGACCGGGTTCTCGGTGCTCATTCACTGTCCTTCGGGGATCGGCAGATCGTCACACGACGACCTGAAGCGGGACGCGGCTGGGTAGCCTCGTCAGCTATGGGTCGCCTTGGCCAGGGTTCGGCTCCGATGCTTACCCACGGTGGATTCAACGACCAGCCGCCCCGGGTGATGCTCCGCCGGACCGGTGACCCGCGTTGCCCCGTGTGGGGCATCCCTCAACGCCCTGACCAACAGGCGCTGACAAATAGTAGGACGTCCTACTATTCTTTAGGCGACGGACGACGCCGGAGGTAGCGAATGTCGGATGCGGGCAAGCAGCGCTGGCAGGAGCGCTATCAGCAGGCGATTCGCGACGGTCGGGTCCGGGACGCCGACTTCAGCACGCTTTCCGGCACCGAGCTCGAGCCGGTGTACGGCCCCGCCGACGAGAGCTCGGTCGATGGTTTCGACCGGATCGGCTGGCCCGGCGAGTTCCCCTTCACCCGTGGGCTGCACGCCACCGGCTACCGCGGTCGACTGTGGACGATCCGGCAGTTCGCCGGTTTCGGCAACGCCGAGCAGACCAACAAGCGCTTCCGGGACATCCTGGCCGGCGGCGGCGGCGGGCTCTCGGTGGCCTTCGACATGCCGACCCTGATGGGGCGGGACTCCGACGACCCGCGCAGCCTCGGCGAGGTCGGGCACTGCGGCGTCGCGATCGACTCCGCGGCGGACATGGACGTGCTGTTCCGGGACATCCCGCTGGAACAGGTGACAACGTCGATGACGATCTCCGGCCCGGCCGTCCCGGTGTTCTGCATGTACCTGGTCGCCGCCGAGCGGCAGGGCGCCGACCTGGGTCGGCTCGACGGCACGCTGCAGACCGACATCTACAAGGAGTACATCGCGCAGAAGGAGTGGCTGTTCGACCCGGGCCCGCACCTGCGGTTGATCGGCGACCTGATGGAGTACTGCGTCGCCGAGATTCCGCGGTACAAGCCACTGTCGGTGTCCGGTTACCACATCCGTGAGGCCGGCTCGACGGCCGCCCAGGAGCTGGCGTTCACCCTCGCCGACGGGTTCGGCTACGTCGAGCTCGGGCTGTCCCGCGGGCTGGACATCGAGGAGTTCGCACCAGGGCTGTCGTTCTTCTTCGACGCGCACGTCGACTTCTTCGAGGAGATCGCCAAGTTCCGGGCGGCCCGCCGGATCTGGGCCCGCTGGCTGCGGGACGTCTACGGCGCCCGGTCGACCAGGGCGCAACAGCTGCGTTTCCACACCCAGACGGCCGGGGTGTCGCTGACCGCGCAGCAACCGGACAACAACGTCGTGCGCACCGCTGTCGAGGCGCTCGCCGCGGTGCTCGGCGGCACCCAGTCGCTGCACACCAACGCGCTGGACGAGGTGCTCGCGCTGCCCAGCGACCGGGCCGCGCAGATCGCGCTGCGCACCCAGCACGTGATCGCCGAGGAGACCGGTGTGACGAACGTCGCGGACCCGCTCGGCGGATCCTGGTACGTCGAGGCGCTGACCGACCGGATCGAGGCCGAGGCGGAGCGGATCTTCGACCGGATCAAGGACCTGGCCCGGCTCGCGGTGCCGAGCGGCGAGCACCCGATCGGCGAGATGACCTCGGGCATCCTGCGCGGAATCGAGGACGGCTGGTTCATCGGAGAGATCGCGGACGCCGCGTTCATCTACCAGCAGTCGCTGGAGAAGGGCGACAAGCGCCAGGTCGGCGTCAACGTGCACGCCCAGGACGACGCCGAGGAGCTGGAGATCCTGCGGATCAGCCACCAGGTCGAGCTCGACCAGCGGGCGCTGCTGGCCGCCCGGCGGACCGACCGCGACCAGGCCGAGGTGGACCGCTGCCTCGCCGAGCTGGTCCAGGTCGCACATAGCGAGGGGAACATGGTGCCGCCGATGCTGGCGGCCGCCCGGGCCGAGGCGACCCTGGGTGAGATCTGCAACGCGCTGCGCGCGGAATGGGGGGAGTACCGTGAGCCGGCCCGGTTCTGAGCAGGATTCCGCGGCCCTTGTCGGGGCCGATGTGGAGTCGCGGGAGCGACGGATGTGGCGGGCCCTGGAGCCCTACCACGCGGTGGTCTACTTCGCCCCGGAGTCGAAGGCAGCCACCGACGAGCTCGGGTGCAAGGGCTACTGGATGAGCTACTTCGCGCTGCGGGCCGCGCCGCTCGGCGCCGTGCCACCGGAGATCGTCACCGCGTGCTTCTACAACTTCCACCCGGCGAAGGTGGCCCGCGCGGTCCCCGACACCTGGCGGGTCGCGACGCCGGAGACGTTCCTCGCCACCCGGTTGTCCAGTGTGGACGTCACGCTGCGGCGGCTGGTCGGCGCGCCGGCGTTGCTCGGCCCGGAGGTGGCGGAGGCGGCCGAGCTGGCCGTCCAGGCGGCACTCGCCGCGCCGGTCGCCGGCCGGCCGCTCGGTGCGGCCAACGCCGCGCTGCCCTGGCCGGAGCCGGCGCACCTGGCGCTCTGGCACGCCCAGACGGTGCTCCGGGAGGCCCGCGGCGACGGCCACGTGGCGGCGCTGATGACCGGGGGCCTCGACCCGTGCGAGGCGCTGGTGCTGTTCGTGGCGGGCACCGAGGACCTCGACCCGATCTGGCTGCGCGAGCGGAGAGGGTGGACCGAGGCGGACTGGGCCGCCGCGTCCGAGCGGCTCGCCGAACGCGGCCTGCTGGACGTCACCGCCGGCGAAGCAGGCCGCCTGACCCCCGCGGGTCGGGCGCTTCGGGCAGAGGTCGAGCGGCACACCGACGAGCTGTCGGCCGCGCCATGGGAACACCTTGGCGAGCAACGCTCGGAACGGCTGGTCGAACTGGTGCAGCCGCTGGTCCGGGCGATCGTGGACGGCGGTGCATTCCTGCCCGGCAACCCGATGGGCCTTCGTCTGCTCGACGACCGGGCCCGGCCACCGGGCGGCGACACTAGGTCCCGTGAGCGAGGTCGTCTACCCGCCTCCGGCGCCCAGCCGGCGCCCCGCTGCGTTGTCGTCGAGGCCGATACGACGCGGTATCGGCCTTCTCCTCCGCCTTGCGGTGTATCCACCTGGGATCGCCGGATCCGGGCAAGGAACCTCGCTCACGGACACTAGCCCGGCTTGACGAAGCCGGCGAGCCACCCCTCGCCGTCGCAGGCCGGACACGACCTGACCTCGGGGGCGGACCCGAACTCACCGTTGATCACGGCCATCCGGGCGATCACGACCACGCCCTCGCCCCGGCAGGCGTAGCACTGGGTGCGAATCCCGGTGCGGACCTCGTCCCCGGGCTCCGATCCGGCCCCCGGCTCGCCGCCGCCGTCCGCCACCGCCTGATCCTCGTCCCTCGTCCGATGCGTCCGCCTACTACATGATGGTCCGGTCGCGGATCGGACACCCCGGTGGCCCCGGCCGGTCCGGCCTAGTCCGCCGCGTCGTGCCAGGATGGAAGGCGTGTCTCGACCGGATTCTCGCCAGGGCGCAACGAAGAAGGAAGCGCAGGCGGCGGCTCAGACGGCGGCCCTGAGCTCCGCGCTGGCCGGCGCTGTCGATCTCTCGACGATCAAGGCCCGAGCGGAGGCGGCCAACCGGGCGGCGTCGGCGGGCGCCCCGGCAGCTGCCGGGCCCGGTGGCAACGGGTCGTCGTGGGTCATCGAGGTGACCGAGCAGACCTTCCAGACCGACGTGTTGGAGCGATCGCTCCAGGTGCCGGTGGTCGTCGACCTCTGGGCGTCCTGGTGCGGGCCGTGCAAGCAGCTGTCTCCGGTGCTCGAGCGGCTCGCCGACGCCGGCCAGGGTGCCTGGATCCTCGCCAAGATCGACGTCGACGCGAACCCGCGGATCAGCCAGGCGTTCGGGGTGCAGTCGATCCCCACCGTGATCGCGATCGTCGGCGGGCAGCCGGTGGACGCGTTCAGCGGGGCGCTGCCCGAGCCGCAGGTCAAGCAGTGGATCGATGCGCTGCTCGACGCCCTGCGCGAGCGAATGCCCGGAATCCGGGCCGCCGAGCAGGCCGTCAACGACGGCGCCGTCGTCGAGGAGGAGCCGGAGGATCCTCGGTTCACCGCGGCCGAGGCGGCCCTTGAGGCCGGCGACTACGCCGCCGCCGAGCGCGCCTACCAGGACATCCTCGACGTCGAACCGGCCAACGAGCAGGCGACGGCGGCGATCGCGCAGGTGCGCTTCCTGGACCGATCGGAGCGGGCCGACCCGAGCGCGATCGCCCGGGCCGACGCCGAACCGGACGACGTGGACGCCCAGCTGGCCGCGGCGGACGCCGAGATCGCCGCGGACGGCGCCGAGGCGGCCTTCGTCCGCCTGGTGGAGACGGTCGGGCGGACCTCGGGTGCGGACCGTGAGCGGGTCCGCGAGCACCTACTGGGGCTGTTCGAGCTGTTCGGCGCGGACGACCCGCGGATCACCGCGGCGCGCCGGGCGCTGGCCCGCAAGCTGTTCTGAGACCCGCCCCGGCGGGCGTTGGCGGTCACAGCCGGCAGGCGTCGGCGCCTTCCAGCGCGCCGATCCGGAAGTGCGATGACCCGCTCGAAGCCGGCCTCCGTGTTCGCCTGGCCGTGCACGTCGCGAGCGGCGAAGTCGGTGGCCAGCAGCACGGTGACCGCCTCGTCGAGGTCGCCCGGTGAGAGCTTGAACTCAGCGGTCGGGCCGGCGTTGGACAGCTGGTCGGCGTAGGCGCCGGTGAGGCACAGCGCCTGCCGGCCCGCCTCGGGTCCCTCGGTCGGCTTGTTCAGCGCCGCCAGGGCGCCCAGCGCATAGCGGCTGATCACCAGCGCTCCGCTGGCGAAGTCGCCGAGGGCATGCAGCTTTCGTCAGCTCGGGGGTGTCGATCGCGACCGAGGCGTCGTCCGGGCAGTACCGCACCGGGCCCTGCCGGTCGGCGTCGGCCGTCGGGCACGCCGCACCGGCCGCGTCCGTGACCGTGACCGGCGGGTAGCTGCCACCCATCGAGCTGACCAGCGCGCCGAACCGCTGCTGGGCGTCCCGGCTCAGTGCGGTGACCAGGTCGGGCAGCGGCAGGTTCCCCTCCCGGGCGGCGTCCGCGGCCGAGTCGAACCGGGTCTGGGTGAACACCCGGTTGTCCACGGTCATGGCCGCGCAAAGGCCCGCGCCGCGACCGTGCCCGTCCTGGAAGGCGGAGACCCGGTCGAAGGCGTTCCCGTGCGCGCGTGGGTCGTACGCTTCGGCGCCGACCGGATCCCGGAAGGTGATCAGCGCCCGGAGCGCGTCGTCCAGCTCCTTGCGATCGACGCCGAGCCCGATGCCCCCGCGGTCCATGATGTCCCGAATGGCCGCACCGGCGAAGCAGTCGGCCATCACTTCGAGCAGCACCGTCGGGTAGCGCACCGGCTCGCGCCGTTGCGCGGCGTCCAACCCGAGCCGGTTCTGCACCGCGTGACCGATCTCGTGTGCGAGCACGACGAGGACCGCGGTGTCGCCGAAGTCGCGCTGCAGCCCGGAGATCAGCCGGCCGCTGTCCCACGCGACCACGTCCTGATCCGGGCAGTAGTAGGCCTGGTCGACGACGTCGCCCAGCTGCTGGGTGCACGGTGGCGCAGGCGAGGCGGCGTCCGTGGTGTCGACCGAGTAGAAGCCGCCCTGCAGCTCGGTCCACGGCTGCCCGGTGATCTCCGGGAAGGCCCGCCGCCAGTAGCCCAGCACCTCGCTGACCGCGGCCACCGCAACCTTGTCGGCCGGTGCGTCGGTCGCGCCCTGGACCTGGGCGATCGGGACGCCCGGCTCGACCGTCGGTGCGCCGCCGACCGGGCTGGCCTGACCGGTCACGACGACCGTGCACCCGGCGGCGAGCCAGCACAGCGCCAGCACGAGGGCCGACGTTCGGGCACGTCCCGCCCACCGACCGCGTCGCACCGGGACATTCTCGACCACGGCGGCCCGCCGCGAGGACCGGTCGGACAAGTCCGAGGCACGACATGGTGAACTTAGGCTGTGCTAATCCCGCGGGCGATCCGCGACGCGCTCAGCGGGGTGCTCGCCGGGCTTGCGCTGCTCGCCGCAGGCTGGCTCACCGTCGCCTCCGGCTCGGAGCACCTGCGCCGACTCAGGTCGCCGGACATGGGGTACCACGTCGACTTCGAGACGTTCCGGCGGTCGGCGATGGCGCTGTGGGCCGGTGCGGACATCTACCGCACCGGTGCGCAGTACCCGAACCTGAACCCGCCGATCGCCACCGTGCTGCTGGCGCCGTTAGGGCTGACCGACCCGCTTACCGGGTATGTGCTCCTCGCGCTGGTCAGCACCGTGCTGGTGCTCGCCAGCATGGCCGCGGTCGCGAGCGAGCTGCGCATCCCGGCGGTCTGGTCGTTGCCGGTCGGCGCGGCGATCCTGGTCTCCGGGCCGATGCTCGGCACGTTGGCCCTCGGTCAGATCTACGCCCTGTTGACAGCGCTGCTTGCGGCGTGCTGGCTCGCCGAGCGTCGGGGCCGGCCGGTGCTCGCGGGCATCGCGCTGGGGGCGGCGATCGCGATCAAGCCGGTGCTGCTGCCGCTGCTGTTGCTTCCGTTGCTGCGCCGCCAGTGGGCGCAGCTCGCCGCCGGCACGCTCGGCGCCGCGGTGGCCAGCGCGATCGGCGTGGCCGTGGTCGGGCTCGGCTCGGTATCGGGCTGGCTCGGCTACCTGCTGGGCACCGGCGCGGACGCCTACTTCGGCAACGCCTCCGTTCCGGGCACCGTGGTTCGGCTGTTCAGCAGCAACGGCGAGGCCGCGCCGGTCGCGGAGCTGCCCGGGGCGGTCGCGTTGGGCTACCTGCTCGGGCTGGCCGTGCTGGCGTTGACGCTCGCGCGGCTGCGGCTGCGGCTGCGCTCTCGGCCGCCGGACGGTACGCCGGACGTCGCGCTCTGGGGGTTGACGGCCGCCTGCCTGCTCGCCTCTCCGATCGCCTGGCAGAACTACCTCGTGTTGCTCGCGCCGGCGGTGCTGGTGGTGCTGGCCGCCGGGCGCCGGGCACCGGCCCTGTTGTTGCTGGCGCTGCCCCTGATCGGCCACGAGTGGATCGAGCTGTGGCCACCCGCGGCGCCGGGAGCCGCATTGCCGCTGTCGCTGCACTGCGCGATCCTGCTCTGCTACTGGCTGGTTCTGTTGCCGCCGGCACCCGACCGACCGGGCCGGGTCGGCGCCGCCGACGGAGCGCCCGCCGAACGACGGGAGGGGTCGAGCTTGGTCGAGGCGGCAGGCCGTGGCTGACGCTCGGGCTCTCGGCGACGACGCCGGGCGCGGCGTCGCGCCGGACGCCGGACCGGTTCCGCTCGCCGCGGCGGCCGCGTTCGCGCTCGGGAAGCATCGCCTCGCCGCTGCCCCGGTACCGCCGGACCGGAGCGTCACCGAGGCGGTGCACGCCGCGGCGGGCGTCTACGCGACCGCGCCGACCTGCTATCTGAGCTGCGCCGCGCGGCTGCCCGGTTTCCGTCCCGCCGCGTTCGACGCCGCGGTCGGGGAGGGCAGCCTCGTGCTGTTGCGCGCGATGCGGGGGAGTGCCTACACGGTCCCGGTCGACGTGCTGCCGGTCGTGGTAGGGGCGACCGGAGCGACGGTTCGGACCGGGATGGTGCGCCTGGTCCGGGCCGCGGGGCTACCGGACGTGGACTACGCCGGCCTCGCCGACCGGATCGAGGCGGCGCTGAGCGGCCGGCCGGCGGCGACCCTCCCGGAGATCCGGGCGCTGTTGGGCGACACGGCCCCGCCGCGGCGTGAGGCCCTGCAGTACGCCGTCACGCTGATGACCGCGGAGGCCCGGCTGGTGCGCGCCGAACGCCGCGGCGGGTGGCGCAGCGACAGCTACGGCTACGCCCGGTGGGCGGACCGCTTCCCGGCTCCGCTCCAGCCGGCCGAGCCGGCGCAAGCCAGGGTCGCGCTGGCCCGCTGGTACCTACGTGCGTTCGGCCCGGCGACGTCGGAGGACCTGCGGTGGTGGGCGGGCTGGCCGGCCCGGGACGCGTCGGCGGCCCTCGCCGGTCTCGCCGCCGAGCTGGTCCGGGTCGGGCTGATCGACCCGTCGGGTCGGCCGGTCGAGGCGTACGCGTTGGCCGACGAGCTTGCGGCGCTGCGGGACGCGGATCCGGACAGCGCCCGCGGCGTACGGCTGCTCCCGGTGTGGGACGCCTACCTGATGGGCTACGCCGACCGGCGGCGGCTGCTGGCCGAGGGTGACCGGCCGTGGGTGTACGACAAGAGCGGCAACGCCACCTCGGTCGTGCTGGTGGACGGCATGGTGGCCGGGGTCTGGGAGCACGCCGGAGGACCCGGCGAGGCGTTCACGGTCCGGGTCGCCCCGCTGACCGAGCGGGACGGCCGGTGGTGGTCGAGCATCGAGGCGGCGGCGGAGGGGCTGGCCGACGCGGTGGGCGCGGTGCGGCTGGAGCTGCAGCGGGCGCCGCGGCCGGGACCGCTCAGCGCCGGTGCCCGCAACGCGTTCCTGGCCCCGATCCGCCTGGGTGGCCCGAGCTAGTGTCCAGCGGTGCGCCCGACGCGCACAGCGGGCAGTCCGCCGCGGCCCACAGCCGGCTGGTCGCGGTCGCGAGGGATCGGAACGCCAAGCCGCGCTCGGCGGCGAGGTCGGTGGCCGCCGAACCGAGGGTGAGCAGCGTGCCGAGCGCGACCGGCTCGGCGCCGGCGGCGTCGAGCTCGTCGAGCGTCTTGCGGACCGCGGACCCGGCGTTGACCACGTCGTCGACGAGCAACGTCCGCTGCCCGGCGAGCTCGTCGCGCAGCGAGGCCGGTAGCCGGTAGGTCACCCTGTCCGGCGCGGAGGCGTCCCGCTCGGTGTAGTACGCGCTCACGCCGAGCCGGGCCGCGACCAACTGGGCCAGGAAGCCGCCGCCGGTCATCGGCCCGCACACCGCGGTCACGCCCCGGGCGTCGCCCGCCAACTGCTCGACCAGCGCGTCCGACCAGCGCCGCACGTCGAGCGGCCGGGTGAACAGCCGGTCCAGGTCGAGCCACAGGTCGCCGTGGTGGCCGGACTCCAGCAGGAAGTGTCCGCGGCGGGCGGCCGCGGCCGTCAGCAGCTCGTCACGCACCTGCCGGAACCGGGGCCAGCCAGACCACCGCGGTCGGCGGCAGCCGCAGCACCACGGAGGCCGGGCGACCGTGCCAGGGCACCTCCTCGGCCACCACCTCGCCGAGGTTGCCCACCCCCGAACCGCCGTACGACTCGGCGTCGGTGTTGATCACCTCGCGCCACCGCCCGGGGAGCGGAACCCCCATCCGGTACCCCTCGTGTGGGTGTCCGGCGAAGTTCGCCGCGCAGGCCAGCATGCTGCCGTCGGAGCCGTGCCGGAGGAAGCAGAGCACGTTGCCGGCCGCGTCGTTCGCGTCGATCCAGGAGAACCCGGCGGGATCGGAGTCCAACGTGAACAGCGCGGGCAGCTCGCGGTAGGCGCGGTTGAGGTCGCCGACCAGCGCGCGCACCCCCGCGTGCAACGGGTCGTCCAGCAGCCCCCAGTCGACCGACCGGGCCTCCGACCATTCCCGCACCTGACCCAGCTCGCCGCCCATGAACAGCAGCTGCTTGCCGGGGTGCGCCCACATGTACGCCAGCAGCGCGCGCAGGTTCGCCGCCTTGTTCCAGTCGTCGCCGGGCATCCGCGACCACAGCGAACCCTTGCCGTGCACGACCTCGTCGTGGCTCAGCGGCAGCACGAAGTTCTCGCTGAAGGCGTATAGCAGCGAGAAGGTCATCTCGTTGTGGTGGAAGCTGCGGTATACCGGATCGCGGGCGGTGTAGGCCAGCGTGTCGTGCATCCAGCCCATGTTCCACTTGAAGCCGAACCCCAGGCCGCCGAGGTGGGTCGGGCGGGTGACCCCAGGCCACGCCGTGGACTCCTCGGCGATGGTCACCACGCCGGGGTGTCGCTTGTAGACGGTCGCGTTGACCTCCTGCAGGAACGACACCGCGTCCAGGTTCTCCCGGCCGCCGCGGACGTTCGGCAACCACTCGCCGGCCTTGCGGGAGTAGTCCAGGTAGAGCATCGATGCGACGGCGTCCACCCGCAGGCCGTCGATGTGGAACTCCTCGAGCCAGTACAGCGCGTTGGCGACCAGGAAGTTGCGCACCTCGGAGCGGCCGAAGTCGAACACCAGGGTTCCCCAGTCGGGCTGCTCGCCCCGGCGGGGATCGGCGTGCTCGTACAGCGGGGTGCCGTCGAAGCGGGCCAGCGCCCATTCGTCGCGCGGGAAGTGCGCCGGCACCCAGTCGACGATCACGCCGTAGCCGTGCCGGTGCAGGTGGTCGACGAAGTACCGGAAGTCGTCAGGGCTACCGAAGCGCGAGGTCGGCGCGTAGTACGAGCTGACCTGGTAGCCCCAGGAGCCGCCGAACGGGTGCTCGGCCACCGGCAGCAACTCGACGTGGGTGAAGCCGGTCGCCTCGAGGTCGTCCACCAACTGCTGCGCGATCTCCCGGTAGCTCAGTCCCTGCCGCCAGGATCCCAGGTGCACCTCGTAGACGCTCATCGGGGCGGCGTGCGCGCTGGTCGCGGCGCGGCGGGCCATCCACTCCTGGTCGGACCACTCGTACTGCGACTCGGTGACGATCGACGCGGTTGCCGGCGGGACCTCGGCCTGGAACGCCATCGGGTCCGCCTTCTCCCGCCACCGACCGTCCGCGCTGAGGAGGCGGAACTTGTAACGGGTGCCGGGCCCGATCCCCGGCACGAACAGCTCCCACACCCCGGAGCCGCCGAGCGAGCGCATCGGGTAGGCGACCCCGGACCAGCCGTCGAAGTCGCCGGTGACCCGCACGCCCTGAGCGGTCGGCGCCCACACCGCGAACGATGTGCCGGTCACCTCGCCACCCGGGATGGGGTAGCTGCGGGGATGGGCGCCCAGCACGTCCCACAGCCGCTCGTGACGGCCCTCCCCGATGAGGTGCAGGTCCACGTCGCCCAGCGTCGGTAGCCATCGGTACGGGTCGTCGACGATCTCGGTGTGATCGCCGTAACGCACCTGCAACCGGTAGTCGCCGGGCGGGCCTGGCATCACGCCCGAGAACAACCCGGCCTCGTGTACTCGGACCAGCGGGTGGCTCTCCTCGCCGTGCAGCACCTCGACGGCGTCGGCCTGCGGCCGGAGCGCGCGAACGACTGTGCCGTCGGGGTGCTGGTGCGCACCGAGGACCGAGTGTGGATCGTGGTGCGCCCCGCCGAGCAGCCGTTCCAGGTCGGCGCGGTCCGGCGGCGCCGCCAACTCCGACGACGAGGCGGTCCGGACGGTCTCGGGCTCCACGTCGAGAACCCTATGCGCCCGGTCGGCCCGGCGCCGATCGCAGGGATGCGGTCCGGCGGCCGTCCGCTGCGGCGGTCCGACACACACGTCGCTGAGTCCGTCACTCTCGGCGGTAACACAGCTCGACCTTCACCCGATAGTTGCTGTGCGGGCCGCTCGCTCCCCAATCACGGCGGCCGACGTTCCCCACCGGAGGAGCTCACACGTGAAGCTGATCCGAATACTCACCCTTTCGCTCGGTGGCGCGCTGACCGCGCTGCTGCTTGTACTGGCGTCGACAAACGCCGTCGCGGACCCTCCGAACGGCGGCCATCGGGACGACGACAAGTGCGAGACGAAGACCATCACGATCACCACGGTGCCGTCGAACGGGACCAGCACCAACGGATCCAACAGCAACGGGACCCGGCGCAACTTCAACAACAACAACGTGACCAGCACCAACGGGACGACGATCGCATCGTCGACCGGACCGCACCGTCGACCGCAACGTCGACCGCAACGTCGACCACAGTGACGTCGACCAAGGCGACGACCACGACGAAGAAACGCCATGACGACGAGTGCGAGAACGACAAGGACGGCGCACGACAAGGACGGCAAGCACGACCACGGCAAGCGCAACGCTGACGGCAGCAAGTGGAAGTGGGAAGACAAGAACTCTGACGGCAAGGACGACCACGACGGCTGCGAGTGGAAGGACGAGGACGAGGACGGCACGCACGACGACGAGGCCACCGAGGACGAGGCCACCGAAGAAGACGCCGAAGAGTCCGACGCGTCTGACGAGGTAGACGTCGTGGAGTCCGACGACTCCGACGAGTACTCGCAGGTCGATGACGTTCCTACCGGTGCCGTTGACACTGGAGGCGGCCCGGCGTGATTCGCCTGCTGGGGCTGCTCACCGCGGCCCTTGCGTTCGTGGTGGCCGGCTGCGGCACGTCCGCGCCGGCCGCCACGATCGAGGCAGGTACCCCGGTCGCCGCGCCCACCAGCGTTGAGATCGAGCGGATCGCCGCCAGCTCCTCGCTGGTTCCGCTGGGCAAGCAGGCGAACGGTGAGATCGAGGTACCGGACGTGCACACACCGATGCAGGCCGGCTGGTACTCGCCCGGCGTGAAGCCGGGTGAGCCAGGCCCGGCTGTCATCGTCGGTCACGTCGACGGTGGCGGTCAGCCCGGCATCTTCAAGCGGCTGAACGAGCTGCAGACCGGTGACCGGGTACGGGTCGCTCGGCAGGACGGCAGCATCGCGACGTTCGAGGCTTACAACGTCGAGCAGGTCGCTAAGAACGAGTTCCCAACGGCCAGGGTGTACCGCGACACCGAAGGCCCCGAGCTGCGCCTGGTCACCTGTGGCGGCCAGTTCATCGGCGGCGACCTCGGCTACCAGGACAACATCATCGTCTTCATGAGACTGGTGAACACGCCAAGCTGAGAACCGCGCCGCCGAACCGCAGAAAACCGGACGGCTCATCGCTGTGACCAGACTTCTCGGACTGCTGCTAGCGGTCCTTGCGTTCGTGGCGGCCGGCTGCAGCGGTAGCACCGCTCCGCCGGTCACCACGGCGAGTCCGGCGGCTACCTCTGCGGCACCGATCCCGGTCTCGAACCCGACCAGGGTCGAGGTCGACAAGATCGGTGCCAGCTCGTCGCTGATCCCGCTCGCGAAGCAACCGAGCGGGGAGATCCAGGTTCCGGACGTGCAGACGCCGCAGCAGGCGGGCTGGTACAGCCTCGGGGTCGTGCCCGGGCAGGTCGGGCCCGCGGTGATCCTCGGCCATGTCGACGGCGGCGGTAAGCCGGGCATCTTCAAGCGGCTGCGCGAGATGCAGGCCGGTGACACCGCACGGGTGCTCACCGCGGACGGCAACACCCTGACCTTCCGCGCCTACGAGGTCCTGCAGGCGCAGAAGGACGAATTCCCGACGGCGCGGGTGTACGGCGACACCGAGGGCCCGGAGCTCCGCCTGATCACCTGCGGCGGGGCGTTCGTCGGCGGTGACCTCGGCTACCAGGACAACATCATCGTGTTCATGCGGCTCCAGCCGGCGGCTCCGGCCGGCCCGTGAGCCCGTAACACCGTTCTAGTGGGCTCGCCGCTCACGAGCTGTCCGCCGTCAGTCGGCGGACGGCATCGAGCGGGATCGCCAGCCAGTCGGGCCGGTGCCGGGTCTCGTACATCGTCTCGTACACCGCCTTGTCCAGCTCGTAGGCACGGAGCAGCAGGCGCTGGTCCCGGGGGTCCGCCCACCCCGACGACGAGGCCACCGAGGCGTAGCCGGCGCAGAACGCCTCGCGGTTGCGCTCCGACCACTCATTGGCCCGCCAGGCGAGCTGCCCCGCCTCCACCGCGCTGGAGTCGTCCCACCGGTCGAGCTGGTGGCGGGCCGCGTAGTCGAACGAGCGCAGCATCCCGGCGACGTCGCGCAGCACCGAGTCCGGCTTGACCCGCTCGGCGAGCGGGCGGGCCGGCTCGCCCTCGAAGTCGATCAGCAGCCAGCGGGTCGGCGTGCGCAGCGTCTGGCCGAGGTGCAGATCGCCGTGGATCCGTTGGGCCGGGATCGGATCCGGCACCTTGGCCAGCTCGGCGTAGACCGCCCCGATCGTCGGGGCGTGCTCGGCCATCGCGGGCACCGCGCGCACCGCGGCCTGCAACTGCTCGCTCATCGCCACCGCAACCTCGCCGGCGTCCAGCTCACTGGTGCCGAGCGCGCGCGCCAGATCGACATGCACCGTCGCGACGGCCTCGCCCAACCGCCAGGCCTCCCCGGCGAAGTCGCCGCCCACCTCGTCGGCGTGCAGGTCCGCCTCGCCGAACAGGTCGCGGACGCTGATCAGCGCCATCGGCCAGCCGCTGGCGGAGTTCGCGGCGAAGTCCTGCAGCACGGCCAGCGTGGCCCGCTCCCCGGCCACCACGATCTCGATCGCGGCGCGCAGCTCGGCCACCTGCTCGCTGCCCACGGCACGCAGGGCCCGGTGCAGCTCCAGGTCAGGGTTGACCCCGGAGGCCACCCGCCGGAACAGCTTGAGGATGCACTCCTCGCCGTAGGCGACGCAGGTGTTCGACTGGTCGACGGTGAGCACCCGTCCGGACAGCCCGGTCGGTACCTCCGCGCCGGGCTCGGGCACGAACTCGACGCCGTGCCGGCTACCGCCCCTGGCCAGCTCGGAGAGCAGCGCCAACGACAGCTCGGGGTCCCAGATCCCGTCGTAGACCGACCAACCGTCGATTACACCGATCAGCACGTGCTCCAGCTCGATCGGGAGCTCGCTGCGCCGGCCGAGCAGCAACTGGTACCGCTCGCCCGAGCCGCCGTCGGCGTAGTGCACGTCGCACAGCGTCAGCTCGCAGGTCGGGTCGCCACGGCGCAACGCGGCCGAGACCGCCAGCGTCACGGCGTCGATCGGCCGGCCCTTGCCGGCGAACCAGCGTTGCGTGGGCAGCCAGCCAGGCAAGCAGCTCGGTGAGGGTGTCGATGGCCGTCACTGGTCCTCCAGCGGGTGGATGGCGAACCAGTAGAACCCGTGACCGGGCAGGGTCAGCAGGTAGGGCAGCTCGCCGATCGGCGGGAACGGAACCGCGCCGGTCAGCTCGTGCGGTCGACGCCCGCGCCACGGTGAGAGGTCCAGCTCCACCGGCTGCGGGAACCGGCGACATGTTGTTCACGCAGAGCACCACGTCGTCCCCGTGCTCGCGGACATAGGTCAGCACAGCGGGGTTCGAGCCGCCGAGCTCGTGGAAGTCGCCGAGGCCGAACGCCGTGTGCCGCTTGCGCACCTCGATCATCCGGCGGTTCCAGTTCAGCAGCGACGTGCTGCTGTTGATCTGGGCCTCGACGTTCACCGCCTGGTACCCGTACAGCGCGTCCATGATCACCGGCAGGTAGAGCCGGCCGGGATCGCTGTTCGAGAAGCCGGCGTTGCGGTCCGGGGTCCACTGCATCGGGCTGCGCACACCGTCCCGGTCGCCCTGCCAGATGTTGTCGCCCATGCCGATCTCGTCGCCGTAGTAGAGCACCGGCGAGCCGGGCAGGCTCAGCAGCAGCGCGGTGAACAGCTCCAGTTGGTTGCGGTCGTTGTCGAGCAGGGGAGCCAGCCGGCGCCGGATCCCGATGTTGGCCTTCATCCGCGGGTCTGTGGCGTACTCGGCGTACATGTAGTCGCGCTCTTCGTCGGTGACCATCTCCAGGGTCAGCTCGTCGTGGTTGCGCAGGAAGATCCCCCACTGGCAGTGCGCCGGGATCGGCGGCGTCTGCGCGAGGATCTCCGAGATCGGGAACCGGTTCTCCCGGCGCACCGCCATGAAGATCCGCGGCATCAGCGGGAAGTGGAAGGCCATGTGGCACTCGTCGCCGCCGGACGCGGGTTCACCGAAGTACTCCACCACGTCGGACGGCCACTGGTTGGCCTCCGCGAGCAGCACCCGCCCGGGGTACTCGTCGTCGACGATCTTGCGGCAGCGCCGGAGGAAGGCGTGCGTCTCCGCCAGGTTCTCGCAGTTGGTGCCCTCGCGCTCGTAGAGGTACGGCACCGCGTCCAGCCGGAACCCGTCGATCCCGAGGTCCAGCCAGAACCGCAGCACGTCGATCATCGCGTCCTGCACGGCGAGGTTGTCGAAGTTGAGGTCCGGCTGATGGGTGAAGAACCGGTGCCAGTAGAACTGCCCGCGGACCGGGTCGTAGGTCCAGTTCGACTGCTCGGTGTCCACGAAGATGACCCTGGCCTTGGGGTAGCCGGAGTCGTCGTCCGCCCAGACATAAAAATCACCGTAGGAGCCGTCAGGATGGCGCCGGGACTCCTCGAACCACGGGTGGGTGTCACTGGTGTGGTTCATCACCAGGTCGGCGATCACCCGGATCCCCCGCTTGTGCGCTTCGTCCAGCAGCACGACGAGGTCGTCCACCGTGCCGAACTCGGGCAGCACGGTGCGGAAGTCCCTGATGTCGTACCCGCCGTCGCGCAGCGGCGAGTCGTAGATCGGTGGCAGCCACAGACAGTCGATACCGAGCCAGGAGAGGTAGTCGAGCTTCTCGGTCAGCCCGCGGAGGTCGCCGGTGCCGTCCCGGGTCGAGTCGTAGAACGCCCGGACCAGCACCTCGTA
The DNA here is from genome assembly GCA_963776255.1 of uncultured Actinomycetota bacterium. GTDB lineage: Bacteria > Actinomycetota > Actinomycetes > Mycobacteriales > Pseudonocardiaceae > Pseudonocardia. The sequence continues at coordinate 291,893 of CAVZMB010000017.1, read as the reverse complement.
GAAGACGGCTCGCTTGAACCAGTCGCGGTCGACCCGAAGCTCGCGGGCGTGGGCGAAGTCCTCGGCCTGTGGTTCGGCGAGCTCACCGTGCTCGGCTGCGGGTTGGTGGGTTTCTCTCGGCATCCGTGCGGGTTTCCATTGATCGCTGTGGCGCGGGTTGTGCGGGATCGTGCGGGATCGGGCTCTGCCACGGTATATCGGCCACGAGTCGGACACAGATAGTGGACTCCGCACCATGATCGAGGCCAGCACGTAGGCTGGACGGCTGCGCCTTCAGCCTGGTGCAGACAGACCTGGGGCAAACCTCCTGGAGTGTTGCGTGGCCGGTGCGTCGACGGGTGAGGTCGAGATCGCCGCGGAACAGCGGCACGTGGACCGGGTCTATGCCCGGGTCGCGGAGCTGCGGGACGAGGCGAAGCAGCTGCGTGCCTCGGGCTACCAGCGCGGCCAGGAGCGCCATCCCGGTGCGCTGTTCGAACGCGACGTCATGGTGTTCCAGGCCAGCCGGATGCTGCGCGAGCTGGAGACCGAGCACGAGGGGCTGGTGTTCGGCCGGCTCGACCGGCTGGACGGCGACGTGCACTACATCGGCCGGCTCGGGGTGCGCGACACCGAATTCGAGCCGCTGGTGATCGACTGGCGGGCACCGGTCGCGGCGGCGTTCTACCAGGCCACGCCGGAGGAGCCGATGGAGGTCGTGCGGCGCCGCACGATCCGCAGCTTCGGTCAACGGGTCACGGCGGTGGACGACGACCTGCTGATTCCGGAGGCCGCACCGTCCGACATGCCGGTCATCGGCGAGGGATCGCTGATGGCCGACCTGGCCAGGGCCCGCGGGCCGGCGATGCGCGACATCGTGGCGACCATCCAGCGCGAGCAGGACGAGGCGGTCCGCGCCCCGTCGTCCGGGATCACCGAGATCACCGGTGGGCCGGGCACCGGGAAGACGGCCGTCGCGCTGCACCGCGCGGCCTACCTGCTCTACCGGGACCGCCGCCGCTTCTCCGGCGGCGTGCTGGTGGTCGGCCCGTCGCCGGTCTTCATGGCCTACATCTCCCGGGTGCTGCCTTCGCTCGGTGAGGACACCGTCGAGCTGCGGGCCGTCGGCGAGATCGTCGACGACGTCGCAGCGGTCCGGCTGGACCCAGCGCCACTGGCGACGATCAAGGGTCGGGCTGGACATGCGCCGGGTGCTGAGGGCCGCGCTGCGGGACGCTCCGCCCGGCGTGCCGACCGAGCTGCGCACGATGTACCGCGGCCGGCTGCTGCGGCTGTCCGGCGAGCAGCTCGACGTGGTGCGGACCCGGGTGCTCCGCGGGCGGGTGCTGCCGAACAACGCCCGCCGGGAGGCTGCCGCCGCCCTGCTGGACGCCCTGTGGCAGGACGCCCAGCAGCGAGGTTCGGACGTCGACCGGGCGACCCTGGTCGCCGAGCTCGGCGATCGAACCGAGTTCGACAGGCTTCCTGGACGCCTGGTGGCCGGTGCGCACGCCGGCCGAGGTGCTCGGCTCGCTCGCCGACCGCGACCGGCTGGCCCGTGCCGGCCGGGGCGTGCTCAAGCAGGTGGGGCGGCCGACGATCTGGCGGCGTCGTGGTCGCGGGCCGGTTGGTCGGTGGCCGACGTCGCGCTGCTCGACGAGCTGCGGGTGCTACTCGGCGAGCCGGGCGGGGCTCGGACGCAGGAGTTCTTCTACGGCCACGTGATCGTCGACGAGGCCCAGGACCTGTCGCCGATGCAGTGGCGGATGCTCGGCCGGCGGGGCCGGTACGCGAGCTGGACCATCGTCGGCGACCCGGCACAGAGTTCCTGGCCGGACCGTGCCGAGGCGGACACTGCGCGCGAGCGGGCGCTGGGTCGCGTGAAGACCCGCCGGCAGTTCGTGCTGCGCACCAACTACCGCAACTCGGCAGAGATCTTCGATCTGGCCGCGTCGGTGGTCCGGGACGAGATCGGTGCGGACGACCTGCCGGTCGCGGTCAGGTCGACCGGCTGTCAGCCGTCCATCCGGCGCCCCGACGCAGGCGACGTGCCGGCGACGGTGCTGGATGCGACCCGTGAGCTGCTCGACGAGGTGGACGGCACGGTCGGCGTGATCAGCGCGATGGCGCGGCGGGACGAGGTCGCCGGCTGGCTCGCCGGACTCGCGGCCGACGAGCGGCTGCGGATCATGGGCAGCCTGGAGGCGAAGGGCCTGGAGTTCGACGCGGTGGTGCTCGTCGAGCCGGCCGAGCTGATCACCGAGTCCGCCACCGGCCGGCGGGCGCTGTACGTCGCGCTGACCAGGGCCACCCAGCGGCTGACGGTCATCGCCTCTGACGCGGCCGCGCTCGACTGGCTCCCGGAACCGGTCGGGGTTGCGGCGCCCAGCCGCTGACGGCCTTCACGAATGTCGGGCCCAGCAGCCCCGAACGTAGGGCTCAAGACCTGTGGATGGGAGCCGCACCGACCCAGCGGTGATAGGCGTCTACGTCGACGTTGCTGCCGCACACGATGGTGACTACGTGTCGGCCGGCGAAGCGGTCACGGTCTTCGAGGATCGCCGCGATGCCGAGCGCGGCCGACGGTTCGACGACGAGGCCGGCGTGGTCGAGGAGCATCCGCATACCGGCGATGATCGACGCCTCCTGGACCAGGACGGCGTCGTCAGCGACCAGGAGGAGGTCGTCCAGGACGGCCGGGATGGGACGCCGGCCGGCGACGCCGTCAGCGATGGTGTCGGTCGAGTCGGTGGTGACGACGCGCCGCTGGCGCCACGAGTGTGTCATCGCCGGTGCGCCCAGCGGCTGGACGCAGATCACCTCGACTTCGGGCGCCAAGGCCTTCACCACATGACCCACACCGGTGGCCAGCGCCCCGCCGCCGAGAGCGATCAGGACGGCGTCGAACGACGGCGCGGTGTCCACCAGTTCCAGGCCGATGGTCGCCGCGCCCTCGCAGGTCTCGATGTCCAGGCTGTCCTCGACCAGCCGGATGCCGTCGTACCGCGCGATGGCCGCCGCCCGCTCGCGAGCCATCTCGAAGTCGCCGTCCACCAGCTCCAACCTGGCGCCCAACGCGCGGATGCGATCAAGCTTGGCCGCAGGCGCGAAGCGGGATGCCACGACGGTGACGTCGAGCCCCCGGCCGCGACCGGACCAAGCGAGGGCTTGGCCGAGGTTGCCCGCGCTGGCGCACACCACGGCTCGCGAGCCGTTGTCGGCGAGCAGGCTCGCGACGACCTCGGTGCCGCGGGCCTTGAAGCTGCGGACCGGGTTCGCCGTTTCGAGCTTGATGCTCACCGTGCACCCGAGGTCGGGCTCCAGCGCCTCGCAGCGGTACAGCGGAGTGTCGAGAAAGATCGGGTCGATCACCCGGCGAGCCGCCCGGATCCGAGCGAGTGTCGAGGCGCGTCTCCTGCACGACACAGCAGCGTAGCGCCGCCGGCGCTGTTCCATCTGGGTGAACGCCCGGCGACCGGTGCTGTACGTCGCGCTGACCAGGGCCACCAGCGGCTGACGGTCGTCGCCTCCGAAGCCGCCGCGCTCGACTGGCTGCCCGAACCCGCAGGTATTACGGCGCGCGGTCGCTGACTGCCTCACCATTGCCTTTTCCACGCACGTCGCGTTCTATTTTCGCGCGTTGCTCAGGTTTAGCGTCGGCGGTGGTTTTCGGCGGGGTTCTTGGCTGGTATCAATCCATTTGGGTGGGATGAATTCGGGTTGCCCGTCTGTGATGCGCACGATCCAGCCTGGGTGGTGTAGGAGTCGGTGGTGGATGCGGCAGAGCATGACGCAGTTGCGCAGGTCGGTGGTGCCGCCGCGTTCCCATTCGATGATGTGGTGCACTTCGCACCAGGAGGGTGGGCGGCCGCAGCCGGGGAAGGCGCAGCCGCGGTCGCGGGCGGCGACCGCGCGGCGTAGGTGGCTGGGCACGGTGCGTCGGGCGCGGCCGATGTCCAGTGGCTGCCCGGCGCCGTCGAGCACGATGGGGATGATCCGGGCGTCGCAGGCCAGCACCCGCAGATCGGTCGCGGTCATCGCACCGCCGAAGTCCAGCATGGCGTTGCGGGCACGATCCTCGAGGTCGGGCAGCGCGATGTGCACGTTCAGGTGCGGACGCTCTCCACCCACGCTCGGGGTCATCGCTCGGTCGAGGGCGTGGGCGCACAGTTCGCCGAGCGCGTCGGCGTGGCGCTGGGCCAAGGTCCGGTCGTCGTCGGGGGTTGGGGCGGTGAGCGCGTCGAGCGCGCTGGCCACCGCGTCGAAGGTCGGCGCGTCGAGCACACCTTTGATTCGCCCGCCGCCCATGGTCGGGGTCGCGGCCAGGTGCAGCTCGTTGAGCTGCGGCGGCTCGTGCTCCTCCGGCGCCGGCCCATCCTGGTCCAACGCACTGATCAGGCTGGTTGCGAACGCTTCGAGCTCCCGCGGCCGGTACCGCGGCGCGTGTGCGGCCAACTGCTGTTCCGCACCGCCCCATACCTCCGGGGCGAGCCGCTGCGCGGCCGGCGAGGCGAGCGCCTCGGCGATCACCTCGACGTGTCGCAGGCCGACCTGCCCCGCACCGAACACGGCGGCGGTCTGCAGTAGCCGGGCGGGCAGGATCTGCCCGTCCAAACCCACCCGGGCCACGACCTGCTCGGCGGCCCGCATCCGCCGGCGCGCCACTCCGGTGTCGCAGCCGATCAGATCCGCCAGCGCCAACGCCGGGCTGTGGTAACCGCGGTCGCTGAACACCCCGTCGCGGTCCAACCCCGCGGTCAGCTCCACCGACACCTGCTCCAGCTGGCGGGTGAGCTCTTCGCACACCGACAAGGCGGCAATCCGGGTATCGGCGTCGGCGCGGGAATCGCAGGCCGCACGCAACGCCGCCACACCATCGACAATCGATTGATGCGCTACGGCGAGCGTGCTGCGCTTCCTGCATGGCCCCAATTATCCGGGCCGCACCGACAATTCCCGCTTCCGGGATTTGCACCTGCACAGACTTTCCCGAATATTTTGGTCGGCTCAACGACGCATCACCTTGCGTCCCGACTTGGTCTTCTAGACGCATTTTGCTTGAAACTCAACCGGCTATGGTTGGGTCTCAACCGCCTGGATGACATAAGACGTGCAGGATGTGTGCGACCGCGCGGGACGGGTCCAGGCGGACGAAGTTGGCCGGGCCCCACTGGTAGCTCTCGCCGGTCACCTCGTCGTGCACCACGAACCGGTCGTCGTGGTCGAGGCCGAGCGCGGACAGGTCCAGCCAGACGATGCCCTGCTGCGGGTGGTTCGGGTCGAGCGTGACCACGACCAGCACCGTGTCGCCGGTGGTCGGGTCGGACTTCGAGTAGACCAGCAGCGCCTCGTTGTCCACGTGGTGGAAGACCAGCTCGCGAAGCTGCTGCAAGGCAGCGTGCTCGCGCGCGGATTCTCGTTCAACCTGGTCAGCCACGGTTCCAGGGACTGCCCGGTCGCGGCGGCGGCCTCGAAGTCACGGGGCCGCAGCTGGTACTTCTCGGAGTCCAGGTACTCCTCGCTGCCCTCGCGCACCGGCTGGTCCTCGAAGAGCTCGTAGCCGGAGTAGACCCCCCAGGACGGCGAGAGCGTGGCGGCCAACACCGCGCGCAGCGCGAACATGCTGCGGCCGCCGTGCTGCAGCGAGGCGTGCAGGATGTCCGGGGTGTTCACGAAGTAGTTCGGCCGCGCCTCGTCGGCCCGCCGGGCGTGCTCCAGCGCGAACTCGGTGATCTCCTGCTTGGCGGTGCGCCAGGTGAAGTACGTATAGGACTGGGTGAAGCCCAACCGCGCCAGCCCGTACAGCCGGGCCGGCCGGGTGAAGGCCTCGGACAGGAACAGCACGCCGGGATCGCGCGCCTTGACCTGCCAGATCAGCCAGTGCCAGAAGTTCGGCGGCTTGGTGTGCGGGTTGTCCACCCGGAAGATCCGCACCCCGTGCTCGACCCAGTGCAGCACGATGCGCAGCACCTCGGCGTAGAGCCCGGCGGGGTCGTTGTCGAAGTTGACCGGGAAGATGTCCTGGTAGCGCTTCGGTGGGTTCTCGGCGTAGGCGATCGTGCCGTCCGGCCGGGTCGTGAACCACTCCGGGTGCTCGCTGACCCACGGGTGATCCGGTGCCGTCTGCAGGGCGAGGTCCAGCGCGACCTCCATCCCGAGGTCGGCGGCGCGCGCGACGAACGCGTCGAACTCCGCCAGGGTGCCCAGCTCGGGGTGTATCGCGTCGTGGCCGCCGAGCTGGGAACCGATCGCCCACGGTGAGCCGACGTCTCCCGGCTCGGCGTCGACGGTGTTGTTCGACCCCTTCCGGTGCATCTCGCCGATCGGGTGGATCGGCGGCAGGTACACCACGTCGAACCCCATCGCCGCGATCCGGTCGAGCTCCTTGGCCGCGGTCACGAAGCTGCCGTGCACCGGCTGGCCGGTCTCGTCCCGGCCGCCGGTGGACCGCGGGAACATCTCGTACCACGCCGAGAACAGCGCCTTCGGGCGGTCCACCCAGACCTGGTGCGGCTTGCCCTTCGTGACGAACTCACGCACCGGGCGCTCGGTCATGATCGTCTCGATCGGGGTGGAGAGCGCCTGGGCCAGCCGGGTCTGCACCGGGAGCTCGTCGTCGCGCAGCGCCGCCGCCGCACCGGCCAGCAGGGCGCGGTTCGCCCGCTCGGTCGGGCGCCGGCCGACCCGGTCGAGCAGCCGGGCACCGGTCTCCAGGTCGTTCGCCAGCTCGGTGCCGTCCTGACCGGCGGCGGTCTTCGCCTCGACCGTGTGCCGCCAGGTGGCCCACGGGTCGCTCCAGGCGTCGACCCGGTAGATCCACAGACCTTCTGCGTCGGGCACCACGTGCGCCAGCCAACGGTCGTTGCCCACCCCGTCCGGCCGCATCCGGACCTGCGATCCGGAGCCGCGCACCCCCGGCCGCTTGAAGACCACGGTGGCCGCGACCGCGTCATGACCGTCCCGCCAGACCGTCGCGCGTACCGGTACGGCCTCGCCGACCACGGCCTTGCTGGGATAACGCCCGCCGCCGACCTCCGGGACCACGTCCTCGATCGCGAGCCGACCGGGCATCGCACCGCCTCCCCGCAGCTCGGTTCGATTCAGCAGCTCTACCGTATCTACCCACTCCCGGGGCAGCCTTGACCCCAGGGCGCGTAATCGATTCACGTAGCCTCACCTTTCGTGAGAGCCCTCCGCCGGTTCACCGTCCGCGCCCAGCTTCCGGACCCACTGGCGCCGCTGCAGGAGCTGGCGAGCAACCTCCGGTGGAGCTGGCATCCGCCGACCCAGGACCTGTTCGCGAGCCTGGACGTGGGGGCGTGGGAGCGCGCCGGCCACGACCCGGTGCGGCTGCTCGGGGAGGTGGCTCCACGGCGGCTCGCCGAGCTGGCCGCGGACCAGACGGTGGTGACCCGGGTCCGCGAGCTGGCCGACGATCTTCGCGGCTACCTGACCGATCCGCGGTGGTACCAGCGGGCCGGCGACTCGGGCTCGACGCTGCCGGCGGCCGTCGCGTACTTCTCGATGGAGTTCGGGGTCAACGAGGTGCTGCCGAACTACTCCGGCGGCCTCGGCATCCTCGCCGGCGACCACCTGAAGGCGGCGTCGGACCTCGGGGTTCCGCTGATCGGGGTCGGGTTGCTGTACCGCTCCGGGTACTTCCGGCAGACGTTGTCGCTGGACGGCTGGCAGCAGGAGCACTACCCGGTGCTCGACCCGCAGGGGCTGCCACTGCAACTGCTCACCGACCGCTCCGGCGAGCCGGTGCTCGTCGAGGTGGCCATGCCGGCGGGCCGGACGCTGCACGCCCGGGTCTGGCAGGCGGCGGTCGGTCGGGTGCCGCTGCTGCTGCTCGACTCGGACATCGAGGCGAACGAGCCCGACCTGCGCAACGTCACCGACCGGCTGTACGGCGGTGACCAGGAGCATCGGCTGACGCAGGAGATCCTGGTCGGCGTCGGCGGCGTGCGCGCGGTGCGGGCGTACTGCGCGCAGACCGGGCATCCCGAGCCGGACGTTTTCCACACGAACGAGGGACATGCGGGCTTCCTCGGGCTGGAACGCATCCGCGAGCTGAGCGTGGCGCACGGCCTGGACGTGGACCAGGCGGTGGCCGCCGTCCGGGCCGGCACGGTCTTCACCACGCACACCCCGGTCCCCGCCGGGATCGACCGGTTCCCGGTCGAGATGGTGCGGCGCTACTTCACCGAAGCGTTGCTGCCCGGCGTGCCGGTCGAGCGGGTGCTCGCGCTCGGCGCCGAGGACGACCCCGGCATGTTCAACATGGCGCACATGGGGCTGCGCCTCGCGCAGCGGGCGAACGGGGTGTCCCAGCTGCACGGCGCGGTGTCCCGGGCCATGTTCGGCGCGATCTGGGCCGGCTTCGACACGAGCGAGGTGCCGATCGGCTCGGTGACCAACGGCGTGCACGGACCGACCTGGCAGGCTCGCGAGCTGACCACGCTGCTCGGCGAGTCCCGGCTGAACGGCGACGCCAGCGGCACGTCGGGGCTGCCGCCGGTGTCCGATGCGCAGCTCTGGGGGCTGCGCGGCAGGCTGCGCCGGCGGTTGGTGGACGAGGTCCGCAGGCGGGTCAGGGAGTCCTGGCTGCAGCGCGGTGCGTCGGCGCCCGAGCTGGGCTGGACCGACGACGTGTTCAACCCCGACGTGCTGACGATCGGCTTCGCCCGCCGGGTGCCGACCTACAAGCGACTGACCCTGATGCTGCGCGACCCGGAACGGCTGCGTGAGCTGCTGCTGGACTGGGACCGCCCGGTGCAGATGGTGATCGCCGGCAAGTCGCATCCCGCCGACGACGGCGGCAAGCGGCTGATCCAGCAGATCGTCCAGTTCGCCGACGACCCGGCGGTGCGGCATCGGATCGTGTTCCTGCCGGACTACGACATGTCGATGGCCCGCTTCCTGTACTGGGGCTGCGACGTCTGGCTGAACAACCCGCTACGACCGCTGGAGGCCTGCGGCACGTCTGGGATGAAGTCCGCGCTCAACGGCGGCCTGAACCTCTCGGTGCGCGACGGCTGGTGGGACGAGCTGTACGACGGTCGCGACGGCTGGGCGATCCCGACCGCCGACGGCGTCGCCGATCCGGTCCGCCGCGACGACCTCGAGGCCGCCGCGTTGTACGAGCTGATCGACTCGCAGGTCGCGCCGGCGTTCTACGAGCGCACCGACGGTGTGCCGAGCCGGTGGATCGCGATGGTGCGGCACACCCTCGGCTCCCTCCGCCCGCAGGTGCAGGCCAGCCGGATGGTCACCGACTACGTGCGGGACTGGTACGCCCCGGCCGCGGCGGCGGCCGCCGCGGTGCGGGCCGACGACTTCGCCGGGGCTCGTCGGCTCGCCGACTACCGCTCGCGGCTGAACGGAGCGTGGCCGCGGGTCCAGGTGCTCGGCGTGGACGCCTCCGGGGTGCCGGATGATCCGGTGGTCGGCGCGCCGATGACGCTACGGGCCGCGGTGCAGCTCGCCGGGCTGGAGCCGTCCGACGTGCTCGTGCAGGCCGTCGTGGGCCGGGTGGACGACGCCGACCAGCTCGACGAGCCGACGACCGTGCAGGCCAAGCACGTCGGGAAGGTGGACGGAAGCCCTGACGCGGCCGACCGGTTCGAGGCCGTGGTGCCGTTGCCGCACGCCGGGCTGCTGGGCTACACCGTACGGGTGCTCCCTTCACACGACCTGCTGGCCACCCCGGCCGAGCTCGGCAAGATCGTCCTCGCCGAGTCGCCGAGCTGATGTCGTCCGGTTCCGCGGAACAGCGCGCCTTGGCGCTGGTTCGGACGGTGGCTGCGACCGTCCCGGCGTACCGGGCGTTCCTCGAGCGAGCGTGGCGTCGACCCGGAACGGGTCCGGACCTTCGACGACTTCCGCGCGCTGCCGCTGCTGACCAAGGACAACTACCTGCGCCGGTACCCGTTGCAGCAGCTCTGCCGGGGCGGCGAGCTGGCCAGCTGCGACATGATCGCGGTGTCCTCGGGATCCACCGGCGAGCCGACCTTCTGGCCGCGGTCGATGGCCGACGAGCTCGCCGTCACCGACCGGTTCGAGCAGGTCTTCCAGGACAGCTTCGGTGCCGACCTGCGGCGCACGCTGGCGGTGGTGTGCTTCGCGCTGGGCACCTGGGTCGGCGGGATGTACACCGCGAGCTGCTGCCGCCACCTCGCCGCCCGCGGCTACCCGATCACGGTGATCACACCGGGCAGCGACGTCGAGGAGATCCTCCGGGTGATCACCGCGCTCGGACCGCGGTTCGAGCAGGTCGTGCTGCTCGGCTATCCGCCGTTCCTGAAGGGCGTGATCGACCAGGGCCGGGCGCGGGGAGTGCCGTGGCCGGACTACTCGGTGAAGCTGGTGCTGGCCGGCGAGGTGTTCAGCGAGCAGTGGCGCACGCTGGTCACCTCCCGGTTGGGCGGCTCCGTTGACGGATCGGACCCGTGCTACGGGTCCGCCTCGCTGTACGGCACGGCGGACGCCGGGGTGTTGGCCACCGAGACGCCGATCTCGATCTGCATCCGGCGGTTCCTCGCCGAGGCGCCGGACGCCGCGCGCGAGCTGTTCGGTGAGGCGCGGCTGCCCACGCTGGCGCAGTACGAGCCGAGCAGCCGGCTGTTCGAGGTGCACGAGGGCACGCTCGTGTTCACCGGCGACAACGGCATCCCGCTGATCCGGTACCACATCGCCGACACCGGAGGCGTGACGACGTTCGACGCGATGCTTCGCTTCCTGCGCGACCACGGGTTCGATCCGCTGGACGCGCTGGGCGCCGACGCCCCCGTGCGTGAGCTGCCGTTCGTGCACGTGTTCGGGCGCTCGCACTTCACCGTCTCCTACTACGGCGCGAACATCTACCCGGAGAACGTCACGGTCGGGTTGGAGCAGGACCCGGTCGCCCAGTGGGTCACCGGCAAGTTCACCCTGGAGTCCGTCGAGGACGCCGATCGGGACCGGTACCTGGCCCTCGCGGTCGAGCTGGCGCCCGGGGTCGCCGGGACCGAGGAGATGCGACGGGTGGTCGCCGAGTCGGTCGTCTCGCAGCTGCGGCGGTTGAACAGCGAGTTCGCCGCACTACACCCCGGTCGGAGCACCAGACGCCCCGCGTCACGCTGCTGCCGACCGGCGACCCGGAGTACTTCCCGCCGGGCGTCAAGCACCGGTACACGCGTGGTCGCGTCTAAAGAAAGCCGGGACGGGCCGGTTGAGTCGTCGGTAACGGATTGCATCGGCCCGTCAAGTCGGGACGTAGGGTGATGCGTCGAAAAGCCAGCCACAATATTCGAGAGAAAGTCTGTGCACACTGCGAATCCGTAAGCAGGCCGAAAATGTCGGTGCGGCCTCGGATAATAGAGGGCATGCAGGATCGCAGCGCACTCGCCGAGGCGCACCAATCGGCTGCCGATTGCGTTGCGGCAATTCGCGCGGCCTGCGATTCCTCGGCCGATGCCGACACCCAGATCGAGGCATTGGCGGTGTGCGAGCAGCTCACCCGCCAGCTGGAGCAGTTGTCGGTGGCACTGGTGGCCAGGTTGGATCGCGATGGGGTGTTCACCGACCGCGGCTACTCACGACCGGCGCAAGCGGTCGCCGACCTGCTGGGTTGGGATCTGGGCCCAGCGAACCGCCGCGTGCGGGTCGCCGAGCAGGTGTGCGAACGGGTGTCGCTGGACGGGCAAGCACTGAGCGCGCGGCTGCCGTACACCGCGAAGGTGTTCGAAGCCGGCGAGGTGAGCCTGCGGCACATCGAGGTGATCGCCGAGGCGCTCGGCTGCACCGCGGCGGAGCGGCTGGCGCCGCAGGTGTGGGCGGGTGCCGAGCAGCAACTCGCCGAGCGGGCGCGGGAGTACCGCCCGCGGGAGCTCGCCGGGTTCGCCCGGGATCTGATCAACACACTGGACCAGGACGGCCCCGAGCCCCGTTTTGACGACGACCGGCAGGTCAACGAGCTACACCTGGCAGCCCGACCGGGCGGCGCGGGCGGTCGGATCAAGGGTGTGTTGGACGCGCCGAGCTTCGATGCGCTGCTCGGTGCCCTCGACGCACTGTGCAAGCCGGTGCCGGAAGACCAGCGCAGCCTGGCCGAGCGCCGCGGCGACGGACTGGCCGAGTTGTGCCGGCAACGCCTTGACGCCGGTGACCTGCCGATCGTCGGCGGGCTGCGTCCGCACCTGACGGTCACCGTCCCGCTGGCCGAGCTGGAGACCCGCGCCCGGACCGCGGTGCTCGACCACGGTGGCGCGTTGACGCCGGCACAGTTGCGGATGCTGGCCTGCGACGCCGAGGTGATCCCGGTCGTACTGGACGGAGCCGGGCAGCCGGTGGACATCGGACGGGTCAGCCGCGTCGTGCCGCGGCATATGCGCCGCGCGGTGGCCGCCCGAGACGGCGGCTGCGCCTTTCCCGGCTGTGAGCGTCCTCCGAGTTGGTGCGACGCGCATCACGTCAACCCATGGCAGTACGGCGGGCCAACCGCTATCGACAATCTGGTGATGTTGTGCCGGTTCCACCACCGGCTCGTCCACCACTCCGAATGGGTCATGCGAATGACCCGCGGATCGCCGGAGTTCATCCCGCCCAAATGGATAGATCCCAGCGCAAACACCGCGCCGATAACGTTCTCAAATGGCCCGGCGTAGGAGAATCGCCGTTCGCGGCGGCACCGTGATCACGGACCCACCCGGCAGCGGTCGGGTCGAGACCGGTGCGCCGTCGGGGCGGCTGGAGTCGAGGGTCGGGCTGAACCGGCCCGCCGGCGGCAGCGTCACCGCGACCCCGCCGTCGCCGGCGTGCAGCAGGAGAAGCCACTCGTCGGAGACGAGCAGGCCGAGCGTGTGGGCCTGCCGGTCGTGCCAGTCGGCCTCGGTCAGCTCGCGGCCGGCGGGGTGCCACCAGCGCACGTCTGCGGGGGTCGGGAACGTGGCGGGGCGTAAGGCAGGGTGCTGCGCGCGCAGCGCGGCGAGCCGTTCCGACGAAGGCCGTCATCGACCCGGCCTCCGCCGACGGCGCCCAGTCGAGCCAGGACGTCTGGTCGTCCAGGCAGTACGGGTTGTTGTTGCCGCGCTGGGTACGCCAGCGTTCGTCGCCGGCGGCGATCATCGGCGTACCCGCGGAGAGCAACAGGGTCGCCAGGATCGCCCGAGCGGCCCCCAGTCGGCGGGCCCGCACCAGCGGCGAGCCTGCCTCGCCCTCGACCCCGAAGTTCTGCGACCGGTTGTCGTCGGTGCCGTCCCGGTTCCGCTCGCCGTTCGCCGCGTTGTGCTTGCGCCGGTAGCTGACCAGGTCGCGCAGGGTGAACCCGTCGTGTGCGGTCACGAAGTTGATCGACGCCCACGGTCGGCGTCCGGAGCCGGCGTACAGGTCCGACGATCCGGACAGCCGCGATGCCAGCTCGGCGACGCCACCTCGGGCGCGCCAGAAGTCGCGCACCGCGTCCCGGTACCGCCCGTTCCACTCCGACCACTGCACCCCGAAGCCGCCGACCCGGTAGCCGTCCGCGGTGGCGTCCCACGGCTCGGCGATCAGCTTGCGCCCGGCGAGCACCGGGTCGGAGGTGATCGCGGTCAGCAGCGGGGCACCCGGGTCGAACGGCCCGCCGCGCGACCGGCCGAGGACGCTCGCCAGGTCGATGCGGAAACCGTCCACTCCCATCTCGCCGGCCCAGTAGCGCATTGCGTCACAGACCAGCCGCACCACGGTGGGTGAGGCGGGGTCCAGCGTGTTGCCGCACCCGGTGAGGTCGACGTCGCGGCCGGCACGGTCGAGCAGGTAGTACGCCGGAGCGTCCAACCCCCGGTAGCTCAGGGTCGTCCCGTCGACTCCGCCCTCGCAGGTGTGGTTGGGCACCAGGTCGAGGATCACCTCGATCCCGGCCCGGTGCAGCGCGCCGACCATCGCGCGAAACTCCTCGACCTCCGCGCCCGGCACGCTGGCGAACCCGGGGTGCGGGGCGAGGAAGGCCAGCGGCGAGTAGCCCCAGTAGTTGTGCCGGCGCCGCCGCAGCAGCGCGGGCTCGTCGGCGAACGCGGTGACCGGCAGCAACTCGACGGCCGTCACCCCGATCCGCTGCAGGTGCTCGATCACGGCCGGGTGCGCCAGCCCCAGGTAGGTACCCCGGTGCTGCTCCGGCACCTCCGGGTGGCACCGGGTGAAGCCCCGGACATGCAGCTCGTAGATCACGGTCTCCGGCCAGGACACGTCCGGCCGGGCGACGGTCTCCGACGGCGTCGGCCCGGTCCGGGCGCTGTCACGACCGACAGCGGCACCGCGCCGAGCGAGTCGACGGCGCTCGGCGGCCCGCTCATCGGATCCCCGGCGTAGCCGAGCGCCGGGTCCAGCGCCGCGACCGTGCCGCTGATCCGCCGCGCGTAGGGGTCCACGAGCAGCTTGGCGGGGTTGCAGCGCACCCCGCGGGGTGGGTCGTAACGGCCGTGCACCCGGTAGCCGTAGCGCTGCCCGGCACCGACCCCGGCCACCGTTCCGTGCCAGACGCCGTAGGTGTGCTCGGGCAGCTCGACCCGCCGTTCCGTGCCGTCCGAGTCGACGAGGCAGACCTCGACCGCGTCGGCGACCGCCGAGGCGACCGCGAAGCGCACCCCGTCGTCCTGCACGGAGGCGCCAAGCGGGAAGACCGACATGATCGTCCAGGATAAGGAGCCGATCGGGTGGGGCGGAGTGAGATCGGCCAGGATGGGCCGGGTGACGGCCGGTGAGCGGAGAGCGGCGACGATCACCGATCCGGACGTCGTGGTCCGGATGCAGGGCGTGACCGTGCGGCGCGGCCCGAGCACCCTGCTGGCCGGGATCGACTGGACGGTGGAGCTCGACGAGCGATGGGTGGTCCTCGGCCCGAACGGCGCCGGGAAGACCACCCTGCTGCGGCTCGCCGGCGCCGACCTGTACCCGTCGGTCGGCACCGTGGACGTGCTCGGCGCTCGGCTCGGACGGGTGAACATCGCCGAGCTGCGCACCAGGATCGGGTTCAGCTCGGCGGCGTTCGGGCTACGGCTGCCGGCCGAGGAGACCGCGCGGGACGTCGTGATGAGCGCGGGCTACGGCGTGATGGGGCGCTGGCGGGAGACCTACGATGACGTCGACGTGCTGCGCGCCGACCGGATGCTGACGGCCATGGGCATGCGCAAGCTCGCGGACCGCAGGTTCGGCACCTTGTCCGAGGGCGAGCGCAAACGCACCCTCATCGCCCGCGCGCTGATGACCGACCCCGAGCTGCTGCTGCTCGACGAGCCAGCGGCCGGTCTCGACCTGGGTGGCCGCGAGGAGCTGGTCGGCCGGCTCGCCAGGCTGGCCGAGGACCCGGACGCCCCGGCGTGCGTCCTGGTGACCCATCACGTCGAGGAGATCCCGCCGAGCTACACGCACGCCCTGCTGCTGCGGGACGGCGCGGTCGTCGCCCAGGGTCTGCTGCGCGACGTGGTCAACGACGAGAACCTCTCGGCCACGTTCGGGCTGCCGTTGCGGGTGCGACGCAACCACGCGCGGTACACGGCATGGCGCCGATAGGGTCCGGCCATGAGCGAGTTCGTCAGGCTCGAGGTGGACGGCGGCGTTGGCACGATCCGGCTGGACCGGCCGCCGCTGAACGCGGTCAGCCGCCAGGTGCAGGAGGAGTTCCGGGCCGCGGCGGAGGAAGCCGCGAGCCGCGCCGACATCCGGGCCGTCGTCGTGTACGGCGGCGAGAAGGTGCTCGCGGCCGGTGCCGACGTCAAGGAGATGTCGGCCAAGGACTACGCCGACATGGCGCAGATCGCGCGCGGGCTGTCGGCGTGCTTCGGGGCGGCCGCGGCGATCCCCAAGCCGACGGTGGCGGCCATCACCGGCTACGCACTGGGCGGCGGCCTGGAGATCGCGCTCGGATGTGACCGGCGGATCTGCGGGGACAACGCCAAGCTCGGCCAGCCGGAGATCCTGCTGGGGCTGATCCCCGGCGGCGGCGGGACTCAGCGGCTGGCCCGGCTGGTCGGACCGTCGCGGGCCAAGGACCTCATCTACACCGGGCGGATCGTCGACGCCGCGGAGGCGCTCTCGATCGGGCTGGTCGACGAGATCGTCCCGCCGGACGACGTCTACCGGGTCGCTCGGGCGTGGGCCGAGCAGTTCGCCGAGGGACCGGCGCTGGCGCTGGCCGCCGCGAAGCAGGCCATCGACGGCGGGGTGGACCTCGACCTGCGCTCCGGCCTTGACATCGAGAGCGACCTGTTCGCCGGACTGTTCGGCAGCGAGGACGGCAAGGCCGGGATGGCGTCGTTCCTCGCGAACGGGCCGGGAAAGGCGAAGTTCGTCGGTCGGTGATCACATTCGACCTCGGGTGGTTCAGGATGGCCGGGTGCACCCCGACCCGGCGCCGAACCCGCACGCCAGTGCTGCCGAGGTCGCCGCGGCGCACCGGGACCCGAAGCTCGCCAACGTCCTCTACCACGACTGGGAAGCCGACAGCTACGACGCAAAGTGGTCGATCTCCTACGACCGGCGCTGCATCGACTACGCAACCGGGCGGTTCCGCGCGGTGGCGGGGTCCCGCGGCTGGCCCTACGGCCACGCGCTGGAGCTGGGTTGCGGCACCGGGTTCTTCCTGCTCAACCTGATGCAGGGTGGGGTGATCGCCAAGGGGGCGGTGACCGACCTGTCCCCGGGCATGGTGCGGGCCGCCGTTCGCAACGCCGCGCAGCTCGGGTTGGACGTCGAGGGGCGGGTCGCGGACGCCGAGCGGCTCCCGTTCGACGACGACAGCTTCGACCTGGTGGTCGGCCACGCCGTGCTGCACCACATCCCCGACGTCGGAGCCGCGCTGGGCGAGGTGCTGCGGGTGCTGCGGCCGGACGGTCGGTTCGTCTTCGCGGGCGAGCCGACCCGGATCGGTGACCGCTACGCCCGCGCGCTCAGCCGGGCGATGTGGCGGCTCACGACCGCGGTGACCCGGCTGCCGGCGCTGCGCGGCTGGCGCCGACCGCAGGCGGAGCTCGACGAGTCGTCCCGCGCGGCAGCCCTGGAGGCCCTGGTCGACCAGCACACCTTCGACCCCACGACGCTTGCCCGGCTCGCGCGGGGTGCCGGCGCGACCGGCGTCCGGGTGGTGACCGAGGAGCTGACGGCCGCGGTGCTCGGTTGGACGATGCGTACCGTCGAGGCCGCCCTTCGGCCGGAGCGGCTTGGCTGGGGCTGGGCGATGTTCGCCTACCGGGGCTGGCGTGCGCTGTTCGCGCTGGACTGCCGGCTGCTGTCCCGGCTGCTACCCCGCGCGTGGGGCTACAACGCGCTACTCACCGGAACGAAGCCGGCCGGCGAAACGCTCGATTAGCACACCCGGATCGCCCGGCTGGCCGCAGTCCCGCCCCTGGCGCGGGCGCCCGACGCGGCATTGCCGGGTGAACCACGCCGTCGAACGGGTGGCCGAACCATGATCACAACTCGGCTCGGCCGGCCGGTGCGAGCATCGCTGTCGTATTCGGGGGAAGGGGCGTCGCGATGAGCCTGCTCGCGCGCGAGGCGGCGGGCCCGGTGACGGTCGTGCTCGGGTTGGACCGGGCGGACGTCGCCGGCGCCGTCAACGAGATCACCAACCGGCTGCCGGGGACGCGCGTGGTCGTGCTGCCCGCCGAGGCCGCGACTGCGAGCGATCTCGTCAGCGCGCTCACCGAGTCCGGTGCGACGGCCAGACTGCCGGCGCCGCGGCTGTCCGATGAAGATCTTCCGCGGTTGACCACCCGCGAGGTGGAGGTGCTCGGAATGGTCGTCTCCGGGCTGACCTGCCGCCAGATCGCCGGCCGGCTCTTCCTGTCCCGGCGCACCGTCGAGAACCACCTGCACCGGATGATGCGCAAGCTCGCCGTCCGCAACCGGGCCGAGCTCGTTCGAGCGGCCCTGAGCCGCGAGCTGGTCTGAACGAGGCTTGTAGGACGCTAGATCAGCTCGGCGAGCTCCGCAGCGGTGGGCATCCCCGGCTGCGCGCCCCATCGGGTCGTCGCGAGCGCACCGGCCGCGCAGGCCCGGCTCAGCGCGACGTCGTCGGCCAACCCGTCGAGCATGGCGAGGGTGAGCGCAGCGGTGAACGCATCGCCGGCCCCCGTCCCGTCGACGGCGGCCACCGGCGGTGGGACCGCCCTGGCCACCTCGGTTCCGCCGCGGAACAGCACGGCACCCGCTGCGCCGTGCGTCACCACGAGGCAGCGGGCTTCGATCAGCTCCGGAATCGCGGCGAGCTCGGCCCGGTTGGCCACCACGAGGTCGGCACGGGCGAGTACCTCGCCGGGTACCGGCCGGGGCGGTGCGGCGTTGAGCACGAACATGCCCGGGGCGTGGGTGGCGGCCGCCCGGACAGCCGCGTCCGGCACCTCGAGCACGGTCAGCACCGCGTCCGCGTCGCCGACGTCCTGCCCGCTGATGCCGGTGACGGCCGCGTTCGCACCGATGCCCATCACGATCGTCGTCTCGCCGCCGTCCTCGACCGTGATCATCGCCAGCCCGGTCGGTTCGGGCACCGTGCGCACCCCGGACAACTCGACGCCGCCGTCCCGCAGCATTGCGAGTGCCTCGGCGGCGAACGGGTCATCGCCGACCGCGGCGAACAGCCGCACGTCCGCGCCGAGTCGCCGGGCCGCGAGCGCCTGGTTCGCCCCCTTGCCCCCTGGCAACCGGTCGAACGCCGGGGCCTCCAGCGTCTCGCCGGGTCCGGGCAGCCGCGGCACTCGCGCCATCAGGTCCAGGTTGACACTGCCCACCACGATGATCGTCGGCACGGCATCATCCTGCTATGACCACCATGTGGGGGGCGTCGCTGCGTGCTCGGTGGGCGAGCGGCGGCCCGGCCCGACAAGATCCCCGGCAAGCCCGGTTCCTGACCCTGGCGTCGCTGCGCTGGGTGATCCGCAACCGGGCGTGGACGGCGTGGTACCTCGTGCGGTACTGGCGGCTGCTGCGGTTCCGGCTGGCGAACCCGCACGTGATCCTGCGCGGGATGGTGTTCCTCGGCCGTCGGGTGGAGATCCACGCCAGGCCCGGATACGGGCGGCTGGAGATCGGGCGCTGGGTGCACATCGGCGACGGAAACGCGTTGCGCTGTCACGAGGGCTCGCTGCGGATCGGCGACAAGGTCGTGATGGGCAAGGACAACACCGTCAACTGCTACCTGGACGTCGAGATCGGTGCCGCGACGCTGATCGCCGACTGGGTGTACATCGCCGACTTCGACCACGCGACGAGCGACGTCGACCGGCCGATCAAGGACCAGGGCATCGTGAAGTCGCCGATCCGGATCGGCCCGGACTGCTGGCTCGGAGTGCGGGTCTCGGTGCTGCGCGGCACCCGGGTCGGCCGAGGCTGCGTGCTCGGGGCGCACGCCGTGGTACGCGGCGACATCCCGGACTACGCCGTCGCGGTCGGCGCTCCGGCCCGGGTGGTCCGCGACCGGCGGGACGAGTACGCGGCGGAGGCCGAGCGCCGGGCGGCACTCGAGGACATCGCCCGCAAGACACAGGCCGCCGTCGACGACTCGCTCGGGGACCGGCTGTGATGCAGCGGTGTTCGGTCGTAACTTTCCCGATACGCACGATGCCGTCGCTTGGCGTTCACAATGGAGTGCGTGGGTGCAGCACACCAGTCTCAGTCCGAGCCGATCGTCGAGTACCTTCGCCGGCTGCACGACCAGTACACCGAGCTGGTGAACAGCGCTGTCGACGAAGGTCGGGAGGACCTCGTCGAGCAGTTCTCCGACGCCTACGCCGACGAGGCGTTGCGCGCGATCATCGAGGCGGAGAGCCGGCCGCGCTGACGCCGAAGACGTTGCCGGTGGAGATCTTGGGCCGGCGGTACACCTCGGCCGGCTCGCACGCCGGCCGCCGCGTAGACGTCCGCCGTCGCCGCCGCGATCCGCCACCAGTCGAACTCCGCGGCAAGCCGGGCACGCGCCGCCGTCGCGCGGACCGCCGCCGCGGCCGGGTCGGCGAGCACCTCGATGACCGCGTCCGCCAGGCCGGCGACGTCACCCGGCGCGAAGCACAGCCCGGTCTCGCCGTCCCGGACGATCTCGGCCAGCCCGCCGGCCGTCGAGGCCACCAGCGGCGCGCCGGCGGCGGCGCCCTCCAGCGCGACGATGCCGAACGGCTCGTAGCGGCTCGGCAGCACCAGGGCGTCCACGGTTGCCAGCAGGGTCGCGAGCTCGCCGTCGGCCAGGTGTCCGAGCAGCTCGACGCTGCGCCGCACCCGGTGGGTGCGGGCGCATCGGGTGAGGAACTCCACGGCGGTGCCGGTGCCGGCGACCAGCAACCGGGTGCCGGGGTGCGCGCGCCGGATCAGCGGCAGCGCGGCGATCAGGTCCTGGATGCCCTTCTCGTGCTCCAGCCGGCCGAAACAGAGCAGCAGCGGCTGCCCGGCCGGGGCGTGCCGCAGCCGTGCCGCCGTCCGCTCGGTGTCCGGAACCGTCCAGTCCCGCGGCTCGATGCCGTTGTGCAGTACCGAGATCGGGCCGGGATCGAGCTCGAACAGCCCGGCCACCTCGTGCCGCATCGCCTGCGAACAGGTGATCAACGCGTCCGCGCGTTGGGCCAGCCACCACTCCACGGAATGCACCTGCTGGGACAGCGGGGCGCTGAGCCAGCCCGCGTGCCGGCCGGCCTCGGTGGCGTGGAAGGTGGCGACCAGCGGGACCCGGAGCACATCGGCGAGCGTGATCGCCGCATGCGCGACCAGCCAGTCGTGCGCGTGCACCACGTCGGGACGCCAGGCCGCCCCACCGGGCGGGCACAACCCGGTCAGCGCTGCGCGGATCATGGCGTGACCCATGCCCAGGGTCCAGCCGACCAGGTCCCGCTCGAACTCCAGGTGGGCCGGGTCCTCGGCGACCCGCAGCACCCGCACCCCGTCGACGAGCGCGTCCGAGGTCGGATGGGTCGCCGCGTCCGAACCGGTCGGCTGCCGGCACAGCACGACGACCTCGTGGCCGGCATCGGCGAGCCGCCGGGCGAGACCGTGCACGTGTCGGCCGAGACCCCCCACGACGACCGGCGGGTACTCCCAGGACACGATCAGCACCCGCACGCGACGAACCTATCCGGCCGGCCGGACGCGCTCGGTTGCGGCTAGATCACCGTTCGGCGATTTGACGTCCCGCGGCCGATACCAGGCGATAGCCTCCCGCAACGCCGGACGAGGGCTCCCGCCAGAGAGGGGATCAAACCGTGCAGTGGTACCTGAAGGCGCTCCGCCAGTACGCCGACTTCGAGGGTCGCGCCAGGCGGACCGAGTTCTGGATGTTCTTCCTGTTCAACGCGCTCGTGGCCATCGTGCTGGGCATCATCGCGGGCGCGCTGTACAACGCGACCAACGGGGCGAGCATCTGGCTGGTCTGGATCTACCAGCTCGCCGTGCTCATCCCCTACATTGCGGTCGCCGTCCGCCGGCTGCACGACACCGGCCGGACCGGCTGGTGGTACCTGATCGCCCTGGTCCCGCTGGTGGGACTGATCATCCTCATCGTGTTCTGGGCGACGGCCGGCAATCCGGGACCCAACCAATACGGCCCGGATCCGAAGGCCGGCGCCATGGGGGCGCCCAACTACGGATACCCCGCGGCCTAGCACGCGGCTAGCCCAGCCGGCGGGCGTCGAGGTGCCCGAACACGTCGTCCTGGCTACCCCACCGGCCGACGAGGCGGGCCGCCGCGGCGGTTCGCCCCGCGGCCAGTAGATCGGCGAGCTCGCGCACGCGTCCGGCGTGCAGCATCGCCCGCTGCCGGGCGTACCCCGGCGCCGAACCCTTGCTGATCATGAACGCCCAGTCGCTGGAGAGCGCCAGCAAGCCCTGCTGAGCCAGCATGTCGAGCGCCGGGTCGCGGCCGAGTCCGGCGCCGGCGCTTCGCGACCGTGTCCAGCAGGCGACGCTGCACCTCGGCGCCGACCGCGACCAGGTCGTCCACCGCGGGGCCGTCCCAGACCCGCCAGTCCTTCCCGGACCCCCAGGACGACGCCGGCAGCTCGACCGGCGTGCCGACGGCACCGGCCTGCACCGCGCCACGCAGGGTGCTCACCCGCACCCCGGCCG
Source organism: uncultured Actinomycetota bacterium (assembly GCA_963776255.1). Taxonomy (GTDB): domain Bacteria; phylum Actinomycetota; class Actinomycetes; order Mycobacteriales; family Pseudonocardiaceae; genus Pseudonocardia. The sequence goes on along the minus strand of CAVZMB010000017.1, from coordinate 269,855 downwards.
CCGGCAGCTCGCGCAGCACCGCCGCCAGCCAGTCCGGACCCTCGAACCACCAGTGCCCGAACAGCTCGGTGTCGTACCCGGCGACGACAACGCCGGGACGGCCGTCACGATCGGCCAGCGCGGCCAGCCGGTCCCGCACGGTGCGCACGAAGTCGGCGACGTGCACCCGGACCGCCCGCGCGGCGCGCGCCGGGTCGTACGGCCGCTTCGCCTCGGGTGGCACGCGCCGGCCGGTGACCCGGGCCGGCTTGAGCCCGGACGGGTGGTCGAAGGTGTGGAAGTCCCGGTAGTCCCGGTGCCCGGGGTAGCCGGAACGGGGCGACCAGACCCGGTAGCTGACGGTCAGGTCGCGGCCGAAGCACAGCACGTCGCCGTCGCCCACCGGCCGGGCCAGACCGGTGTCACCACGCAGCGCCGGCCCGTCCACGACGAAGTGCCGCACCCCGGCGGTCGCGTAGTCCCGCTCCATGCCCGGCGCGTAGCCGCACTCCGGTGCCCACACGCCGACCGGACGCCGGCCGAGCCTGCGATGCGCGTCGACCAGCCCGGCGTGCAACGCGAACGCGCGCACGGCCGGGTCGAGCAGCGGCTGGAACGGGTGGGTGGCCGGGCCGCCGAGCAGCTCGACGACGCCGCCGTCGACGAGCGGCCGCAGCACCGCCGACCCGCCGTGCCGCCAGCGTCGCTCGAAGCCGTCCAGCGCGGCGCAGGCCCGCCGGTGCTCGGCCCCGGCGAGCTCGCGCAGCGGTGCGTCACCCCGCCGGGAGGCCGCGCCGTGCGCCCGGAGCAGCCAGTCGCCGAGCCAGTCGTGCATGCCGCGCAGGCAGTACGGGTCGTCTAGCTGGGCGGCGAGCACCGGGGTGACGCCGACGGTGAGCAGCTCGCGCCTGCCCTCGGCGGCCAGCCGGTGCAGCACGTCCAGCACCGGCAGGTAGGAGTGCGCCCACGCCTGGTACAGCCATTCCTCGCCCACCGGCCAGCGCCCGTGGTGGGCCAGCCAGGGCAGGTGGCTGTGCAGCACCAGGCAGAAGGTGCCTACCGCCGGCTCGCCAGGCAGCGAGCTGCGCCGGGCACGGCTGCGGCGGTCACAGCTGTGCCAGCGCGACGAGGTCGAGGCTGGTGGCGGGGTCCCGATCGGAGATCTCGAAGTCGATGCAGCGCACGCCTGCGACGTCGGCGGCCAGCTCGGCCGGCCACTCGTCGCCGTTGACCGCGACGGCGACCTGGGCGTCGACCACGGACCCGCCGTGCCGCCCGTCCAGCTCCCGCAGCGCGGGACCGTGCCGCACTCCGAGCATCGTGACGACCCGGAACCCGGCACAGCCGAGCAGGTCGGCGAGCTCGTCGGGCGACAGCTCGACGGTGTGGAAAGGGTTCAGCGGCGGGTGCGACCCGGGGGAGAAGGTCAGCCGGTTCGGGGTGGACACCAGCAGCTCGCCGCCCGGCCGCAGCACCCGGGCGCACTCGGCCAGGAACCGCACCTGCTCCCAGACGTGCTCGACCACCTGCAGGCTGACCACCGAGTCCACACTGGACGCGGCGAGCGGCAGGGCGACGACGTCGGCCCGGATGGCGGTCACCCGCGGGTAGCAGCGTTCGACGTGCGCCGCGGCCGCCGGGTCGAGGTCCATCGCGATCACCCGGCGGGCGGCGTCCGCCAGCAGGTCGGCCCCGTAGCCCTCGCCGCAGCCGGCGTCCAGCACCAGCCGCCCGGCGCAGCGCGGCGCGACCGTCCGGTACACCACCTCGTGCCGGCGGAACCAGTAGTTCTCCTGCGGGATCCCGGGCGCGGTGCGCTCGCCGGTCAGCGGCAGCTGGGCTCTCACGCTCGGGACCGTCTCAAACGAGACCACGGAGGTCTAGCAGCAGGCCGTCGTTGCCGAGGTCCGGCCTCACCCCGTCGGGGTGATGCACGCGCCGCCCGGGTGCCGTTGCGTAGCCGCCGGGCCCGGGCTGGATCCAGGGCCGGCCCAGGGGTGGTGATGACGTGTCCGCGGTCGACCTAGCGCGCCTCCAGTTCGGCAGCACCGCCATCTACCACTTCCTGTTCGTGCCGGTGACGATCGGGTTGGCCTTCCTGACCGCGATGCTGCACACCTGGTGGTACCGCTCGGAGCGGCCGGAGCTGCTCAGGTTGACCCGCTTCTTCGGCACGCTGCTCGCGATCAACGTCGCGGTCGGCGTGGTGACCGGCCTGGTCCAGGAGTTCCAGTTCGGGATGAACTGGTCGGGCTTCTCCCGGTTCGTCGGCGATGTGTTCGGCGCTCAGCTGGCGATGGAGGGGCTTGCCGCGTTCTTCCTCGAGTCGACGTTCCTCGGGCTGTGGCTGTTCGGCTGGGGCAAGCTGTCCCGACGGGTGCACCTGGCCACGATCTGGGCGGTCGCCGTCGGGGCGGCGCTGTCCGCGGCGTTCATCATGGCCGCGAACTCCTGGATGCAGCACCCGGTCGGCTACCAGCTGAACCAGTCGACCGGGCGAGCCGAGATGACCGACATCTGGGCGATGTTCACCAACCCGGTGTTCTACTGGGGCTACGCCCACGTGCTGCTCGCCGCGCTGCTCACCGCGTCGGTGCTGATGCTGGGCATCTCGGCGTGGCACATCCGGCGCGGCTCGCAGCCCGAGGTGTTCACCCGCTCGGCCTGGCTGGCGATCGTGGTGCTGCTGCCGGTGGCGCTGCTCATCGCGCCGGTCGGCGGTCGGCTCGGGGTCAACGAGACCGACTTCCAGCCGATGAAGATCGCGGCCGCCGAGGCGCAGTGGGAGACCTGCCAGCCGTGCTCGTTCTCGGTGCTGCAGATCGGCGGCTTCGACAGCTCCAGCCAGACCCCGACGAAGATCATCGAGATCCCGCACCTGCTGTCGATCCTGGCCACCAGCAGCTGGGACGGCCAGGTGCTCGGGCTCGACGAGGTCCAGGCGCAGTACACCCAGCAGTTCGGTCCGGGCAACTACGTGCCACCGGTCGCCGTGCAGTACTTCTCGATGCGCACGATGGCCTACCTCGCCGTGCTGTTCGTACTCATCGGGTTGTGGGGGTTCTGGCGGCGCAAACGGCTGGCCAGCTCACCGTGGTTCCTGCGGGTGGCGATCTGGGTGATCCCGCTGCCGTTCCTGATGAACACCGCGGGCTGGCTGCTCACCGAGAGCGGCCGGCAGCCGTGGATCGTGCAGGGCCTGCAGAAGACCCAGGATGCGAACTCGCCGTCGGTGGACGTGACCGCAGTCGCGTTCAGCCTCGGCGGGTTCGTGCTGCTCTACGTGCTGCTCGCCGCCGTCGACGCGGTGCTGATGTTCCGCTACGCGCGCCGCGAGCTCGCGCCGGCGGAGCCGGCGCCCGACGAGGAGCCCACCACCGTGGAAACCAGTTACTGAGGCCGCCATGACGCTGAGCACCGTCTGGTTCGTCATCGTGACCGTGTTGTGGATCGGCTTCCTCGTGCTGGACGGCTTCGACCTGGGGGTCGGCGCGCTGCACGGGGCGGTCGGTCGGGACGAGACCGGCCGCCGGCAGGTGATCTCCACGATCACCCCGGTATGGGACGGCAACGAGGTGTGGTTGATCGTCGCCGCCGGCGCGACCTTCGCCGCGTTCCCTTCGTGGTTCGCCACCCTGTTCTCCGCGTACTACATCCCGTTCTTCCTGCTGCTCGTCGCGCTGATCGCCCGCGGGGTGTCCTTCGAGTTCCGCGCCAAGTCGGCGAGCGTGATCGGTCGCCAGGTGTGGGACGGCGCGATGACCGCGGGCAGTGTGGCGATCCCGCTGATCGTCGGGATCGCGTTCGGTGGGCTGCTGAACGGGGTGCCGATCGGTGCCGACCAGGAGTACGCCGGGACGTTGATCGACCTGTTCAGCCCGTACGCGCTGCTGACCGGCCTGGCGTTGCTGCTGCTCTGCATGCTGCACGGCGCGGTGTACCTGTGCCTCAAGACGAGCGGCGACCTGCGCGGCCGGGCAGTCCGGCTGGCCCGGGCGCTGGCCGGCGTCGGCGGGCTCGCCGTGCTGGCGCTCGGGGTGTGGACCGTGCTGATCACCGGCGGCTCGGTGCCGGCCGCGGTGTTCGCCGGGCTGGCCGTGCTGGCCGTGCTCGCGGCCTTCTTCTGGGTCCGGGCGGGTCGGGACGGCCGCGCGTTCGCCGCGACCTCGGTGACCATCGCCGCCGTGGTGGCGTCGATCTTCGCCGGCCTCTACCCGCGGGTCATGGTGTCCACACTGGGTCCGGCGAACGACCTGACCGTTGCCGGCACGACCGCGTCGCCGTACGCGCTCACGGTCATCACCGTGGTCGCGGCGGTCCTGCTGCCGATCGTGCTGGTCTACCAGGCGTGGAGCTACCGCGTCTTCCGCGGCCGGATCGGGCGTCCAGCGCCCGTGGGCGCAACGGCCGACCGACGAGCCGACGAACGAGAGGAACGCAGATGAGCGACAACGGGGTGAACGCGCTGGTGATCTTCGGCGCGACCGGGGACCTGGCCAAGCTGGAGACGTTCCCCGCACTCGTCGGCCTGGTCGGGCGGGGTGTGCTCGACGCGCCCATCGTCGGGGTGGCCAAGAGCGGCTGGGGGCTCGACCAGTTCCGCAACTATGCGGCGGAGTCGCTGCGCAACAACGACATCGACCCGGACTCCGACGCCGCCAAGCGGATGCTCGACCTGCTGCGCTATGTCGACGGCGACCTCAACGACGACGCCACCTACCAGGCGATGGCGGCCGCCGCGCCGGCCGGGCCGACGCTGTTCTACCTGGAGGTGCCCCCACCGTTGTTCGGCATGATCGCGGGCGGGATCCACCGGGCCGGCCGGGCCGACAACGCCCGGATCATGGTCGAGAAACCGTTCGGCACCGACCTCGCGAGTGCCCTCAAGCTCAACGACACGATGCACCAGCACTTCGCCGAGGACGCGATCTACCGGGTCGACCACTGGCTGGGCCTGGAGACGCTGAACGACGTGCTCGTCGCCCGGTTCGCGAACTCGGTCCTGGAGCCGCTGCTCAACCGGACCCACGTGCAGAGCATCCAGATCACCATGGCGGAGGCCTTCGACGTCGCCGACCGCGGCGCGTTCTACGACCGCGCCGGGGCGATCCGCGACGTGGTGCAGAACCACATGCTGCAGGTGCTGGCCAGCGTGGTGGCCGACCCACCCACCGGCGCCGGGGTGGAGTCCTGGCTCAACGCGAAGTCGCGGGTGATCTCGGCCATGCAACCGCTGCGGCCGCAGGACACCGTGCGGGGGCAGTACGAGGGCTACCGCGACGTCGTCGGCGTCGCCCCGGACTCGACGGTGGAGAGCTTCGTCGCGGTCCGGCTCGGGGTCGAATCCTGGCGCTGGTCCGGCGTACCGATGCTCATCCGGGCCGGCAAGACCATGCCGGTGACGGCCACCGAGGTCACCGTCCGGTTCCGCCGCCCGCCGCACGACGTCTTCGGGCTCGGCGACGCGGCGATCAACAACGAGCTCCGGTTCCGGATCTGGCCGGAGACGGAGATCGCCATCGCGCTCGCCGGCAAGAAGCCCGGCCCCACCAGGGAGCCGGAGCTTCAGGAGCTGGTGTTCGCCGAGGAGCCGGGCTCGGACATGCGTCCCTACGACCGGCTGATCAGCGCCGCGCTCGACGGCCGTCGCGGGATGTTCGCGCGTCAGGACGTCGTCGAGGCGGCCTGGCGGGTGGTCGATCCGGTGCTCGGCGACGCCGTCCCGGTGCATCCCTACGCCCGGGGCACGTGGGGCCCGAAGCAGGCCGACGCGCTGCTCCCGGAAGGAGAGAAGTGGCATGACCCGCACGGCTGAGGGCGAACCCGAGACCACCACCGTGGTGGTCGTCGGCGCCGGGTTCGCCGGTGTCGGCTGCGCCAAGGAGCTCGCCGATCAGGACGTCGACGTGCTGATCATCGACCGGAACAACTACCACCAGTTCCAGCCGCTGCTGTACCAGGTGGCGACCGGCCTGCTCGCGTCCAGCGACGCCGCGACCCCGCTGCGCACCATGTTCCGGGACGACAAGACCGTCTCGTTCCGGCAGGAGGAGGTGGTCGGGATCGATCCCGGGACGTGCACCGTCACCACATCCGACGGTCAGCGCTACCGCGGCGACTACCTCGTGCTCGCGGCCGGCGCGCGAGCCCACTTCTTCCGCACCCCGGGAGCGGCCGAGCACGCGCTGCCGCTGTACTCGCTGGCCGACGCGCAGCGGCTGAGGTCGCGGATCTTCGAGGTGTTCGAGGCCGCCACCCGGGACGAGCGGCTGCTCGACCAGGGCGCACTGAACTTCGTGATCGTCGGCGGCGGTGCGACCGGCGTGGAGGTCGCCGGCGGGCTGGCCGACCTGATCAACGACGTCATGCCGGAGCAGTACCACGACCTGGACGTGCACGTGGCCCGGATCTACCTGGTCGACCACGGCCACGAGCTGCTCGCGCCGTTCTCCGACGGGGCGCACGACTACGCGGCCAAGGTGCTGCAGAAGGCCGGCGTGCGGCTCAAGATGGGCGTGTCGGTCGACGAGGTCACCCCCGGCCACGTCGTGCTCAGCGACGGCAGCAACATCCCGACCCGCTGCGTGATCTGGGCCGGCGGGATGCGGGCCGCGGACCTGGCCGCACGACGCCGGCCTCCGGCAGGGCCGCGGCGGCCGGGTCGAGGTGCTGCCCGACCTGACCGTCGACGGGCTGCCGCACGTCTACGTCCTCGGCGACGTGGCGAACCACCGCGCCCCGGACGGTGACCCGTTCCCGCAGCTCGGCTCGGTGGCGCTGCAGGCCGGACAGTGGGCGGCGAAGAACATCCTCGCCGACCTCGCCGGCAAGCCGCGCACCAGCTTCCACTACCACGACAAGGGGATCATGGCCATGATCGGCCGTGGTGCGGCCATCGCCGAGGTGGGCAAGAAGCGGCACGAGCTGCACGGCACGGTCGCCTTCGCGGCGTGGCTGGGCGTGCACGCCTGGTTGATGAGCAGCGTCCGCAGCCGGGTCGACGCGTTCATCTCGTGGGGCTGGGACTACGTCAGCAAGAACCGCACACCTGCGCTCGTCGACCGTCCCGACGCCGCCAGCATCATCTGGGACGACGCGGACGACGACCGACCTTGATCAACGGCGCTGTCGTACGGCCCTGCTGCTTGATCAACGGCGCTGTTGTACGGCCCTAGCTTGATCAACGGCGCTGTTGTACGCCCTATTGAACGAGAGTGCCGTTCGTTCAGCGGGACGGGGCGTGGTCAGCGCAGGCGTTCGGTGATGTGGTCGCCGACGCGCAGTGCGTTCGCTATCGCGGTGAGCGACGGGTTCACCGCCCCGATGCTCGGGAAGAAGCTGGTGTCCACCACGTAGAGGTTGTCCACCTCGTGCGCCCGGCAGTTCACGTCCAACGCCGAGCTGTTCGGGTCGGTGCCGAAGCGCACCGTGCCGGCCTGGTGCGCGGTGGCCCCGATCGGCATGCCCTTGTGCAGGTAGATGCTGTGGTCCAGCAGGCGATGCGGGTGCATCCCCAGGTCGGACAGCATCCCGTCGAGCTTCTGCTGCAGCCGCTGCACCCCTTCGAAGTTGTTCTTCTCGTCGATCGACAGGTGGATGCCGCCGTCGCCGTCCAGCGTGACCCGGCTCTCCGCGAGCGGCAGGTCCTCCCCGCACAGCCAGAAGTCGACCGCGTGGTGGGCCAGCACCTCGAACGGCATCCCGGGGGAGACGCGACCGGCCCAGCGCGGTGCGTTGGCCCGGATCTGCTCCTCGTCCGACTTCCCCAGCATCTGGATGCCGCCGAGCGGGTAGTCCCAGTCGTCCGCGCCCAGGTACCAGTCGTTCATGGCCAGCGTCTTCTGGAACTGGGTCGGGTTCGGCTCCTTGGACACCGCCATCACGGCCAGGTTGTTGTGCCGCATGTAGTGCCGGCCGACCACGTCCGAGCCGTTCGCGAGCCCGTTCGGGTGCGCGTCGTTCGCCGAGCGCAGCAGCAACGCCGCCGAGTTCACCGCGCCGCAGGCCACCACGACGACGTCCGCGCTGAACCGCGCGGTCGACCCGTCGCCGAGCTCGGTGAGCACGCCGGTCACGGTGCGCCCGGTGCGGTCGGTCTCCAGCTTCTGCACGTGGGCGTTCGTGATCAGCTGCACGTTGTCGTGCTCCAGCGCGGGATCGACGCAGATCACCTGGGCGTCGGACTTGGCCTGCACCAGGCAGGGGAACCCGTCGACCCGGTTGCACCTGATGCACACGCTGCCGTGCGTCGCGTTTCCGTTCTCGTCCTGGATGAGGTTCACCCCGATGGGCAGGTGGAACGGGTGCAGCCCGTGCTTCTCCAGGTCGTCGCTGAGCTGCTGGATCCGTGGCTCGTGCTGGACCGGTGGGTAGGGGTACTCCGCGCTGGTCCGCCCCGCGGTGGGGTCCTCACCGTGTTTGCCGTGCACCCGGTACAGCTGCTCGGCCTGCGCGTAGTACGGCTCGAGATCGGAGTACCCGATCGGCCAGGCCGGCGAGATGCCGCCGTGGTGCCGGATCTCGCCGAAGTCCTCCGGCCGCAGCCGGAACAGCGCCGCACCGTAGAACTTGGTGTTGCCGCCGACGTAGTAGTTCACCTCGGGCGGGAACTCGTCGCCGTGCTTGTCGTACCAGAACTCGGGGGCACGGTACTTGCCCTGTACGAACACCGCGGTGGACTCCCAGTTGTCCCGCTCCCGGGGCAGGTAGTCGCCGCGTTCGAGCAGCAGGATGCGCTTCCCGTACGGCGCCAGCCGGTGGGCCAGCGTGCCGCCGCCAGCGCCGGTGCCGATGATGATCACGTCGTAGTGCTGGTCGTCGACCACGCCGGGCCTCCTCCATCTCGCCGGTGACGGCTGCGCCTCGCCCGGGCGCACGGCCGTGTTCCGGCTCTCCGCTTGTCAGCGTTCACGGGCGAGGAGGACCGCAACTCGTCCGAAGCGGGTGATGTGCGGGGAACCGGGCCGGGTGAGGCTCGCGGTCAGGGGAGTAGCGGCGCGTCGTGCCGCACCCGGGGCGAGCCTGGAGGCCCAGCATGTCCGAGACCGCGATCTCCGAGCACGGGCTGATCGGCGACCTGCAGACCGCGGCGCTGGTCAGCACGGACGGCTCGATCGACTGGTTCTGCTGCCCGCGGTTCGACTCGCCCAGCGTGTTCGGCGCCTTGCTGGACGACGAGAAGGGCGGGCACTTCCGGATCCGGCCGGCCCACCGGCCGTACACCTCAAAGCAGCTCTACCTACCGGACACCGCGATCCTGGTCACCCGCTTCCTGACCGAGGCGGGCGTGGGCGAGGTCGTCGACTTCATGCCCGTGCCCGAGGGCCGTGAGGCCACCGACAACCACCGCCTGGTTCGGATGGTTCGCTGCGTCCGCGGCCGGATGAGCTTCGACGTCGAGCTCGCCCCGCGCTTCGACTACGGCCGGGCCACGCACCAGACCGAGGTCACCGGGCACGGCGCGGTGCTCACCGGGCCGGATCCGACCCTCACCCTGCATCCGGTGCGCGAGCCCGACGACGAGCGGCTCGCGCACGGCACGATGAACGGCGGCGACCTGCACATCTCGCTCACCCTGGACGCCGGCCAGACCCGGGGTGTGGTGCTGGAGTCGGCCGCCGACGGACCGCCCCGCGAGATCCGGGTGGCGGAGTTCGAGCAGCTCTTCGACGACACGGTGGCGTTCTGGCGGTCCTGGCTGCACCAGTCGACCTACACCGGCCGGTGGCGCGAGGCGGTGCAGCGCTCGGCGATCACGCTCAAGCTGATGACCTACGCGCCGACCGGCGCGCTGGTCGCCGCCCCGACCGCGGCACTGCCCGAGCAGGTCGGCGGCGAGCGCAACTGGGACTACCGCTACACCTGGGTCCGGGACGCTCGTTCTCGGTGCACGCCCTGCTCGGGCTCGGCCTCACCGAGGAGGTCGCGCAGTTCGGCAGTGGCTGGGCGACCGGATCCGCGAGCGCCCGGCCGGCAGCGGGATACCGCTCAACATCATGTACCGGGTCGACGGTTCCTCGGACCTGATCGAGGAGAGCCTGGACCACTGGTCGGGCTACCGCGGATCGCGACCGGTGCGGATCGGCAACGGCGCCGCCGAGCAGCTCCAGCTCGACATCTACGGCGAGGCACTGGACGCCATCTACGCCGCCGACGAGGCCGGCATCCAGCTCGGGCACGACGGCTGGCTGGCGCTCAGCGGCGTCCTGGACTGGCTCGCCGACAACTGGGACCAGCCGGACGAGGGCATCTGGGAGACCCGCGGCGGCCGGCAGGACTTCACCTACGGGCGGCTGATGTGCTGGGTCGCGTTCGACCGGGCGATCCGGCTGGCCACGAGGCACGGGCGGCCCGGCCCGGCTCGCGGAGTGGGCCGGCGCGCGGGACGCGATCTACGACCAGATCATGCAGCGCGGCTGGAACCCGCAGACGGCAGGCGTTCAACCAGCACTACGACACCGACGTGCTGGACTCGGCGCTGCTGCGGATGCCGCGCGGTCGGCTTCATCGCGCCGCGGGACCCGCGGTGGCTGTCGACCCTCGACGCGATGGCCGGCGAGCTGGTCACCGACAGCCTGGTCTACCGCTACGACCCCGAGCGCGTCGCCGGACGGGCTGCGCGGGTTCCGAGGGGACGTTCTCGCTGTGCACGTTCAGCTACGTCGACGCGCTCGCCGGTGCCGGGCGAGCTGGACGAGGCACAGGCTGGTGTTCGAGAAGATGCTGACCTACGCCAACCACCTCGGGCTGTTCTCCGAGGAGATCGCGCTGACCGGCGAGCAGATCGGCAACTTCCCGCAGGCGTTCACCCACCTCGCGCTCATCGACGCCGCGGTCAAGCTCGACGACGCACTCAACCGCCCGCAGCTCGTCCGGCCCGCCCCGCGCCGGGTGGTGGCGGCGGCGACGCCGTTGGGCGAGCCGGTGTCGGTCAGCACCGACGCGCCGTAGCCGTCGTCCCGCGGATCAGCGCAGGCCGACCTCGTCGGCGCTTGTACCCTCCGGTCGCGCCGCGCCGGCCGGGCCGAGCAGCACGACGGCGTCTCCCGGCTCGGGTGTCGGTGCGCCGTCGTCGGTGACCGGGACGAGGTGGCCGCCGGCGCGCACCCGGAAGAGCAGATCGTGCCCGGCCGGGATGGCCTGGCCGTCGGAGATCGTCACCACCTGTGCCCCGGTGGCGTGCCGGCGCGCGATCACATCGCGGGTGAGCTCGCCGCCGAACAGGACCAGCCCGCCGGTGTAGGACGCGACCACGCCGTGCCGGTCCGGTGGCGGCGCCAACCGGTAGACCGGGCCGTCGACGCTGTCGCCGGCCAGCATCGTGGATGCGAGCGCGTTGAAGTCGTCCTCGCCGGTGAGCAGGAGCACTGCCGTCACGCCCTCGAGCTCCTCACCGCGGCCGGTCGCGGCGGCGAGCAGCTCCCCGGGCGCGAGGTCCAGCCCGGCGTCCCGGATCCGCTGCCGTACCGCCTCCGGCCCGGCCCACACCAGCACGTGCAGGCCGGCGGCGCGCAGCGCGTCGGCAAGGTCTACGACCCACGGCTCGTCGCCGACCAGCAGCGGGCGGGTGCCGGTCGGGCGGGTGACACCGAGCAGCCGCGCGACCGGGCGTGCGGTCAGCCCGTAGATGCCGACCGTCGCGACGATCACCACGAAGGTCACCGGCAGGACCGCATCCGCGCCGGGGATGCCTTCCTCGGCCAGCGACGCGGAGAACGTCGCCGCGGTCGCCGCCGCGACGATGCCTCGCGGTGCCATCCAGCCGATGAACGCGCGCTCCCGGCCGGTCAGGTCGGTGCGCGCCGTGCTGACCGCCGCGACGAGCGGTCGCGCGATGAGCACCAGCAGCGCCACCAGCCCGAGGGTGGGCAGCAGGATCGGCCACACCGAGGCCGGGGTGACCGTCGCCGAGATCGAGATGAAGAGCAGCCCGATGATCAGCTGTACCAGGGTCTCGAAGAACGGTCGGCGCGCCGAGACGTCGAAGCCGCGGATGTTCGCGACCGCGAGGCCCATCAGGATCGCCGCGATCAGCCCGGTGTCGTCGCGGACGATGTCGGTCCCCGCCGCGACCACGATCACGGTCGCGAACTGGGCGGTCGAGCCGAGTACGCCCTCCAGCCGCAGGGTGCGCAGCAGCACCCACAGCAGTGCCGTCCCGACGACGCCACCGAGCACGCCGATGATCATGCTGGTGGCGAACTCGACGATCGGATGCCACAGCGAAACGGTGCTACTGGCGATGATCGCGTTGAGCACGACCGCGCCGAGGATCGCCCCAACCGGGTCGATCAGCGAGCCCTCCCACAGCAGGATGCGCTGCAACCGGTACTTGGCCCGCACGTAGCCGAGCAGCGGCCCGACGACGGTCGGGCCGGACACCACCAGGATCGCGGCGAGCAGCAGCGCCGCCGGGGTTGAGCTGGTGAGCAGCGACGCGGCGCCGAGGAAGCCGATCCCCCAGGTGATCGGAACCCCGAGGGCGATCAGCCGGAACACCACCTTGCGGTTGTGTCCGGTGAGCTTTCGCAGGTCGAGGCCGAGACCGGCGTCGTAGAGGATCAGTGCGACGGCCAGCGCGACCAGCGGCTGGAACGCCGGACCGAGTAGCTGGTTGGGGTTCATCTCCGGGACCAGCGCACCCGCCGCGAACCCGATCGGCAGCAGCACGATGAGCGCCGGCACCCGCAGCCGGGTGGCGAGCACCTGGGATCCCACGGCCAATGCCGCGGTCAGCGCGAAACCGAGCAGGATCTGGTTCGTCGTCACGGTGGTCTCTCCGTCAGGGACCCGGCAGGTGATGGCTCTGGACGGGGTCGCGCGATGGGGTGCCGGCGACCGCGTCGAGCAACGCGTCCCACCGGGTGCGGCGCGCGGCCGGGTAGCGGTTCCGGGAGCGGTTCAGCCGCCCGGAGCCCTCCCGGTAGAACCGGCGGGCCCACGGCGAGCGTGGCTTGGCCAGCCGGATCGCGCCGACCAGCGAGACCAGCGGGAACAGCAGCCCGATCAGGCCCATCACGGGCTTGCCCTTGAGGATCGTCAGGATGGTCAGCGCCAGGCTGACCAGGATCGTGACGGCGACCCCGACCTCGCCCTCGTCGGAGGCCACGCCGAACGGGTTCGCACCGAGCAGCAGCAGCCCGCCGATCGCGGCGGCCACCACCACCGCGTCCACCGACTTCCGTCCCTCCTGGGACCAGTAGACGTCCCGGAGGTACAGCCACAGCGCGAACTCGTCGAGGGTCAGCGCGGCGCCGCAGGCGAACAGCACGGCGAGCACGAGCGGCCACGGCTCGGTCGGTTCGAAGGCGAACTGCAGGGTCCCCGCGCCGAGCATGAGGAAGATGCCGTACACGGCGTGGTGGACGTGCACCCCGCCGACCTTGCTGTCGCGGAACGGCCCGCGGCCGGCCCGGATCATCCGGGTGATCACCCGGGTGGCTACGAAGGTGACCAGGAAGGCCAGCAGCATCCAGCCGGCAACCGCGCGCAGCGGGCTCGCGAACTCCCAGTTGGAGTCGAATGCCGGTACCCCGAGGGCCGGTACCTCAAGGGCGAGTACCCACCCCATCTGGCACCTACCTACCTGCTGTCGGACGGCCTCGGGACGCCTTAGGCTGACCGCCGCCGGCCGCGGTGTCCAGTCCCCTTGTGCCCTGCGTCTGGCCGCGGGCCGGCGCTCAACCGGTAGCGGTCTGTGCGAGCGCCGCCGCCAGGCCGAGCGCGAAGGACATCAGCACCAGCTCGGCGGCGAGCCAACCGGCCAGCGCGGTGCGCGAACTCCGGCCGGCCAGCCGCTTGCGGGCCTGCCAGCCCAGCGCGCCGAGCACGAGCAGCGCGAGCGTCTTCGCGACCAGCAGCGCGACGTAGCCACCGCCGGCCCCGCCGGGATCCGCTGGCCAGCGGAGCACCGCGTTCAGCACGCCGGTCACCGCAACGGTTCCGATCGCGACGGCGGCCAGCACGGAGAACCGGGGCAGCACCGCCAGCAGCTGGGCCGGCCGGCGGCCGAACGCGATCAGCAGCGCGGCGAGCCCGCCGACCCAGCCGGCCGCGGCGATCACGTGCAACGCGATGAGCAGCACCGCCGGCCCGTGGGCCGGGTGGTCACTGGAGTGCCCGGAAATCGGGCCGGCGAGCAGACCGAGCAGCGCGACGCCGACCCACAACTCGGGCAACCGCTCCGGCCCCCGACCGCCTTCCGGTCGGCGCAGCGCCAGGCGGACCGCGAGGACCGCCGCACAGGCCCCGGTGAGCACCAGGCCGCGACCCGCGCCGAAGGTCTGCACGAAACCCAGCACGTCGTCCGGCCCGACCGCCTCCGGCGGCAGAGCCGTCACCTCGGCCGTCCGCCACCACAGCCCGAGCAGCGCGAACAGCGCCCAGGCCAGGCAGCCGGCCACCGTCCGGCCGCGAACCTGCTCCGGCACACCGACCGACCGCGGGACGAGCAGCGGCAGGGCCAGCAGCCCGACCACCGCGACACCGGCGACGTCCAGGCCGAGGCGTAGCACCGGCACGCCGACGCCGACCAGTGCGCCGGGATCGGGCAGCCCGTCCGGCGTCGGGGCCGCGTTGAGCAGGACCGGGGTGAGACCGAGGAGGGCCGCACCGAGCAGCGCAACGGTGAGCGCCGGTGCGGCCCCCCTGGCTGCCCGCCCGCCCGCGCCGGAGCCGCCCAGCCGGTGGCGCAGGAGGACGGACATGCCTGCCCGTCCTACGCGGCGCGTGCCCGGGCGCGCGCGAACAGCCCGACGCCGAGCAGGACGACCGCCGAAAGGAAGTGCAGGACGTTGTCGGCGGCGTTCAGGGCGAGCAGGTTGAGGCTCCCGCCGATGATGAACAGGCCGAGGATCCCGACCAGCAGGTACACCGCGCCGACCACCGTGTTGATCGTCGCCGCGCCGGCCTCGGCCATCCGCAGCCCGGCATACAGCAGCAGCGCGCCGACCAGCAGGTGCACCACGTTGTGCAGCGGGTTGAGCGAGAAGATGCCGAGCAGCAGCCCGCCCTCGGTCGCCACGAAGCCGACGCTCGCGGTGACCAGGAAGCCGACGAGGCCGACCAGTACGTAGACCGCGCCGAAGATCGTCGCGACCAGCTTGTTGGGCGTCATGTGATCACATCCCGTCCGGTCCGGCGGCCGGACAGTCCTTCCGGCGATGGGCACCGCGACCGCTGGCAGGCGTTCGCACCGGCCGCCGGTTCGGTTCGCACGTTGTGGACGCTTCGTGTCGTGATCGCTACCCGCCGGCCGTGAGCACGATCACCGCAGTGCCGTTTGCCGGGCCGCTACCGGCGGGTAACAATGAGCGCCGACCCGGTGCGACCCGCGCGGGCGCCGGGCTTGCGCTGGTGGCAGAGTCAGGCCGCATTCGGCGGCCCGCCGGCGGCAACGGCAGGAGCGTGCAGGCCCATGAACATCGTCGTGCTGGTCAAGCAGGTGCCGGACACCTATGGCGAGCGCAAACTCAACGAGTCCGACCACACCCTGGACCGCGAGTCGTCCGACGCGGTGATCGACGAGATCAACGAGCGAGCGGTCGAGGCTGCCCTGCAGCTCAAGGAGGCGCACGAGGGCGAGGTGACGGTGGTCTGCATGGGCCCGGACACCGCGACCGAGGCGATCCGCAAGGCGCTGTCGATGGGCGCGGACAAGGCCGTGCACCTGTCCGACCCGGCGCTGCATGGCTCCTGCGCGGTGCAGACCGCGCGGGCGCTGGCCAAGGTGGTCGGCACGGTGGACGGCGTCGACCTGGTGCTGGCCGGCAACGAGGCGAGCGACGGCGGCACCGCGGCGGTGCCGGCGATGGTGGCCGACGTGCTCGGGTTGCCGTCACTGACCCACGCGCACGAGATCACTGTCGAGGGCGGCACGATCTCGGTCCGCCGGGAGACCGACGACGGGATCACCCACCTCACCGCGGAGCTGCCCGCGGTGGTGAGCGTCGGCGAGAAGATCAACGAGCCGCGCTACCCGTCGTTCAAGGGGATCATGGCGGCGAAGAAGAAGCCGGTGACCGCGCTGAGCCTCGCCGATGCCGGGATCGACGCGAGCGAGGTCGGCCTGGCCAACGCGCTGAGCACGGTCACCGGCGCCGCGGCGAAGCCGCCCAAGACCGGCGGCGAGAAGGTCGTCGACGAGGGTGACGGCGGTACCAAGATCGCCGAGTACCTGGCCGGCCAGAAGCTGATCTGAGGAGGATTCCGACATGGCTGAGGTGCTGGTCCTCGTCGATCACCTGGACGGTGCGGCCAAGAAGGTCAGCTACGAGCTGCTCACCGCGGCCCGTGCGCTGGGGGAGCCGTCGGCGGTCGTAGTCGGTGCCCCCGGCACGGCGGCGAAGCTGGCGGAGGGGCTCAAGGCGCACGGCGCGCAAGAAAATCTACGTGGCCGAGGCAGCGCCTGATTCAGGCGACGCCGGGGCGTCGTTCCTGGCGCCCGAGGTGGGCGTGCTCGCGTCGTTGGTCGACTCGATCTCGCCGGCCGCGGTGCTGATCGCGGTCAGCGCGGACGGCAAGGAGATCGCCGGGCGGCTCGCGGTGCGGACCGGATCCGCGTTGCTCGGCGACGTGGTCGAGATCACCGCGGACGGTGTGCAGCACTCGATCTTCGGCGGCGGGTACACGGTGGACGCCAAGGCGAACACCGAGCATCCGGTGATCACGCTGCGGCCGGGCTCGGTGGCCGCCGAGCCGGCGGACGGCGCCGGCGCCGAGCAGAGCGTGGACGTCCCCGCGTTGGACGGCAGGCACGCCACCGTGACCGGGCGAGAGCCGGTCACCACCGGGGACCGCCCGGAGCTGACCGACGCGTCGGTGGTCGTCTCCGGCGGACGCGGGGTCGGCTCGGCAGACAACTTCTCGGTCGTCGAGGAGCTTGCCGACGCGCTCGGCGCCGCGGTGGGTGCGTCCCGCGCCGCGGTGGACTCCGGGTACTACCCGCCGCAGTTCCAGGTCGGGCAGACCGGCAAGACGGTCTCGCCACAGCTCTACATCGCGCTGGGCATCTCCGGGGCGATCCAGCACCGGGCCGGCATGCAGACCAGCAAGACGATCATCGCGGTGAACAAGGACGCCGAGGCCCCGATCTTCGAGATCGCGGACTTCGGCGTGGTCGGTGACCTGTTCACGGTCGCCCCGCAGCTCACCGAGGACGTGCGGCGGCGCCGTTCCTGACCGGGGCGCCCGCCGCGCGGCCGGCAGTCCGGCCGGCGACTACCCTGGACCCGCGATGACCTACCTGGATCACGCGGCCACCACCCCCCTGCATCCGGTGGCTGTCGATGCGATGTGCGAGGCGATGCTGCGCACCGGCAACGCCTCGTCGCTGCACACCGCGGGGCGGCGAGCCCGGCGGGCGGCCGAGGAGTCGCGCGAACAGATCGCCGCCGCGGTGGGTGCCCGCCCGTCCGAGGTCATCTTCACCACCGGTGGCACCGAGGGCGACAACCTGGCCGTCAAGGGCATCTACTGGGCCCGGCGCCGGTCCGACCCGGCCCGGAACAGGGTGCTGATCTCGGCCGTCGAGCACCACGCGGTGCTGGACGCCGCCGACTGGCTCGCCGAGCACGAGGGCGCCGAGCTGCGCCGGCTCGAGGTGGACGAGGTCGGCCGGGTTCGGCCGGAGACGCTGCGCGCCGCGCTCGCCGAGGCCCCGGACCGCAACGCGGTGGTCTCGGTGATGTGGGCGAACAACGAGGTCGGCACGGTCAACCCGATCCGCGAGCTGGCCGCGATCGCCCGCGAGTTCGAGGTGCCGCTGCACACCGATGCGGTGCAGGCGGTGGGTGTGCTGCCGGTCGACTTCGGGCAGTCCGGGGTGGCTGCGCTGACCCTGACCGGGCACAAGCTCGGCGGCCCGTACGGCGCCGGGGCGCTGCTGCTCGGGCGGGAGGTCGACTGCGTTCCGCTGCTGCACGGCGGCGGGCAGGAGCGTGACGTGCGCTCCGGGACGTTGGACGTGCCGGCCCTGGTCGGGCTGGCCGCCGCCATACAGGAGGCCGTCGGCGGCGCTGCTCGCCGCGGCGAGCAGCTCGCGGCTTTGCGCGACGAGCTGGTGCGCCGGGTGCTCCGCGTCGTGCCGGCCGCGGTGCTCAACGGCGACCCCGGGACCGGGATCGTCGGCGGCGGTCCGTCCCGGCTGCCCGGCAACGCGCACCTGTCCTTCCCGGGCTGCGAGGGCGACAGCATGATCATGCTGCTGGACGCGCAGGGCGTCGAGTGCTCGACCGGCTCGGCATGCACGGCCGGCGTCGCCCAGCCCAGCCACGTGCTGCTGGCGATGGGCGCCGACGAGGCGATCGCTCGCGGATCCCTGCGCTTCTCGTTCGGCCACACCTCCACCGAGGCCGACGTCGAGCAGGTCGTGGCGGTGATCGGTCCGGTCGTCGAGCGGGCCCGGCGGGCCGGGCTGGCCGGCACCCGCCGGGTGGTCGCCGAGCTCGACGGACTCCGCAGCTGACATGCGGGTACTCGCGGCGATGAGCGGCGGGGTCGACTCCGCGGTCGCAGCCGCCCGCGCGGTCGACGCCGGTCACGAGGTGGTCGGCGTGCACCTGGCCCTCTCCGAGACGCCGGACGCGCTGCGGGCCGGTTCCCGCGGATGCTGCTCGCGGGAGGACGCCGACGACGCCCGCCGATGCGCCGACGTGCTCGGCATCCCGTTCTACGTCTGGGACTTCGCCGGCCGGTTCGCCGAGACGGTCGTCGACGACTTCGTGGCGGCCTACGCCGCCGGGCGCACCCCGAACCCCTGCCTGCGCTGCAACGAGCAGATCAAGTTCGCCGCGGTGCTGGACAAGGCGCTGGCGCTCGGCTTCGACGCGGTCTGCACCGGGCACTACGCACGGCTCGTCGGCGGCGTGCTGCGCCGGGCGGTGGACCTCGGACAAGGACCAGTCCTACGTGCTCGCCGTGCTCGACCGGCGTCAGCTCGCGCACGCGATGTTCCCGGTCGGCGACTCGGCCAAGCCGGCGATCCGGGACGAGGCCGCCCGGCGCGGGCTGCGGGTGGCCGGCAAGCCGGACAGCCACGACATCTGTTTCATCCCGTCCGGCGACACCCAGGGGTTCCTGCAGGACCGGCTCGGCGCCGCACCGGGGTCCGTGGTGGACGCGGCGACCGGCGAGGTGCTGGCCCGGCACGGCGGCGTGCACGGCTTCACCGTCGGCCAGCGCCGCGGGTTGGGGGTGAGCGCCCCGGCCGCCGACGGCCGCCCGCGGTACGTGCTTTCGATCGAGCCCGTGTCCGGCACCGTGCTGGTCGGCGCCGCCGAGTCGCTCGAGGTCAGCGGGCTGGACGGGGATGCACCGATATGGACCTCGGGCGCGGCGCCGACCGAGCCGGTCGAGTGCGTCGCGCAGGTTCGCGCGCACGGCGGTTGCGCCGCGGCGGTGGTCGAGGCGGCGGATGGTCGGGTGCGGGTGGAGCTGCGGCACCCGCTGCGTGGAGTGGCGCCGGGCCAGGCGGTGGCGTTCTACCGCCCGGATCCGCGCGGCGACGTGGTGCTGGGCAGCGCGACGATCACCGCGACTCGACGCTGACCGGTCCCTATCTGCTGCTGCTACTGCTCGCGCTGGGCGTGGCCTGCTGCGGCGTGTACTGCCTGTTCGACGCCCGGTACCGCAAGGGCTGATCGCTGCTGGTAGACACCGGTCCGTGGATCGGGGTTACTGGCCGGCCGGCGCGGCCACCGGGGTTGGCTCGATGCCCGGCGTGGACTTCGCCGAGGCGGTGGCCACCGTGCTCGGTGAGCTATCCGACCTGCCCTTTCTCCCGGAGCTGCCCGCGCGCGGGCTCGGGGCCGACATGATCGGGCGCACCGCCGCCCTGCTTGTCGACCTGGCCGTGGAGGCCGGGCCGCAGCGGTACCAGGTCACCGCCCGGCCCGGGCGAATGCACCGCAGGGCCGTCGACCTGATGCAGCACGACCTCGACGTGTTCGCCGGGGCCGGTGCGGCGGCCCGGCCGGAATGGGTGAAGGTGCAGGCGGCCGGGCCGTGGACGCTGGTCGCCGGCGTCGAGCTGCGCACCGGGCACCGGGTGCTCACCGACATCGGTGCCCGCCGCGAGTTCGCCGCCAGCCTCGCCGAGGGGTTGGCCGCGCACGCCGCCGAGGTGGCCGCCCGGACCGGCGCCCGGGTGGCCGTCCAGCTCGACGAGCCGTCGCTGCCCGCCGTGCTGCTCGGGTCGGTGCCGACGCCGTCCGGCTACGGGCACGTCGACCCGGTGCCGGAGCCGGAGGTCGAGCAGCTGCTCGGCTCGGTGATCGCGCGGCTGCCCGAGCCGGTGATCGTGCACTGCTGCGCGGCCGACCCGCCGGCCGGCCTGCTGCGACGGGCCGGCGCGCACGCCGTCGGGGTGGACGCCACGCTGCCGATGTCGACCGGCACGCTCGACGCGCTGGCGGAGTGCTGGGACGCCGGGTTGCCGCTGCTGCTCGGGCTGGTGCCGGCGCTGGACCCGGACCCGGACTCGGACTCGGACCCGGACCCGGAGCCGGAGCCCGCGCTGCGCGAGCTGGCCAGGCCGGCGCTGGAGCTCGCCGACCGGCTCGGCTTCGACCGTCCGCGGTTGGCTTCACTCGCGGTGCCGACGCCGACCTGCGGGTCCGCGGAGGCCTCGCAGGCCTGGGCCCGCCGGTCGCTGGCGCTGGCCAGTGATCTCGGACTGGCGTTCGTGGAGCCGCCGGAGAGCTGGGCGGCCTCGTAGTTCGCTCAGGCTAGGCGCCTGATCTGCGGCCACAGCTCCGACCAACTGGCGAGCCGATCCCGGCAGATCCACACCGGGGTGCCCTGCTCGTCGTTGTCCAGCCCCACGCCGTTGTCCACCCTTGCGGCGAGCTGCACCGAACCGAACCAGCGGCCCAGCCGCTCGGCGTCGTAACCGACGACCACCACAGTGGTCGCCGTCTCCGGTGGCGGACCCCACTCGGCGTAGCCGTTGTGCCCGCTGTAGGCCGGCGGGAGGCCGACCTCGGGACCGAAGTGGTCGACGGCCCCGGCCTGGCCGTAGTTGCGGGTCAGCACGATCGCGGCGTTGCGTTCGGCGGCGGGCAGCGCGGCGTGCGCGCCGGCGACCGTGCGAACCAGCTCGGGCCAACCGACAGTCTCACCGGCGTCGTAGTTGATCGCCGTGATCGGGGTCGCCGCCAGGTACTGCACCGGCACGATCGGCAGCATCAGGGTTGCCGCGATCGCGGCGCTGAGGCCGAGCGCGGTCCCGAGCTGCACCCGTCGGTCGGGGAGCTTGGCCCGCACCCACCGCAGCGTCGGGACCGCCCCCGCCGCCAGCAGCACCGGGTAGAGCCCGGCCAGGTAGTACGGCTTGCCGCCGGTCACCAGGAAGACGACCGCCAGCAGCGGGTAGGCCACGGCGAAGGACCGGTAGGCGCGCAGCTGGGCATCCCGGGCCAGCCGCCACAGGCCGGCCGCCCACACCGGCACCAGCAGCGGGCTGACCAGCACCAGCTGGAACGGCAGGAACAGCCACCACGGCTGGCTGGACCCGGAGCTCCCGGCGGCGATCGCGGCGGACAGCTCGAGCTGCGGCCAGCCGTGCGTCGCCTGCCAGACCAGGTTCGGAGCCCAGATCAGCAGCGCGAGCCCGGCCGCTGCCCACGGCCAGGGGCTGCGCAGCACGGACCGTGGCCCGGCGACCAGCAGCCCCACCGTGATGCCGGCCAGCAGGAAAGCCAGCAGGGTCTTGTTCTGCAGCCCGACCCCGGCGGCCAGGCCGGCGAGCAGCCAGCCGGCACCACCCGTCCGCAGCGCCCTGATCAGCAGCCAGCTGACCGCTGTCCAGGCGAGCAGGTCGAAGGTCGCGGTGGAGTGCAGGTGCCCGACGGCGAGCAGGAAGGAGGCCACCGCCATGCAGCCGGCGGCCAGTGCCTGCTCGGCACGGCCGCCGCCGAGCTCCCGCGCCATCAGCCCGGTGATCAGCACGACCAGTCCGGCGGCCAGCGCCGGTGCCAGCCGCAGCCCGACCAGCGAGTCGCCGAACACCTCGCTGGCGGCCCGGGCGAGCAGTGGCGCGAGCGGCGGCTGGTCCGGGTACCCCCAGGCGAGGTGCCGCCCGGCCGCCAGGAAGTACAGCTCGTCGCGGTGGTAGCCGTACCCCGCGCTGGCGGCGACCAGCAGGCCGGTGACCGTGGCGCTGATGGCCGTCAGCGGACCCCAAGCGATCGGCGGCCTGGCCGGGGCGGCGAGCTCGTCTGCCCCGCCGCGGCGCGGCGCCGCGTCCGAGGTGGTCACGGTCTTCATGCTGCCAGCCGCACCTCGCCCGGGTTTTACCCTCCGCACATAGGTACGGGTCGCGGCACAGATGTCCTGACTTGTGTGCCGGTGACTCGCGGTGTGTGCTGCGGACAGATTGCCCCGCAGGTGTGTGCGCCGAGACGGCGGGTCGGTGGCCGCCGGGCCTAGGCTCGCCCGCGTGACGATTCACGGTGATCGACTGCTGCTCGGGCCCGGCCCGTCCAACCCGTACCCGGAGGCCGTGGAGGCGCTGTCCAGGCCGGTGCTCGGCCACCTCGACCCGGAGTACCTCCAGGTCGTCGGCGAGATCGGGGACCGGCTGCGCGTGGTGTTCCGCACCGCCAACCCGGTCACCCTGCCGGTCAGCGGCACCGGCTCGGCCGGCATGGAGGCCTGCCTGGCGAGCCTGCTCGAACCCGGCGACACCGCGATCGTCGGGGTGAACGGGTACTTCGGCGAGCGCATCTGCGAGGTGGCCGCGCGGGGCGGCGCCGAGGTGGTGCGCGTCGAGGCGCCGTGGGGGCAGGCGATGCCGCCGGAGGCTCTGCTCGCCGCGCAACAGGCCCACCCGCACGCCCGGCTGCTCGCCGTGGTGCACGCCGAGACGTCGACCGGGGTCCGCAACGACGTCGAACCGCTCGCCGCGCTGGCCGACACCGACACCCTGCTGCTCGTCGACGCCGTGACCTCGCTCGGCGGGATCCCGCTGGAGATCGACGGCTGGCGGGTGGACGCCGGCTACTCGGCCGGCCAGAAGTGCCTCGGCGCGCCGCCGGGGCTGTCGGTCGTGACGCTCTCGCCACGGGCCGTCGACCGGGTCCGGTCCCGGCGGACGCCGGTGAGCTCGTTCTACCTCGACCTCGCGCTGCTGCAGGACTACTTCCTCGGCCACCCGCCGCGCTACCACCACACCGCGTCCTCGACGCTGGCGTACGCACTGCACGCCGGCCTCGGCCGGCTGCTGGACGAGGGGTTGGAGCAGGTGTGGGACCGGCACGCCGCGGCGGGGGCGCTGCTGCAGGACTCGCTGCCCGAGCTCGGCTTCGCCCTCGCCGCGCACGCAGGGCAACCGGCTGCCGCAGCTCACCGCGACGCTGCTGCCCAGCCACCTCGACGACGCCGGCGCCCGCAAGCGGCTGCTGGCCGAGTACGGCATCGAGGTCGGCGGCGGGCTCGGCGAGTTCGCCGGGCGGGCCTGGCGGATCGGGCTGATGGGCCAGAACGCACGCGAGCGATCCGTGGTGTCGCTGCTCGGCGCCGTGCGGGCGCTGCTGGGTTGACCACTCGGTCGGCCCGTTGGAATAGCCTCCGGTCGTGACCGCAGCCTTATCCCCCGAAGCGCGTGAGCGGCACACCCGGCTGGCCGCCGAGGTGGCCGAGCACCAGTTCCGCTACTACGTGACGACACCGGTGATCTCGGACGGCCAGTTCGACGAGCTGTGGCGCGAGCTGGTCGAGCTGGAACAGCGCTACCCCGAGCTGGTGACCCCGGACTCGCCAACCCAGCAGGTCGTCGGACGGTTCGCCACCGACTTCGCCGCGCACGACCACCTCGAGCGGATGCTCAGCCTGGACAACACGTTCAGCGAGGTCGACCTGCGGACCTGGGCCGAGCGGGTCACCCGCGAGCTGGGGGTCGAGCCGCCCTACCTCTGCGAGCTCAAGATCGACGGGCTGGCGGTGAACCTGCTGTACGAGAACGGCCGGTTGACCCGGGGACTGACCCGGGGCGACGGCCGCACCGGTGAGGACGTCACCCTCAACCTGCGCACCGTGCACGACGTCCCGGAACGGCTCACCCCGGCCGAGGAGTTCCCGGTGCCGGAGCTGCTCGAGGTCCGCGGCGAGGTCTTCTTCCTGCTCGAGGACTTCGCGGCGCTGAACGCCACGTTGGTCGAGGCCGGCAAGGCGCCGTTCGCCAACCCGCGCAACACCGCGGCCGGCTCGCTGCGGCAGAAGGACCCTCGGGTGACCGCGTCGCGCAACCTGCGGTTGCTCTGCCACGGGCTCGGCCGGCGGGAAGGCTTCGCCCCGGAGCGGCAGTCGGAGTCCTACCGCGCGCTGAATGCCTGGGGGCTGCCGGTCTCCGAGCACACCGAGCTGCTGGACGGCATCGACGCCGTGGTCGCGCACGTCGGGCGCTGGGGGCAGCGCAGGCACGACCTGGCGCACGAGATCGACGGGATAGTGGTCAAGGTCGACTCAGTGGCCGCGCAGCGCCGCCTCGGCTCGACCTCCCGGGCGCCGCGCTGGGCGATCGCCTACAAGTACCCGCCGGAGGAGGTCACCACGACGTTGCTCGACATCAGGGTCAACGTCGGGCGGACCGGCCGGGTCACGCCCTTCGCCTTCATGGAGCCGGTCGTGGTCGCGGGCTCCACGGTTTCGCTGGCGACCCTGCACAACGCCGAGGAGGTGCGCCGCAAGGGCGTGTTGATCGGTGACCGGGTGGTCATCCGCAAGGCCGGCGACGTGATCCCCGAGGTGCTCGGCCCGGTGGTGGACGTGCGCACCGGCGACGAGCGGGAGTTCGTCATGCCCACCCACTGCCCGGAGTGCGGAACCGAGCTGCGCCGGGAGAAGGAGGCCGACGTCGACCTGCGGTGCCCGAACGCCCGGTCCTGTCCGGCGCAGCTGCGGGAGCGGCTGTTTCACCTGGCCGGCCGGGGCGCGCTGGACATCGAGGTGCTCGGCTACGAGGCCGCGACCGCGCTGCTGACCTCCGGGGTGCTCGCCGACGAGGGCGGGCTGTTCTCGCTGACCGCCGAGGACCTGCTGCGGGCCCCGCTGTTCCGGACCAAGGCCGGCGAACTGTCGGCCAACGGACGCCGGTTGCTGGCCAACCTGGACGCGGCCAAGAACCGGCCGCTGTGGCGGGTGCTGGTGGCGCTGTCGATCCGGCACGTCGGTCCGACCGCCGCGCAGGCGCTGGCCCGTGAGTTCGGCTCGCTGCAGGCCATCGAGCACGCCGCGCCGGAGACGCTCGCGGCCGCGGACGGCGTCGGGCCGACGATCGCGGCGGCCGTCAAGGACTGGTTCGCGGTCGACTGGCACCGCGCGGTGGTGCAGCGGTGGCGGGCCGCCGGGGTACGGATGGAGGAGGAGCGCGACGAAAGCATCCCCCGGACGCTGGACGGCCTGTCGATCGTGGTCACCGGCTCGCTGGAGGGCTTCTCGCGGGACGAGGCCAAGGAGGCCATCACGGTGCGCGGCGGTAAGGCGGCCGGATCGGTGTCGAAGAAGACCGCGTTCGTCATTGTGGGTGACGCCCCGGGGACAAAGGCGGACAAGGCGGAGGAGCTCGGCGTAACCGTGCTGGACGAGGCCGGCTTCCGGGTGCTGCTCGACGAGGGACCGGACGCCGCCCGGCCGGGGCAGTGATCACTTTCGGGAGAAACAGGCCTCCGGTGGCTCCCATTTCCGGCGCGAGTCCGTAGGGTGACAGCTCGATCGGAGGTGCGCGGGTGCTGCAGGCTTGCCTGAACGGATCACGACCAGTGGACGCGCACCCGGCGCTGCCGACCATCCCGCGGCACCTGGCCAGGGACGCCAAGGCGGTCGCGAAGTACGGCGTGACCTCGGTGCACATCCACCCCCGGGACGCGGTCGGGAAGGAGACCCTCGACCCCCGGCACATCGGGGACGTGGTCGCCGCGATCCGGTCCGAGGTCCCCGGTATCGAGATCGGCGTGCCGTCGGCGCGCTGGGTGGAACCGGACTGGCAGAGCCGCGCGGCGGCGGTGCTGGCCTGGGGCCAGCTCGGCGTCGGGAAGCCGGACGTGGTGGCGGTGAACGTGCACGACGAGGGCTGGCTGGAGGTGTGCGCCGCGGCCGCCTCGGTCGGCATCGCAGTCGAGCTCGGCGTGTGGACCAGCGGCGACGCGGTCGTGCTGCGTACCGGGCCGCTGCCGGAGGGCACCGTCCGGGTGGTCGCCGAGTCGACCGTCGGTCCGGACGCCGCGGTGGCCGAGGCCGAACGGATCATCCGGGCGCTCGGGTCGCTGCAGGTGCCGGTGCTGGTGCACGGCGAGGAGTCCGGTGCCTGGCCGGTCGTCGAGTTCGCGCTGAAGAACCGGATCGACACCCGGATCGGGTTCGAGGACGTGCTGCAGCGCCGGGACGGTTGGCTGGCCACCGGCAACGACGACCTGGTGATCTCCGCGGTCAGCCTGCCTCGCGTCTGACTCTGCCACCACATAACGCCACCACACGACGCCACCCCACCCCCGCAATGAGCGGGCCTATTGCGGGTTGTGCGGCCGCCAAAGCTCGAATGAGCGGGCTTATTGCGGGTTGTGCGGGTGCGGTCAGGCCATCACGGTGGCGACGATGCCGGCGAGGTGGGCCAGCCGGGCCAGTTCCGAGGGGCGGAACGCGGGGCCGCCGGGGCGGCCGACGACCAGCGCCTGGGCGGCCGGCCCGAACGGTGCGGCGGCCAGCTCGGTGTCCAGGTCCTGCCAGGGCTCCGGCACCCAGTGCAGGGCCGGGTCGAGCACAGTCGCCTTGCTCAGCGGCAGCCAGGGCAGATCGCCGGCCCGCGTCTCCGGCGCCGCGGAGCTCGCGGCGAGCCGTCGGGCGGCCCCCTCCTCGCGGATGACCACCAGTGCCCAGCCGGCGCGGAAGATCAGCGGCACCCCGTCGGCCAGCTGCTCCAGGCCGCGCTCCGGCTCCGCGGTGACCGCTTCGACGAGCTCCAGCTCACGGTTGGTGTCCAACTTTCCCGAGGTCGGCCGCAGCGACTCGACCTGGACGCCCGGCAACCGCTCGGCGGCGGTGATCAGCACGTCCGGCGGCCGGCCGGTGGGCAGTTCCACGATCAGGTCGTCGACGGCGACGCCCCGGCTGCGCTCGACCACATCCACACTCAGGATGTCGGCGTCCACGCCGCCCAGCGCCGTCGCAACCGCTCCGAGGCTGCCTGGCCGATCCGGCAGGACCACCCGGAGCAGGAACAACACGCCCTTCACGCCTCCTTGCCTGGCACACCGCCCGATCCATTGCCCGTGTGCTGGACTTCCCGTTGAACACAGCCGGTATGCGGCGGGGATTCTGTCAGCACATGCGCGGCATAGACTCGCCGAGGTCGCCTGGTCGGAGCTGCGAAGCCACCGGGCGAGACCGCCGAACCCACCGCCCAGAACAGTTTGGGAGGGACATGCCCGCCATCTCCCGTGACGAGGTCGCGCACCTGGCCCGGCTGGCCCGGCTCGCAGTCACCGACCGCGAGCTTGACACGTTCGCCGGTCAGCTCGAGACCATCCTGGGTGCCGTCGCCCGGGTGGGTGAAGTGGCTGCGGACGACATCCCCCCGACGTCGCACGCCGTGCCGCTGACCAACGTGTTCCGCCCGGACGAGATCCGGCCCGGGCTGACCCAGGAGCAGGCGCTCTCCGGCGCTCCGGTGGTGGACGGCGTGCAGGCGGTAGAGGACGGTCGGTTCCGGGTCCCGCGCATCCTTGATCCGGAGGCGTGATGAGCGAGCTGATCAGGCGCTCGGCCGCCGAGCTGGCCGCCCTGATTTACACCGGCGAGGTTTCCGCGGTCGAGGTCACCCGGGCCCACCTGGACCGGATCGCCGCCGTCGACACCGAGATCCACGCGTTCCTGCACGTCGCCGCCGAGCCCGCGCTCGCGGCCGCGGCGGCCGTCGACGCGTCGCTGCGATCCGGTGACGCCCCGGCCTCCCCGCTGGCCGGCGTGCCGCTCGCCCTGAAGGACGTGTTCACCACCAGCGACATGCCGACCACCTGCGGCTCGCGGATCCTGGAGGGCTGGCGGCCGCCGTACGACGCGACGGTCACCCAGCGGCTGCGCGAGGCCGGCATCGTGATCCTGGGCAAGACGAACATGGACGAGTTCGCGATGGGCAGCTCGACCGAGCACTCCGCCTACGGGCCGACCCGCAACCCGTGGGACACCAGCCGCATCCCGGGCGGCTCCGGCGGCGGCTCGGCCGCGTCGCTGGCGTCGTTCGAGGCACCGCTGGCCGTCGGTACCGACACCGGCGGCTCGATCCGGCAGCCGGCCGCGGTGACCGGCACGGTCGGGGTCAAGCCGACCTACGGCGGGGTGTCCCGGTACGGGCTGGTGGCCTGCGCGTCCTCGCTGGACCAGGCCGGCCCGTGCGCGCGGACCGTGCTCGATGCCGCGCTGCTGCACGAGGTGATCGCCGGGCACGACCCGCTGGACTCCACCTCGATCGACGCGCCGGTGCCGTCGGTGGTGCAGGCCACCCGCGCCGGGGCCGCCGGCGACCTGCGTGGGCTGCGGGTCGGGATGGTGCGCGAGCTCGCCGGCGAGGGCTACCAGCCGGGCGTGCTAGCCGCCTACCGGGCCGCGGTCGAAGTGCTGCGCGGACTGGGCGCCGAGGTCGTCGAGGTGAGCTGCCCGCACTTCGACTACGGGCTGGCGGCGTACTACCTGATCCTGCCGAGCGAGGTGTCGTCCAACCTGGCCCGGTTCGACGGCATGCGGTACGGGCTGCGGGTGGTGCCGTCGCCGGACGCGGGCGCCGAGCAGGTGATGGCGGCGACCCGGGAGGCCGGCTTCGGCGCCCGAGGCGAAGCGCCGGATCATGCTCGGCACCTACGCGCTGAGCTCCGGCTACTACGAGGCGTACTACGGGCAGGCGCAGAAGGTGCGCACGCTGATCGTCCGCGACTTCACCGCGGCGTTCGCCAAGGCCGACGTGTTGGTCTCGCCGACCAGCCCGACGACGGCGTTCCCGATCGGGGAGAAGGTCGACGACCCGCTGGCGATGTACTTGAACGACCTGTGCACGATCCCGACCAACCTGGCCGGCACCACCGCGATGTCGGTGCCGTGCGGGCTCGCTCCGGAGAACGGACTCCGGGACGGGCTGCCGGTCGGCCTGCAGATCATGGCGCCGGCGCTGGGGGAGGCCGTGATGTACCGCGTCGCGGCGGCCTACGAGGCCGCCCGGAACGCGGCCGACGGGGCGCCGCTGATCTCCCGGGTGCCGAGCCTGGAGGTGCCCGCGTGAGACCTGCTAGCAGTCGAACCGACGGTGCAGCGGCACGGCCGTTCAAGGGGGCTACGAGCCGGTGCTCGGGCTCGAGGTGCACGTCGAGCTGTCCACCGCGAGCAAGATGTTCTGCGGCTGCCCGACCACGTTCGGCGCCGAGCCGAACACCCAGGTCTGCCCGACCTGCCTCGGACTGCCCGGCTCGCTGCCGGTGGTGAACGAGGCCGCGGTGGAGTCCGTGATCCGGATCGGGCTGGCGCTGAACTGCGAGATCGTGCCGTGGTGCCGGTTCGCCCGGAAGAACTACTTCTACCCGGACATGCCGAAGAACTACCAGATCAGCCAGTACGACGAACCGATCGCGGTGCACGGCTGGATGGACGTGCCGCTGGACGACGGCGGCACGTTCCGGGTGGAGATCGAGCGCGCGCACATGGAGGAGGACACCGGCAAGTCGCTGCACGTCGGTGGCGCCGACGGCCGGATCCACGGCGCCGCCTACTCGCTGATCGACTACAACCGGGCCGGCGTGCCGCTGATCGAGATCGTCACCAAGCCGATCACCGGCACCGGCGAGCGGGCGCCCGAGGTGGCCCGTGCCTACGTGTCGGCGTTGCGCGACCTGCTCCGCGCGCTGGGCGTGTCCGACGTGCGGATGGACCAGGGCTCGCTGCGCTGCGACGCGAACGTGTCGCTGATGCCGGCCGGCTCCTCGGTGTTCGGCACCCGGACCGAGACCAAGAACGTGAACTCGCTGCGCTCGGTGGAGCGGGCGGTGCGCCACGAGATGGAACGACAGGCCGGCGTGCTGGACGCCGGCGGGGCGATCGTGCAGGAGACCCGGCACTTCGACGAGTCGGTCGGCACCACATCGGCCGGCCGGCGCAAGGAGACCTCTGAGGACTACCGGTACTTCCCGGAGCCCGACCTGGTGCCGATCGCGCCGTCGGTCGAATGGGTCGACAACCTGCGCCCCACGTTGCCCGAGCTGCCCTGGCAGCACCGGGAACGGGTGCAGCGGGAGTGGAACCTGAGCGCGGCCGAGTTGCGGGACATCTACAACGCGGACGCCCTGAACCTGATATCGGCGACGGTGGACGCCGGGGCCACGCCGGCCGAGGCCCGCTCGTGGTGGGTCTCCTACCTGGCCCAGCAGGCGAACGCGCAGGGCGTCGAGCTGGCCGAGCTGCCGATCACGCCGCAACAGGTCGCCCGGGTCGCCGAGCTGGTCCGGGACGGCACGCTGACCAACCAGCTGGCCCGGCAGGTGGTGGACGGGGTGCTCGCCGGCGAGGGTGAACCGGACGACGTGGTGACCGCCCGCGGCCTCGCGGTGGTGTCCGACGACTCGGCACTGACCGCGGCGGTCGAGCAGGCGCTGGCCGCACAGCCGGACGTCGCGGAGAAGATCCGCGGCGGGAAGGTCGCCGCGGCGGGCGCGATCGTCGGCGCCGTGATGAAGGCGACCAAGGGCCAGGCCGACGCGAAACGCGTCCGAGAGCTGGTGCTGGCCGCCTGCGGCCAGGATCAGTGAGTGGGTAGCCGCACTACGCACGCACGGGAGGTGGCCCGGCTGGCGGGCCCCGCGCTGCTGGTGCTCGCCGCCGAGCCGTTGTACCTACTGGTCGACACCGCGGTGGTCGGCAGGCTCGGCGCGGTCCCGCTGGCCGGGCTGGCGATCGGTGGGGTGGTGCTGGCCCAGGTCGCCACCCAGCTGACGTTCCTGTCCTACGGCACGACGGCCCGCGCCGCCCGGCTGCACGGGGCAGCCCGGCGGGTGGACGCGGTAGCCGAGGGGGTGCAGGCGAGCTGGCTCGCGGTGGGAGTCGGGTTGGCTGTGCTGGTCGGCGGGCAGTTGATCGCCGCACCGGTGGCGAACCTGCTCGGCGGTGGCGGGGAGATCTCCGCAGCGGCGGTCGGCTGGCTGCGCATCGCGCTGTTCGGCGCGCCGCTCATCCTGCTCACCCTGGCCGGCAACGGCTGGATGCGCGGGGTGCAGGACACCGTGCGCCCGATGCGCTACGTGCTGGTCGGCAACGGGCTGTCCGCGCTGGCCTGCCCGCTGCTGGTGCACACCGCCGGCCTCGGCCTGCCCGGCTCGGCGATCGCGAACGTCGCCGGGCAGGCAGTCGCGGGCGCGCTGTTCGTCCGCGCCCTCGTCCACGAGCGGGCCCCGCTGCGCCCGGTGCCGGCGTTGATGCGCTCCCAGCTCGGGATGGGCCGAGATCTGGTGCTGCGCAGCCTGGCGTTCCAGGCCTGCTTCCTGTCTGCGGCCGCGGTCGCTGCCCGGTTCGGGGCAGCGGCGGTCGCCGCCCACCAGATCGTGCTGCAGCTGTGGTTCTTCATGGCGATGGTGCTGGACTCGCTGGCGATCGCGGCCCAGGCGATCGTGGGCGCCGCGCTGGGCGCCGGCGGGGCCGAGCGGGCCCGTGCGGTCGCCTGGGAGGTGACCCGGTACGGGCTGGTGCTCGGGGTCGTGGCCGGTCTGGTGTTCGGCGCGCTCGCCGGGCCGCTGCCGGCGGTCTTCACCCCGGACCCGGCGGTGCTCGCCGAGGTACCGGTGGCGTGGTGGTTCTTCGTCGCGCTGCTGCCGCTGGCCGGCGTGGTGTTCGCGCTGGACGGGGTGCTGCTCGGCGCCGGGGACGCCGCGTTCCTGCGCACCTCGACGCTGCTGGCGGCCGTGCTCGGGTTCCTGCCGCTGACCTGGGCGGCGCTGGTGTTCGGCTGGGGGCTGGCCGGCATCTGGAGCGGCTTGGCGGCGCTGATGGTGATCAGGCTGGTGGCCGTCGTCGCCCGCACCCGCTCCGGCCGGTGGGCGGTGCTCGGCGCGAGTCCGGAACTAGCCGCGCGAACGGCGTTCTTGTACGGCCCTATTGCACGAAAGTGCCGTTCGTATGATCGACCCGTGCACGGGTCCGGACTGGTGATCGTCGACAAGCCGGCCGGGCTGACCTCGCACGACGTGGTCGGCCGGCTGCGCCGCATGCTGGGCACCCGGCGGATCGGGCACGCCGGCACGCTGGACCCGATGGCCACCGGCGTGCTGGTGCTCGGCGTGCAGAAGGCCACCAAGCTGCTCGGGTACCTGGCCGTGAAGGACAAGGCCTACGCCGCGACGATCCGGCTCGGCGAGGCGACCGACACCGACGACGCCGAAGGCCGGACGTTGTCCACTGTAGATGCATCCACAGTGGACGAAGCGGAGGTGCGCACCGCGATCGCCCGGCTCACCGGGACGATCCCACAGGTGCCGAGCGCGGTCAGTGCGATCAAGGTCGACGGCCGGCGCGCCTACCAGCGGGTCCGGGAAGGCGAGACCGTCGTGCTCAGCCCGCGGACCGTCACCGTCTCGGCGTTCACCGCTGGACGCCGTGCGGCGCACCGAGAGCCACACTGACGGTCGCATGGACCTCGACGTGAGCGTCGAGTGCTCCACCGGCACCTACGTCCGGGCGCTGGCCCGCGACCTCGGGGCGGCGCTCGGCGTCGGCGGTCACCTCATCGCGCTGCGGCGGACCCGGGTCGGGCCGTTCACGCTGGACGTCGCCCGCACCCTGGAACAGCTCGCCGCCGAGCCGGGGCTGTCGCTCGGGCTGGACGACGCGGTGGCGGCCACCCTGCCCCGGCGTCAGGTCGACGAGGAGTCGGCACGTGCGCTCAGCCACGGACAGAAGCTGCCGCCGGCCGGGCTGCCCGGCGTCTACGGTGCGTTCGACCCGAGCGGGCACGTCGTCGCGCTGCTCACCGAGCGCGACCAGCAGGCCCGCCCGGTGGTGGTCTTCACGCCGGAAACCTGAAGCCCGCCGCGATCTCCGCATAGGCTCGCGGGCGTGCTGAGCTGGCGAGGGTTGGACGGCCTACCGGCCGGCTGGGGACGCTGCGTGGTGACGATCGGGGTGTTCGACGGGGTGCACCGCGGGCACCAAATCCTGATCCGCCGGGCGATCGAGGTGGCCAAGGAGCGCGACCTGCCGACGGTGCTGATGACTTTCGACCCGCATCCGGCGGAGGTGGTCCGCCCGGGCAGCCACCCGGCCCGGCTGACCACGCTGAAGCGGCGGGCCGAGCTGGTCGCCGAGCTCGGCGTCGACGTGTTCTGCGTGATGCCGTTCACCGCCGAGCTGGCCCGCACGCCGGCCGACGAGTTCGCCCACGAGATCCTGGTCGAGGGGCTGCACGCGGCGGCGGTGGTGGTCGGGCGGAACTTCACCTTCGGGCACAAGGCCAAGGGCGACGTCGAGCTGCTGTCCCGGCTCGGCAGCAAGTTCGGCTTCGTCGCCGAGGGGATCGAGCTGGTCAGCGACGCCGGGATCGACCACGGCGACATCACATTCTCCTCGACCTTCATCCGGGCCTGCATCGACGCCGGCGACGTGGAGACCGCGACCAAGGCCCTCGGCCGGCCGCACCGGGTGGACGGGGTGGTGGTGCACGGCGAGCGGCGCGGTCGTTCGCTGGGCTTCCCGACCGCGAACATCGATCCGGCCCCGTTCGCGGCGGTGCCCGCGGACGGGGTGTACGCGGGCCTGTTCGAGCACCGCGACCGGCAGCTGCCGGCGGCGATCTCGGTGGGCAGCAACCCGACGTTCTCCGGCCGACAGCGTCGGGTCGAGGCGTACGTGCTGGACGTCGAGGAGGACTTCTACGGCCACCACGTCGGGATCGACTTCGTGCAGCGGCTGCGCGCGCATGGAGCGGTTCGCGGACATCAAGGACCTGATCGCGCAGATGCACCGCGACGTGGACCGCACCAGGGAGCTGCTCGGCTGAGGGACCCGACCATCGGCACCGGACCGATCTGGCCAAACGGCCCCACGCGCCGGTCGCCGGCTGTCAGCATTCCTGCGTGCAGTACGCAGCCATGCGGCGTAACCGGGAGCGGCAGCGCGAGCTGTACGGCGAGTCGCTCGGCTGCTATGCCCGCCGGGTCATGACGGGCCTGGACATCAACCAGGCCCGGCTGGCCGACGCGCTCGGGCTGAGCCAGTCGATGTTGAGCCAGCTGATCAGCGGGCGCCGGATGAAGATCGCCAACCCGATCGTGCTGGCCCGGCTGATGCTGCTGAACCAGCGGGTGGCCGTGCTGCCGCCCCGGGCCGAGCCGGATCAGGTGTCCGCACTGCTCGCCGAGGTGAAGCTGACCCGTCCGATGCTGGCCGACCGGTCCCTGCAGGCACTGCGGGCGGTGGCCGCGCCGACCCAGCTCAACGCCGCCGCCGCCGCGCTGGCCGCCGAGTTTCCCGCGCTGGCGGCGGTGCTGCGCCGGGCCGCGGCCGGCTGAGTCGGCGTGCGCCTGTTCACCGCGCTCTGGCCTTCCAGCGAGGCGGTGGCCGCCCTGGACAGCGAGTTGGTCTCGGCCGGCCTCGACTGGCCGCCGGAAGGGTGGCGACGGATCCCGCCACCGCGCTGGCACCTCACGCTCTGCTTCCACGGCGACGACGCCGACCCGGGCATCGAGGCCCGCCGGCTGGAGGCCGCGCTGGCCGGACGGCCGGCACCGCTGCTGCGGTTGGCCGGTGCCGGGTTCCTGCCTCGGCTCGGATACGCCGTGGTGACCGCCGCCGGGCCGGCCGACCTGGTCGCGCTCGGCGATCTGGTGGCCGGGGCCGGGGCGGTGCCCGACGGCCGGCCCTACGTCGCCGTGGCTCGCGCCCGCAGTGCCCGCGCCTGGCCACCGGCGGACAGCCCGCTGCATCGCCACCGCGGCCCGTGGTGGCGCCCCGGCGAGGTCCGGCTCGTGCACAGCAGCCGCACACCTTCACCGCCCCGGTACCGGGTGGTGCACCGAGTGCCCCTGGCCGTGGCCGGAACCAACCGGCTGGTAACCTCGTAGTCAGGGTGCGGCTGCAGTCCGTGGTGGCCGGCACCGTCTCTCCCGCCCTGGAACCCAAGGCGTGGGACCTCACGGCACCGAGAAGTCGAGGAGTACCCGAGTGGCACTGTCCGCCGCCCAGAAGAAGGAAATCCTTGGCGAGTACGGAGTGCACGACTCCGACACCGGCTCGCCCGAGGCGCAGGTGGCGCTGCTGACCAGGCGCATCTCCGATCTCACCGAGCACCTCAAGCTGCACAAGCACGACCACCACTCCCGCCGCGGCCTGCTGCTCATGGTCGGCCGCCGGCGGCGGCTGCTGCAGTACCTGGCCAAGGTCGACGTCGCCCGCTACCGGGCGCTGATCGAGCGGCTGGGCCTGCGCCGCTGACCGCAGTCCCGGGCCGACGAAACGCCGGCTCGGAGTGCACAACTACACAGCGTGATCATCAGGGCAATCCGCCACCGCACGGAACGCCGAAGCCGCCGGTCCTCGGTAGTGGCCCCCGGGCACGACACGACCCGAGGGCTTCGATCGATGACCGGCAACGCCGAGTTCCGGCGGACCGCGATTGCGCCCTGACACGCACCAGAACAGGGAGCAACAGAATCTCATGTCCCATCCCATCGATCCCGTGAGCTCGGGACCCGAGTCCGGCGCCGACGGCGCCGGCGGTGCGGTCCCAGAAGCCGCAACCGAGACGGCAACCGAAACCGTGGCCGTCATCGACAACGGCAGCTTCGGCACCCGCACCGTCCGGTTCGAGACCGGTCGGCTGGCCCGGCAGGCCGCCGGCTCGGTCGTCGCCTACCTCGACGACGACACCATGCTGCTGTCGGCGACGACCAGCGTCGCAAGCACCCGAAGGAGCACTTCGACTTCTTCCCGCTGACGGTCGACGTCGAGGAGCGGATGTACGCCGCGGGCCGGATCCCGGGGTCCTTCTTCCGCCGCGAGGGTCGCCCGACCGAGCGACGCGATCCTGACCTGCCGGCTGACCGACCGGCCGCTGCGGCCGTCCTTCGCCGACGGCCTGCGCAACGAGGTGCAGGTCGTGGTCACGGTGATGAGCCTGAACCCGGCCGACATGTACGACGTGGTGGCGATCAACGCTGCGTCCGCGTCCACCCAGCTCGCCGGGCTGCCGTTCTCCGGGCCGATCGGCGCGGTGCGGGTGGCACTGATCAACGGCGAGGACGGCACCAGCCAGTGGGTGGCGTTCCCGACCTACCCGCAGCTCGAGCGCGCCGTGTTCGACATGGTCGTCGCGGGCCGGCTGGTCGACGCCGACTCCGACGGCGACGCCGATGTCGCGATCATGATGGTCGAGGCCGAGGCGACCGAGTCCGTCATCGCGTTGGTCGCCGGCGGCGCGCCGGCTCCGACCGAGGAGGTCGTCGCGGCCGGGCTCGAGGCGGCCAAGCCGTTCATCCGCGCGCTGGCCGTCGCCCAGCAGCAGTTGGCCGACGCGGCGGCGAAGCCGACCGGCGACTTCCCGCGCTACCCGGCCTACCAGCCGGACGCGCTGGAGGCCGTGACCGAAGCCGCCCGCGACGACGTCGCCGCGGCGCTGACGATCCCGGCCAAGCAGCAGCGCGAGGCCCGGCTCGACGAGATCAAGGCGGGCGTGCTGCGACCGGCTCGGCGAGCGGTTCGAGGGCCGGCAGGGCGAGCTCGGCGGCGCGTTCCGCGCGCTGACCAAGAAGCTGGTCCGGCAGCGCATCCTGCGCGACAAGGTGCGCATCGACGGCCGCGGGCTGACCGACATCCGGCCGCTTTCCGCCGAGGTCGAGGTGGTGCCCCGGGCACACGGCTCGGCGCTGTTCGAGCGCGGCGAGACCCAGATCCTGGGCGTGACCACGCTGAACATGCTGCGCATGGAGCAGCAGATCGACTCGCTGTCGCCGGAGACGCGCAAGCGCTACCTGCACCACTACAACTTCCCGCCGTACTCGACCGGGGAGACCGGCCGGGTCGGCTCGCCGAAGCGCCGCGAGATCGGTCACGGCGCGCTCGCCGAGCGGGCGCTGGTGCCGGTGCTGCCGACCCGCGAGGAGTTCCCGTACGCGATCCGGCAGGTGTCCGAGGCGCTGGGCTCGAACGGTTCGACCTCGATGGGCTCGGTCTGCGCGTCCACGATGTCGCTGCTCAATGCCGGGGTGCCGCTGAAGGCACCGGTGGCCGGTATCGCCATGGGCCTGGTCTCCGACGTCGATCGACGGCAAGCACCGAGTACGTCGCCCTGACCGACATCCTCGGCGCCGAGGACGCCTTCGGTGACATGGACTTCAAGGTTGCCGGCACGAAGGACTTCGTCACCGCGCTGCAGCTGGACACCAAGCTGGACGGCATCCCGTCCGAGGTGCTCGCCGCCGCGCTGCGGCAGGCCCACGACGCCCGGCTGACCATCCTGGACGTGATGGCGCAGGCGATCGACTCGCCGGACGAGATGAGCCCGTACGCGCCGCGGATCACCACCGTGCGGATCCCGGTCGACAAGATCGGCGAGGTGATCGGGCCGAAGGGCAAGATGATCAACTCGATCACCGAGGAGACCGGCGCGGACATCACGATCGAGGACGACGGCACGATCTACGTCGGTGCGGCCGACGGCCTCTCCGCGCAGGCCGCCGTCGACAAGATCACCGCGATCGCGAACCCGCAGCTGCCCAAGATCGGCGAGCGCTACCTCGGCACGGTGGTCAAGACCGCCGCCTTCGGGGCGTTCGTCTCGCTGGTTCCCGGCAAGGACGGCCTGGTGCACATCTCCAAGCTCGGCAACGGCAAGCGGATCGGCAAGGTCGAGGACGTCGTGAAGGTCGGCGACAAGCTCCGGGTCGAGGTGGTCGACATCGACAACCGCGGCAAGGTCAGCCTGGTGCCGATCTTCGAGGAGGGCGCTGCGGGAGCGGCGGGCACGGCCGAGACGCCGTCCGGCGAACCCGCCGTCGCTGCCGCCGCCGGCCCGGACTCCGAGCCGAGCCGGACGAGTTGACGAGCGCACCGCCGGCGGATGTGGACCGCAGCTCGCTGACCAGCGGGCTGCGGGTGGTCACCGAACAGGTGCCCGGCGCGCGGTCGGTGTCGATCGGGGTGTGGCTGCCGGTCGGGTCGGTCGACGAGACCGTCGACCAGGCCGGCGCCGCGCACTACCTCGAGCACCTGCTGTTCAAGGGCACCGAGCGGCGAACGGCCGCGCAACTCGCCGACGAGATCGACGCGGTGGGCGGTGAGCTGAACGCGTTCACCGCGAAGGAGCACACCTGCTTCTACGCGCACGTGCTGGACGGCGACCTGGCGCTGGCCGTCGACCTGCTCGCGGACGTGGTGATGGCCGCGACGCTGAGCCCGGCGGACGTCGAGATCGAGCGCCGCGTCGTGCTCGAAGAGATCGCGATGCGCGACGACGACCCGGAGGACCTGGTCGGCGACCTCTTCGACGCGGCGTTGTTCGACGGCGACCGGCTCGCCCTGCCGGTGTTGGGGCCGGAGGATTCGATCCGGACCCTGCACCGGGACACCCTGCACGGGTTCTGGCGGCGGCACTATCGGCCGTCCCGGATGGTCGTCGCGGCGGCGGGCAACGTGGAACACCGGCAGGTCGTCGAGCTCGCTGAGGCGGCGTTCCCGTCCGACGGCCCCGCGGCCGGCGTTCCGTCACGTGCGAACGGCCGGCTGTCCCGGCGAGGCTCGGTTGCGCTGCAGGCCAGCGACATCGAGCAGGCGCACATGCTGCTCGGGCTGCCCACCGCGGGCCGCAACGACCCCCGGCGGTACGTGCTCGGGGTGCTGAGCACCGCGCTCGGTGGCGGGCCGAGCTCGCGGCTGTTCCAGCGGATCCGGGAGAGCCGTGGGCTGGCCTACTCGGTCTACTCGGCGACCGCGGGCTACACCGAGCTCGGCAGCCTTGCGGTGTACACCGCATGCTCGCCGGAGCACTTCGACGAGGTGGCCCAGGTCGTTCTCGAGGTGCTGACCGAGCTCGCCGACGCCGGGCTGACCCCCGCCGAGCTGGCCCGGGTGAAGGGCTCGATGCGCGGCGGGCTGATCCTCGGCCTGGAGGACCCCGGCTCCCGGATGCACCGGCTGGGCCGGGCCGAGCTGGACGGCCAGCAGCGCAGCGTCGCGGAGAGCCTCGCGGGCATCGAGGCGGTGACCGTCGAGCAGGTCGCCGAACTGGCCGGCGAGCTGTTCTTCCAGCCGCTGACCGCCGCCGTGGTCGGGCCCTACAAGTCGATCGACGCATTGCCCGGGCCGCTGCGCGCGCTGGGCGAGTTCACCCCCCGTTCTAGGGTGTCGCCGTGACCGACGAGCCGATCCGGGTGGCGGTGCTGGGCGCGCGGGGCCGCATGGGGGCGCTGGTGTGCGCAACCGTCGAGGCCGCCGACGATCTCGACCTGGTGGCCATGGTCGACATCGGCGACTGGCTGTTCAACGTGGCCGACGCTGGCGCGCAGGTGGTCGTCGACTTCACAACGCCCGAGGTGGTGCTGGACAACATCCGGTTCTGCATCGACAACGACATCTCCTGCGTGGTCGGCACCAGCGGCTTCGACGCCGAGAAGCTGGACACCGTGGCCGGGTGGCTGGAGCACAAACCCGGCCTCGGGGTGCTGATCGCACCGAACTTCGGGATCGGCGCGGTGCTGGCGATGCACTTCGCCGCGACCGCGGCGCGGTTCTACGACTCCGTCGAGGTGATCGAGCTGCACCACGCGGACAAGATCGACGCGCCGTCCGGGACGGCGGCGCACACCGCCCGACTGGTCGCCGCCGCCCGGGCCGAGGCGGGCAAGGGTCCGGTGCCGGACGCGACGACCCAGGAGCTCGCCGGCTCCCGGGGCGGCGAGGTGGACGGGATCCGGGTGCACTCGGTGCGGCTACCCGGGCTGGTGGCCCACCAGGAGGTCGTCTTCGGCGCGGCCGGCGAGACGCTCACCATCCGGCACGACTCGCTGGCCCGGGAGTCGTTCATGCCCGGCGTGCTGCTCGCGGTGCGCTCGGTGCTCGACCGCCCCGGGCTCACCGTCGGCATCGGGCCGCTGCTCGGGCTCGGCTAGGGGGCACCCTCCTAGGGCGGCCGTTCCGACAGGCCCCGCCACCGAATGTGAACCGATCTCTCCGGCTGAACGTGTTGGTCAGTGACCGGACTGGCCGACACAACCGGGAGTTGTCGTGGGTGGGGCGTCTTGGGTGCTGTTCGGAGTACTCGGGTGGATAGCGCTGAGCGTGGGGCTCGGGGTCCTGGTCGGGCGCGTGGTCCGGGAACGTGACCGGCAACGCCCACACGATCGCACGTCGAGCGGCCGGTCAACCGAGCCGCAGGTCGAGTCGGCCGGTCAGCCGCAGCTCGCGGAGGTCCCGGCCACCGGCGTCCAGCACGCGCACGGTCCCGTCCGCCGCCCAGCCCGCGGCCGCGTAGAACCGTCGGGAGACCTCGTCGGCCTCCGGCACCCAGGCGACACCGGCCGACGCGCCGTCTGCCAGCAGCCGTTCGGCCGCGGCGGCCAGTAGCCGCCCGCCGTGCCCACGCCGACCCCAGCGCGGCTCGACCAGCAGCACGCCGATCTCGCCGGCGCCCTCGACCAGCGCGGCCGCGCAGAACCCGACGGTCCAGGTGCTCTCGGTGGCCACCAGCACGTGATGACCGGCTCCGGCCTGCACCGCGTCCAACCAGGCCTGCCGCGCAGCCGCTCCCGCCAGCAGCTCGATCGCCGCCGCGGGCACCAGCTCGGCGTAGGCGGTTCGCCAGGTGGTCGCCTGAATCCGGACGATCTCGTCGATGTCATCGGGAGTCGCGGTGCGCACCGCCGACGAGGCCACCGGCACTGCCTACCCGACCCGCCGCGACGCAGCCGACTCGGGGACCGATATCCGCGCGACGCGCCCGGCCTCCACCTGGCAACGTGCCAGGCGTGACGTCCTCCCCCTCCGGCACGCGCGCCCCGAAGCCCCCGTCCGCCCCGGCACCCGCGTCCGGGGCGGCTCCGTGGTTGGCCCTCGGCGTGGTCTACGTGATGTGGGGATCGACCTACCTGGCCATCCGCTACACGATCGAGAGCGTGCCGCCGCTGCTGGCGGCCGGACTGCGGTTCGTGGTCGCCGGGTTGCTGCTCGCGGTGCTGCTGCTCGTGCTGGCAAGACGCAACGTATGGCGGATGAACCGCCGCCAGCTCGGCACCGCGCTGCTGGCCGGGCTGCTGCTGATCGCCGGCGGGAACGGGCTGGTCACGGTCGCCGAGCAGCACGTCTCGTCCGGGCTGGCCGCGCTGCTGATCGCCTCGGTGCCGCTGTACATCGTGCTGCTTCGCGGGCTGACCGGTGACCGCCCGCGGGTGACCACGCTGCTCGGGGTCGGCGTCGGGCTGGCCGGCCTGGCCGCGCTGCTGCTGGCCGGTCCCGGGGTGGGCGGGACGGTCGGCAACGAGTGGTGGGGACCGTGGCTGGTGTTGATCGCCGCGCTGTGCTGGGCGCTCGGCACCTTCGCGACGACCCGGATGGAGGTGCCGCAGAGCCCGTTCGCGCTGGCCACCGTGGAGATGCTGGCCGGCGGCGCGTTCCTGGTCGGGACCGGA
Source organism: uncultured Actinomycetota bacterium (assembly GCA_963776255.1). GTDB lineage: Bacteria > Actinomycetota > Actinomycetes > Mycobacteriales > Pseudonocardiaceae > Pseudonocardia. Next base: position 228,246 of record CAVZMB010000017.1, on the reverse strand, counting down.
TGGCTGGCCGGGGAGCGGCTGGATCCCGCCGCCATCAGCGCCACGTCGTGGTTGGCCTGGGGCTACCTGTCGATCGTCGTCTCGCTCGGTGCGATGAGTGCCTACGCCTACGCCTTGGCCACCCTGCCGGTGTCCACGGTCGCCACCTACGCCTACGTGAACCCGGTGATCGCGGTGGTGCTCGGCGCGGTGATCGCGGGGGAGCGGTTCACCCCGGCGCAGCTGGTCGGCGGCGCGGTGGTCGTGATCGCCGTGGTGGTGGTCGTCGCGTCGGAGCGGGTGCGGCGGGTGCCGGAGACCGTCGGACCGGTCTGACAACATCGGGGTCGTGCGCAGGACCAGTGCGCGTCTCAGCGGGGACGGCGCCCGGCGTGCCGCGCTGGCGGCGCAGGGCTTCGCCGACGCACGGCCGGCCGGCCCGGTCACCCGCCGCCAGCTGCGCGCCGTGCTCGACCGGCTCCGGCTGCTGCAGCTCGACTCGGTGAACGTCGTGGTCCGAGCGCACTACGCCCCGCTGTTCGCTCGGCTCGGCGACTACCCGCGGGAGCTGCTCGACGAGGCGGCCTGGTCGCCCTCGGCGCGCCGGCCGCGGTTGCTGGTGGAGTACTGGGCGCACGAGGCGAGCCTGCTGCCGGTGCAGGACTGGCCGCTGCTGTTGCCCGGGGCCAAGCGCCCCGGCTGGTGGCGCAACTACGAAGCGCTCGCCGAGCGGGAGCCGGGGCTGGTCGCCGACGTGCTGGCCGCGGTAAAGGAGCTGGGTCCGGTCGGCGCGGGTGAGCTGGAGGCAGCCCTCGGCGGTCCGGATCGGTCCCGGCCGAATCGATTCCGGCCGCCGCGCGCCCCCTCCTGGTGGGACCGCTCGGACGTCAAGCGGATCTGTGAGTGGCTGTTCGGCACCGGCCAGCTCACCACCGGTGCCCGGGTGAACTTCCGGCGGCTGTACGACCTGCCCGAGCGGGTGCTCCCGCCGGCGGTGCTGGCCGCGCCCGCCCCGCAGCCGGAGGCCGCCGCCGCGGAGCTGATCACGCGGGCCGCCGCCGCGCTGGGGGTGGCCACCGAGCCCGACCTCCGGGACTACTACCGGCTTGCGCCGGCACGCAGCCGGCAGGCGGTGGCCGACCTGGTGACGGCCGGCGTGCTGGAGCCGGTGGAGGTGGTCGGATGGCCGCAGCCGGCCTACCGGCATGCCGGCGCCCGGATGCCGCGCCGGGTTGACGCCCGGGCGCTGTTGAGCCCGTTCGACCCGCTGATCTGGGACCGGGCCCGCACCGAGCGGCTGTTCGGCTTCCGCTACCGGGTCGAGATCTACGTGCCGGCGCCGCGGCGGGTGCACGGCTACTACGTGTTCCCGTTCCTGCTGGGCGACGAGCTGGTCGCCCGGGTCGACCTCAAGGCGGACCGGGCCGCCGGGGTGCTGCGGGTGCCGGGGGCGTTCGCCGAACCCGGAGTCGATGTGCGGCGGGTCGCCGCCGAACTGGCCGCGGAGCTGGGCGAGATGGCCCGGTGGCTCGGGTTGGCCGGGGTGGCCGTCGGGGAGCGCGGAGACCTGGCCGCGCCGCTCACCGCGGCTGCGCCGCGATCAATCTGACGAGCGCTGCGGTGAACGGGCGGGGAGATGAACCGCCCGCTCACCGCCGCAGCGCCCTGGATCAGGCGCGGGTCACGAGGACGTCGCCGCTGCCGGTCCGGCCGCGGATCTTCAGCGGGGTCTGCCCGGCGGGTGGTTCGCTGGCGACGTCCAGGTCGCTGCGGGCCCGCCCCGAGCCGGAGACCACGTCGAGCTCGGCGGCGACGCCACGGTGCACCCCGATGCGCAGGTCACCGCTGCCGGCGGTGATGTCCATCCGGCCGGCGTGCGCATCGGCGACCGTCACGTCGCCGGACCCGGTGTTCACGTGCAGGTCGGAGTGCACCTCGCCGAGCTGAATGCTGCCGCTGCCGGCCTTGACCTCGGACGTGCCGCCCAGCGAGGCGACCGCGAGCCGGCCGGAGCCCGTCTTGGCCCGGGTTCGTCCGGTCACCGGTCCGAGATCGACTCCGCCGGAATCCGGTGGTGACCTCCGCGTCGCCGTCGACCTGATCGACCGAGACCCGGCCCGACCCGGTGCGCGCCGTCGTGCTGCCGGCCGGCCCGGTGACCGTCACGTCGGCGGAACCGGTCCGTACCGAGACCCGAGAGCCCTGCGGGGCGGAGATCGAGACCGCCAGCGGGACCGACCGCAGCGGCGGGTCGACCGGGCCCTGCACGACCAGCCGGCGGCCGACTTCCGACCAGCTGATGGTCGTCGCCCGGACCGCCTCGGCGCCGAGCTCGACCGTGGACAGCTCGATTCCGGTGTACGCGGTCGCCTCGCCGATCCAGCTGATCAAGCCGGTCAGGCCCTGCGACCAGCCGCCGGCCATGCCCGGCTCGTGGCGGACCTCCACCTGCACCTCGTCCACCTCGGCCAGCCGGATGCTCACCCGACCGGGCCCGAACGAGACGTCCAGCTCGGCGGGGCCGTCGCAGGCGTGGCGTCTCCTGCCGAACGAGATCGGCATCCTCAGCTTTGGCCCCTTCGTCGGCCCGCTTCGTCGGCGCGTTCGTCGGCCGCGTTCGTCGGCCCTCGCATCGGTCGCGTCGGGTACGGGGCTCGTGGTCGTCCTGCTGGTCGCCGGTCTGCGGTTCGTCCCTGTCGTTCATCCCTGCACCCAGCCCTTCAGTCGACGCCCGTCACTCGGCCGGCGGGGGTCGCGTCGGCCCTGCTGTCGACCGGGCTTCCCGGACAGCGCGCCCTGCACCGCCTGGGACACCCAGGAGTTCAGCGACATGCCCTGCTGCGACGCGGCCTGCTCGGCCTGGCTCTTGATCTGCTCCATCAGCCGCAAGGTGATCCGGCTCAGGTCATCGCCGGCACCGCCGCGCATGAACGGCGGAACCGTGGAGCCGCGCTCCTCCTCCGGCTCGCGGTCCGGTTCGCTCACCGGGTCGCTGACCGCGACCCGGACGTCCCGGCCGTCCAGGCGCACCTCCACTACCCGGTCGCCGAGTGCGGCGGTCACCTCCGCGGCGAGGTCCGACAGCGCGTTCATGATCGCTAGTCGGGCGGCCGGCTCGACGGCGGCGCCGAGCAGGGCCGCGGTGCGCCGGGCCTGCTCGTCACCCGCCGCCGCGGCGGCTGTGAGGTCCTCGCGCAGCGCGGCGACGTACTGACCGACATCCATGACATCACTATGACGTCACCTGTGACGTCGGTCAAGCGTCGGTCAGTGCCGGGCCCGCTGGGTGGACCCACGGGTCCGCGCGGCTGCCCGTCCCGGTCGGGGCACCCGGTTAGGCTGCGGCGCATGCCGGAGACCACCACGCTGCGGGTGCAGATCGTCGCCAAGACCGAGTTCCTGCCACCGGCCGACGTGCCCTGGTCGACCGATGCCACCGGTGGCGAGGCGCTCAGTGAGTTCGCCGGGCGGGCCTGCTACCAGTCGTGGAAGAAGCCGAACCCGGTCACCGCGAGCAACGCCGGGTACCTGCGGCACATCCTCGAGGTCGGGCACCTCTCGGTGCTCGAGCACGGCAGCGTCACCTTCTACCTGACCGGGGTGTCCCGGTCGCTGACCCACGAGCTGATCAGGCACCGGCATTTCTCCTACTCCCAGCTCTCCCAGCGCTACGTACCGGAGCGGGACGCGGCGATGGTCGAGCCCGACGTGATCGCCAAGGACCCCGAGCTGCACGCGGTGTTCATGGAGAGCGCCGCGGCCGCGGTCAAGGCCTATGACGAGCTGCTGGCCGGGCTGGAGCAGCGCTTCGCGGACGTCCCGAACGCCACCCTGCGCCGCAAGCAGGCCAGGCAGGCGGCCCGCGCGGTGCTGCCGAACGCCACCGAGACCCGGATCGTGGTGACCGGGAACTACCGGGCGTGGCGGCACTTCATAGCGATGCGGGCCACCGAGCACGCGGACGTCGAGATCCGGGAGCTCGCCGTGGTGTGCCTGCGCCAGCTGCAGGCCGAGGTGCCCAACGTGTTCGCCGACTTCGAGATCGCCGCGCTCTCGGACGGCACCGAGATCGCCTCCAGCCCGTTCGTCACCGAGGGCTGACCGCTCCCGGCGATCTTGGCACGCCGCGCCTAGGGTGGCAGGGGTGAGCCTGGCCAGCCGAGAACGCGCGGAGCTGTGCGACCTTTTCGCCGTGGTGGGGCCGGACGCTCCGACGCTGTGCGCCGGCTGGACAACTCGTGATCTTGCAGCGCACCTGCTCGTCCGCGAGCGCCGTCCGTGGGCGTCGGTAGGCGTCATCGCCGCCCCGCTCGCCCGGCTGACCGAGTCGGCGATGCGCGACTACGCGAAGCGGCCGTGGCCGGAGCTGGTCGCCCTGGTGCGGCACGGTCCGCCGATCTGGTCGCTCTACGCGTTGCCCAAGATGGACGACCTGCTCAACGGGCTGGAGTACTTCGTGCACCACGAGGACGTGCGGCGCGGCGCGCCCGGCTGGGAGCCGCGGCCGCCGGACCGCCGGCGGGACGCCGCTCTCTGGTACGGCCTGGTCCGGGCCTCACGCTGGCTGCTCCGCAACACCTCGGTCGGCGTCGTGCTGGAGCTGCCGGACGGCACCCGGCACGTCGCGCGTTCCGGCGAGCCCGCCGTCACCGTGGTCGGGGAGCCGGCCGAGCTCGTGCTCTACGTGTTCGGTCGGGACGCGGTGCGGGTGGACCTGCGCGGCGCGGCAACCGACGTCGCCGCGCTCGCCGAGGGGGGCCGCGGCGTCTAGCCGGCCGCTAGCCGGCTGCTAGCCGGCCGCTAGCCGGCAATGTCCAGGATGGTGATCGTGCCGTTGCTGAGGTTGGTGACGTAGGCGCGCCGCCCGTCGGCGCAGCACCGCGACGCTGGTCGGCGCGTCCCCGACCGGGAGCGTCGCGGTCACCGTGTTCGTCTCCGTGTTGATCACCGAGATGTTGTCGCTGTCCACATTGGCCACGTAGGTGTGCTTGCCGTCCTTGGCGAACGCCACGCTCTGTGGGTGGGTGCCGACCGGGATCGTGGCCCGCACCGTGTTGGTCGCGGTGTCGATCACCGAGACGGTGTTCCCGTCGTAGTTGGTGGCCTGCACGGTGCGGCCGTCCGGGCTGACCGCGACGCTGTGCGGGCTGATCCCGGTCGGGATCGTGGTCAGCACGGTGTTGGTCGCGATGTCCAGCACCGACACCACGTTCGACTCGTGGTTGGCGACGTAGCCGCGGCTGCCGTCCGCGGTCAGCGTGACCCAGTGCGGGTTGGGCGCCACCGGGATCGTCTGGATCACGCTAGTTGCTGCCGGCGTCGACCAGCGAGATCGCGCCCTCGTCGTGCCCGGGTACGTAGATCCGCTTGCCGTCGGGCGTGACGGTCAGCGCGAACGGGCGTTTGGCCACCGGGACGGTAGCCGTGATCTTGTTCGAGGCGGTGTCCAGCACGCCCATCAGGTTCAGGTCGGTGTTCTGGATGTAGATGCTGACGTAGGCCGTCTTTCCGTCCGGCGCGAAGGCGATGAACCACGGTGGGCCGGCGTCGACCGGGATCGTCGCGGTGACCGCGTTCGCGGTGGTGTCCACGACGGAGATCGTCTTCTGGTCACGGTTCGCCACGTAGGCATACCGCCCGTTCGGGGCCACCGCGACGAAGCCCGACTTCGGCGCGACGTTGATCGTCGGACCGACGGTCGGGATGTCGAGGCTGCTCGCCCCCGTCGCCTGCGACGGCGGGTGCGTCGGCCACCGGGTTCGCCGCGCCGGCCGTCGGCGTCACCAGTCGGTTCACCGCGAGCGCGACGAGCAGCCCGAGCACCGCGAGGATCGCGACCCCGGCCAGCGCGATCGCCCACCTGCGGCGACGGCCGCCGGGCGGCGGGCTCGCCGGCGGTTCGGGTAGGGGCGGCGCGGGTGGGCGCGGTGGTGGCGGCGGTGGGGTATCGACGGCGACCGCGATCGACCTGGTCGGTCCGTCGCCGTTGGCGCCGACGTCCGGTGCCGGACCGGCTGCCGGTCCGACCGGTGCCTGCGGCGGTTCGGCAACGGCCTGCGGTGCGGGGGCGCCCGACTGCGCCTCGGTCCCGGCGAAGTCCGCGGCGGTAAGCGCCTCGACGGGTGCCGGGGTGGGCGCCGCGGCCGCGCTTGGTGCAGTACCGGGTGCGGCTGTACCGAGTGCGGCGCGGGCCGCGGCGGCGAGCTCGCCGGTCGAGGTGAACCGGTCCGCGGGGTCCTTGGCCATGCCCCTGGCGATGACCGCGTTGAACGCCTCCGGGACGCCGGGCTGGATGACGCTGGGCAGTGGCGGTGGCGCCGCCAGGTGGGCGTACATCAGCGCGGCAAGGTCCTGGCCGAGGAACGGCTTCTGCGCGGTGAGGCACTCGTACAGCAGGCAGGTCAGCGAGTAGACGTCGATCCGCAGGTCGACCGGGCGGGACTGGAACCGCTCGGGTGCCATGTAGTCGAGCGAGCCGATGGTGGCGCCGGTCATGGTCAGCGCGGTGCCCTGGCTGCCGACGGCGTGCGCGATGCCGAAGTCGACGACGTAGACGAAGTCGCTGTGGGTGAGCAGGACGTTCGTCGGCTTGATGTCGCGGTGCACCAGGCCGTCGGCGTGCGCCGCGTCCAGCGCCTCGGCGACCTGGCCGATGACGTGGACCGCGCGGGCCGGCGGGAACGGCCCGTGCGCGGCGAGCAGCCGGGCCACGTTGTCGCCGTCGACCAGACGCATGTCGATGTAGAGCCGCTCGTCGATCTCGCCGTAGTCGTGGATCGGGATGACGTGCGGCTCGCGCAGCCGGGCCGCCACGTGTGACTCGTGCCGGAACCGGCGCTGGTACTCCTCGTCCTTGCAGAGCACCTCGGGAAGCAGCTTGAGCGCCACGACGCGCTCGCGCCGGGTGTCGAACGCGGCGTACACCTCGCCCATGCCGCCCCGGCCGACCAACGAATCCAGCCGGTACGGACCGAACTGTTTGAGGCTCACGGCGCCACTCCTCATTCACCCACCAGGTGGTCGCCGACAGGCCAGCCGCCGTTACCGCCCGGCCAAGGTTAGAACCGCTGGATGCCCAGGTAAACGGTCCGCGATCGGGCCGGTGGGCCGTCCGGCTGCAGCGGCGATCCCCCCGCCACCTCGGCCGGCACACACCCGCGATGCCCGGCACACAAGTCCTGACACATGCGCCGGCGACCGTGCTTGTGTGCCGGGGACGACCGCGCGCTGTCGAGGCGCCGAGCTCCGGCCGGCCGCGCTCTAGTCGAGGTCGAACTCGCCCGCACGGACCGCGGTGGTGAACGCGGTCCAGCCGGCGGTGGAGAACAGCTGGGCGGGGAGCGTCCGGTCCTTGCTGTCCCGCAGCGCGACCCGGCGGCCGGGCAGGAACGCCACCTCGACGCAACCGCCGCCCTCGCCGTTCCCGCCGCTGAAGCTGCTCTTGCGCCACCGGGCGCCGGTGAGGTCCACAGCGCATCCCGTCCTGGTCGGTCTAGGCCCGCTCGACCAGCCGCTCGACCAGCGCCACCGAGTCTGCGGGGCTCAGCGCGTCCGACCGCAGCCGGTCGAAGACGAGTCTAGCCCTGGCCACCTCGGCCTCCTTCTCCAGCTGCACGGCGCCCATCGGGTGCTCGACGTAGACCAGATCCGGTTCGCCGAGCCGGTCGAAGCTCAGCACCGCGAACGGCCGCGGACATCCCCGGATGCGCGCCCACGCCGGTGGGCAGCACCTGGAAGGTCACCGTGTCCAGCGCGGCCGCCTCGACCAGGCGGGCGAGCTGGGCGCGCATCACCGCAGGCCCGCCGACCGGGCGGTGCAGCACCGACTCGTCCACGATCGCGACCAGCTCCAGCGGGTTGTCCGGCGAGACCAGCCGCTCCTGGCGGATCATCCGGATGGTGACCTCGTTCTCCAGCTCGTCCTCGGTGCGCCGGATAAAGCGAGCTGCGGAAGATCTCGCGGGCGTAGTCGGCGGTCTGCAGCAGGCCCGGCGCGTAGCCGAGCGTGTAGTCGCGGACCAGGCTGGCCTCCGCCTCCAGCGGTACGTAACCGCGGTCGTCCGAGCCGTATACCCGCCACCAGCCGCGCTGCCGGACCGCCCGGGCCAGCTCGATCACCTGGGTCCAGCGGTCCCCGCCGACGTCGTAGAGGTCGAGCATGCTCTTGACCCCGTGCACGTCGACGTTCTGCTGGGCCATCTCGATCCGGTTCAGCTTGCTGGTCGACCAGTCCAGCCGCGGGGCGGCCTGCTCCAGGGTGAGCCCGGACTCCTCCCGCATCGCGCGCAGCAGCCGGGCCAGCTGCCGGCGGCGCACCACCGAACCGTTGCCCCTCGCCACGTCCGCCTCTCCGTTCGGCGCACACCCATCGTGACAGCCGGGAAGCGGAGGGTGGGATTCCCAGGTCACCAAGTCCCAGCGGTGAGTGTCGGTCCGGACACTCCCTGTACATGATCGCAGGGAGCCCGGACGACCCGGGACGTTCGGCGGCGCTCTTCTACGGGGCAGCGGAGATAGTCGCGAGCTGGCCGGACGTGTGGCAACGGCTGATCTCCGAACACGTGGCCGGACCGCGCGGGCACTGCCGCGGGTGCCCGATCGGCTTGCAGGGCGGGACGCGATGGCCGTGCGGCCTGCACGCTCTCGGCGACCTCGCCCGGACGTTGGCTTCGCCACCGCAGACCCACCCCCCGCACACCCACCCCCCACAGACCCGCACCCCGCACACCCGCACCCCACACCCACCCCGCACCCCACCCCGCACATCCCAACCCCAACCCGCAATGAGCGGGCTTATTGCGGGTTGAACGCGCCTGGAAACATCGAATAAGCCCGCTCATTGCGGGTTTGAGGGCGCGGTGGGCCGCAATGGGCGCGCGCGTCTGCCGGGCGTAGGGCGGCGAGCGCCGGACCGGTACCGTGACCGGGTATGAGCACGCCTACCGGCACTGCTTCGGCTGCTCCCCGGCCCGCCCACCCGCCCGAGCGGCCGTTCGGGCAGGTGCTCACCGCGATGGTCACCCCGTTCCGCGCCGACGGAGCACTGGACCTGGACGCAGCCGCCAAGCTGGCGAGCCACCTCGTGGAGCTGGGCAACGACGGGCTGGTGGTGAACGGCACCACCGGCGAGAGCCCGACGACCAGTGACGCCGAGAAGTCCGAGCTGGTCCGGGCCGTGGTCGCCGCGGTGGGGGAGCGGGCCACGGTGGTGGCCGGTGCGGGCACCTACGACACCGCGCACAGCGTGCACCTCGCCCGCGAGGCCGCCCGGGCCGGCGCGGACGGCCTGCTAGTGGTCACCCCGTACTACTCGCGGCCGCCGCAGGCCGGGTTGATCGCGCACTTCACCGCGGTGGCCGACGCCACCGAGCTGCCGGTGATGCTCTACGACATCCCGCCGCGCAGCGTCATCCCGATCGAGCTCGACACCCTGCGCCGGCTGGCCGAGCACCCGCGGATCGTCGCGGTGAAGGACGCGCGCAACGACCTGCGCGTCGGCACCGAGATCATCGCGACCACGCCGCTGGCCTACTACTGCGGCGACGACCCGGTGAACCTGCCGTTCCTGTCCGTCGGCGCGGTCGGCTTCGTCAGCGTGATCGGCCACGTGGTGGCCGACCGGCTGCGCGAGCTGCTGCTGGCCTACCGGGCCGGTGAGGTGGACCGGGCCAGGGACATCCACGCCGGGACGTTCCCGGTGATCCGCGCGATGGGCCGGGTCGGCGGGGCGATCTTCGCGAAGGCCGCGATGCGGCTGCGCGGTGTCGACGTCGGCGACCCGCGGCTGCCGCTGGTTCCGGCCACCCCGGAGCAGACCAGCGCGATCGCCGCCGATCTGGCCGAGGCCGGGGTGGCGCTCGGCGCCGCCGCACCGTCGAACGCACCGGTGAGCCACGCTCCCGGCTTGGAGGTTCCCGTCCGGTGACCCGAGCACCGTCCGACAACCGAATACAGCGCCGCACCCCGGAGGAGGAGCCGAACCGGGCCGAGCTGCCGGTCGAGGACCCACCGCCGCTGCCGCCCGGCGGGCTACGCGTGGTGGCCCTTGGCGGGATCGGGGAGATCGGCCGGAACATGACCGTCTTCGAGTACGACGGTCAGCTGCTGGTCGTGGACTGCGGGGTGCTGTTCCCGGCCGAGGACTCCCCGGGCGTCGACCTGATCCTCCCGGACTTCCGCGCGATCGAGGGCCGGCTGGACGACATCCAGGCCCTGATCCTGACCCACGGCCACGAGGACCACATCGGCGCCGTGCCGTTCCTGCTCCGGCTGCGACCAGACCTGCCGATCATCGGCTCCCGGTTCAGCAACGCCCTGGTCGCGGAGAAGTGCCGCGAGCACCGCCTCACCCCGCACCTGCGTGAGGTCGCTCCGGGTGGACGCAGCAAGCACGGGGTGTTCGAGTGCGAGTACTTCGGGGTGAACCACTCGATCCCGGACTCGCTCGCGGTCGCCCTGCGGACCCCGGCCGGGCTGGTGCTGCACACCGGCGATGTGAAGCTCGACCAACTCCCGCTGGACGGCCGGCTCACCGACCTCGCGGGCTTCGCCCGGCTCGGCGACGAGGGGATCGACCTGCTGCTGGTCGACTCGACAAACGCCGACGTCCCGGGGTTCGTCACCTCGGAGCGGGAGATCGGCCCGGTGCTCGACGGGGTGTTCCACCGCTCGCCGCAGCGGATCATCGTGGCCTGCTTCGCCAGCCACGTGCACCGGGTGCAGCAGGTGATGAACACCGCCGTGTTGCACGGTCGGAAGGTCTGCCTGGTGGGCCGCTCGATGGTGCGCAACATGGGGGTAGCCGCCGAGCTGGGTCTGCTGCAGGTGCCGGACGGTCTGCTGGTCGAGCTGGACGACGCGCTCGCCCTGCCCGACCGCGAGCTGGTGCTGATCTCGACGGGCTCCCAGGGCGAGCCGCTCTCGGCGCTGGCCCGGATGGCCCGCGGCGAGCACCGGCAGGTGCGGATCGTCCCCGGCGACACCGTGATCCTGGCCTCCTCGCTGATCCCGGGCAACGAGACGGCGATCTTCGGCGTGATCAACGGCCTGACCAGGCTGGGCGCCAACGTGGTGCACCAGGGCACGGCGAAGGTGCACGTGTCGGGGCACGCTCCGGCCGGTGAGCTGCTGTTCCTCTACAACGCCACCCGGCCCAGCAACGTGATGCCGGTGCACGGGGAGTGGCGGCACCTGCGGGCCAGCCGGGATCTCGCCGTGAGCACCGGGGTCCCCGAGGACGCCGTGGTGCTCGCCGAGGACGGCGTGGTCGTCGACCTGCTGGACGGCAAGGCCTCGATCACCGGTCGGGTCGAGGTGGGCCGGGTGTACGTCGACGGGCTCGCGGTCGGCGACGTCGGGGAGACCACGCTCGGTGACCGGCTGGTGCTCGGAGAGGGCGGGTTCATCCAGGTCACGATCGCGGTCGACGCCAAGACCGGTCGCGCGGTCACCCGGCCGACGATCTCCGGCCGGGGGTTCTCCGACGACCCGAAGGCGCTGGACGCCGTGCTCAGCATGGTGGAGGACGAGCTGTCGCAGGCTCGAGGTGGAGGGCGTCACGGACACCCATCGCATCGCACAGGCGGTGCGCCGGGTGGTCGGCCGGTGGGTCGGCGAAACCTACCGGCGTCGGCCGATGATCGTTCCCACGGTCATCCCGGTGTAGCCGCCGCAGCGTGCGCCGCCGGCCCGTGAGCGGTGATGCACGCTCGACCGGTGTGACGCGCGCCCGGGTGGCCGCAGGTGGCAGCCGGCAAGCCGGAAGGTTGCCGTGCTGTTGCCGAAACGTGACGCGACGGAGTTCCTGGATCGGTTGAGTCACCTATCCGGGTGTTCTCGCCCGGGACTAGGTTGTGCGCCACAACATATTCGGCGGACAGGCGAACGCGCTGCCGCCGTCGAACCTCAGCGGAAGGAACACCTATGCGGAGGACCAGATCGGTCCTGATCGCCGCGGCGATGGGACTCGCTCTCGCACTCACCGGATGCGGAACGGGCGGCGGGGCACCGCCCGCCCAGCCGGGCGTCAAGGTCGGCGTGATCCTTCCGGAGACCGCCACCTCGGCCCGGTACGAGTCCTTCGACAAGCCGCTGCTCGACAAGGCATTGCGTGCCGAGGGCCTGGAGCCCGACATCCAGAACGCCCAGGGCGACGTGCAGAAGTTCGCCACCCTCGCCGACGGCATGATCAACAGTGGTGTCAAGGTCCTGATCATCGACGCCCCGAACAGCGAGGTCGGCGCGGCGGTCGCGGCCAAGGCCAAGGCGCAGGGCATCCCGACCATCGACTACGACCGGCTCAACCTGGGCGGCACGTCGGACTACTACGTCTCGTTCAACAACACGACGGTCGGTGAGCTGCAGGGTCAGGGCCTGGTCAACGGCGTCGGTGCCAAGCAGGGCGCCAACATCATCGAGATCGAGGGCGCGCCGACCGACAACAACGCGACCCTGTTCTACGACGGCCAGCAGAAGATCGTGAAGCCGAAGTACGACTCCGGCGAGTACGTGCTCAAGGGCAGCCAGCGCATCCCGGACTGGAACAACCAGCAGGGCGGCGTGGTCTTCGAGCAGTTCCTGACCGCCAACGGCGGCGTCGTCGACGGCGTGCTGGCGGCCAACGACGGTATGGCCGGGGCCGTGATCACCGTGCTGAAGAAGTCCGGGCTGAACGGCAAGGTGCCGGTGACCGGTCAGGACGCCACCGCCGAGGGCCTGCAGTCCATCCTGCGCGGCGACCAGTACATGACGGTGTTCAAGCCGATCGACCAGGAGGCCAACGCCACCGCCAAGCTGGCCGGCGCGCTGGCCAAGGGCGACATGGCAGGCGCCGATGCACAGGCGAAGGATGTCTCCAACGACCCGACGGGCAACCGGCAGGTCAAGTCTGTGCTGCTCACCCCGGTCCTGATCACCAAGGACAACGTGAAGCAGGTCGTGGACGCCGGTTTCGTCAAGGGGTCCGAGATCTGCCCGGCCGACCTGGCAGCGACCTGCCAGCAGCTGGGTATTCAGACGACACCTTGACCGCGAGTTGGGGCGCCCGGCAACGTTGTTGCCGGGCGCCCCACTCGTACTCCGGGAAGGAACCACTGCGGTGAGCGAGCCGATCCTCCAGCTCGAGGCGATCAACAAGAGCTTCGGCCCGGTACACGTCCTGCACGACGTGGACCTCACGGTCCGGCCCGGAGAGGTGACAGCGCTGGTCGGCGACAACGGCGCGGGCAAGTCGACGCTGGTCAAGTGCGTCGCCGGCATCTACCCGATCGACTCGGGAACCATCCGGTTCCAGGGCGAGCCGGTTCACATAACCGGCCCCCGCGACGCCGCGGCGCTGGGCATCGAGATCGTCTACCAGGACCTCGCGCTCGCGGACAACCTCGACATCGTGCAGAACATGTTTCTCGGCCGCGAGCGCGGCTCGGCGTGGTCACTGAACGAGGCCAGCATGGAGCAGGCCGCCCGGGAGACCCTGGCCACACTCTCGGTGCGCACCGTGAAGTCGGTGCGTACCAAGGTCGCGGACCTGTCCGGCGGCCAGCGCCAGAGCGTGGCGATCGCGAAGTCCGTGCTGTGGGAGAGCAAGGTCGTGCTGCTCGACGAGCCGACCGCCGCGCTCGGTGTCGCCCAGACCCGGCAGGTGCTCGACCTGGTCCGCCGGCTGGCCGAGCAGGGCCTCGGGGTCGTGCTGATCAGCCACAACATGGCGGACGTCTTCGAGGTCTCGGACCGGATCGCGACGCTCTACCTCGGCCGGATGGTCGCCGACCTGGTCACCAAGGACGTCACGAACACCCAGGTGGTCGAGCTGATCACTTCTGGCCGGTCCGGTGATCTCGGCCTGGCCAGGCCCGACATGGCCATCATCTGAAGCCGCTCCCAGACGCTGACGGGTACTGACGATGACCGATACGCCCACCACGCCGTCCGGATCCACCGAACCGGCCGAGTCCTTGCCGCCGGCCGGTGCCACCGAGCCCGTCGAGGCCCCCCAGCACACCCCGGGGACTCGACCGTCCGGACCGCCGGGCTCGTCCGGATCCGGTGGCGACGTTATCTCCGACTTCGGGATCGACACCACCTCGCTCAGCACCCGAGAGGCGCTGAGCGACTACGTCGCCCGGGTGCGAGGCGGCGACCTCGGCTCGCTGCCGGCGCTGCTCGGACTGGTCTTCCTGGTGATCGTCTTCTCGGCGCTCTCGCCGGTGTTCCTGACCCTTGGCAACCTGGCCAACCTGCTCGCCCAGGGCGCCGGGGTGACGATCATCGCGATGGGCCTGGTCTTCGTGCTGCTGCTCGGCGAGATCGACCTCGCGGCCGGCACCGCGTCCGGGGTAGCCGCCTCGGTAATGGCCCTGCACCTGGTGTCCGGCGGCAACCTGCTCGGGCGGATGGGCACCGTCGTGTTCGTGGTCTTCTGCGTGCTGCTCGTGCTCGGGATCGCACTCGCCGTGCTGTTGAAGCTCTACGCGGTGGCCGCATTGCCGGCGATCGGGCTGGTGATCGCGCTGTTCGGGTTCGGGCCGAACCCGTGGGTGGAGATGCTGCTCGCGATCTGCGTCGGGGCGGCGATCGGCGTGATCACCGGCTGGCTGGTCTCCCGCATCGGGATCCCGTCCTTCGTGGTGACCCTCGCGCTATTCCTGACCTGGCAGGGCGTGATCCTGCAGCTGATCGGTGAGGGTGGCACGGTCGGCCTGCGCGACGAGACGCTGTTCGCGGTGGCCAACGGCAACCTTTCGGTGCTCGGGAGCTGGCTGCTGTACGTGATCGCCGTCGGGGGGTACGCCGCCGTCGTACTGGGCCGGCACTACAACCGGCTGCGCAAGGGGCTGGTCACCCAGCCGACGCCGCTGATCCTGTTCAAGGTGGTCACGATGGCGGTGCTCGGCGCGATCGGCACCTACCTGCTGACCATCAACCGCTCGCCGAGCCAGCTCGTGGAGATCATCGGCGTGCCGTTCGTGGTACCGATCGTGCTTGCGCTGCTGGTCATCGGGACCTACGTGCTCACCCGCACCGCCTACGGCCGGCACATCTACGCGACGGGCGGCAACTCCGAGGCGTCGCGCCGGGCCGGTATCAACGTGCCGCGGATTCGGGCCAGCGTGTTCGTGATCTCCTCGACGGTGGCCGCGGTCGGCGCGATCGTGTACTCCTCCAAGGTCGGCTCGGTCGACCCGACCGCAGGTGGCGGCACCACCTTGCTGTTCGCCGTCGGCGCCGCGGTGATCGGCGGCACCTCGCTGTTCGGTGGGAAGGGCAGGGTCAGCGACGCCGTCGTCGGTGGACTGGTGATCGCGATCGTGGCGAACGGCCTCGGCCTGCTTCGGCAGCCGGCCGCGGTGGTGCTGATCGTCACCGGCCTGGTGCTACTGCTGGCGGCGGCCGTCGATGCGCTCTCCCGGCGACGGGCCGCGGCGAACCGCTAGGGCGCCAGGGCGCTCTGGTCCGGTCTCGGTGGCCTGGTGAGTGCCGGCGCCGCCCCGGAGGTCGTCCGCAGCGACGACGTCCGCCGCAGCAACCGCGCCGCCGTGCTGCGCCGGGTGCACCTCGCCGGGCCGCGCAGCCGCGCGATGCTGGCCACTGAGCTGGGGCTGAACCGGAGCACGATCAAGGCCCTCGTCGACGGCCTCGCCGAGTGGGGCCTGGTGGAGGAACGCCTGCCGCTGCGGCGCAGCGGGGTCGGTCGGCCCTCGTTGCTGGTGCTCCCGCAGGCCAGGGCGGCGGTCGTGCTCGCGGTCGACATCTGGGTCGAGCAGGTCTCGGTGGCACTGGTCGGACTCGGCGGCGAGAAGCTCAGCCGGGACGGCTGGCGGCTGCGCGGGAAGGCGGCCCAGCCCCGGGAGCTGATCACCCGGCTGGTCGAGTCCAGCCGGATGATGATCGAGGACCTCGGGGCGTCTGTGGTGGCGGCCGGGGTTTCGGTCCCCGGCGTGGTGCGGCGGGCGGACGGCCTGGTCCGGGAGGCGCCGCACCTGCGCTGGCAGGACGTGCCGCTCGGTGAGCGGCTGGCCGGGCTGCTCGGGGTACCGGTGCTGGTCGGCAACGACGCCGAGCTGGGCGCACTGGCCGAGCACGCCCGCGGGGTCGCCCGGGGCGCCTCGGACGTCGTGTACGTCGCCGGTGCGGTGGGCGTGGGCGGCGGGGTGATCTCCGACGGCTCGGCGATGCGCGGCGGCGGTGGATACGTCGGCGAGCTGGGGCACATGGTGGTCCGGCCGGACGGCCGGCCGTGCCACTGCGGCTGCCGCGGCTGCTGGGAGACCGAGGTCGGCGAGGCCGCGCTGCGCCGGGCGCTCGGGCTGCCCGTGGAGGGCAGCCGGGGCGAGGTCATCGCCGAGCTCCGGGCCCTGTCGGCCGATCCCGCGCAGGTCACCGAACGGCTGGGTGGCTACTGCGACTGGCTGGCGCTGGGACTGGTGAACGTGGTCAACCTGCTCGCGCCCGAGCTCGTCGTGCTCGGCGGCCTGCTCGGCGCACTGCCCGACTCGGCCCTCGATGCGGTCAACAGGTACCTGCAGACCCACAGCCTGGTCAGCCGGGCGGTGGGCGAGACCCGGTTGGTGAGGTCGGCGCTCGGCCGGGACGCCCAGCTGGTGGGCGCCGCCGAGCTGGCGTTCGAGCCGGTGCTGGCTGCCGTGTGAGCCGGCTTTCGCCCGCCGCGAAGGTGCGTCGCAGGGCGGCGCGCGGCCTCCGCCGAGCTACGGTCTGGACATGGCTCGACGTTCGATCACCCGTCGCGGCGGCGGGCGGGCGACCTCGCGGACCCGGTCGCGGACCCGACGCGCCCGGTCGCGGCCGTCGCGACGGCGGCCGGCGCCGGCTCGGCCCGTCGCGTCCGGGCCGGATCCGATCGAACGCGTGGTGAACGGCCTCGGGCGCGGCACGCTCGGGCTGCTGCGAGCGACCGGCCGGGCCGTGAGCCGGGCCAGGGACCTCGACCCCGGGCATCGCCGCGACGGCGTCGGGCTGGTGCTGATCGTGCTGGCCGTGGTGGTCGCGGCGGGCGTGTGGTGGGCGGCCGGCGGACCGGTCGGACTGTGGATCACCTCGGCCCTCGCCGCGGCCGTCGGGCAGGCGGCTGTGCTGCTGCCGGTCCTGCTGCTGGCCGGCGGCGTGCTGCTGATGTGCACCCCGGCGCGGCCGGAGGTCCGGCCGCGGCTGGTGGTCGGCGCGGTGCTGCTGACCCTCGGGGTGCTGGGGATCTGGCATCTGCTCGCCGGTGCGCCGCCCGCGCCGGCCGACTGGCCGAGAGCGGCCGGCGCCGTCGGCTACGTCGCCGCCGCGCCGCTGGTCAACGGGCTCTCGGCCTGGGTCGCGGTGCCGGTGCTGGTGCTCGTGGTGGCCTACGGACTGCTGGTGATCACCGGCACCCCGGTGCGTGAGCTGCCGGCGCGGATCCGCCGGCTCCGCGGGCTGGCCGAGGAGCCCGCCGAGGACCCGACGCTCGACGCCGAGCCAGCGGTCGCCGCCGAGGAGGGGCCCGAGGTGGCGCTGCGGCGGCCCGCCCGCCGGCGGCAGGCGTCGATGGCGGAGCCCGCCGAGGAGGTTCCCGAGCAACTGGTGCTGAACGTCCCGGTCAAGGCGCCGCCCTCGCCGCCCGCGCGGTCGGTCCGGTCGGTCGAGCCCGCCGGGTCGGACGCGCAGTACGAGCTGCCGCCGCCGGACCTGCTCGGCGTCGGCGCCGCGCCGAAGCTGCGCAGCAGGGCGAACGACGCCATGATCGAGGCGATCACCGAGGTGCTCGACCAGTTCAATGTGGACGCCCAGGTGACCGGTTTCAACCGCGGCCCGACCGTGACCCGCTACGAGGTGGAGCTCGGCCCGGGGGTCAAGGTCGAGAAGATCACCCAGCTGTCCCGCAACATCTCCTACGCGGTGGCGACCGACAACGTGCGGCTGCTCGCCCCGATCCCCGGGAAGTCGGCGGTCGGCATCGAGGTGCCGAACACCGACCGCGAGATGGTGCGGCTCGGCGACCTGCTGCGCAGCCAGACCGCACACGCCGAGCAGCATCCGCTTGAGGTCGGGCTGGGCAAGGACATCGAGGGCCACTTCCTGGTGGCCAACCTTGCCCAGATGCCGCATCTGCTGGTCGCGGGCTCCACCGGCTCGGGCAAGTCCAGTTTCATCAACGCGTTGCTGGTGTCGCTGCTGTCCCGGGCCACCCCGGACGCCGTGCGGCTGATCCTGATCGACCCCAAGATGGTCGAGCTGACCCCGTACGAGGGTGTCCCGCACCTGATCACGCCGATCATCACCGCGCCGAAGAAGGCGGCCACCGCGCTGGCCTGGCTGGTCGACGAGATGGAGCAGCGCTACCAGGACATGCAGGCAAGCCGGGTGCGGCACATCGACGTGTTCAACGCGAAGGTGCGCTCCGGCGAGATCACCACGCCGCTGGGCAGCGAGCGGGAGTACCGGCCCTACCCGTACATCGTGGCGATCGTCGACGAGCTGGCCGACCTGATGATGACCTCCCCGCGGGACGTGGAGGACGCGGTCGTGCGGATCACCCAGAAGGCCCGGGCGGCGGGTATCCACCTGGTGCTGGCCACCCAGCGGCCCAGCGTCGACGTGGTGACCGGGCTGATCAAGACCAACGTGCCGTCGCGGCTGGCCTTCGCCACCAGCTCGCTGATCGACAGCCGGGTGATCCTCGACCAGCCCGGCGCGGAGAAGCTGATCGGGATGGGCGACGGGCTGTACCTGCCGATGGGGGCGTCCAAGCCGGTCCGGATGCAGGGCGCGTTCGTGACCGACGAGGAGATCGCCGCGATCGTCCGGCACTGCAAGGAGCAGGCGCAGCCTCAGTACACCGACGGCGTGACCGCCGCCAAGCCCGGTGAGCAGCGCGAGGTCGACCCGGAGATCGGCGACGACCTCGAGCTGCTGGTGCAGGCCGCCGAGCTGATCGTGTCCTCGCAGTTCGGCTCGACGTCGATGCTGCAGCGCAAGCTGCGGGTCGGCTTCGCGAAGGCCGGCCGGCTGATGGACCTGCTGGAGTCCCGGGGCGTGGTCGGACCCTCGGAGGGCTCGAAGGCGCGCGAGGTGCTGGTCAAACCGGACGAGCTGAGCGGCGTGCTCTGGTCCATCCGCGGCGGCGGCCCGGACGCCACGGACTCACAGAACGGCTCGGACTACCCGGACGCCTCGGACTACCCGGACGGCTCGGACTACCCGGACGCCCCGGACCGCACTGAGCCCGCCGACCCCGCCCCCTAGCCGACTTGTCGTGGGTTTTTAGAACGACGAGTGGCCCGATTCTGGGTGATTTCCCGCGACAAGTCGCGCGGGGCGCAGGGCTGTTGGCGTCAGCCGCGGTAGGTGCCGAAGGCCCAGAGGTTGCCCTCGGGGTCGCGCACGCCGAAGCCCCGGCTGCCGTAGTCCTCGTCCCGCAGCGGGCTGAAGATCTCCGACGCCGGCGGCGACGGCGCGCTCGTGCAGGCCGTCCGGGTCGTCGGTGATCACGTAGGTGTTGCCGACGCCGACGTTGCGGGCGAACACGTCGTCCTTGCCGCGCACCGAGCCGATCATGATGACGCCTCCGCCCGGCCAGCCGAGCTCGGCGTGCTCGACGATGTCGCCGGTGCCGTAGCGGCAGCGCTCGGTGAAGCCGAAGGTCTCTACGAGGTAGCGGATCGCCGCCGGGGCGTCGTGGTAGGCCAGGCCCGGCCAGATCGGGGAGACGGCCACTGCGGTCTGAGCCGTGCTGGTATCTGTCATGCCGTCATCGTGCGACGGCGTACTCCCCGGTGTCTTGGACGGATGAGTCGGGGGCGGATGGGTCGTGGGCGGATGGGAGCACCCCGGCGCCCGGGTTCTCGGCCAGCCACGCCGTCGGCGAGATCCCGGCGAGGTCGCGGAACTCCCGGGCCAGGTGTGCCTGGTCGAAGTACCCCGCCTCCGCTGCGGCACGTGCCAGGCTCGGCCGGTGGTCGGAGCGCAGCAGCGAGCAGACCCGCTCGAAGCGGATCACCCGACCCGCCACCTTCGGCGGCAGCCCGATCTCCCGGCGGAAGTGCTCCCCGAAGCGGCGGCGGCTCCACCCGAGCTCACGGGCCAGCTCGCCGACCGGCAGGTTGCCCCCGGTGCGGACCAGCCGGCGCCAGGCCCACGCCACGTCCGCCGGCGGCTGGTCGACGGGCGCGTCCGCCGGGTCGTCGAGCAGCTCCGCGAGCGCCGCGTCGAGCACCGCGAACCGCGCCCGCCAGCCGCTCGCACCGGCGACCCGCTCGGCCAGCCACCCGGCCCGCCGGCCGAGCAGCGCGGGGAGGTCGACCACCGCGCCGGCCAGCTCGCCGGCGGGTAGCCCGAACAGGGCGCGGGCGCCGAGCCAGGTGACCTCGAGATGCAGCCCATGCTGGCGGCCGTCGTGTGAGATCACCGCCGGTCGGTCGTGCAGGCCGCCGACCAGCGCGGTGAAGGACTCGGGCGGCCGGGCGGGATCGGGCATCTCGGCCACGTCGACCGTGCCGTCCAGGCTGATGATGAACGTCAGGTGGCCGGAGGGAACACCCTGATGCAGCCCGGCCGGGCCGATCGTGCGGTAGCCGACGTAGCTCGACACGAACGGCCGCAGCCGCTGCGCGGGGCGCCGCCAGGCGAACTCGTCGACCCGGTCCACACCCCCGACTCTAGGCGGCCGCACAGACACGTTCCCGGCTTCCTCCACGCAATGAGCGGGCTCATTCCGGGTTGCGGACGGCCCACAACCCGCAATAAGCCCGCTCATTGCGGTTTTGGCGTGCGCTGGGGTGGGCGGCTGGGCGGCTGCGGTCAGAGCTCGCGCAGCATGCGCGCGTTGCCCAACGTGTTCGGCTTGACCTCGGCCAGGTCGAGGAACTCCGCGACGCCGGTGTCGTACGAGCGGCGCATCAGCTCGTACACCTCGCCGCTGACCGGGGTGCCCTCGATCTCGACGAAGCCGTGCGCGGCGAAGAACCGCCGCTCGAAGGTCAGCACGAACAGCCGGCGCAGCCCGAGCTCGCGGGCGGTCGCGATCAGGGTCGACACGATCGCCGAGCCCACGCCGCGCCGGGTCGCCTCCGGGTGCACGGCGACCGTGCGGATCTCGGCCAGGTCCTCCCAGAGCACGTGCAGCGCCCCGCACCCGACGACCGTGCCCTCGAGCTCGCCGACCCAGAACTCCTGGACGTCCTCGTAGAGGGTGACCAGCTCCTTGCTCAGCAGCACCCGACCGGCGTAGAGCCCGACCAGCTCGAAGATCGTCCGGACGTCGGAGGCGCGGGCCCGCCGGACCTCCACGTCTGCCACGTTGGCACAGCGTAGATCAGCCCGCCGCCCAGCTACCCTTGCTGGGTGTCGCCGTCCTACCGTCGCGCTGCCCTGCTGACCTTGGGCTGCGCGCGGAACGAGGTCGACTCCGACGAGCTCGCCGGCCGGCTCGGCGCGGATGGCTGGGAGCTCGTGGACCTCGGCGCGGAGCCGGACGTCGTCGTGGTGAACACCTGCGGCTTCGTCGAGCAGGCCAAGAAGGACTCGATCGACGCCGTGCTCGCGGTGTCGGGCGGCCGGGCCAAGATCGTCGCGGTGGGCTGCCTCGCCGAGCGGTACGGGGCCGAGCTGGCCGCCGCGCTGCCGGAGGCGGACGCCGTGCTGGGCTTCGACGCCTACCCGGACCTGGCCGACCGGCTGGCCGACGTCGTCGCCGGGCACCCGGTTCCGGCCCATTCGCCGCGGGACCGGCGCACGCTGCTGCCGATCTCGCCGGTGCAGCGCGCCGACGCCGCCGAGGCGGACGCGGTGACCATCCCGGGACACGGCTGGGTGCCGGACATCTCCCGGCGCCGCCTCGGCACCGGGCCGGTGGCGCCGCTCAAGCTGGCCTCCGGGTGCGACCGGCGCTGTTCGTTCTGCGCGATCCCGTCCTTCCGGGGCGCGTTCGTGTCGCGGCCGCCGGAGGAGGTGCTCGCCGAGGCCGGGTGGCTGGCCGAGCAGGGCGTCTGCGAGCTGCTGCTGGTCAGCGAGAACTCCACCTCGTACGGCAAGGACCTCGGCGACCGGCGCGCGCTGGACCGACTGCTTCCGCGGCTGGCCGCCGTCCCGGGGATCGCCCGCGTCCGGGTCAGCTACCTGCAGCCCGCCGAGGTCCGGCCGGAGCTGCTCGAGGTGATCGCCGGCACCGAGGGTGTCGCGCCGTACTTCGACCTGTCCTTCCAGCACGCGAGCGAGTCACTGCTGCGCCGGATGCGCCGGTTCGGCTCCCGCGGTGCCTTCGTCGAGCTGTGCGAGCGGATCCGGGCCCTCGCCCCGGCGGCCGGCATCCGCAGCAACGTGATCGTCGGCTTCCCCGGTGAGACCGCCGCGGACCTCGACGAGCTGGAACGGTTCCTGGTCGAGGCGCGGCTGGACGCGGTGGGGGTGTTCGGCTACTCCGACGAGGACGGCACGGAGGCGGCCGGCTTCCCGGACAAGATCGCTCCGCCGGAGATCCGGACCCGGGTGGAACGGATCAGCACGCTGGTCGACGAGCTCACCGCGCAGCGCGCCGAGGACCGGATCGGCACCCCGGTGCGAGTGCTCGTGGACGGCCTGTCGCGCAACGGTGACGGCACCACTGCGGTCGGGCGGGCCGAGCACCAGGCGCCCGAGGTGGACGGCGAGTCGGAGATCGTCCCGGCCCCGCCCGCCGTGGTCGCCGGTGCGGTCGTGAGCGGCACTGTGGTGGGCAGTTCCGGCGTCGATCTGACGGTCGAGCCGTGGCCGTCGGGCCGGCCGGCGTGAGCAGCCCGCAGCGACCGGTGGCCGCGTCGACGCCCCCACTGCTCAACGTCGCCAACCTGCTGACCCTGCTCCGGGTGCTGCTCGTGCCGGTGTTCTTCGTCATGCTGCTGGTCGACGGCGGGGACGACCCGACGTGGCGGCTCGCCGCGTGCGGGGTGTTCGCCCTCGCGTCGTTCACCGACCGGCTGGACGGCGACCTGGCCCGCCGCCGCGGTCTGGTCACCCCGCTCGGGGTGATCGCCGACCCGATCGCGGACAAGGCGCTGACCGGTGCCGCGCTGGTCGGACTGTCCCTGTTGGGTGAGCTGCCGTGGTGGGTGACGGTGGTGATCCTGGTGCGCGAGGTCGCGGTGACCGCCCTACGGTTCTGGGTGATCCGGCGCGGGGTGATCCCGGCCAGCCGCGGCGGCAAGCTGAAGACCTTGGTGCAGACCGTGGCGATCGGTCTCTACCTACTGCCGCTCGAGGTGATCCTGCCGGCCGCCGGCGTCGTCATGGCGCTGCGCTGGACGGTGATGGCGGTCGCTGTGGTGCTGACCGTCGTGACCGGCGTGGCCTACGTGCTCCGCGCGTTCCGGCTGCGCCGCGGACCCGGCCAGGTGCGCCCGGCTCCGGTGCCGCGGGCGCCGGAGCGGCCCGCCTGACACCCCACTGAGCGCGGTGCGTGTTCGCCCTGGGCTGACACCGGCTCCATGATCGCTCGGCCCCGGGGCGGAAGTCGGTACCGTGAGTGTCAGTCGTCAGCCCGATCGGGCACGGAGGTGCGAGATGTCCCTGCTGCTGCGGGAGGCAATTGGCGCAAGCATTCGTCGGGTTCGCACCGCTCAGCAGCTCAGCCTGCGTCAGGTGTCCCGGCGAGCACGGGTGAGCCTTGGCTACCTGTCCGAGGTGGAGCGCGGTCGCAAGGAGGCGTCGAGCGAGTTGCTCGCCGCCATCTGCGCCGCACTCGACCTGCCATTGCCGGACCTGCTCGACGACGCCGCGATGATGCTGCGGCCGCTCCCGGTCCGGCAGGTTCCGATCGGCCTGCAGCACGCCGAGCTGCGGCTCGCGCAAGGCCGGCCGGCCGCCGTACCCGCCGGGCGCGACCGGGTGGCCAACGCCGCGTGATGCCGGCGGCGCGGACCGGGCGGGAGTCCGGCGCGCCCCCGAGGCGGCGTAATGTCGGGGCGGTGGCCGACCCGGTGTGATCTCGGCCCGCCGATCCAGGGTGATCTCGGGGTAGCCCATGCGGGGTGATCTCGGGGTTGGTCCGCGAACCTCTCAGGGCACGCCCCGATATTGTCTGTAGGCAGGTGGAAGCCGGGTGGCTCGGATGCCACGATGGTCGGTGGAAACGCCGTCCGGCGACTCGATTGACAGGTAGGCGGAGGAGATGGCCAACCCGTTCGTGAAGGCCTGGCGGTACCTGATGGCCTTGTTCTCGTCAAAGGTCGACGAGTATGCCGACCCCAAGGTGCAGATCCAGCAGGCGATCGAGGATGCGCAGCGCCAGCACCAGGCTCTTTCCCAGCAGGCGGCGGCGGTCATCGGTAACCAGCGGCAGCTGGAGATGAAGCTCAACCGCCAGCTCGGTGAGATCGA
Organism: uncultured Actinomycetota bacterium; assembly: GCA_963776255.1. Classification (GTDB taxonomy): domain Bacteria; phylum Actinomycetota; class Actinomycetes; order Mycobacteriales; family Pseudonocardiaceae; genus Pseudonocardia. Next base: position 203,934 of record CAVZMB010000017.1, on the reverse strand, counting down.
GCGGCTGCAGGCCTCGGCCCGGCAGGCGCTCGTGCTGGCCGACCAGGCGCGCGCCAGCGGCGACGAGACCAAGGCTGGGCAGTACGAGCAGGCCGCGCAGGCGACCGCCACCCAGCTGGTGACCACCGAGCAGTCCGTCGAGGACCTCAAGACCCTGCACGACCAGTCGATCCAGGCCGCCGGCCAGGCGAAGCAGGCCGTCGAGCGCAACTCGATGATGCTGCAGCAGAAGATCGCCGAACGCACCAAGCTGCTCAGCCAGCTCGAGCAGGCGAAGATGCAGGAGCAGGCCTCCAAGGCGCTCTCCCAGATGTCCGAGCTCGCCGCACCGGGCAACACGCCGTCGCTGGAAGAGGTACGCGACAAGATCGAGCGGCGGTACGCCAACGCGATCGGCGCCGCGGAGCTGGCGCAGAACTCGGTGCAGGGCCGGATGCTCGAGGTGCAGCAGGCGACCGTCGACATGGCCGGCGCGAACCGGCTGGACCAGATCCGGGCCTCGATGCGTGGCGACGCGGTGGCCGGCGAGGTGACTGCCGGTACCGAGACCGCGCCGGCACCCGCGCAACCGCAGATCGCCCCGCAGACGGAGAAGCAACCCAACCAGGGCTAGCACCTTCGCGTCGCAGGCCCGTTCACCCGTTCGGGTAGTGACGCCGCGCACTGATCAAGTCGCCCTCGGCGCCCTACGCTTGCCCGCCACGGGCCGTCGAGTCCGTCTTCAATCGTGTGACGGAAAGGGTGACTATGTCGCGGCCGAACGGGGAGCTTTCCACCGGTGAGCTGCTCGCCCAACTGACCAACCAGGTGACCCGGCTGGTGCGGGACGAGGTGTCACTGGCGCAGTACGAGGTGCGGACGAAGCTGGAGAAGTCCGGTCCCGGCGTCCGGCTGCTGGGTGTCGGACTGGCACTCGCCCTGCTCGGGGCCGGCGCTCTCGTCGCGTGCCTGGTGCTCGTGCTGGTGTTGCTCGGCGTGGCGCCCTGGCTGTCCGCCCTGATCGTCGGCGTGGTCGTGCTGATCATCGGGCTGATCCTCGTCGCGGCCGGCCGGAACAGCCTGCGCAAGGCCGGGCCGCCGGTGCCGACCGAGGCGCTCGCCAGCATCCAGGAAGACGTCAAGGTCCTCGCGGAAGGAGTACGTCGATGACCAGCCAGATCGACCCGGCGGCTATCAAGGCCGACATCGAGCAGACCCGCTACGAGCTGGTCGACACGATCTCCGCGCTGGCACACAAGGCCGACGTGCGGTCGCGGGTCGAGCAAAAGGTGCACACCCAGGTCAAGAGCCTGATGGCAGCGACCGAAGGCATCAGCGGGCAGCTCGACACCGGCCTCGACCTGGCCAAGCGCTACGCCCTGCCGCCCATCAGGTCGGCGATCGAGAACCCGGGTGTGCTGGTATCCCGCCCGGTGCGAGGCGTGCTGGTCAGCCTGCTGATCGCGTTCATCTTCCGGAGCAACGGCAAGAAGCGCTGAGGCGCGACGGGGTGGACTAGCGCCCAGGCTGGGGGCCAGGTTGGCACACCGGGCAGTAGTACACGTAGCGGGCGTACACCCCATCGCCCTGGGCTTCGCTGCGGACCCTGGTGCCGCAGCGGCGGCAGGGCTGCCCGGTGCGCCGATACACCCAGTGCTGCCGGCCACGGCCGAGCTCGCCGGTGGTGGACTGCTCGGGACGGTCCGCGTTGCGCAGCAGCAGGCTGCGGGCCAGCGTCACGGCTCGCCCCGGGTCGGCGACCGCGGACACCGGAGTGCGTGGCGAGACGCCGAGCAGGAAGCAGATCTCGCACCGGTACAGGTTCCCGATTCCGGCCATCAGCCGCTGGTCCAGCAGTGCCAGCCCGACCTCGACCTCGGGGTCGGCGGTCAGCCGGCGGGTCGCTTCGGCCGCCTTCTCGTCGGTCCACTGTGGATCGAGGAGGGTCCGGGCCGAGATGGTCGATGAGCAGGTGCTCGTCGGCCGTGGGCAGCAGGACCATGTCGTGCAGCCGGAACCCGACCGCCACCCGGTCGGCGGTGGCCAGCACGGCCCGGGCCTGGTGCGCCGGCCCGCGCCAGCGCTGGCCCGGCCGGTAGAGATGCCAGGAGCCGTCCAGCCGCAGGTGGCTGTGCAGCGTTGTCTGGTCGGTACCAGCCTGGTCGAACCGGGTGAACAGGTGCTTGCCGACGCTGTGCACGCCGAGCACGGTCCGGCCGGTCAGATCGTGCTCGACCAGCCGCGGGTGGCGTAGCTCGCCGCGCACCAGCGATCGCCCGGCGAGGGCGGCGTCGAGCCGCTTCGCGGTGAGGTAGACGGTGTCGCCCTCGGGCACGGCTTCGATCCTGCCCCGTTGACACCGTCCAGCGGCGTCCGGCAGCGCGGCGTGGTGCTGGCCGGCCGCGGCGCGGTGGGTGCATCGGCTCACCGATGACGTAGCGGCCTGGCGACGACGGCTCCCTCGACATCGGGGGACCGTACGTGCAGGGCCGGCGCGGCGACCGGTTCGTCTACCTCAGCTGGGGAACCGTCGACGGCGCCGGCAGCTTCACCATGTTCCGGCGCGCCAAGCTGCACTTCGCCGACATCGAGCCGGCCGAGCTGGCACGCGCGGCGGCCGACGACTCCCTGGTGCTGGTCGGCCGGATTCGGCTGACCGACGGATGCGGCGACCCGCTGTGCGCCCGCGTGCGGGAACCGCAGCTGCGCTGGTCGGTGGAACAGGGCGGCTAACCACCGGCCCGGACGGCGTCAACCGATCGTACGACAAGCTCGGCGTGCGCGACCGCGCGGCGGCGGTCACCGAGGCGTGCAAGCGCGGCCTGCTCGGCTGATGGATCCCTATCCGGAGTGTCCTGGAGTGGCCTGACAAGACACGAGAACGTAACAAATGCATGTTCGTCGGCTCTTGCAGCCGGGCGACACGGACCGGCACCCTGGGTCGGGCAGCACCCGGTCGTGCGCACCGCGATCGGGGCCCGAAGGGCAGTAGCCCACCATCCCGCCCCGGGGGACCTGCAGTGAGCGAGTCCGGCCGCGACCAGCACACGGACGCCCACCGTCGCGCGTTGGCGCCGCCACGCGGCGAACCGAGCCCGACCGGCCGCCGCTGGCCTACCGCGACCACTCCGTCGGCACTCGCCGACGACGACGAGTCCGCGGCGCCCATAGTCGGCACTACCGGGGCCCGCTTCCCGTCCGCCCGCCTGCAGCGGCGCTGGCAGGCCGAGAACCAGCCACCGTCCGAAGCGACCGGCGAGCGGCCGGCGACCGCGCCGACGCCGGCCGACCGGCCAGCGACCCGGCCGGCGCGGGACAGGGGTCGCGCCCGGGGCGCCCGGTTCCCGTCCGAGGCGATGCTGCGGCGCTGGGAGGCGGAGGACGAATCCGCACCGGCCTTGGTTCCGGATGAACCGGACACCCCAGATCTGAGCGAAGCCGCCGAGGTCGCGCCGGCTCCCGAGCCCCGCCAGCCGGTCGAGCCCGAGCTGGTGACCTCCATGGTGCGCCCGTACGTGCTGACCAGCGGACGCACCCGGACGGACGGCTACCTCGGCGTGGAGACCCTGGTGTCGGCCAGCCCGGCCGCGCCACGCCCCCGGCGACCGCTGCCCGACGTCGCGCACCGCGCGGTGCTGGACCTGTGCCGCCGGCCACGGTCGGTGGCGGAGGTGGCCGCGCTGATGAAGGTGCCGCTCGGGGTGGCGAGGGTGCTGATCAGTGACCTCAGCCGCAGCGGTGTGCTGGTGGTGCACCGGGCCTCGACGCGCGACGGGAAGCCCAGCCTCGCGCTGATGAACCGCGTGCTCGACGGCCTGCGTCAGCTCTGAGCCGGGCGCTCAACCCGCATCACTCCGGCGGGGCCGCCACTCCGGGCACCGGCGTCCGGACCAGGTAGAGCACGTCACGGCGGGCGAGCCGAAACCCGAGCCGCTCGGCCACCCGGATGCTCGCGACGTTGTCCGTGCTGGTCGACCACGCGGCGCGGTGCCCGCGGGCCAGCGCGTCTGCGATCACGGCCGCCGCGCACGCCGGGGACAGGCCGCGCCCGCGGTGCTCCGGCTCGGTGACCACGCCGATGTCCTCGTATCGCTCGCCAAGGTAGAAGGGCACCGCCACCGAGGCGAGCCGGCCGTCGACGAACGCTCCCCAGCCCAGGCCGCCGGCGGCCAGGCCCGCGCCGTCGCCCCACGTCTCGCCGATCCACCCGATGTGCTCGCTGAGCCCGGCGACCGCCCCGGTGTCGCCGGCCACCAGCCGGCGGACCTCGGCGTCGACCCGCGGTGGCGGCGCGGGCCGGCCGGCCAACTCGAAGATCACGCGGTCCCAGCTGTGCAGCCCGGGGTCGATCCGACGCAGCGCGGGCAGCCATTCCGGCGGCGCCTCGACGAAGCCCGCGAGCGTGTCGGCAAGCTCACCCACCCGATCGGGGTCGCCGCGGAGGCTGTAGTTGCCGCCGATCTCGGCGAGTACCGCCCGCGGATCGGGCCAGCGGTCCACCGCGCAGGACCCGTACCCGGTGTGCAGCACGTGCGCCCAGATCACCGGGCCGGGTCGCTCGGGAGTGAACCACTGTCGCAGCGACTCGTGGTCCTTGGCGGCGAGCACGGGCACGGAGCACGATTCTGCTCCAGGAAATCGCCGAACACCTGCGGATTAGCACCTACCCGGCGCCCAGCCCCTCAGGCACGCAGCCCTAGGCACGCAGCCGCAGGCCCTTGGGGGTGGCTCGGAAGCCGGCCTCGGTGAGCACCTCGGCCAGCTCGGAGGCGTAGGCGCCCACCCCGTCGGCCCGCTCGACGGCCAGCGTGCCCAACCAGCCCTCCCGCACCGCCGCCGCGAGTGCGGCGGCCGCGGCACGAAGCTCGTCGGCGTCGTCGGTGAAGCTAAGCAGCGACCGACCGCCGCGCTCGACGTACAGCGCGGGCGCGCCGTCGGCGAGCACGACCAGCGCGCCGGCCTTGCGGCCCGGACGGTGCTTGGTCTCGCCGACCGTGCGCCGGCCAGGGCAGCGCCGCCCCGTACGGCTGGGCCGGGTCGGCAGCGGCCAGCACCACCGCGGGCGGTCCGGACGCCGGCTGCCCGCTCCGCCCGGGACAGGGCTCGGATCCGGTCGATCGCGCCGGGCACCGCGAACTGTGCCGCGCCGAGCCCCTCGACGACGTAGCCGCGCCGGCAGCGCCCGGAGTCCTCCATCGCGCGCAGCACGCGGTAGATGCCGGCGAACCCGCCGGCCACCCGCTCGGTCTCCAGCGCACCGCGGGTCAGCACGCCGTGCCGCTCCAGGAACGCCTCGGCCCTGGCGTGCGCCCGCCGGGTGGGGTCGGCGTCCGGCTGGACGGCCAGCGACCAGCGCCCGGCGACGCTCGGCGAGCCGGTCCGCGACGGCAGCGTAGGGCGGCTGGCACCCGTGCGCAGCCGGGCGTACCGGCCTCGTGGTGCGCTGCGCCGCGGGCGGTGGGTGCCGCGGCCGCCGAGCCGGGCGCGCAACGGGCTCAACGTGTCGTTGGTCAGCAACCCGGCCCACACCAGATCCCAGATCACGGTGGCGAGCGTGGTGTCTTCGACCGGTTCGCCGGTGGAGCCCACCCGGTCGGACAGCTCCCGGAAGAACAGCGCGCCACCGGCCAGCGCCTCGAGCACCCGCTGACCGAGCTGGTCGACGTCGACCGGCTCGGGCTCGGGGAGCAGCAGGTCGGCCACGTCGGCCGGGGCCAGCGCGACCCAGCCATCCGAGCCGGGCAGCGACCCGCATCCGGTCCAGGTGATCTCGCCGGCGGCGGTGAGCTCGTCGAGCAGGGCCGGTACGTACCCGGGCAGCCGGGCCGGCAGAACCAGCGACTCGAGAGCGCTCGCCGGGACCGGCGCGCCGGCGAGCTGCTCGACCACGTTCAGCACGTCGTCCGCGCCGGGTGCCCGGCGCAGCCGCGCCCCGACACCGTGCCAGGCCGGCAGGAAGCGGCCCAGCGCGCGCTGTTCGACCGGTTCCACCTCCGCCCGCAGCCTGGCCAGCGACACCCGGCGCAGCCGCCGCAGCACCTCGGCGTCGCAGTACTGCACTCCGACCGACTCGGGCCGTAACTCGCCACGGACTAGCCGGCCGGTGCCGATCAGCCGGTCTAGCACCCCGCCGACCACCGCGACCCCGAGCCCGAAGCGGGCCGCGCAGCTCGCCGCGCCGAACGGGCCGTGCGTGCGGGCGTAGCGGATCACCAGGTCACCGAGCGGGTCCGGCAGCGGCTCGGTGAACGCCTCCGGGACGCCGACCGGCAGGGCCACCCCGAGTGCGTCCCGCACCCGGCCGGCGTCCTCGATCGCCATCCAGCGCTGCTCGCCGGCGATCCGCACCCGGATCGCGCGTCGGGTGGCCTCCAGCTCCGCCAGCCACTCCTCGCGCACCCCGCGCGCGGCGGCCTCCTCGGTGGTCAGGTCGCCGAGGAAGCGCAGCAGGTCGGCGGTCTGCTCGAGGTTGCCGGCGTGCCGGTCGGGCGACAGCCGCTGCAGCCCGGCCTCCAGCTCGTCGAGCACCTCGACGTCGAGCAGCTCGCGGATCGCCTCCGACCCGAGCAGCTCGGCCAGCAGCGTGGAGTCCAGCGACAGCGCCGCCGCCCGCCGTTCGGCCAGTGGCGCGTCCAGCTCGTAGAGGAACATCCCCACGTAGCCGAACAGCAGGCTGCGGGCGAACGGCGAAGGGGCCGTGGTGGTGACCTCGACGACCCTTACCGTCCGGGCGGCGACGTCGGTCATCAGCTCGCGGAGCCCGGGCAGGTCGTAGACGTCCTGCACACACTCCCGCATGGCCTCGTGGGTGATCGGGAACTGCTCGTAGCGGCCGGCCACGGTGAGCAGCTGCGCGGAGCGCTGCCGCTGCTGCCACAGCGGGGTGCGCCGGCGTGGATCGCGCCGGGGGAGCAGCAGCGCGCGGGCGGCGCACTCCCGGAACCGGGCAGCGAACAGCGCCGAACCGCCGAGCTCGCCGACCACCACCTGCTCGACCTCGGCCGGGTCGAGCAGCACGTCCTCGGCGGAGGGCAGCACGTCGGCGCCGGTCTCGTCCACGGCGTCGGGCAGCCGGAGCACTATCCCGTCGTCGGCGCTCGCGGCGGAGACCTCCACCCCGCGGCGCTCCCGCATCCGGGCGGCGATGGCCAGCGCCCACGGGCCGTTGACCTTCGCGCCGAACGGCGAGTGCACGACCAGCCGCCAGTCGCCGAGCTCGTCCCGGAACCGCTCCACCAGGATCGTCCGGTCGCTCGGCACGTGCGAGGTGGCCTCGCGCTGCTCGGTGAGGTAGGCGAGCAGGTTGTCGGTGGCCCACTCGTCCAGCCCGGCCGCGGTTGCCCTGGCCCGGGCCGGCTCGGTGTCCAGCGCGGACATCTCCCGGATGAACGCGCCGACCGCCCGGCCGAGCTCGAGCGGGCGCCCCGGGGCGTCCCCCTTCCAGAACGGCAGCCGGGCCGGCACGCCCGGCGCCGGCGTGACGATCACCCGGTCGTGGGTGATGTCCTCGACCCGCCAGGACGAGGTGCCGAGCAGGATCACGTCGCCGACCCGCGACTCGTAGACCATCTCCTCGTCCAGCTCCCCAACGCGACGGCCAGCCCCGGCTGCGTCGTTGTCGCCGCCCGGCGTCATGACGGTGAACAGGCCGCGGTCCGGGATCGTGCCGCCGGAGGTCACCGCGAGCCGTTGCGCGCCGGGCCGGGCGCGCAGCTCGTCGGTCACCCGGTCCCAGGTGATCCGTGGCCCGCAGCTCGCCGAACTCCTCCGACGGGTACCGGCCGGCGAGCATGTCCAGGGTGGCGTGCAGCGCGGAGTCCGGGCAGCGCGGCGAACGGGGCGGCACGCCGGACCAGTTCGGCCAGGGCCGGGACCGTCCACTGGTCCTGGGAGACCATCGCCACGATGTGCTGGGCGAGCACGTCCAGCGGGTTGCGCGGGTAGCGCAGCGCCTCGATCGCCCCGGCGGACATCCGTTCCGCGACCACCGCACAGGACACCAGGTCGCCGCGGTACTTCGGGAACACCGCACCCCGGGACACCGCGCCGACCTGGTGGCCGGCCCGCCCGATCCGTTGCAGGCCGGACCCGACGCTCGGTGGTGCCTCCACCTGCACCACCAGGTCCACCGCGCCCATGTCGATGCCCAGCTCCAGGCTGGAGGTGGCGACGACACACGGCAGCACGCCCGCCTTGAGCTCCTCCTCGACCTGGGTGCGCTGCTCGCGGGCCATCGAGCCGTGGTGTGCCCTGGCGATCACGACCGGCCCGCCGTCGGCGGGCGTGCCGATCCCGGACTGCCCGATCGCTTCGGCCGGGAAGTCGTCCAGTTCCACCGGCTCGCCGAGCGCCTCGGCGGCCAGCTCGTTCAGCCGGGCGGTCAGCCGCTCGGCCAACCGGCGCGAGTTGACGAACACGATCGTCGAGCGGTGCTCGCGGACCAGTTCGAGCAGCCGGCGCTCGACGGCGGGCCAGATCGAGGCCCGCTGGGCGGTGCCGGCCGCCGAGCCGACGATCTCCCCGTCCGAGCTGCCGGCCGCGGGTTGCTCGTCCAGCACGGTGAGGTCGGCCACCGGGACCTCGACCCGCACCTCGATCGTCTTCGGGGCCTTCGGCTGCACGACCTCGACCGGCTTGCTACCGGCCAGGAACGTGCTCACCTCGTCCACCGGGCGCACGGTGGCGGACAGCCCGATCCGTTGTGCCGGCTGCTCCAGGAGCGCGTCGAGCCGCTCCAGGGACAGCGCGAGGTGGGCGCCGCGCTTGGTGGCCGCGACCGCGTGCACCTCGTCGACGATCACCGTCTGCACCCCGCGCAGCGACTCTCGGGCAGCCGAGGTGAGCAGCAGGAACAGCGACTCCGGCGTGGTGACCAGGATGTCCGGCGGGGTGCGGGCGAACAGCCTGCGCTGCTCGACCGGGGTGTCGCCGGTGCGCATCCCGACGGTGATGTCGGGGACCGGCAGGCCGAGCCGGTGGGCGGCCTGCCGGATGCCGGTCAGCGGTGAGCGGAGGTTGCGCTGCACGTCGACCGCCAGCGCCTTCAGCGGCGAGACGTAGAGCACCCGGCAGCGGCGCTGCGGGTCGGTCGGGGCGGGCTCGGTGCTCAGTCGGTCGATCGCCCAGAGGAACGCGGCGAGCGTCTTCCCCGAGCCGGTCGGTGCGACGACCAGCGCGTGCTTCGCGTCCTGCGCGGCGGCCCAGGCGCCCTGCTGCGCGGCGGTGGGCGCGTCGAAGGCACCGGTGAACCACTCCCGGGTCGTGGGGGAGAAGCCGGCAAGCGCGTCCACGCCACCATCATCCGCCTGTCCACCGACAGCAAGCCGCACAGTGGTCCGGCCCGGCCGCTCGGCACCCTTCGCACGGCGCATGGCGCCCATGGGCCGGCCGGCACAAATCTCCGCGTCCCCGCACACATGTCCTGCGCTGTGTGCCGGCCACCCCGGGTATGTGCCGGCCAGAATCGCTGAGCTAGCCGGATCGTCGCCCGGGCCGGGTCCAGAACGGCCGGAACCCGCGGGCGCGGTAGTTGCGCCGCGCGTGCGGATGGTCCAGCGACGAGGTGTGCAGCCAGACCCGCCGCACCGGGGCGAGGTCGTCGTCGACCGAGTTCCAGGCGATCCGCACGCTCATCGTGAGCGCGTGCCCGCCGACACCCTGTCCGACCATCTCCGGGACCAGCCCGAACGTCAGGATCTCGACGTTCCCGTCGGGCTGGCCGGCCATCGCCAGCACGCCGACCGGCTCGCCGTTCGCCCGGATCAGCCAGGCGCGCAGGTCGTACCAGGCAAAGAACGCGTCCCACCGTGCCGGAGACCAATCCAGCGACGTCCAGCCGTGTGGTGCGGCTACCCGGTTGGCGGCCCGGGCGTAACTCTCTGTGAGGTCGGGGCCGACCCGCAGCAGGTCGACGTCGGCCGCGGCGGGGCGCGCCGGGCGCAACTGGTGGGGTGCGGTCATCTCCAGGTAGGTCACGACCTCGCCGGCCGCCGGAGTGCCCATCCGAGCAGGGTGCCCGGCGGTTGCACCACGCGCTAATCGCTGCGGCGAGGCAGGATCGGACGGATGGCGGTCTGGACGGCTACCCGGCAGGACGTGCAACGCCGCACGCTGGTCGTGCTCGCGTCCGCACAGGTGTTCGGCGGGGTCGGCGTGGCGGCCGGCATCGCGGTGAGCAGCCTGGTGGCCGCCGAGCTCTCCGGATCGGACGTCGTGGCGGGGGCCGCGCTGACCGCCTTGGTGATCGGCGCGGCGCTCGCCGCGTACCCGCTGTCCAGGCTGGCGTCGCGGCGCGGGCGTCGGCCGGCTCTGGTGCTCGGCTATGTGGTCGGAACGGCCGGTGCGGCGCTCGCGGTCGTCGCGGTGCACGCTGGGCAGCGCCGCGGTGCTGCTGGTCGCGATGGTGCCGTTCGGCGCTGCCACCGCGGCCGGGCTGGCCGCGCGGTACGCCGCGACCGATCTGGCTCCGGAACGCTCCCGGGCCCGCGCGATCTCGGTCGTCATCTTCGCCGTGACGGTCGGCGCCGTGCTCGGACCGAACCTGGCAGCACCGTCGCAGGCCGTCGCCCAGCAGATCGGGCTCCCGCCGGCGACCGGGCCGTTCCTGCTCTGCGGTGCGGCGTTCGCGGCGGCGGCGGTGCTCATCGCAGCTGCGCTGCGACCCGATCCGCTGCTGTTGGCCAAGGCGTCCGGCGGGGACGGCGATGCCGAGGAGTCCGCGGTGGGCATCGGGAGCTGGCCGGCATTGCGGGCGGCACCGCTGGCTCAGCTCGCGATCGCCGGGATCGTCATCTGCCACTTCGTGATGGTCGCGGTGATGTCCATGACGCCGGTGTACCTGCACCACGGCGGCGCCGAGCTCTCGGTCGTCGGGTTCGTGATCAGCCTGCACGTCGCCGGGATGTACGCGTTGAGCCCGCTGTTCGGCGTGCTCGCCGACCGGGTGGGACCGGTGCGGGTGCTCACCCTGGGCGCGGGTCTGCTGATCGTCGCATGCGTGCTTGCCGGCACGGCGGGGGCGCACGACGTGCTGCAGTTGACGTTGGCGCTCGTCACGCTCGGACTCGGCTGGTCGGCCGGGCTGGTCAGCGGCTCGGCGCTGGTCACCGACGCGGTGCAGCTCGCCGACCGGGCCGGTGTGCAGGGCCTGTCCGACGTCGCCATGAACGTCAGCGGCGCCCTCGGCGGCATCGTCGCCGGGCTCGCCGTCGCGGTGACCTCCTACGCCGTCCTCGGCTTCACCGCGGCCGCCCTCGTCACGCCGTTCCTGGTGCTGTTCCTGCTGGTCCTGGTCCGGCAGGCGCGACGAGCGCTCCCTGCGTAGCACGCCCGACGGGCCTCGGAGGGGACCGCTAGCGCTTGCGCTGCTGCCACCACCAGCGCAGCGTCACGAGCAGCGCGGCCAGCAGGCCGGCGAGGATCGCGAGCTGGCCGATCGGGCTCGACAATCCGGTCGGATCACCCTGCGCGAGGAACCACATCGGCGCGCACGCTACCCGGTCCACCGCGGTTGATCGGCGCCGAAGTCGGGCGGCGGGCCGGGCCAGCGCAGCGCGCGACCGGCAATCCGACCCGGTGGTGCGGCGATCGTCAGCCGGCCGTGCGGCGTGTCCAGCTCCTGGAGATACGGCCTCGGGTCGAACGCCGTCGGTTCGGTGACGGGCTGCCGGGGCAGGCCGAGCAGCCAGTGCGCGGTCTGGGCGAGCGAGAGCCGGGCGTGCCAGCTGCCGCCGGTACTGCGCTGCTCGGTCAGCGCGCGCAGCACGGCGGCCGCGCCGAGGTAGCCGGAGGCGTGGTCCAGCAGCTGGGCGGGGAGCGCTCCGGGTGCGCCCGCGTCGCCATCAGCTGCGCCGGATTCGCCTGCGCCGGACTCGCCGGCGCTGGATTCGCCGGCGCCGGACTCCGTGACGGCGATCCCGGTCGCCGCCTGGACCAGGCTGTCGAACCCGCGCCGGCCGGACCACGGCCCGCCGTGCCCCCAGGCGGACAGGCTCAGCACGACCAGACCGGGCTGGTCGGCGGCCAGCCGTTGTGGCGACAGCCCGAAGCGGTCGAGTGCTCCTGGCCGGTGGCCGAGGGCGACCACGTCGGCGTCTCGGAGCAGCTCGTCGAGCGTGCGGCGTGCTGCACCGGACCGGAGGTCGAGCAGCGCACTGCGTTTGCCCGGCGCGGTGTCGGCGAGCAGCAACGGGCTCTCCGTCCGGTCGGGCCGGTCGATCCGTAGCACCTGGGCGCCGTGTGCGGCCAGCGTGCGCGTCGCCACCGGTCCGGCGATCACCCGGGTGAGGTCGAGGACGCGCGCCGGCCGCTCCGGTCGCGGCGGCGCGTCGCCGATGTGGCGCAGCTCCAGCAGCGGCAGCTCGGCCACCGCTGCGCCGGCCGGGCCGGTACGCCACCGTTGTGGAGTACGGACCGCAGCGGCCACCCCGCCCGCGGCGTGCAGCGCGTCCTCCAGCCGCACCGACGGCCAGCCGGCGACCGCCGTCCGGACGGCTTCCAGGTCGGCATCGGGCGGGCTGCCGAGCACCCCGAGCGCGGCGGCCTTGTGCCAGCGGTAGTTGCCGTGCAGCCGGATCCACCCGTCCGCGCTGCGGAAGAACGCCGACAGCGGGTCGAACGGCTCGCCGAGCGGGTCGCCGTCCAGACGGACGTGCCGCTCGCTGCGGATCGCGACCGCGACCTGGCGGGTGTCCAGCTCGACCGGCTCGGTCGGGCGTGCGGCGAGCAGGCTGGCGGCGATCGCGGCGGTCGCCACGGCCGTCACCGGCAGCGCCGAGGCCAGCGTGTCGTCCGGCCCGCTGACGGTCACCCTGGCCAGTTCGCCCGGGCTCCCGCCCAGAGCTGCCCAGACCTCGCGAAGCAGCGGCAACCACATGCCTGCACCCTGCCCGAACGGGCTGTGCCGCGGGGGCGGACGTTAGCGTCAGCAGCGTGCGGCTGACCCGGTTCTGGGAGTTGATGGACGGCGAGTTCGGCTCGGTGCGCGCGGCGTCGCTGGCCAGGGACCACGTGTTCGCCGACCTCGACGGCCAGACGGTGCACCAGGCGCTGGCGGCCGGCCGGGACCCGAAGGAAGTGTGGCGAGCGGTCTGTGTGGCCTTCGAGGTGCCGCCAGAGCGACGCTGACGGCGCGCTAGCACACGGGCGTGTCACGATGGGCCTCGAACAGGTGTTCGGCTAGGCTGCTGTCCACATCCGGCCGGGCCGATCCACAGGCAAGCCGAGACCGGTGATTCGTCGGTGGCCAGGCCTACCGTCGAGCACGACCGAGTTGACCCGACGCAGCAGCGAGGTGGGACCTCCGATGACCGCACCCGACCGGGAGAAGGCGCTCGAGCTCGCGATGGCGCAGATCGAGAAGAACCACGGCAAGGGCTCGGTGATGCGCCTCGGTGAGGAGGTGCGCGCCCCGATGGGTGTGATCCCGACGGGCTCGATCGCGCTCGACGTCGCGCTCGGCATCGGCGGCCTGCCCCGCGGCCGGGTAGTGGAGATCTTCGGCCCGGAGAGCAGCGGGAAGACCTCCATCGCACTGCACGCGGTCGCCAACGCCCAGGCCGCCGGCGGTATCGCGGCGTTCATCGACGCCGAGCACGCCCTCGACCCGGACTACGCCAAGGCACTCGGCGTCGACACCGACGCGCTGCTGGTCTCCCAGCCGGACACCGGTGAACAGGCGCTGGAGATCGCGGACATGCTGATCCGCTCCGGCGCACTCGACGTGATCGTGATCGACTCGGTGGCCGCCCTGGTCCCGCGCGCCGAGATCGAGGGCGAGATGGGCGACAGCCACGTCGGCCTGCAAGCCCGGCTGATGAGCCAGGCCCTCCGCAAGCTCACCAGCGCGCTGAACAACTCCGGCACCACCGCGATCTTCATCAACCAGCTCCGCGAGAAGATCGGGGTGATGTTCGGCTGCGTTTCTTACAATACCCGGATTACACTGGCCGACGGCAGTCAGGAAAAGATCGGAAAGATCGTCAACGGCAAGCTGCCGGTCGAAGTGCTTTCCTATGACGAAAAGCTAGGAAAGATTGTTCCCAAGAGAGTGGTGAGCTGGTTCGACAACGGAAATGCTAACCGAGTTCTTGCAGCTAACAGTTTCTCGCCCGGGCGGAAACGGGCGAGCGCAGCTCGGCGTTACCGAGAACCATCTGGTCCGCACCCCGGGAGGGTGGGCGGAAGCCGGCGAGCTCCTCCCTGGTGACCGGGTCATGCTGTCGCAGGCCCATCGCCTGAGCCGCCAACAGTGGGAGGTCGTGCTGGGCGGGTTGATGGGGGATGCAAACCTCTCGCCGAGCCGCATTCGAGGCAGCCTCGGCACCCGCTTCCGGCTCGGGCACGGAGCCAGGCAGATCGATTACCTCGACTGGAAGGCATCGCTGTTCGGGAACATCGGGCAGACCCGCCGCATCAACGGCCGGGGCGCAGGCTTCGTCGATATAACACCGCTGCCCGAGTTGGCCGAGCTGCGGCAAGCCGTCTACCTGGGTGACGGCAAGAAGCACCTGTCGTGGGACTACCTCAAGGCGCTGACCCCGCTGTCCCTGGCGATCTGGTACCTGGACGACGGCTCTTTCTCGATCCGTGCCAAGGGGCTCCAGGAGCGCACCCGCGACGGCTCCGGCCGAGTGGAGATATGCGTCGAGGCGATGAGTCCTGGCTCGCGTGAGAGGCTCGTTCAGCACCTTGCCGACACCTTTGATCTGCACGCTCGACTGCGCTGCGGCGGGTAGGCAGCGCAAGGCCGTCCTAGGTCTTCGCCAAGGATGAAACGGCCAAGCTCCACGAACTGGTTGCGCCCTATGTCCACCCGTCGATGCAGTACAAGTTGCTGGAACGATTCCGCGGCCGCTTCTCGCTGCAGCCCGAATTCGTCGAACCGACGCTGCTTCCGGTGCCGGCCCAGTGACCGATGTGCGAATCAAGCCGACGCGCTGCGCGGTCGATGAGTAGGTTCGATATCGAGGTGGAAGGGTCACACAACTATCTCGCCGACGGCGTTATAGTGCACAATTCTCCGGAGACGACGACGGGTGGGCGGGCGCTGAAGTTCTACGCTTCGGTACGGCTGGATATTCGCCGGATCGAGACGTTGAAGGACGGCACTGACGCGGTGGGAAACCGGACCAGAGTAAAGGTCGTAAAGAACAAGTGCAGCCCGCCTTTCAAGCAAGCGGAGTTTGACATTCTCTACGGGCACGGAATCAGCCGCGAGGGCTCGCTGATCGACGTCGGTGTGGAGCAGGCGATCGTGCGCAAGTCCGGTGCCTGGTACACCTACGAGGGCGACCAGCTCGGCCAGGGCAAGGAGAACGCCCGGACGTTCCTGCTGGAGAACCCGGACATCGCCGCCGAGGTCGAGAAGAAGATCAAGGAGAAGCTGGGCATCGGCGCTCAGCTCGACGCCGACGACCAGGTGCCGCCCGCCCCGGTCGACTTCTAGCCCCACGTAGGTCGGTATGCAGGCACAGCGAGCCGACGGTCCGAGCGATCCAGAGGAAGTCGCCCGGACCGTCTGCCTGCAGCTGCTCGCGAGCCGGGCGCGCACCAGGCACGAGCTGGAGGTCGTGCTCGGTCGGCGCGGTGTGCCGGACGGGGTCGCAACGCGGGTGCTCGACGGATTCGCCGCGGTCGGGCTGCTGGACGACGGTGCGTACGCCGAGCAGTGGGTGCGCACCAGGCACGAGCTGCGCGGGCTCGGCAGGCGGGCGTTGGCCGCCGGGCTGCGTCGCAAGGGTGTCGACGACGAGACCGCGGACGAGGCACTCAGCGGCATCGACCGGGACGTGGAGAAGCGCCGGGCGCTCGCGCTTGTCGAGCGACGGCTGCGCTCCATGCCGGTTGCCGCAGAACCGGTGGCCAACCCCACCGGCCGGCGCGCGAGCGACGGCACGGCGCGCCGGTTGGTCGGAATGCTCGCCAGAAAGGGCTACCCGGCCGGGCTGGCCTACGAGGTCGTCCGGGAGGCGCTGGCCGCTCGGGGTGGGGTGTTGAGCGAGGTAGACCCGGGCGCACTGGAGAACGACGACTGACCGTCCCGGGCTGAAGGCGGCTGGGTCGATCATGAAGTGAGACGGCTCACAGTCGGTGCGTACCGCAACCCCGGCAGGGCCATCACCGACTGGTCTTGTCCCGGCATGAGTGAGGTTGTCGCAGGTCACAGCCCTGGTAGCGCACGGCCGGCCGCTCACGCAGCGTAAGCTGGTGGTCGCACCCCAAGATCGTGCGAGTGGCCGCCGCGCGACCGGCGTCACGCCCACCCGATCAGGCATCCGAGCGCGATAGCCGTAGTCTCGGAGCACTCTCGGGCCCGAGCGAGCACTCAGCATCCGATCGTTCCGGGCGCGGCACGATGAGACGACGAGGAAGTCGGGACGGTGACCACGACAGAGGACGCGGCCGGTCGTCGGGCGAGCATCAGGGCGCGGACGCTGCGCACCGATCGCTGGTGGCTGTCGCCGCTGGTCCAGGCCGTTGCACTGACCGTGCTGCTGGGGTACGTGCTCGTCCGGCTGTTCATGCGGGACTACTACTTCGTCCCGGAGTACAACTACCTGACTCCGCTGTACTCGCCGTGCATCAGTGTCGACTGCGTGCCCGGCTCGGCACACTTCGGCGCGATCCTGCCGTCACTGCCGTTCTGGCTGCCGCTCCCGATCATCGTGTTCCCGATCCTGCTGGGCTTCCGGGCGACCTGCTACTACTACCGCAAGGCGGTGTACCGGTCGCTGCTGCTGTCCCCGCAGGGCTGCGCCGTCCGCGAGCCGCACCGCGGCTACCGCGGCGAGAGCCGGCTGCCGCTGATCGTGATGAACTCGCACCGGTACTTCCTCTACGCCGCGAGCATCCTGCTGCTGATCAACACCTACGACGCCGTGCTGGCGTTCTTCCCGAAGTCCGGCGGTTTCGGCTTCGGTCTCGGGTCGATCATCCTGGTGGCGAACGTGGCGCTGCTGTGGGCCTACACGCTGTCCTGCCACTCCTGCCGGCACCTGCTCGGCGGGCGGCTCAAGCACTTCTCCCGGCACCCGATCCGGTACCGGGTGTGGTCCGCGCTGTCGCGGATGAACGGCCGGCACACGCAGTGGGCGTGGATCTCGCTGGTGGGCGTGACGCTGACCGACGTGTACGTGATGGCGGTCGCCGCCGGCTGGATCAACGACCTGCGGTTCTTCAACTGAGAGTGTGCCTGAAGTGGACGTGCCTGAAGTGGACGTGCCTGAAGTGGACGTGATTGTGCGATGACCGAGGTGGAGCGGCACTCCTACGACGTGGTGGTGATCGGTGCCGGTGGCGCGGGCCTGCGCGCCGCGATCGAGGCCCGCGCCCAGGGCAGGCGCACGGCGATCGTGTGCAAGTCGCTGTTCGGCAAGGCGCACACGGTGATGGCCGAAGGCGGCATCGCGGCGTCGATGGGCAACGTCAACCCCAACGACAACTGGCAGGTGCACTTCCGCGACACGATGCGCGGCGGCAAGTTCCTCAACAACTGGCGGATGGCCGAACTGCACGCCAAGGAGGCCCCGGAACGGGTCTGGGAGCTGGAGACCTACGGGGCGCTGTTCGACCGCACCAAGGACGGCAAGATCAGCCAGCGGAACTTCGGCGGGCACGAGTACCCACGGCTGGCCCACGTCGGCGACCGCACCGGGCTGGAACTGATCCGCACCCTGCAGCAGAAGATCGTCTCGCTGCAGCAGGAGGACTACGCCGAGACCGGCGACTACGAGGCCAACATCAAGGTCTTCGCGGAGTGCACCATCACCGAGCTGCTGGTGACCGGCGAGGCCGCGAGCTCGGGTCCCGGCGGCGACCCGGACACCCGGCGGATCGCGGGAGCGTTCGGGTACTGGCGCGACTCCGGCCGCTTCGTGGTGTTCGACGCCCCCGCGGTCGTGCTGGCCACCGGCGGGATCGGCAAGTCCTTCAAGGTCACCAGCAACTCCTGGGAGTACACCGGTGACGGACACGCGCTGGCGCTGCGGGCCGGCGCCACCCTGATCAACATGGAGTTCATCCAGTTCCACCCGACCGGCATGGTCTGGCCGCCCTCGGTCAAGGGGATCCTGGTCACCGAGTCCGTGCGCGGCGACGGGGGAGTGCTGCGCAACTCCGAGGGCGAGCGGTTCATGTTCGACTACGTCCCCGAGGTGTTCCGGGACAAGTACGCGAACACCGAGGAGGAGGCCGACCGCTGGTACGAGGACCCGGACGCCAACCGGCGCCCGCCCGAGCTGCTGCCGCGGGACGAGGTGGCCAGGGCGATCAACTCCGAGGTCAAGGCCGGCCGCGGCACCGAGCACGGCGGGGTGTTCCTCGACGTGTCGACCCGGCTGAAGCCGGAGCACATCATCGCCCGGCTGCCGTCGATGCACCATCAGTTCAAGGAGCTGGCCGACGTCGACATCACGGCGGAAGCGATGGAGGTGGGCCCGACCTGCCACTACGTGATGGGCGGGGTGGAGGTCGATCCGGACACCGCGCAGTCCACCGTCGCCGGGCTGTTCGCCGCCGGCGAGGTGGCCGGCGGGATGCACGGCAGCAACCGGCTGGGCGGCAACTCGCTGTCCGACCTGCTGGTGTTCGGCCGCCGGGCCGGGCGCGGTGCGGTCGGCTACGTCGACGCCCTCGGCGCCGAGCGGCCGGTCGCCGAGCAGGCCGACGTGGACGCGGCCGCCGAACGGGCGCTGCGGCCGTTCACCCCGATCGTCGCTGATGCCGACCCCGCGACCGGGGTCGCCGCGGATAACCCCTACGCGGTGCACACCGAGCTGCAGCAGACAATGAACGACCTGGTCGGCATCATCCGGAAGGCAGACGAGATCGAGCTCGCGCTCAAGAAGCTCGACGAGCTGGCCGTGCGCACCAAACGGGTCAACGTCGAGGGGCACCGGCAGTTCAACCCGGGCTGGCATCTCGCCTTGGACCTGCGGAACATGCTGCTGGTCAGCATCTGCGTGGCGAAGGCCGCGCTGGAGCGCACCGAGAGCCGCGGCGGGCACACCCGCGAGGACTTCCCCGTTCTGGACCCGGAGTGGCGCAACGTGTTGCTGGTGTGCGCCGAAGCCGGTGAGGACGAGGTGGACGTGACCCGGAAGGAACAGACACCGATGCGTCCGGACCTGTTCGAGCTCTTCGAGCTGGACGAGCTGAAGAAGTACTTCACCGGCGCCGAGCTGCCCGGAGGCGACCAGCCGAGATGAGCTACTGGGCACACTTCCGGGTCTGGCGCGGAGACGCCGAGGGCGGCGAGCTCGTCGACTACCCGGTCGAGATCAACGAGGGCGAGGTCGTGCTGGACGCGATCCACCGGCTGCAGGCGACCGAGGCCGGCGACCTCGCGGTGCGGTGGAACTGCAAGGCGGGCAAGTGCGGCTCGTGCAGCGCGGAGATCAACGGGCAGCCCCGGCTGATGTGCATGACCCGGATGTCCACCTTCGACGAGCAAGAGGTCGTCACGGTCACGCCGCTGCGTACCTTCCCGGTGATCCGGGATCTGGTGACCGACGTGTCCTTCAACTACACGAAGGGCCGCGAGGTGCCGTCCTTCGCGCCGCCGGACCTCGCTCCCGGGGAGTACCGGATGCAGCAGGTCGACGTGCAGCGCAGCCAGGAGTTCCGCAAGTGCATCGAGTGCTTCCTCTGCCAGGACACCTGCCACGTGATCCGCGACCATGACGAGAACAAGCCGGCGTTCGCCGGGCCGCGCTACCTCATGCGGATCGCCGAGCTGGACATGCACCCGCTCGACACCCGTGACCGCCAGCGCGAAGCGCAGGAGCGGCACGGCCTCGGCTACTGCAACATCACGAAATGCTGCACCGACGTGTGCCCGGAGCACATCAAGATCACCGACAATGCGCTGATCCCGATGAAGGAACGCGTCGTCGACCGCAAGTACGACCCGGTCGTCTGGCTGGGCAGCAAGATCTTCCGCCGGTCCGACCGAACGCCGGACGGCGCGACCGAGCCGGCCGCGTCGGCGGGCACTCCCGACGCTGGCACTCGGGCACCCACGCAGTAGCCTCCGGCCATCACCCAGGCCGAATGATCAGAAGGCGGACGAGGCCGACATGCGAACCAGGATCGTCCGCGGCGCTGTGATCGGTGCGCTGATCGCAGCCGTCGCTCTCGGCTCGGTGGGCTGTGGCACGCCGAGCGTCCCCAAGGACCAGGTCGCCAAGCAGCTCAGCGACGCGCTCACCGCGCAGGCCGGCACCGCGCCGCAGTCCGTCAGCTGCGCCGACAACCTGCCGGGCACGGTCGGCGCGATGGTGACGTGCACAGTGGTCGGCGCCGCCCGGACCACCGAGTTCACCGCAACGGTGGCCAGCGTCGAAGGTGGCACGGTGAAGTTGCAGTTCGCCCCGGTCGGCTGACCGGCGGCCGCCCGGCGCCCCGTTGACGGATGTCGTGGCATCCACAGCGCCGTGACCTCGGGGACCGACGGTCGTTGCGCATTGAGGGCTGGGTGGCGCGCCGCTAACCGAAAGGGCACCGGATGAGTTCGGCGGGTTCGGTGGTGCAGCTCCGCACCGTCACCCGCCGGTCTCCGTCGGGCGCCACCGTCGCGATGTCCATCCCGGCTGCGCTGGGTGAGTACCGCTGGTACGGCAACACCCGGTTCAGCGGGCCGCGGGTCGCCCGACAGTTCTTCTTCGCGCCGGTCGGACGGCACCGGGTGATCCCGCGCAAGATCCTGCCCGGTGGGCGTCAGGTGCGACGCAGCTTCCGTGGCCACGACGTCGTGCTGTTCGAGGCGGTGGACCGTTCGGACGCCGCAGCCGTCTGGGTCGGGCCGTTCAACGAGGCGACCACCTGGTTCGGCGGCCCCGGCCCGGACGAGGCGCTGCTCAGCTATCTGATCGGCACCGGCGAGTTCCGGGACTCGGCATCGGGTGCGTCCCTGACCCCGACGTCGGAGTACGTGCGAAGCGCCGACACGTCGGTGATCGGGATGAACGAGGCGTCCCGGTTGATCGTGCGAAGCGCGACCGACGCCCTTCCGCTGCTACCGGACTGGGCCGGGCTCGCGGTGCCCGGCGGCGAGCTCTGGCGCACCGAGCGGACCCTCGAAACGGCGGATGCGCGCGCAGTGGCCGGCACGCCGCACCAGTTCCGCTACCTGGTGGCAAGCCCGACAGCGGTGCTGGATCTCGTGCTGCTCGGGCCCGAGTCCGGCCGCGAGCCCACCCGGCTGAGCGAGGACGAGCTGCTCGATGCACTCCGCGCATTGGCCGTCAGATGGGTGCGGTGACGGGTGACCTTGGCCCTCGCCGTTGCGCTGCTCGCGCTGCTCGTCGCGTTCTTCACGCTGGTTGCGCTGGTCGCCGTCTACGCCAGGGTGCGGCAACTCGAGGCCGGTAGGGCCGTCGAACTGTCCGGCTTCGCGTCGCTGATCGGGCGAGCAGCCCACTCGGCGGTCCACCCGGGCCAGTCCGACGGACTCTCGGTGGTAGCCATCCTCGACCGCGGCTGCGTGCTGTGCCAAGCCGTGTGGTCGGAGCTCGGCGCGATCGCCGACGAGCTTCCCGACGCGCCGGTGCGCCTCGTCGGGGTTCTCGACAGGGCCGGCGATCAGGCCGGTGACCCGAACGCGTTCCCGGCACACCCGCGGGCCGATCTGCTCGCCGACACCGCGGTCCGAGCCGATCTGTTCGAGGGTTACGCCCCGACGCTGTTGACGGTCGACGACTCCGGACAGATCAGCTACCGCAGCTTCGTCTACCCGGACACCGACATCCGCGCGTTACTCCTGGATCTGGTCAAGGGCGCCGAGCCGAGGGGACGGCGGGAGTGATGCTCGACGACATCCCGCTGACCAGCTCACCCGCTGCGCAGGCCGAGCCCAGCCCGGTCGTCGGCTGGATCCGCGCGCACCGGCCCAGCAGGCGAACGATCATCAAAGGCTTGTTGGTGGCCGCGGCCGCGGCGACGCCGGTGCCGCTCGACTGGTTGCTGACCCGACGTGCGGCGGCGGCGGCCGGGCCGACCGGCGAGTACGGCGACTGCGCCCCGACAAACTACGACGAGCAGCGCTCCAACTGGTGGCAGGAGGAGTCCCCGGGGGCGATCTGCTACGGCGGTTGGCGACGTGGCGGACTGCCCTGCGAGAACGGCTACCACCGGGAGGGCCGGTTCGACAGCCGCGGGGAGACCTATACCTCCACCCGGATGACGGTGACCTGCGAGGGCCGGAACGCCTGGCGCTGGCAGGGGTACCGCTGTTCGGACGCGCTCACCGAAACGACCTTCGACGACGGGGACGTCTACGAGGGGATCACCATCTCGGCCTGCCAGCTCACCGACGCGGACGGGCCGGCGCCCAGCTACGTCGCTCCGCCGGAGGACTCATCGAGGTCGTCCGAGCCAAGCGATCCGGTCGGCGACGATGCCGACGACGGCGGGGTGCTGCAACGTGGCGGGCTGATCCCCGGAGGACGGTGACCGTGCGGGTCCGGCTGCTCCACCCCCGGGTCGTCGCGGTTGCGTTGCTGGGCGCTGCGGGAACGGCGGTGGGCTGGGCGCTGCTCGCCGGCTATCCAGCACCAGCAGTGGCGCTGGCCCTCGTCGCCGCCGGGGCGGCCGCGGGCTTCGCCAACTCGGGCTCCACTTGAACCCACAACTCGGCGTTCCTGCTGAGCGCGCCGGTCTGGCGCGGCAAGCGCGCGACGAGCTACTTCGCCCTGGGACTGCTGCTCGGTGCCGAGCTGGTCGCGGTCGCTGCGGGGGTGCTGGGTGCTCTGATCCAGCAGCTGGTGCCGCAGCTGGTCCTGCTGACGACATTCGGGCTGCTTGGCGCCGTCGTGCTGGCCCGGGAGCTCGGTCTGGTCCGCTTCCGGCCGCCGGAGAACCCGCGCCTGGTCCCGGAGCGGGTTGGCCGGCTCGGTGAGGTCGGTGCGGTGCAGTTCGGCTTCGAACTCGGCACCGGGCTGCGCACCTACTCGCCGTCCGCGCTGCCGCACCTCGGGCTGGCGAGCCTGCTGCTGGTGGTCCCGTTCTGGGGCGCGCCCCTGCTGGCCGCCGGGTTCGCCCTCGGTCGGTTCGCGATGCCGCTGCTCAGCAACGCCTACGCCGACGACGGTTCGTGGAGCACGCTGTGGCGCTCGGCCGAGCGCGTGGTCCGCCCACTGCTCGCGGTGACAGCGGTCGTGGCGCTGCTACTCGTCGCGCTCGTCGCGCTCGCACCGCTCGGGCCGCTCGCCGCTGCGGGAGCGCCGTGAGCCGGGCGGTAGGCGTCATCGTTGTGCACGACCCCGCGTGCGGCGACTGCGCGGACATCGCCGATCGGCTGAGTACCGTGCTCCGGCCACCGGTGACGGCGCGCTCCTGCCGAGACCCCGAGCTGGCGGCACGCCATGCCGAGCTGCGCGGGCTCGGCTGCCGCGCTCCCGCGCTCGGCATCGTCCGGCCGGACGGTTCGGTGCGGTGGTGGATCGGCTGGACTGCGCTCCTCGGCGCGCTCGCCGTGGTCCGCCCCGGCCGGCTGCCGGCCGCGGCCGCGGTACTCACCCGCATCGTGCGGACCCGGGCGACAATTTCGCCGGGTCTGACAGTCAGGTAATCACACGTCGAACTGGACCCTTGCCGGCGGGACGTCCTGCCTTAACACATTTCCGACGAGAGCGACCGTCCAGGACTGGCCGCCGGCCGGGTTCGGTACCCGTTTGTAGACGTAGCACCGCAGCACACCAATACAGATCTTCGATGCTACTCCCCCTGGATCCGCCGTCATGTAGACCGCCATTGCCGTCGGCTTGGTGCATTCCATTTGACCGCTGACGAGTAACTCGGATCCAAGGTCGGTAGCGTCGACGTAATTACGACATCTGAATGTTCCGTCGGCGCTGATCTGCTGCCACGGTCCCCACTGCTGCCACCCCGGGCCCGCGGACGCGGGGGTTCCGGCGAACAAGCATGGTGGTCACGACAACTGCGAGCCCCGATATCAGTCGCTGTGAGCGGCCCGAGACACTCTTCCAGTAAGCACGTTTCTCCCCCTTTGGAATTGGAACTAGTGTCCGGACAACGAGCGCTGGCCTGCGGCCGTATCACTGCCGATCCGTCAGGTCCCAAGCAACGCATCGCGAGAGCATGCATGCATATTCTGACGTTGTTGTTGCCCGAGGCAAACGTATCGAGCAAACAATCTCGCCGACGCGGTTGACCTGACCGTCAAGCATTCATGCGCTGAATCGGACGGCGGCAGGAGGAATACCCTGGGCCGTGACGTTACCGCTGATGTTGACCCAGGAGGATTGGTTGCCAGCCGGGATCGATATCCGGTCGGGATATGTAGCGTGGCTGGACGGGCGTGTAATTTTCCATGCTCCGCTGCTGTCACCGTTGCCGGCGGCCGCGGTACTATTGGCGACAAGCGTAGCTGTTGTTATGAGCCCGAGGCCGACGGTTGCCGTGCACGGACCATACGAACCTTCCGAAATGCCTCCCGTCCCCCGATGAACGAAGGAACAATTGTCGTAGAATCAGCGTCGCACGGCCTCAGGTTGCGGCGCAATACTTGCGCCGCAACTCGGATTCATTCTTAACGTTCGTGAACGCCATTACCGGACCGACTTGCGCGGCAATGTCAGAATCGGTTGACAGGATCAGCATCGGCCCCGCACTCGCCCAGCGCGTCGGCGTGCGTCGGGTACCGGAGCAGGTCGGCGGGGCCCTCGGCACGGCCCCGCCTGGTTCCGCGGGTGGCGGAGTCCCGTCAGACCTTCTGCGGTTCCTCGATCCGGGTCCGCCGGCCGCTGCCTCCCGCCTGGTCCGGTGCGCCCGGCGGTCGACGTATTCCGCCACAGCATGGCCAGCCCGTAGTTAGGCGAGATGAGGATCGCCGCAAGCCCGGCCAGCGCACTGGGTCGTGGTGCACGACGGCGCGTGCGGCGAATGGGTCGACATCGCCGCCCGACTGGGCGAGGCGCTGCGTCCGACGCTGCTGGCGCGCTCCTGCCGGGACCCGGCGCTGCTGTCCGGCCACCCGGTGCTCGCCGCCTGGGCTGCCGGGCGCCGGCCATCGGCACCGTGCGGGCGGATAGATCGGTGCGCTGGTCGACCGGCGTGCAGGCCGCGCTCGTCGTGCTCCGCGCGGTGCGGGTCCATCCGGCTACCGGGAGCGCTTGCGCTGCTGATGCGGGTGGTCCGTGCCGGATCGCGAATCGCGCCGCTCGACAGACCTCAGTGCGTGAGGATCTTCCCGAGGAAGTCCTTGGCCCGAGTGGAGCGCGGGTTCGTGAAGAAGTCGTCCGGCGTGGAGTCCTCGACGATCTCACCGTCGGCCATGAACACGACCCGGTCGGCCGCGCGCCGGGCGAAGCCCATCTCGTGGGTGATCACGAGCATGGTCATGCCGGAGTTCGCCAGGTCGATCATGACGTCGAGCACCTCCTGGACCATCTCCGGGTCCAGCGCCGAGGTGGGCTCGTCGAACATCATGATCTTCGGCTGCATGGCCAGCGCGCGGGCGATGGCCGCTCGCTGCTGCTGGCCGCCGGACAGCTGCGCCGGGTACTTGTCGGCCTGGTTACCGATGCCGACGCGATCGAGCAGCGCCATCGCGTCGTCCTGCGCCTCGCGCCTCTTCACATGCCGCACCTTCATCGGCGCCAGCGTCACATTCTCCATGATCGTCTTGTGCGCGAACAGGTTGAAGCTCTGGAACACCATGCCGACGTCCGCGCGCAGCTTTGCCAGCCCTTTTCCTTCCTCCGGAAGCTCCACGCCGTCGATCTCGATCAGGCCGCTGTCGATCGGTTCCAGGCGGTTGACCGTGCGGCACAGGGTCGACTTGCCCCCTCCGGACGGGCCGATGACGACCACCACCTGCCCGCGGTCGACCTCCAGGTTGATGTCCTTCAGGACGTGCAGGTCGCCGAAGTGCTTGTCGACCCCGACCATCCGGATCATGGCCGTGCCGGATGGACTGCTCATAGAACCGCAGCGTAGGTGGCTGGGCGCCCGAGCGTAAAGCGCGCCGATCTTGGTCTGGTCACGACGTCCCTCCTAAGGAGTGCCAACGACGCTGCCCCCGGGAACCAGGCGTCCATGCCGCTGCCCGGCGGAGGACAGTGTTCTCGCGGTCGTCTTGCGGCTGCGCCGGCTGCGCCGCTCGAGCCAGGTCGCGAGTGCGCTCAGGGCCAGGTTCAGCCCGATGTAGATGACCCCGATCACGATCGCCGCCGGGATCAACGAGCCGAAGAACACCGCCGGGATGATCTTGAAGCCCATGTTCAGCAGGTCCACGTAGGCGATGATGTAGCCGAGTGCGGTGTCCTTGAGCAGCACGACGAGCTGGCTCACGATCGCGGGCATCATCGCGGTCACCGCCTGGGGCAGCAGCACGAGCCGCATGACCTGGTTCTTGCGCATCCCGAGGGCATAGGACGCCTCTGACTGCCCCCTCGGCACCGCCCGCACCCCGGCCCGGACGATCTCGGCCAGCACCGAGCCGTTGTAGAGGACCAGGCCGGCGACCACGGCCACCAAGCGCATAGTCCCCGCCGCCGAGCACCGTGGGCGCGAGGTAGAAGATGAAGAAGATCAGTAGCAGCAGCGGGATCGCGCGGAACGTCTCCACCACCGCACCGGCGGGCAGCGCCACCCAGCGGTGCTCAGAGAGCCTGGCGAGGCCGAAGACGGCACCGAAGACGAGCGCCAGGACCGCCGCGATGCCGGCGGCCTTCAGCGTGCCGAGCAGGCCGGGGATGATGTACTGCGTCCAGGTATCGGCCCGGATGAACGGCTCCCAGATCGCCGGGTCCCACTGTCCGCGCTCGTCGAACCTGGCGTAGACCAGGTAGGCGACCGCGGCGATGGCGACCAGCGCGACCAGGGTCAACACGTTGTGGCGCAGCCGGGCCCGCGGCCCCGGAGCGTCGAAGAGGACCGCGCTCACCGCGACACCGCCAACCTGCCGCGCCAGCCAGCCGGTGAAGAGCCGACCGGCAGGGTCACCGCCATGAAGGCCACGACCAGGCCGATGAAGATCGGGATCGAGACGCCGGTGTCATCGAAGGTGTCCTTCATGACGAACGCGGACTCCGCAAGGTACCCGGCGGCGATCGCCACCGTGGTGTTCTTGATCATCGCGATCATCACGCTGCCGAGCGGGGCGATCACCGCGCGGAAGGCCTGCGGGAGGATGATCGACGACAGCGACTGGAAGAACGTCAACCCGACCGCGCGCGCCGCCTCGGCCTGGCCGAGCGGAATCGTGTTCACCCCGGCCCGCAACGCCTCCGCGACGAAGGCCGCCGTGTAGGCGGACAGGCCGAGCACGACCAGCCAGAAAGAGTTCGTGCTCGGTTGGTCGGAGAGCGTGACGCCGAGGGTGTCGGAAAGGCCGAGCGCGGAGAACGCCAGGATCAGGGTCAGCGGGGTGTTCCGCACGATGGTCACGTAAGTCGTCCCGGCCGTCCGGAGCACCGGGATCGGGGATACCCGCATCGACACCACGATCGTGCCGATGATCAGTGACAGCACCGCGCACATCAGCGCGAGCTTGATGTTCTCCAGGAACCCCGCAGCCAGCGCCGGCGCGTACTGGATCAGCTCATCCATCCGGCTCCCAACGGGGTCGAAAGGCCAGGCAGGGCGGGCGAGGCCTCGGTGATCGAGATTCTCGCCCGCCCCGCCCTATCCGCGGGTGGCGGCAGCCGTTATGCGCAGCCGATGTACTGCGGCGCGGTCCCGGTGGGCGGCGTGAGTCCCTTCGCCGTGCTGAACCACTTGTCGTACAGCTGCTTCGCGGTCCCGTCGGCGTACATCTTGGTGATGGCCGCGTTGACCGCCTCGCAGGTCTTGGCGTCGCCCTTCTTCAGCCCGACGCCGTACTGCTCGTTGGTGAACGGGTCACCGAGGATCTTGAACTTGCCGCCGGCCTGCTTGTCGAAGCCGGCCAGGATCAGGTCGTCGGTGGTGATCGCGTCGAGGTTGTTGCCGGCGAGCTTCTGGGCGCACTCGGAGTAGTTCGCGGCACCGACGAGCTGGGCCGGCAGGCCCAGCTGGCCGTCCGGCGGCGGATCGGTGATCCGCTTGTAGGAGTTCGAACCGGCGACCTGGCAGATCCGCTTGTTGGCGAGGTCGGTCGCCTTGTTGATCGTGGTGTCGTCGGCGCGAACCATGGTGTCCTGGTGCGCCACGATGTACGGGCCGCCGTACGTCACCTTCTGCTTGCGGGCCTCGGTGACCGAGTAGGTCGCGAAGATGATGTCCACCGTGCCGTTCTCCAGGAACGCCTCACGGTTGGACGAGGCAGACTCCTTGAACTCGATCTTCACGTCCTGCCCGCCGGCCATGTCCTTGATCACATAGTTGGCGACGTCGACGTCGTAACCCTCGGGCTCGGCGCCGGTCTTCAGGCCGAGACTCGGCTGGTCCCACTTGGTGCCTACTACCACCTGCTTCGCGCCTTGAATCTTGTCCACCACCGTGGAGTAGGACTGGGGGCTCTGCCCGCCGCATGCGGCCAGACCGGTGATCAAGACGCTCGCCGCGGCGAGCGCCGCACCGACTCGACGGATTCGCATTTGCAGTTACCTCGGCATTCGCTTGGGTCGGGACATCGACTCCGCCTCGACTGGACAAGTCGACATGATTCACCCGGCGTACACGCTGCGTCACGGTCAGGAAAGGACGGCAGCCGAACCGTTATGGGCGCGCAACCGCTATGTGGCCCGCACCACACCGGTAAAGCACCTTGAGGAAGGCTTAGGGTCTCGCTTCGGTATACCTGCCGGGTCCAGGAGGGTGAGGGGTGCGGATCCTGCTGGTGGAGGACGACGATCGGGTCGCCGCCGCGCTGCGCAATGCGCTGCTGCGCTACAGCATCTCCACGACCCGGCTGGCCCGGGGGTAGGGCGTCGTCGACCACGTCGCGGACGTCGACGTCGTGCTGCTCGACCTCGGGCTGCCGGACATGGACGGGGTCGACGTCTGCCGGGCAATCCGGGAGGTCAGCGACCTTCCGGTGATAGTGGTGTCCGCGCGCGGCGAGGTCGACGACCGGATCCTCGGGCTGCACTCCGGGGCGGACGACTACCTGGTGAAGCCATACGACGTCGGTGAGCTGGTGGCCCGGGTGCACGCGGTGTACCGGCGCCGCCGGTTGCCGCCGTCCGGGCAGGGCGAGCCGGACGTGGTCTCGATCGACGGCGTCGAGCTCGACCTGACCCGGCACTCGGTCTCGCGTCGACGGTGAGCCGGTGCCGCTCTCGCGCAAGGAGTTCCAGGTGCTGGCCCTGCTGGCCACCAGCTGCGGGGCGGTCTGCACCCGCAGCAGGATCGTCGCCGAGGTCTGGGGCCGGAGCTGGCCTGGGGCGAACCGGACGCTCGACGTGCACGTCGCCACCCTGCGCACCAAGCTCGGCCGGCCGCACCTGGTGCAGACCGTGCGCGGCGTCGGCTACCGGCTCGCCGCAGAGCCTGCCGAGCCTGCCGAGTCCGCCGAGGGCGGGTCGTCACGGTCACGCCGACCGACGGGCTGCGCGCCGAGGTGCTCGGCACCTGGTCGGTGCTCACCGTCCTGGGTCTTGCTGGCCCTTGCGCTCGCGGTGCTGGTCGCATTGCCGGTGGTGCGCTGGATCCTCCGGCCGGTGCGCAGGCTGGACGAGGGCACCGGCCGGGTGCTGGCCGGCGGGCAGGCCGAGCTCGACGGCCTGCTCTCGCTGGCCAGGGCCGAGCACGTGTCGGTGGCGTTCGTGGGAGTCGACGTCGACGCGGTCGTCGACGACCGGCTCGACGCGTGGCGCCCGCTGGCCAGCCACGAGAGGCTGACGCTGCGCCGGGAGGGCCCGCGCTGGTCCTGCTGGTCAGGGCGCCGATCGGAGCGATCGAGACCGTGCTCGACGCCGTGCTCGACAACGCCGTGAAGTTCACCCCGGCCGGCGGACTGATCACGGTCAGCAGCCGGCGGGTCGAGGACAGCGTCGAACTCGCGGTGCGCGACGGCGGACCCGGGTTGCCGCCGGACGAGCTGGACCGGGCGACCGACCGGTTCTGGCGCAGCCCGTCGCACCACGACGTCGAGGGCTCCGGTCTCGGCCTGGCCATCGCGGCCCGCACCGCGCAGCTCGCCGGCGGCGGGTTGCACCTCGACCTGCCCGAGGGCGGCGGGCTGCGCGTGGTCATCCGGCTGCCCGGTGAGCCGCCCGGCGTGCGGCCGACGTCGGCTGCCTCACCGGTTGCTGATCCGCCCGTCGCGCGGCCGGCGCGACGGCCGAGCGCCTCGCCGGTAGTCGCTCCGTCGGCGGGCCCTCCGGGGACAGGGCCGCTAGGCCACTGCGGCTGGAACCGCCCGCTCGGCGGGAGCGCATGCCGTCAGCACCAGGGAGAGCCGGTGCAGCGCGTCGGAGATCCACGGCAGTTCGAGGGGGTCCGCGGCGTCCAGCGCGGCCTGGCGCCGCTCGGCGGTGTCGCCGTAGAGCAGGCTGGTCGCGACCCGCACCCGCAGCGCCCGCTCCGGCTCGCCGAACTCCACGGCCGGCAGCACGCCGAGGCCGTGCTCGTGCAGCAGGTAGTTGGTCAGCCCGGGCCCGGTCGTGATCCCGCGCTCGGCGGCCAGCCGCTCCCGCCAGGACTCGAGGTCCGGATAGAGGTAGAACGCGGCCTGCGGCGGCACCACCTCGGCGCCCGCGGCGACGAACTCCCTGGTGACGGCCGCGGCGACCGTGGCGTGCAACCGGGCACTGGCCTGGACCCGCTCGACGATCTCCGGCGGCTCGTCGAACGCGTACCTGGCGGCGTGCTGGATCGGGGCCGGCTGGGCTGGACCAGAATCTCACTGGCCACACCGAGCAGCTCGCCGCGCAGCTCGTGTCCCACCGGGCCGGGTGGCAGCCGGGTCACGCCGAGCCGCCAGCCGCCGAGGGCGAGGTTCTTGCTGAGCGCGGTGGTGATCACCGTGCGCTCCGGCGCGAACTCCGCCGGGCTGGCGACCGGCGAGCCGCCAGGGTGCACCAGGTCGCGGTAGATCTCGTCCGAGATGATGATCAGGTCGAGCTCCCGGGCGACCTGGCACAGCCGCTGCACGGTTCCGCGCGAGGCGGCGGTACCGGTCGGGTTGTCCGGCAGGGTGACGATCACCGAGCGCACCGTCCGGCCGACGGCACGGGCTCGGGACACCGCGCGGGCGAGCAGCTCGGGCTCGGGAACCCCGCCCTCGCGCGGCCGGGGTGCGGACGAAGATCGGGTGACGGTTCATCAGGTGGGCCTGCGCGGCGTAGCTCACCCAGCTCGGGCAGGGCACCACGACGTCGCCGCCGATGGCCAGCAGCAGGGCGAACAGCAGCGGCTTGCTGCCCGGGCCGGCGACGACCAGCTCGGGGTCGGTGGGGAGATCGCGCCGCTCCCAGTAGCCGGCGGCGGCCGCGCGCAGCGCGAGATGCGCCGGCGACCGGTCCGTAGCCGTTGTGCGTGCCGGCCGTGGCCAGCGCGTCCACGCAGGCCGGGCTGCACGGGGAGACCCGCCTCACCGAAGGCCATCGGCAGCACGGGCTGACCCGAGCTGCGGCGCCGCGCGAGTGCTTCGTTCGCGGCAAGGGTGGCGGACAGCGGGACGGACATGACTACTCCAGACGGGCGCCGTGGAGGGCGCGGGATGTTCGGCGGCGATCACTGTGTCTTTCGTGGAGCAGCCGGCCAGCTGTTACCAGTCTTGCCGCTACTATCCATTAGCACAAGCGAGTCTTTGCGAGGCTTAGAGTAAGGAAGACTGATGCTTGATCTGCGTCGGCTGCAGCTGCTGCACGAGTTCGCCCACCGCGGCACGATCGCCGCCACCGCGGCAGCGCTCGGCTACACCCCGTCGGCGGTCTCCCAGCAGCTCGCCACGCTGGAGCGCGAGGTCGGGACGCCGCTGCTGGACCGCACGGCCCGCAGCGCCGAAGCTGACCGACTCCGGGACGCCGGCTCGCCGAGCACGCCGAGCGGATCCTGGCGACCGTGGAGGCGGCCGAGGCCGAGCTGTCCGCCCCGGCCGCGAGCCGCTCGGGCCGGATCGAGGTCACCGCGTTCCCGACCGCCGCCGTCGCCTTCGCGCCCGCGCTCGCCGAGGAGTTGCGCCAGCCATCCCGGGCTGCACCTGCTGCTGCGGCACACCGGCAGGGCAGCGGGGTGCGGCAGGTCCGGGCCGGCGAGGTCGACATCGCGCTGGTCGACGACTGGACCGGGCGGCTCGCCGAGCGGCACGGCGACGCGCTGCACGTCATCCACCTGCTCCGCGACCCGCTGGTGCTCGCCGTGCCGCTGGAGCACCGGATGGCCGACCCGAACGTCGAGGTCGACCTGCGCGAGCTGCGCGACGAGCCGTGGATGGCCACCCCGGAGGGCGAGCCGTCCCGGCAGGCGGTGGACCGGCTGCTGGCCGACGTGGGCGGCGCGCCGCCGGTGCCCTGGGAGTTCGAGGGCTTCGGCACGATCCTCAGCCTGGTCGGCCGGGGGATCGGCATCGCTGCGGTGCCCTCGCTGGCGCTGTCCGCCTCGTTGCCGGCGCGGGTCGCGGTGCGCGAGCTGCCCGGCGCGCTGGCCCGCGAGGTGTGGGCGGTCGTGCGACAGTCGAGCGTGCGTCGCCCCTCGGTGGCGATCACGCTGCGGGCGCTGCGGGCAGCGGCCGCCCAGCACCCCGAGCCGGTCCAGGTGCTCGCCTAGCGGGGCGAATGAGCGGGCTCATTGCCGGTTTGGGGAGCCCGGCCGCCTGCGCGCGTCGGCTGGTCAGGCGTCAGGCGTCCTTGGCGGTCCGGTAGTAGCGCTCCGCCCCGGGGTGCAGTGCGATCGGCTGGGTGCCGATCGCGGTGCGCTGGTCGATCGTGCGTGCCACCTCGCTGGCCCTGGCGAGCCGGGGCCGGGACTCGAACAGCGCCCTGACCAGCGCCTCGGCCAGGTCGTCCGGCATCCGGGCGAGCACCAGCAGGAAGTTGCGCACGAACAGCGTGCTGATCGGCTCCGGGATGCCGTAGGTCGCGGCGGGCACCGTGCCTGCCTCGTAGATGGGGTAGCGCTGTCGCATCGGTCCCATCTGGTCGGTCAGGTCGAGTAACCGGATCGGCATGACCGCTGCGAGCTCGCTCACCGCCGGGGTAGGCAGCCCGCCGGACCAGAAGAAGGCGTCGATCCGACCGTCCCGCATGGCCGCGGCCGAGTCGTTGATCCCGAGCTGGCTGGCCGCCATGTCGCGTCGCGGATCGATGCCCGCGGTCGGCAGCAGCCGGGTGGAGATCACCGCGACCCCGGAGTCGGGTGCGCCGACCGACACCCGCATGCCGCGCAGCCCGGCCAGATCGGTGACCGGAGAGTCGCGGCGCACCACGACGTGCACCACGTCGTCGTAGATCCTGGCCAGCGCGCGCAGATCGGTGCCCGAAGGACCGGCCGCAGCATCCGCGGCGGCGTCGGCGGCGCAGAACGCGACGTCCGCGTCGCCGCCGGCGAGCAGAACCAGGTTCGCCACCGAACCTGCCGTCGAGACGACCTCCGGTCTGGTGTCCAGCCCGAGCCCGGCCTGCCAGGCGTCGGCCAGTGCCTCACCGAGCGCGTAATACACCCCGAGCGTGCCGCCGGTCGCGATCCGTAGCCGGGACTGGCCGAACGGTGAGCCGCAGCCGGCCGCGCCGGCGGCGAGGCCGGCACCGACCAGGGCAAGCGCGTGCAGCGCCTGCCGCCTGGTGAGGCGGATGCCCACCCGGCGAAGTCTGCCACCCGTGACAGCAGGCCTAGGGTGGTGTGTCGTGGCGCGCAGCTATGCGATCCGCACCTACGGGTGCCAGATGAACACCCACGACTCCGAGCGGCTGGCCGGCCTGCTGGAGTCGGCGGGATACGAGCGCGCGTCCGAGCCGGACCGGGCCGACGTCGTGGTGTTCAACACCTGCGCGGTGCGGGAGAACGCCGACAACCGGCTGTACGGCAACCTCGGCCACCTGCGTCCGGTCAAGACCAGCCGCCCGGGCATGCAGATCGCGGTCGGCGGCTGCCTGGCGCAGAAGGACCGGGACACGATCGTGCGGCGGGCGCCCTGGGTAGACGTCGTGTTCGGCACGCACAACATCGGCTCGCTGCCGACGCTGCTCGAGCGGGCGCGGCACAACGACACCGCACAGGTGGAGATCCTCGACGCGCTCGAGGTGTTCCCCTCGACGCTGCCGGCCCGCCGGGAGTCGGCCTACGCCGGCTGGGTGTCGATCTCGGTCGGCTGCAACAACAGCTGCACGTTCTGCATCGTCCCCGCGCTGCGCGGCCGCGAGCAGGACCGCCGGCCCGGGGACGTGCTGGCCGAGGTCTCCGCACTCGCCGCGGACGGCGTGCTCGAGGTGACCCTGCTCGGCCAGAACGTGAACTCCTACGGCGTCTCCTTCGGTGACCGGGGCGCGTTCGCCGACCTGCTCAGGGCCTGCGGCCGGGTGGCCGGACTGGAGCGGCTGCGGTTCACCTCGCCGCACCCCCGCGACTTCACCGCCGACGTGATCGCCGCGATGGCCGAGACCCCGGTGGTGTGCCCGCAGCTGCACATGCCGCTGCAGTCCGGGTCCGACTCGGTGCTGCGGGCGATGCGCCGCTCCTACCGGTCGGCGCGGTTCCTGGCCATTCTGGACGAGGTGCGGGCGGCGATCCCGGACGCCGCGATCAGCACGGACATCATCGTCGGGTTCCCCGGCGAGACCGAGGCCGACTTCGCGGCCACCCTCGACGTGGTGGCCGCCGCGCGGTTCGCCAAGGCGTTCACCTTCCAGTACTCGCCAAGGCCGGGCACCCCGGCCGCCGCGCTGCCGGACCAGGTGCCGAAGCCGGTCGTCCAGGAGCGTTATGACCGGCTCGTCGCGCTGCAGGAGGAGATCTCCTGGGCGCAGAACCGGGAGCTGGTCGGCTCGACCGTGGAGGTGCTCGTGGCGCACGGCGAAGGGCGCAAGGACGGCGCGACCCAGCGGATGAGCGGGCGGGCAAGGGACGGTCGACTGGTGCACTTCCAGCCGGGGTCCGCGCCGGAATCAGGGCAGGTGCGGCCGGGCGACGTCGTGCACACCGTGATCAGCTACGGCGCTCCGCACCATCTGGTGGCCGACGGTCCGCTGCTGTCGCACCGCCGGACCAGCGCCGGGGACCGGAGCGGCGATCCGGACGGGCCGGGGCTGACCACGCTCGGCCTGCCGGCCTTCGGGCGACCCGGCGAGGTGCCGGTATGAGCGACAACCGCGGGATCCCCGAGGAGCTCTCCCAGCTGGAGACCGACCTCGGCGACGTCGAGCGCCGGGTGCGGCTGCGCATCGACCCCGGGCCGACGGCGATGCTCATCGCCGGCGCGGTGCTCGCGCTGGTGATCGCCGCCAGCCTGCCGTGGGCGGACGGCTACAGCGGCTGGCAGGTGTTCGCCGGGCAGGGCGACGTCGGGGTGCTGGTGCGGCTGTTCGCCTGGACCGCAATCGGGTTCGGGGTGCTCGGTTCGGCGATCGCACTGGTCACCAGGCTGTGGGCACTGGCATGGGTATGCGCGTTGGGCTGCGGGTTCTCCATCGTCGACGGGGTGTGGGCGATCTGGGCCCGGCAGACCGGGGAGATCCCCGGGCCGGGGATCGGCCTGGTGCTGGCCGTGCTGGCGATCGTGGTGCTGACCTGGTGCTGGGTCCGGCTGTCCTGGTCCCGCGGCTGAGCCCGGCCGGCGTCCGCGGCTGAGCTCGGCCGGCAGTCGCTCCCCGGGGTGATAGGGCAGTACGGCTAGCCGCGGTTGACCGCCTGCTCCGCGGTGGCCAGCCACTCCCGCCACTGCCTGGCCTGCTCTTTGGCCTCCTCGGCCCGGCGCGCGTCGCCGGCGGCGAGTGCCTTGGCAGCCTGCGCCTCGTACTGCTCGACCCGGACCCGGAACTGGTCCACCCTGGCCAGCGTGTCCGGATCGGCGCGGCGGCGCTGCGCGTCCGCGGCGTCCTTCACGCGCTGCTCGGCCGCACGCATCCGGTCCTCGAACTCGCGGACCTGGTGCCGCGGCACCTTGCCGGTTGCCTCCCAGCGTTGCTGGATCGTCCGCAGCCGGGCGCGCGCCCCGTCCGGGTCGGACAGGTCGATCTTCTCGGCCTCCACCAGCAGGGCCTGCTTGGCCGTCGCGTTGGAGGTGAACTCCGCGTCCCGATCGGCGAAGGCCGCTGAGCGCCGGCCGAAGAAGGCGTCCTGGGCGGCCCGGAACCGCTGCCACAACGCGTCGTCGGCGTCCTTGTGCGCACGGCCCGCGGCCTTCCACTCCGCCATCAGAATCTCGGTAGCGGGCCGCGGTCGGGCCCCACTCGGTGGAGTCGGCGAGCTCCTCGGCCTGTGCGACCAGC
Source organism: uncultured Actinomycetota bacterium (assembly GCA_963776255.1). Taxonomy (GTDB): domain Bacteria; phylum Actinomycetota; class Actinomycetes; order Mycobacteriales; family Pseudonocardiaceae; genus Pseudonocardia. The sequence continues at coordinate 167,644 of CAVZMB010000017.1, read as the reverse complement.
TCTTCCTTTCGGCTCCGTGCACCGGCGCGCTGCCGATCCAACTCCGCGAAGTGCGCCCCGCGCCTGCGATTGAACCCGTCACGGGCCCGGGAGAACCGCCGCCACAGCGCCTCGTCGGTCTTCCGGTCGACCCCGCGGACCGTGCGCCACTCCTCGAGGATCTCCTTGAACCGCTCGCCGGCCTGCTTCCACTGGGTCGACTCCTCGGCGAGTTGCTCGGCCTCGGCGGCCAACGCCTCCTTGCGCGCCACGGCCGCCCCCCGCTGCGCCTCCCGGCTCGCCTTCGCCTCCGCGACCGCTTGTCCGGCCCGGTCGATCAGCGCATCCAGCCGCGCGCCGAGTCCGGTGACGTCGCCGACGACCGCGGCCTCGGCGAGCCCGGCGCGCAACTGCCGGGCACTGCTCAAGGTGTGCTTCGGGTCGCCCCCACCGGCTGCTCAACCGGGCGTCGAGCAGGTCGACCTCGGTGCGCAGGTCGTCGAACCGGCGGGCGTAGTGGGCCAGCCCGTCGGCGGATCCCCGGCCTGCCAGGAGCCCACCACCCGCTCGCCGTCCGCGGTGACGAGGTAGATCGTGCCGTCCGGCTCGGCGCGGCCCCAGCGCCCCGGTTGCGGGCTCGCCGGCTCGACGGTCGGCGCCGGAACCGGGTCCGGCCGCGGGCCGGGTGTGCCGGGTGTGCCGTCGACGTCCGGGTGGGCGCCCGGCTGGTCGCTGGGAACGGGTGGGCTCGGGACGGTCGCGGGGTGCGCCTCCGGCGGCTCGGTGGGTGGGTCGTCGGAGTGATCCTCCGGTGGCGTCCGCAGCTCCGTCTCGGCCACCTGTGGTTGGTCGGTCACCGTCGGCCTCCCTCCGGCCCACCGAGGTGGGCGCTCCGCCGGTGGCGGAGCCGTCGTGCCAGCTTGGGAGGTCGCTGCGCGGCTGGTCGGCGCCTCCGTCACGTCGGATTGAAGCAGTCTGCGGCCGCAAGGCGAAACCGCCGCGGTCGTGATCACCCCACCAGCGGCGGGTTCGGGGCGACGAGCCGACGGCCTGCGCATAGCGAATACCCTCCGATGTCGTGCTGTCGATGGCGGCGGTGGTGCCGCAGCCACCCCTGCTCGTCCCCGAGCTGGCGGCCGGTGCGGCAGCCGAGACCGAACGGCTTCGAGCCTCCTGCGAGCGCGCGGTGCGACGGCTCGCCGCCGCCGCGTCGAGCTGGGTGGCGATCGGGGCGGACGCCGGCGGTCGGCGCACCATGGCCCCGGAAACCGTGGGCACCCTGCGTGGTTTCGGCGTGGACCTCGCCGTCTCGCTCGGGCCCGGCGTCCACGGCGCTGCCGCCGATCCGGATCTGGCGCTGCCGCTGCTGGTCGCGGGCTGGCTGCGCGACCGGGCCGGTAGCGACGTCCGGGTCCGGGGCGAGCTCGTGCCTGCCGACCTCGGCCGCGAGGCGTGCCGCGAGCTCGGCGCCCGGCTGGCCGACGAGCTGTCCGGATCCGACGAGCCGATCGGCCTGCTGGTGCTCGGCGACGGCGCCGCCACCCACACCGAGCGGGCTCCCGGGCATCTCGACCCGCGGGCCGCCGCCTTCGACGCAGCGGTGGCCGCCGCGCTGGCCGGTGCGGACCACCAGGCGCTCCTCGCGCTCGACCCCGACCTGGCCGCCGCCCTGCTGGCCGCGGGGCGCGCACCGTGGCAGGTGCTGGCAGGCCTGGCGGAGCGCAGCGCGGCATCAACCGGCGATTGCTGGCGAGGTGAGTTGCTCTACTCCGACGCCCCGTACGGCGTCGCGTACCACGTAGCGGTGTGGACCCGAGGGTGAACCGACAACGGCTGGTCGCAGTCGTCGGCCCGACCGCGACCGGCAAGTCCGAGCTCGGGGTCGAGCTCGCGGTGCGGCTCGGCGGCGAGGTGATCAACGCCGATGCTATGCAGCTCTACCGCGGGATGGACATCGGGACGGCCAAGCTGACCGAGCCTGAGCGGCGCGGTGTGCCACACCACCTGCTGGACGTCCTCGAGGTCACCCAACCGGCGTCGGTGGCGGCCTTCCAGCGCGACGCGCAGGCCTGCGTCGCCCGGGTCGTCGCGGCCGGTCGGGTACCGGTGCTGGTCGGTGGATCGGGGCTGTACGTGCAGGCGGTGCTCGACGACCTGCGGTTCCCCGGCACCGACCCGGCGGTCCGGGCCCGGCTGGAGGCTGAGCTGGCCGAGATCGGGCCGGCGGAGCTGCACCGGCGGCTCGCCGAGCGCGACCCGGCGGCCGCCCTCGCCGTGCTGCCGAGCAACGGTCGGCGGATCGTCCGGGCGTTGGAGGTCATCGAGATCACCGGCCAGCCGTTCACCGCGCGGCTGACCAGATCGCCCGCGTCCCGGGCCGACGCCGTCGTGCTCGGCCTCGACCTGCCCTCCGACGCGCTGGACGCCCGGATCGAGCGGCGGGTGGCGAAGATGTTCGCCACCGGGCTGGTCGCCGAGGTGCGCGGCCTGGTCGGCCGTGGGCTGCGGCAGGGCCGCACCGCGTCTCGGGCACTCGGCTACCGGCAGGTGCTCTCCGCGCTGGACGCCGGCGGTGGCACCGGCGAAAGCGGCGGCGCTGCGATGGCGGGAGCCCAGCGGGACACGGTCCAGGCGACCCGAAGGTTCGTGCGGCGGCAACGCTCCTGGTTCCGCCGAGACCCGTCGGTTCAGTGGCTGGACGCGGCCGGGGAGGACCTGGCCGACATCGCGGTCCGCCGGTATCGCGGCGATACGTAGGCTCGGGCCCGTGCGTTTCGCCAAAGGTCACGGCACGGAGAACGACTTCGTCGTGCTGCACGACCCGGACGACCGGCTCTCGCTGACCCCGACCCGGGTGCGCGCGCTGTGCGACCGCAGGCGCGGCCTCGGGGCCGACGGGGTGCTCCGGGTGGTGCGGACCAGCGAGCTCCGGAACTCGAACGATAGGGCCTCGGGCCCGCACCCGGACACCGAGTGGTTCATGGACTACCGCAACGCCGACGGCAGCCTGGCCGAGATGTGCGGCAACGGGATCCGGGTGTTCGCCCGATACCTCGCCGACGCCGGGCTGGTGCCGGAACCGACCGAGCTGCTGGTCGGGAGCCGGGCCGGGGCGCGGCGCGTCCGGTTCGAGCCCGACGGGCAGGTCACCGTCGAGATGGGGCAGGCGAAGGTCGGCGTCGCCACCACGGCGACGGTGGACGGCCGGGCGTTCGAGGGGATCGAGGTCGACGTGGGCAACCCGCACCTCGCCTGCGTGACCGATGTGCCGCTGGAGACGCTCAACCTCGCCGTGCCGCCCGGACACGACCCGGCCGCCTTCCCGCACGGGGTGAACGTCGAGTTCGTCGGCCGGCTGCCGGCCGGGTCGCCGGACGGCGGCGAGGTCGCGATGCGGGTGCACGAGCGCGGCGTCGGCGAGACCCGGTCCTGCGGTACCGGCACGGTGGCGGCCGCGGTGGCCGCGCTCCGCGCCGCGGGGCGGTCCAGCGGGACGTGCGTGGTGCGGACCCTCGGCGGCACGCTGCGGGTCAGCGTTATGGCCGACTCCAGCACGCTCACCGGGCCGGCCGTGCTGGTCGCTCGCGGCGAGCTGGACGCCGACTGGTGGCGGTCGATCGGCTAGCGAGCCGTTGAACCGGCTCCTGCAAGGAACGCGCGGTTCATCCGGTCGGCACATACCACGAGATTGCGGCACACACGTCCTGCGGTGTGTGCCGAGGCGCCGCGGTATGTGCGCGCGGGTCTTGAGGACACGGGGTTCGGCGGACACCGGGTCTTAAGGACACAGAGCCGGGTCGCCGGGCGGCGGAAATCCGGTGCAGGTCGTGGGACCATGGAAGGGAGATGACTGAATCCACCGAATCCACCGCTGCATCGTTCCCACCGTTGGACCCGTCGACCGGCGACCTCGAGCTCGAGGAACGCACCGCGCTGCGCCGGGTCGCCGGCCTTTCCACCGAGCTCGCCGAGGTCAGCGAGGTCGAGTACCGGCAGCTGCGCCTGGAGCGGGTGGTGCTGGTCGGGGTGTGGACCGACGGCACCGCCGAGAGCGCCGACGCGTCGCTGGGCGAGCTGGCCCGGCTGGCCGAGACCGCGGGGTCGCAGGTACTGCAGGGGCTGATCCAGCGTCGCCAGCGACCGGACCCGTCGACGTTCATCGGCTCGGGCAAGGTCGACGAGCTGCGGGACGCGGTGCGCGCCGCCGACGCGGACACCGTGATCTGCGACGGCGAGCTGTCCCCGAGCCAGCTGCGTCAGCTCGAGGACCGGCTGAAGGTCAAGGTCATCGACCGCACCGCGCTGATCCTGGACATCTTCGCCCAGCACGCGCGGTCCCGGGAGGGCAAGGCCCAGGTCGAGCTGGCCCAGCTGTCCTACCTGTTGCCGAGGCTGCGTGGTTGGGGCCAGGCGTTGTCCCGGCAGGTCGGCGGACGGGCGGCCGGCGGCGTGGGCATCGGCGGCCGCGGACCGGGCGAGACGAAGATCGAGCTCGACCGGCGCCGGATCCGCACCCGGATCAGCAAGCTGCGCCGCGACATCGCCGCGATGGGCACCGCGCGCGAGACCCAGCGGGCCAGCCGGCGGCGCAACGCGGTCCCGGCGGTGGCCATCGTCGGGTACACCAACGCCGGCAAGTCCAGCCTGCTCAACGCGATCACCGGGGCCGGCGTGCTGGTGGAGGACGCGCTGTTCGCCACCCTGGACCCGACGACGCGCCGGCACACCACCCCGGACGGCCGCGAGTACACCCTCACCGACACCGTCGGCTTCGTCCGACACCTGCCGCACCAGCTGGTGGAGGCGTTCCGGTCCACCCTCGAGGAGGTGGCCGGGGCCGACCTGCTGGTGCACGTCGTGGACGGCGCCGACCTGATGCCCGAGCAGCAGATCACCGCGGTTCGCGAGGTGCTCGCCGAGATCGGCGAGCAGCACAGCGGGCCGATGCCCCGCGAGCTGCTCGTGGTCAACAAGCTCGACGCGGCCGGGGACCTGCAGATCGCCCGGCTACGGCACCTGCTTCCGGACGCCGTGTTCGTGTCGGCTCAGACCGGGCAGGGGCTGACCGGGCTCAGGGCGGCGATCGCCGAGCGCCTGCCCCGCCCGGAGGTCGAGATCGACGTGCTGCTGCCCTACCGCGCCGGCTCGCTGACCGCCAGGGTGCACAGCGACGGCGAGGTGCTCACCGAGGAACACACCCCGGACGGCACCCGGCTGCGGGCTCGGGTCGGCGCCGAGCTGGCGACCGCCGTGCGCCCGTACGCCGTCAACGGCAATGGCGCCGGTGCGCCGAACCTGCCGACCGACGGTTCCTGAGCCGCGACGTCGGCGTGCCAGACTGCGCCGGATGACCGGGAGCCGGCCCGCGCGGATGCGGCTGAGCCTGGCAGTGATCGGGGCGCTGGTCCTGGTGCTCGCCGGCGCGGCTCCCACGGCCGGGGTGCCGGCTGCGGCGCGGACCGAGCTGACCGCCGGAGCGCCGCCGGCCGCACCGGTCGACCTCTGCGCGACTGCCGATCGACGCCTGACCGAGATCTCCGGACTGGTCGCCGGTGCCGCCGGTGGGCAAGGCCGGTTCGCGGTCTCCGACGGTGGCCGCCGGGTACAGCTCCACGAGCTCGCCGCGGACTGCGCGGTCCAGCGCACGATCACCGCACCGGTCGACCCGTACGACAGCGAGGATCTGGCCCGCGCCGGCGACGGGGTCGTTCTGGGTCGCCGACATCGGCGACAACGAGCTGCGCCGGGAGACCGTCGCGTTGATCCTGGTCGGTCCGGACGGACAGGCCACTGTGCGCAGGTTGACCTACCCGGACGGGCCGCACGACGCCGAGGCGCTGCTGCTCGGGCGCAACGGGCTACCGGTGATCGTCACCAAGGATCCCACCGGCGTCTCGGGGGTGTACCTGCCAGCGGGTCCGCTCGCCGAGTCGGGCTCGACGGCGTTGCGCCGGGCCGGGCAGGTCGAGCTGCCGACCTCACGGACCGTCGGTGGTCCGGTCGGCCGGGTCGGCTCGCGGCTGGTCACCGGCGGGGCGGTCAGCGCCGACGGCCGGGTGATCGCGTTGCGCACCTACACCGACGCGTGGTTGTACCCGGCCCCGGACGGTGATCCGGTCGCTGCGCTGACCCGGGAGCCGGTGCAGCTGCCGCTACCGGGGGAGCCGCAGGGCGAGGCGATCGCGTTCGAGCCGGACGGGACGCTGCTCTCGGCGTCGGAGTCGACCGAGGTGGGCGTCGGCATGCTGCGCGCGGTCCCGCGGGCGGCCGGCCTGGTCGACCTTCCGCCGCCGGAAGGATCTCCGGGGGCCGGCACCGCGTCGACGGGTGGCCTCGGTCCCTGGCAGCTGGCGCTGGTCGGGCTGGGGGTGGCCGGTCTGGCCGTGCTCGGCTTTCGACTGGTGCGTCGGCGCCGGTAGTCGGCGGGACTGGCTCAGAGCCGGCGCAGCACCGCGACCACGCGTCCGAGCACGGACGCCTCGTCGCCGGGGATGGGCTGGTAGGCCGGGTTCTGCGGCAGCAGCCAGACCCGGCCGTCGCGCCGGCGGAACGTCTTCACGGTCGCCTCGCCGTCGATCATCGCCGCGACGATGTCGCCGTTCTCGGCGACCGACTGCTGCCGAACGACCACCCAGTCGCCGTCGGTGATCGCGGCCTCGACCATCGAGTCGCCGCGCACGCTGAGCAGGAACAGCGTCCCCTCGCCGACCAGCTCGCGGGGCAGCGGGAAGACGTCCTCCACGGCCTCCTCGGCCAGGATGGGTCCACCGGCGGCGATCTGCCCGAGCACCGGGACGAAGATCGGGGTGGGCCGTTCGGCGCGGAGCTGCTCGGTGACATCGCCGCCGCCTTCGCCGCCGTCGTCGGGCGGTCGGACGTCGACCGCGCGGGTGCGGTTCGGGTCCCGCCGGAGGTATCCCTTGCGCTCCAGCGCGCGCAGCTGATGGTGCACCGACGAGGTCGACGTGAGGCCTACCGCGTCGCCGATCTCGCGGACGCTCGGCGGGTACCCGAACCGGTCCACCCAGTCCCTGATCACCTCGAGCACCTTGCGCTGCCGTGCCGTCAGCGGGCCGTCGTCCGACTGCGGCTGCTCCGGGAACGGGTGCACATCTGCCGAAGGCGTGCCCTCGTCGTCGCGTCCGTCGGTCTCTCCGGGCGCCATCCGCTCCGCCTCCCTCGTGCAGCCCTGATCGGCCCGAGCCGGGCCGGAGGTATCGGGCGTTGATCACAGCGCTGCAGTTCGCTGGTCACCGTAGACCCGCATTCGGACGAGATCAAACACATGTTCGAACGACACGCCGCCGTTGGCTCGAACTGTGTCGGGGGTAGGTGGTAGGACTCGTACAGACGTTCGATCGAACATGTGTGCGAGGAGTACGGGGTCCGGCGAGGGGCCCGGCGAGAGAAGGAGCGGACGATGGCTGGATCGGGCCGACCGTCGATGACGGGCAGACCGGACGCGCGGACGTGGCCGGCCGACTCGACGCCGGACCAGTCGGTCGGTTCGGCGGCCGACCGGCGGCGGGAGGGCAAGGTGGCCGGGGGGCGCGGGCCGCGGCCGATCCGGCCCTTGCCCACTGCGCCGGCCGTCGGCCGGCCCGGCGAGCGCAGCCGGGCTCAGGCGGGCGCACTCGCACAGCGGAGCCGGGGTCAGGCGGGTGCGCTCGTCGACCGGTCCTGCCAGGTCCCCGTGCCCCGGGGCGCCCACCCGGCCGGTCGGGCGCTTCGGCGGGCCGTGCCGGTGCGGATCGGGGTCGCCCGGCTGCCCGACCGACGGGTGATCCGGCGCAGGCGGCTCGTCGCCATGGTCGGGGTGGGGTTGGCGGCCCTGCTCGTGGTCGTCGCACTCGGCCTGCTCGCCGCCGCGGCCCGCAGCGGGTCGGTACCGGAGCGGAGCGTCTCGGTCCAGGTGGCGCCGGGGGAGTCGCTCTGGCAGATCGCCCGGCGCACCGCACCGAACGCCAACGTCGACGCGGTGGTCGAGCGGATCGTCACGCAGAACGGCCTGGCATCGGCGGTGGTGCGCCCCGGGCAGGTGCTGTCGGTGCCCAGCGGACCAGCGGGCTAGCCGGGCCGACGACACTCGGGTGATGTCGGTCCCGGGTACTAGCATGGCCCTAGATGTTGTGGTTACATTGCTGTAGTTCGCCCAGAGATTGGGTTATCGGGCTAGGAGCGCTCGTAGGGAGGCAGACCGTGCGGTGTCCGTTCTGCCGCCACTCCGACAGCCGCGTGATCGACTCGCGCGAGGTGGACGAGGGATCCGCGATCCGCAGGAGGCGCTCGTGTGTGTCCTGCAGCCGGCGGTTCACCACCGTCGAGGAGGCGGTGCTCGCGGTCGTCAAGCGCAGCGGTGTTACCGAACCGTTCAGCCGGGACAAGGTCGTCCGGGGGGTCCGCCGGGCGTGCCAGGGCCGGCCGGTCGACGAGGACGCGCTGCAGCAGCTCGCCCAGCGGGTCGAGGAGACCGTGCGGGCCGGCGGCGTCGCGGAGGTGCCGAGTCAGGAGGTCGGGCTGGCGATCCTCGGCCCGCTCCGTGAGCTGGACGAGGTCGCCTACCTGCGGTTCGCCAGCGTGTACCGCTCCTTCACCTCGGTCGAGGACTTCGAGAAGGAGATCGTCGAGCTGCGCCGGTCCGGGGCCGGACCGGAACAGACCTCCCGGTTAACCGGGGAAGCACCAGATCTGTCGATGCGTTGATATGCGTTCGTATGCGCGGAATGGAACGGGGAGAGCATGACGCAGTGGTTGGGAACCGCGTCGGGTCGTGGTGACAAGCGCAAGGGTGGGCTGAGGATCGAGCGCATCTTCAGCACTCCCGGCGTGCACCCCTACGACGAGGTCAGCTGGCAGCGCCGGGACGTCGTGATGACCAACTGGCGCGACGGTTCGGTGAACTTCGAGCAGCGCGGCGTGGAGTTCCCCGAGTCCTGGTCGGTCAACGCGACGAACATCGTCACCAGCAAGTACTTCCGCGGTGCCGTCGGGTCGGCGGAGCGGGAGTCGAGCCTGCGCCAGCTCATCGACCGGGTGGTGTCCACCTATGTCCGGGCCGGCGTGGAGCACGGCTACTTCGCCGGGCCCGAGGACGCCGAGGTGTTCGACCACGAGCTCACCTGGATGCTGCTGCACCAGGTGTTCAGCTTCAACTCCCCGGTCTGGTTCAACGTCGGAACCGCCTCGCCGCAGCAGGTGTCCGCGTGCCAGCCATATGACGCGCTGGTCAGCACCCCCGCCGGCCTCGTCCCGATCGGCGAGCTTGTCGATGACGACGCCGTCGGCGCGAAGGTGTTCGACGCGTACGGCCTCACAAGGATTCTCGCGACCAAAGCAAACGGCGTGAAAGACGTGCTTCGGCTGTACACCAGGGCGGGTCATCGGCTAGATGTGACGGCCGATCATCTGGTGTGGCGCAGCACGGCCCCTGGAACCGGCCGGTGGGCAGCGGCCGGCACCCTCCGGCCGGGTGATCGGCTGGAGTGGTACCCGTCCAACCTGGAAGATGCCGTCGGGATGGAGCGGCCGAGCATCGCGCGGATCGAGCACCTTGGTCCGATGGAGGTCTACGACATCCAGACCGAGTCGGGGGAGTACCTGTCTAACGGCCTTCGGGTGCACAACTGCTTCATCCTGTCGGTGGACGACACGATGGACTCGATCCTCAACTGGTACCGCGAGGAGGGGCTGATCTTCAAAGGCGGCTCCGGCGCGGGGCTGAACCTGTCCCGTATCCGGTCGTCCAAGGAGCTGCTGTCCTCCGGTGGCACCGCGTCCGGCCCGGTGTCGTTCATGCGCGGCGCGGACGCCAGCGCCGGCACGATCAAGTCCGGCGGGGCGACCCGGCGGGCGGCGAAGATGGTCGTGCTCGACGTCGACCACCCCGACATCGAGGAGTTCGTGCAGACCAAGGCCAAGGAGGAGCGCAAGATCCGAGTGCTCCGCGACGCCGGCTTCGACATGGACCTCGGTGGAGTCGACATCACCTCGGTGCAGTACCAGAACGCGAACAACTCGGTCCGGGTGACCGACGAGTTCATGCGGGCGGTCGAGGCCGAGCGCGAGTTCGGGTTGCGCGCCCGGCTCACCGGTGAGGTGATCGAGACCGTCCCGGCGAAGGAGCTCTTCCGCTCGATCGCGCAGGCCGCCTGGGAGTGCGCCGACCCCGGGTTGCAGTACGACGACACGATCAACGACTGGCACACCTCCCCGGAGTCCGGCCGGATCACCGCATCCAACCCGTGTAGTGAATACGTTCATCTGGACAACTCCAGCTGCAACCTCGCCTCGCTCAACCTGCTCAAGTTCCTGGCTGAGGACGGGACCTTCGCCGCCGAGCGGTTCGTCAAGGCGGTCGAGCTGATCATCACGGCGATGGACATCTCGATCTGCTTCGCCGACTTCCCGACCGAGGCGATCGGCGAGACGACCAGGGCGTTCCGCCAACTCGGCATCGGCTACGCCAACCTCGGCGCACTGCTGATGGCGACCGGGCACGCCTACGACTCCGAGGGCGGCCGCTCACTGGCAGCGGTGATCACGTCGCTGATGACCGGTGCGGCCTACCGGCGCTCGGCCGAGCTCGCCGGCGTGGTCGGGCCGTTCGACGGGTACGCACGCAACGCCGAGGCGCAGCAACGGGTGATGCGCAAGCACGCCGCCGCCAACGACGCGGTGCGCACCCTCGACCGGGTGGACTCAGCGGTGCACAAACTGGCCACGAAGGCATGGCAGGAGTGCCTCAAGCTCGGCGAGAAGCAGGGCTGGCGCAACGCGCAGGCCTCGGTACTCGCACCGACTGGGACGATCGGCTTGATGCTGGACTGTGACACCACAGGCATCGAGCCGGACCTGGCGCTGGTGAAGTTCAAGAAGCTGGTCGGCGGCGGGTCCATGCAGATCGTCAACCAGACGGTGCCGCGAGCGCTCGGCGCACTCGGCTACCAGCCCGAGCAGGCCGAGGCGGTCGTCGAGTACGTCTCCGAGCACGGTCACGTGGTGGACGCGCCGGGGCTGCGCACCGAGCACTACGACGTGTTCGACTGCGCGATGGGTGAGCGGTCCATCGCACCGATGGGCCACGTCCGGATGATGGCCGCGGTGCAGCCGTTCATCAGCGGTGCGATCTCCAAGACGGTGAACATGCCGGAGTCGGCGACGGTGGCCGACGTGGAGGAGATCTACCTGCAGGGCTGGAAGCTCGGGCTCAAGGCGCTGGCGATCTACCGGGACAACTGCAAGGTCGGCCAGCCGCTGTCTCAGGTCAAGAAGGCCGCGCCCGCCGAGGACAAGCCGGCATCGGCAGAGGTCCGGCCGGTGCGCAAGCGGCTGCCGAAGAAGCGCCCCAGCCAGACGGTGTCCTTCACGGTCGGCGGCGCGGAGGGTTACCTGACGGCGGGGTCCTACCCGGACGACGGGCTCGGCGAGATCTTCGTGAAGATGTCGAAGCAGGGCTCCACGCTGGCCGGCGTGATGGACGCGTTCTCGATGGCGATCTCCATCGCGCTGCAGTACGGGGTGCCGCTGGAGACGTACGTGTCGAAGTTCGTCAACATGCGCTTCGAGCCGGCCGGGATGACCGACGACCCGGACGTCCGGATCGCCACCAGCGTCGTGGACTACCTGTTCCGCCGGCTGGCGCTGGACTTCCTGCCGTACGAGAAGCGCGCTCAGCTCGGGGTGCTCTCCTCCGACGAGCGGACCGCCCAGCTCGACGACGCGGCCGAGGTGGACGTGGCCGAGGTCGACGTGGAAAGCCTGCGGGTCACGGTCGAGGCCGCTGGTGACACCGGAACCGGGGCAGCCGAGCAGCCGGCGCGCGAACGGCCGGCCGATCCGACGGTGGGCAGCTCGACCGAGCTGGTGGAGCTGCACCTCGGAAAGGCCGCCGACGCCCCGCTGTGCCTGACCTGCGGGACCAAGATGCGTCCGGCCGGCTCGTGCTACGTCTGCGAGGGATGCGGCTCGACGTCCGGCTGCAGCTGACCGGGGTCGAGACGGCCTGGCGCGCCGCCCGCGCGGCCCCCGTGGCCTCGCCCTCGCCGGTGCCGCCCTGGTCGGCCAGGAAGCGCTCGAGCTCGGCGGCGATCTCGTCGCCGCTGGGCAGGTCTGCCTCGCTGCCCAGCGAGTCGGGTCGGGTGCGTTCGTCGCTCATGGCGTCGTACTGCTCCTCGAGCGCCTTCACCAGCTGCGCGACCTGCTCGGAGTCGTCGACCTGTTTGTCGATCTCGCCACGAGCCCGGTCGCCGGCCTCCGGCAGCGAACCGGTCGGCAAGGTCAGGCCGGTGACCTTCGCGAGCTCCTCGATGAGGGTCTGCGCAGCCAACGGGAACTCCGAGCGGGCGAGGTAGTGCGGCACGTGCACGGCCAGGCCCATCGCGTCCTTGCCGGCCTCGCCGAGCCGCAGCTGCACCAGGGCCGCCGCGCTGCCCGGCACGTCAACGGTGCCGAACCACCGGGCATGCCCCTCGACGAGCTCGGGCCGGGTGGCGTGCGTCGTCACGCCCATCGGGCGAGTGTGCGGGACCGCCAGCGGGATGGCGTTCAGCCCGATGGTCAGCTCCACCCCGAACAGCTCGGTGAGCTGGTCCACAGCACGCGCGAAGCGCTCCCACTGCACGTCCGGCTCGGGGCCGCTCAGCAGCAGGAACGGCGCGCCGTCGGCGTCGCGGACCAGGTACAACGCCAGCTCGGGCGTCTCGTAGCTGGCCCACCGGTCGCGGTCGAACCGCATCGACGGCCGGCGCGCCCGGTAGTCGAGCAGCTGGTCGATGTCGAACTCGGCGACCGGCTCGGCGTCGAGCTCGGCGAGCAGTGTGTCGACCGCGAGCCGAGCCCCATTGCCGGCATCGACGAAGCCCTGCAGCCGCAGGACCAGCACCGATGCGCGCGCCTCGGCCGGATCGCGCTGCACTCGGTAGAGATCGGCCGGATCGAGCACGTCTCGCACCTCCACAGGTTCGTCCCGACTTCTGCCACAACGTCGCCGGGCAGCTCAATCGTCCCGCACTCCGAACCCGAGTGGTGCGCGATCGGCTACTCGACCTGCTCTGACGCCTGCTCGGACGCCTGCTCGGGCTCCGAGGCCAGGCGGGACCAGAACCGCACCCATTCCCTTTCGTGCCCGAGGCCGGCCTCCAAGGTGAGCCCGGCACCGGCCGGTGCCACCTGATCGGCCGGATCGCCCGGGTCGTCGAACGCAGCGGCGCGTGCCTCGTACTCGGCGAGCTTGCGGCTGTGCGCATCGTGGCGGGACTTGGCGAGCGGCCCCACATCCGCGCCGAAGAACAACTTCAGCAGCCCGGGATCGCGCAGCTCCGGCAGGCCCTCGGTCGGCGCCTGGCGCCAGGCGTCCAGCGCCTCCCGGCCGCTCTCGGTCACCGAGTACAGCTTGCGACGGCGGCCGAAGGTCTCCCGGTGCTCGACGAGGTACCCGGCCGCCGCCAGCCGCTCCGGCTCCGCGTACAGCGCCGAGTGCGGCACCGACCAGAAGTTGCCGATCGAGGCGGCCGCCCATCCCTTGAGGTCGTAGGGCGTTCCCTGCCCGTACAGCTCGAGCAGCCCGAGCACGATGTACGAGGTCGACGTCAGGCTCGGCCGGCGATCGTTGTCCATGCCTCAACAGTCCAATCTTGACGATGCAGCTTGCACGGTAGTGCTATCGCTTGTATGGTCCAACATAGATGGTTTGAGCTGGACTGGCGACTACCGGTTGGGGTGGGTCATGAGCGGCAGCGACGGCTCGGGTGCGGCGCGAGCGGGCGCGGCGCGGGCCCGCAGTCGCGTGACGACGAGGCTGTACCTGCTGATCTGGGTCGCGGTCGCGCTCAGCCTGGCCCACCACGCCGACCACATCCTGCGTGGCGACACCGGCTGGCCGTTCTCCGACCAGGTGAACACGTTCAGCTACAGCCTGGTGATCTACCCGATCATCCTGACCGGCCTCGTGCTGTCCCTGTTCGGGCTGGTCGGGCCGCGCTTCTGGGCGTTCATCTCGCTCGGTGGCGCCGCGTTCGTCGCCGCCGTACACCTCGGTCCGGTGTCCACCGACGCGATCACCGCGATTCCCGGCCAGTACGCCTCGCCGATCGCGGGCGCGCTCGCGGTCCTGGTGCTGGTCGCGCTGGTGGCGGTGCTGGCCGGCACGTTCGGCTACGAGGCCAGGCTCGCCTCGAAGTCGCGGCGGCGAAACGCCGAGCGGCAACGGATCAGCCTGCGACAGTGGCTGGCAGAGAACCGCAGGCTGCTGGCGTTCATCGGGCTCGCCTACGCGTTCTCGTGGGCGTTCTGGGTGCCGCTGACGCTCAGTGGGACCGTGATCGACTTCGGGTCGGCGGTGCCGCTCTGGATCCCCGGGCTCGTCGGTCCGGCCTTCGCCGCTGTCGTGGTGACGGCCGCCACCGAAGGTCGGTCCGGGCTGCGTGACCTGTGGGCCCGTACGGTGCGCTGGCGGGTCGGACTGCGCTGGTACGCGATCGCCGTCGGAATCCCGCTGGCGCTCGGCGCCGTGGCCATCCTGATAACTGTCGCGTTCGGGGCGCGCTGGCCGGACCTCGCCGGCTTCGGCGTGATCGCCGGGCTGCCCGCCACTTCGGTGCTACTGGTGGTGGCCTACGCCGTGATCGTCAACGGGCTGGGGGAGGAGATCGGCTGGCGCGGCTACGCGTTGCCCGCGCTGCAGCGCAGCCGCTCACCGCTGACGGCCGTCCTCGTGCTCTCCCTGGTCTGGGCGGGGTGGCACCTGCCGGTGCTGCCGCTGCTGACCGGCTTCAGGGTGATCTCCGGACCCGCCCTGCTGCCGCTGTTCTGGTTCGGGATGTTCACCCTGACCGTGGTGCTGGCCTGGATCTACAACCGCTCGGGCGGCAGCATCCTGATGGCCGCGTTGTTCCACGGCCTGTACAACGTGATCGCCGGCACGGCGGCCGCCCTCGGCGGGCTCAACACGATCTTCACAGTGTTCCTGATGGTCTGGGCGGCCGCCCTGGTCGTGCTCGAGGTGCTGGTCCGCCGGGCCGGACGGGCCGACTCGCCGCTGCGCCCGGTGGACCCAGCCGAGCCGGCCCTGCCGGCCGACGCGACCTACTCGGCGAGGATCGCGTAGAGCTTGCGCCGGGTGTCGGTGAGCACCTCCTGCGCGGCCGCCCGCTGCGCGGGAGTGCCCGCCGACATCACCTGCATGGTGGCCGCCATCACCTGGCCGGCCGCGGAACGCAGCTCGAAGATGTCGTCGTCCTCGCCGCCGACCGAGTCCCACACCCGATCGAGCTCCGAGCGGTGCTCGGTGACGTAGCTGGTGCCCTCGTCGGTGAGGTGCATGACGCGCCTGCCGTCGCCCTGCTCGGTGCGCACCAGGCCCTCGTCCTCCAGTTGGGCGAGGGTCGGGTACACCGAGCCAGGGCTGGGTCGCCAGACCCCGTCGGTCCGTTCCGCGATCTCCTGAATGATCTGGTAGCCGTGCATCGGCTGCTCGGCGAGCAGGGCCAGCACCGCCGACCTGATGTCGCCGCGGGCGGCCTTGCGGCCCCGCCGGCCCTGCCACGGCGGGAATCCAGTCCGCGGGTCGAACGGGAACCCGCCGAAGCCGGCGCCGCCGAACCCAGCACCGCCGGGACCGTGGCGGCGCCGTCCGCGGCGCGGACCGTGCCGGTGGCCGCCGCGCGGCCCGTCCTCTGGTGCGTCTTCTGGTGTGTCGTCTCGGCCTGACCGCGCGGTCATCCGGCCGAACATCGGCCGGCGCGGGTCCCAGGCCCAATCTGTGGCACTCATGGTTCTTGCCTCCTGAGTAGTAGTCGTGAACGATCATCATTCGATCGTGTGCTATCACGATATATCGTGACCGCACGACACGCAAGTGTCCCGGGATCGGTGGCACAGTCATGCCGTGCACCCCGAACACGTCGCGCGCATCGCCGGCGAGATCGACGCCGCCCACCGGGAGCGACGGCTGCTCGACCCGGTCACCGACCGCGAACCGCTGAGCCTCGCCGACGCGTACGCCGTGCAGGACCAGCTCACCAGGCTGCGGCTGGCGGGCGGTGCGCACCGGATCGGTTGGAAGCTGGGCTACACATCGGCCGCGATGCGCCAGCAGATGAACGTCGACGAGCCCAACTTCGGTCCGTTGCTGAGCACGATGATCGTCGACTCCGGCTCGCCGGTACCGCCGACGCTGGTGCAGCCGCGGGTGGAGCCCGAGGTGGCGGTCCGGCTCGGCGCCGACCTGCGACCGGACGCCGTGCTGGCCGCGCTCGAGGTGGTCGACTCGGTGTGGCGGGACTACCGGTTCCGACTGGAGGACAACACCGCCGACGGGTCGTCGGCCGCGGCGGTAGTGCTCGGCTCGCCGCTGCCGGATGTGCCCGCGCTGCCGGAGCTTCCGGTCGAGCTGTTCCGCAACGGCGAGCCGGTCGGAACTGCGACCGCAGCCGCCGCGATGGGCCACCCGTTCGCCGCGCTCGACTGGCTCGCCGAGGAGTTGCCGCGGCACGGCGAGTCGCTGTCGCCGGGCGACGTGGTGATCACCGGCGGGCTCACCGCGGCGGTTCCGCTCGAGCCCGGCGACGTGGTCGAAGCCCGGTTCGGCGACGACCGGTACGGCGGACGCGTCACGGTGCAGGTGTCCCGCCGAGCGGAACGCTGAGGTTTGCATCCGTTTCGTCGGGTGCCATGGTCAGGCCGTGAGCACGAAGAAGACGGCGGCCAGAATCCCGGTGGCCATCGTCGGTCCGGGCAATATCGGGACCGACCTGCTGGCCAAGCTCCGTCGCAGCGAGGTCATCGACGTCCGCTACGTCGTCGGCGTGGTCGAGTCCGACGGGCTGGCCCGTGCTCGGGAGCAGGGGATCGCGGCCTCCGCCGAGGGCGTCGACTGGCTACTCCGGCAGGACCCGCTGCCCGAGATCGTCTTCGAGGCCACCTCGGCGAAGGCGCACGTCGCCAACGCCCCCCGCTACGAGCAGGCCGGGATCAAGGCCGTCGACCTCACCCCGGCGCACCTCGGCCCGATGGTGTGCCCGCCGGTCAACCTGCCTCGAGCACCTGGACGCGCCGAACGTCAGCATGATCACCTGTGGCGCGCAGGCCACCATCCCGATGGTGTACGCGGTCTCCCGGGTCGTCCCGGTGCCGTACGCCGAGATCGTGGCATCGATGGCCTCGCGCAGCGCCGGCCCGGGGACCCGGGCGAACATCGACGAGTTCACCCACACCACCTCGCGCGCCGTCGAGGAGGTCGGCGGCGCGGCCCGCGGCAAGGCGATCATCATCCTGAACCCGGTCGAGCCGCCGATGATCATGCGCGACACGATCTTCTGCGCGATCGGTCCGGACGCCGACGAAGCGGCGATCGCCGCCTCGATCCACGACATGGTCGCCGAGGTGCAGCGCTACGTGCCCGGCTACACCCTGCGCGCCGACCCGCAGTTCGACGAGCCGCGGGAGAACTGGTCGGGCAACGGTCGCGTCGCGGTGTTCCTCGAGGTCCGCGGCAACGGCGACTACCTACCGCCCTACGCGGGCAACCTGGACATCATGACCGCCGCCGCCGCGCGGGTCGGCGAGCTGATGGCCGGCGGGGTCAAGCCCGGGGCCGTACCGGTGGGAGGGTCGGCATGAGCGACATGCCCACGATCCGCAACGACGTCCGGATCACCGACACCACGCTGCGCGACGGCAGCCACGCGATGGCCCACCAGTTCACCGAGGAGCAGGTCCGGGCGACAGTGCACGCGCTGGACGCCGCCGGGGTCGAGGTCATCGAGGTCACCCACGGCGACGGGCTCGGCGGGTCGTCGTTCAACTACGGCTTCAGCCGCGTGGACGAGATCAAGCTGATCTCCGCCGCGGCGTGCAGGAGGCGACCCAGGCCGCGATCGCGGTGCTGCTGGTGCCCGGCATCGGCACCATGGACGACCTGCAGCGCGGCCCACGACGCCGGCGCTTCGGTGGCCCGGATCGCCACCCACTGCACCGAGGCCGACGTGTCCATCCAGCACTTCGGGCTGGCCCGCAGCCTCGGCATGGAGACCGTCGGGTTCCTCATGATGGCGCACAGGACCTCGCCCGCGGAGCTCGCGAAACAGGCCCGGATCATGGTCGACGCCGGCGCGCAGTGCGTGTACTGCGTCGACTCGGCGGGCGCGCTGGTGCTCGGCGACGCGCAGCAGCGGGTCGAGGCCATGGTCGGCGAGATCGGCGAGCAGGCGCAGGTCGGCTTTCACGGCCACCAGAACCTGTCCCTCGGGCGTGGCCAACTCCGTGCTCGCCTACAACAACGGGGCGCGGCAGATCGACGGCGCGCTCTGCGCGCTGGGCGCCGGCGCCGGCAACGCGCCGACCGAGGTCCTGGCCGCGACCTTCGACCGGCTGGAGATCGCCACCGGGGTGGACGTCGCGGGCGTGCTCGCGGCCGCCGAGGAGGTGGTCAAGCCGTTCCTGCCGCGCTGGCCCTCGATGGACCGCAACGCGATCGTGCAGGGCTACGCCGGGGTCTACTCCAGCTTCCTGCTGCACGCCGAACGCGCCGCCGAGCGCTACGGCGTGCCGGCCTACGACATCCTGGCGAAGGTCGGCGAGCTCGGATACGTGGGTGGCCAGGAGGACATGATCATCGACGTGGCCATCGAGCTGGCCAAGGAAAAGGCCGACGCGTGACCGAGTTCGTCCCGCACGTCATCGACGGCAACGAGATCCCATCGGCCGACGGTGCGACGTTCGACGACGTCGACCCGTGGACCCGGCAGACCTGGGCGCAGGTGGCGCTGGGCGGTGCCGCCGAGGTCGACCACGCGGTCGGCGCCGCGCGGGCCGCGTTCGACGCCGGCCCTTGGCCGCGGATGGGCTTCGCCGAGCGCGGCGCGCTGATCCACAAGCTGGCCGACCTGATCACCGAGCACGGCGACGAGCTCGCCATGGCGGACACCCGCGACATGGGCAAGCCGATCGAGCAGTCGAAGGGCCGCGACGTCCCGCGCACCGCGCAGAACTACCGGTTCTTCGCCGACCACGCCCGGCTCGCGGTGGCCGAGACGCTGCCGATGGACACCGGGCACCACGCCTACACCCGGTACGAGCCGGCCGGTGTGGTGGCCGCGATCGCGCCGTGGAACTTCCCGATGATGCTCGAGTCGTGGAAGGTCGCACCCGCGTTGGCCTGGGGTAACACCGTCGTGCTCAAGCCGGCCGAGGACAGCCCCACGTCGGCGACGATGGTGGCCCGGCTCGCGCTGCGAGGCCGGCATCCCGCCCGGGGTGTTCAACGTCGTGCACGGCTTCGGTCCCGACGCGGCCGGCGCGGCGCTTACCGCCGACCCCCGGGTCGACCGGATAACGTTCACCGGCGAGTCCGCGACCGGCAAGGCGATCACGGCGGTGGCCGCCGCGCAACCTCGCCCCGGTGAGCCTGGAGCTCGGCGGCAAGGGCGCCAACCTCGTCTTCGCCGACGCCGACCTGGACAACGCGGTCGACTGGTCGATCAAGGCGATCTTCACCAACGCCGGGCAGGTGTGCCTGGCCGGCAGCCGGCTGTTCGTGCAGCGCGCCGTCTACGACGAGTTCCTGGACCGGTTCGTCGCGGCCGCCGAGTCGCTGCGGCTCGGCGACCCGAAGGACCCGGCCACCCAGCTCGGACCGCTCGCCTCCGAGACCCACTACCGCAAGGTGCGCGGCTACGTCGAGGCGATCGAGCAGGACGGCGGGAAGGTCGTCACCGGCGGGCCCGGGGACGGTTGGGTGATCAAGCCGACGGTCGTGGTGGACGCCCCGCTGGACGCGCCGGTCTGCCGCGAGGAGATCTTCGGTCCGGTGGTTCCGGTGACCCCGTTCGAGACCGAGGGCGAGGCCGTCGAGCGGGCCAACGCGTCGCGCTACGGCCTCAACGCGATGGTGTTCACCGAGAACCTGTCCCGGGCCCACCGGGTGGCCGCGGCAGCTGCGGGCCGGCACGATCTGGACGAACTGCTTCTTCATCCGTGACCTGCGGGCACCCTTCGGCGGCTTCGGCGACTCCGGTTGGGGACGCGAGGGCGGGACGTTCAGCCGGGAGTTCTTCACCGAACCCAAGGCCGTCGTGATGGCCATCCGTACCCGGGACACCCAGTAGCCCGGGTCACAGCCACCCGGCTGAACCAGGGGCTGCTCCACACCGTGCTGTGAGTAGAGCGCCGCCTGCGCGCTACCGAACGGCACGAGGAGAAGATCATGAGCAAGTCAATCCTGACCGGGGTTCTGGTCGCACTCGTCGTCGCCCTGGTCGGCGTCGGGGTGTACAGCGTTTTCGTCAACGCACCGCCCAGGGCGTTCCGGCCGCGGCTCCGTCGAGCGCACCGCCGACCGGGCTGGTGCTGACGGCGGCGAAGACTCCGCTGGGCACCGTGGTGACCGACAAGGACGGCTTCACGCTGTACCGGTTCAACAAGGACACCCCGAAGCCGCCGGACTCCAACTGCGCCGGTGACTGCGCGAAGACCTGGCCACCGGTGGTCGCGGTGGACGGCACCCCTCAGCTCCAGGGCATCGACCCCGCGCTGGTCGGGACCGTCGACCGGGCCGACGGCACGAAGCAGGTCACGCTGAGCGGGTGGCCGCTGTACCGGTACAGCAAGGACACCGCGCCCGGTGACACCAAGGGCGA
Source organism: uncultured Actinomycetota bacterium (assembly GCA_963776255.1). Lineage (GTDB taxonomy): Bacteria > Actinomycetota > Actinomycetes > Mycobacteriales > Pseudonocardiaceae > Pseudonocardia. The sequence continues at coordinate 147,032 of CAVZMB010000017.1, read as the reverse complement.
GGGCGTCGGCGGTACCTGGCATGCGGTCGGCGTCGACGGCAAGCCGGCGGTCGGGACCGGGGGCGGGCAGAGCTCGGTGCCGAGCAGCAGGCGGTCGGTGCCGTCCTCACCGCCGAGCGCCGGCGCCAGCGCCGGCAACTGACCGCACAGCGCTCCGCGGGCTGAGCGGAGACGGCCGGCGGCCCCGAGACTCGGGCCGCCGGCTCAGTGTCCGGCTCAGGGAACACCCGGATGCGCGCCGTCGTCTTACAGGGTGGACTGGGTGAGACGAGGACGTCGACGGAGGTCGGGTGTGACATGTTGAAGGTCATCGGCATCGTGGTGCTGGTCTGGCTCGGGTTCATCGTGCTGGGAGCGTTGTTCGACTTCCTCGCCTGGGCGATCCCGATCGGGATCGTCGTGCTGCTGGGTGTCCTCGCGTACGGCGCGATAAAGAGCAGGTCGGAGCCTCCCGCTATCCGCTAGTGTCCCGTGAGCGAGGTCGTCTTACCCGCCTCCGGCGCCCAGATGGCGCCCCGCTGCGTTGTCGTCGAGGCCGATACGACCAGGTATCGGCCTTTTCCTCCGCCTAGCGGTGCATCCACCTGGATCGCCGAATCCGGGCAGGAACCTCGCTCACGGGACGCTCGCGGTGACCCAGATCGCCGTGTGACCAGGAACGAAGTCCATTCCGGCGGCGTTGTGAAGAGAGTCGTTTCCTGCGGCGTTGAGGAGTCTGTGATGGCGAAGCTCAGCCCGCGTCGGCTGGTTCAGCTCGGCGCGTTGTCGCGTGCCCTGCGTGCCGGCACCCGCCCGGGTGCCCCGATGATGCTCGACCGGCTGCGTGCGTTTCCGCGCATGGTGGGCCACGCGCTGGTCGGGCGCTACCCCGGTCTGGGGCTGGCCCGGATCGCGATGGTCGCGGTGGCTCTCGCCTACCTGCTGTCTCCGGTCGATTTCATGCCCGAGGCGTTTCTGACCGTGTTCGGGCTGGGCGACGACGCCGTCGTCGCGATGTGGCTCGGCGGGGTGTTCCTCATCGAGACCCAGCGCTTCCTGGAGTGGGAGCGCAGCCTGATGCCCGCGACGCCACTGCCGGTCGCTTCGGCCGCCTGACCCGTCTCCGGGCGGGCTAGCTTTCCCGGTATGCCGATCCTGAACGTGCACCTGGTCGACGGGCTGCACACCCCGCAGCAGCACGAGCGGCTGCTCGCCGAGATGAGTACGCGCTATGCCGAGGTGCTCGACTCGCCGATCGACCGGGTGCGCGCCTACCTGACCCTGCACCGGCCGGAGCACTGGGCGACCGCCGGGGTGCCAGCGACGGCCGAGCCGGTGTCGGCGCCGTACTTCACCGCGATCGTGCTGGCGGGCCGCCCGGTGGAACAGCGGCAACGACTGCTCGCCGAGCTCACCGACATCCTGGTCGAGGAGCTCGGAGTGCGGCGCGAGCTGATCCGCGGACACATCGTCCAGGTGCACCCGGACGACTGGGCGATCGGGGGAGTGCCGGCCGCCGTGCGGCGCGCCGACGAGGTCGCGGCTCGCAGCGCGGCCCGTGGAGGTTAACTCCGCCGGTAGCCGGAGCAATCGTTCGCGGGCGATCGGTTACGAGCGCCACAGGCGCCGAGACGCCAGCGCGGCGCCCTCGGCCAGCACCTTCATCTTCGCCCAGCCCAGCTGCGGATGGATCCGGGATGCCGAAGCCGCAGTCCGCGCCGGCGATCACGTTCTCCCGGCCGACCCGGTCGGCGTAGCGGGTGATCCGCTCGGCGACCAGCTCCGGGTGCTCGATGACGTTGGTCGCGTGCGTGACCACGCCCGGGATGAGCATCTTGCCGTCGGGCAGCTTCACGTCCTCCCACAGGTGGTACTCGTGCTCGTGGCGGGAGTTCGCCGCCTCGATCGAGTACGCCCTGGCCCGGACCTGCAGCATGATGTCGACGATGTCGGCCAGCGGCACGTCGTGCGCGTGCGGGCCGTGCCAGCTGCCCCAGCAGATGTGGTACCGGACGCGGTCCTCGGGCAGCCCGTCGAGCGCATGATTGAGCACGTCGATGCTCTCGCTGCGCGTATCGCCGGTACTCGGTCGATGTCGAGCTCCGGGCTACGGTCCCACTGCGCCGGCACCCAGGCGTCGTCGACCTGCAGGATGAACCCGGCGTCGATGATCGCCTTGTACTCCTCGCGAATCGCGTCGGCGAGGGCCCGCATGAGTTCGTCCTGGTTCGCGTAGTGCTCGTTGGCGAGGCCGACCTCGATGCTGGCCGGCGCAACGACCGGCATGAACGCGTCGGTCACGTCCTGGCCCTTGCAGCGCGTCAGTCAGGTTGGCGATGTCGCGCTGCACAGCCTCGGGTCGGTACGTGATCGGCCCCGTGACCACCGGCTGCGTGGCGATCGCTCCGAAGAAATACGCGTCCTCCATGTAACCCGAAGAGGCTTCGCGTTCGCCTCGGCCCACGCGTAGAACTCCGGGAACTCGTCCCGGTCGCGCCCCTTCAGCAAGGCCTCCTCGGCCTGGCCCAGTCGCGGGACTCGACGCCGTTGAACCGGTCGCGCACGTACCACATCCACAACGTCTTGCCGAACTCCCCGTCATCGACGACGTCGATGCCCGGCTCGACCTGCTCTGCGCACCACCTCGCCGACCGCCTCGTGCAGCCGCTGCGTGCGCCTCCGGCGAGTGCTCACCCTTCTCGGCCATCAGCTTCGACAGGTCGGCCGGCCGCTGGAGTGTGCCGACGTGAGTGGTCAGGATCCGGTCCGCGCTGGTCTGCAATGCGCGCTCCTTCGTGCCTTGCCCGGGAACTGCCGGTCTGGCGACTCGACACTAGGTGCGACCCCGAACACGGTCGATCCGTTCGGCGCGGCGCGACGATCCAGGTCACGCGGTCAGGGCAAGGCTCCGCATCACACGCGCAGGGAAACCGACGGGCTGACTCCGTACCGCGCCCGGTACTGCGCTGCGAACCGTCCGAGGTGGGTGAAGCCCCACCGGCCGGCGATCTTGGCCACCCCGGTGACGGCCGGGTCGGCCTGGCACAGCTCGGCGTGTGCGCGTTGCAGCCTGACCTGGCGGAGGTAGCGCATTGGCGAGACGCCGACGTGCCGCTGGAAGCCCTCCTGCAGCGCGCGCACGCTGCACCCGGCGCGAGCGGCGATGCCGGCGATTGTATGCGCGTCGCCGGGAGACTCCTCGATCAACTCGACGGCCCGGCTGACCACCGAGGGGCGCGCCGCCGATCGCGGCGTGGACAGCTCCGCCCGGTACGGATGGTCGACGGCGCATAGCAGGCCGTGCATCAGGGCGTCCGCCAGCGGCCGGGCGACCATCGGCTGTGCCAGCAGGCTGTCTGGCTCCCGGCCGAGCTCGGCGACGGCGCAGGCAAGCTGCCACCACTCCCGGCCGGTGCCGGCGCTGAGGTCGAGCGTGGAGCCGAGGGCGACAGGTGAGTCGACCTGAGAGTCGAGCAGGTCGCCAAGCGCAGCCTCTAGCGCATACCGCTCGATCTTCACCCCGATCAGCGCTCCGCCGCCGGACCAACCGCGGATGGAGGTGCCGCCGTAGGGCCGGTAGACCGCGGCCATGGTCCGGCCCGCCGCCACTCGGTCCTCGCCGGTCCAGGTGTCGATGCCGCCGGAGAGCGGAGCGTTCACCTCGTAGCCGGTGACCAGGTCGTCGGTGTCGATCCGGACCTCGGTCCCGTACCGGAGCAGGCCGACCGTGACCGGGCCGACCGACACGGCCTGCAGGCGCATCTCGAACTGCTCCGGCCGGCCGAGCAGGGTCAGCCGGTGCGGGTAGTACACCGACTCGCCGAGCGCACGCGCGTCATCGACGTCCGTGCTGTGGATCGAGACGGCCGGCATGTAACTCTCCGTGATCCGCGGGCCGGACCGAACGCTACGCCGCCCTGCTGTCCAGGTCGAGCAGGTCACGGGCGGTTTCGAAGGCATGCTCGGGGTGCACCAGGTCGACTAGGACGGCGATCATGCCGGCCGCGGTCGCGCCCTCGACGTTCCACGGCATGTCGTCCAGGAAGACGATCTCCTCCGGCGGGCGACCGAGCCGCTCGACGGCCATCCGGTAGGCCTCCGGGTCGGGCTTGAGCACGCCGGTCTCCGCGGCGTCGATCAGCGCGTCCACCTCGGCCAGGAACGGGTGCCTGGCCATCGCGGCGTCGCCGTGGAACGCGGTCAGGTCGTTGGTCAGCACGCCGACCGGGATGCCCACGGCGCGGGCGTCTGCGATCAGCTCCGCCGCCTCCGGCCGCATCAGCTCCTCGCCGGGCACCGTGTACAGCGCACGCATCAGGTCCTGGGTCTCCCAGCGCTCGCCGAGCGCAAGACCGATGTCGACGGCTCGCTGCGCCCAGTACTCCCGCTCGGTGATCTCCGCCCGGAGCATCCGTTCCCACAGCTCGTCGCGCTCCGGGCCGAGCGGGCCGTTGCGCCGCACGACCTGGCGGGCCCGCGGTTCGTGCCGCGCGTAGCCGGCCATCATGTCCGAGCCGGACCGGAACACCGTCCCGCCGAGATCGAGCAGCAGCGCGCGGCCTGCCGTCACGGGTGGTCCACCGCCGCGCTGATGGTCGGGTCCGGACCGGTTCCGCTCCTCGCGGGCTGCGCGCGCTGCGATGCTCGCGGGTCCTTCCCCTCCGCGCTGGACGGCGCCGGTGCACGATGACCGGCATGACAACAGGAGAGCCGGTACGCCTGGTGGAGCTCAACCACGAGATCGTGGCCGGCATGACGACCTACCCGGGGCTGCCGGGGCCGGAGATCACGCCACACCTCACCAGGGAGGCGTCGCGGGAGCGGTACTCGGTCGGCACCGAGTTCGCCATCGACCGGATCAGCATGGTCGGCAACACCGGCACCTACCTGGACAGCCCCTACCACCGCTACCCGGACGGCGCCGATCTCGCCGGCATCCCGCTGACCGCGGTGGCCGACCTGCGGATCGTGCTGGTTCCGCACCGCGACGCGCCCGAGCGCGCGGTCGGAGTGGACGCGCTGAACGGGCTCGACGTCGCCGGTGCGGCGGTGCTGCTGCACACCGGCTGGGACCGGCACTGGGGGACGGCGGCGTACGGCGACCTGGCGCCGTTCCTGACCGAGCCGGCCGCCCGGCTGCTCGCCGAGCAAGGTCCCGCACTGGTCGGCATCGACAGCGTGAACATCGACGACACCGCGGTCACGACCCGCCCGGCGCACTCGATCCTGCTCGCCGCCGGTGTGCTGGTCGTCGAACACCTCACCGGTCTGGACCGGCTGCCGGCCACCGGGGCGCGGCTGCACGCCGCGCCGCTGCGGGTGCGTGACTTCGGGACCTTCCCGGTCCGGGCCTACGCGGTGCTGCCGGCCTGAGTGCAAGATCACGACTGTTGGCGGGCGTGCTCGCGCAGGATGTCCGACCAGGACCGTTTGGCGGCCGGCTCGCCGACGTCGGCGTAGTGCTCCCCGTCCCGCTCGACGACCGGGTAGACCCGGAGGTCGTAGCGCGGGTGCACGCCGCAGCGCCCGGTGCGCAGGTCGAAGCGGAACCAGTGCCACGGGCAGATCAACATCCGGTCCTCGTCGCGCACCCAGCCCTCGGCCAGCGGCCCGCTGTTGTGCGGGCAGCGCGCGTCGCTGACGTGGTACTCGCCGGCGACGGCGAACACCGCGAACCGCCGGCCGTCCGGGGACTCGATCGTCCACGAGCGACGGCCGTCGGCCTCGCCGAGCGGAACAAGTGTCATCGCTTCCCGGCGGCCCGCAGCTCGGCCAGCGACTCGCCGCCGGCGAACCAGTGCTCCGGCTCGCACTCCGACACCACCACGCGGATCGACTCGCGGCGGGCACCGAGGGACCGCTCGACGGCGTCGGTCACCTCGCGGCCCAGGGTGGCGAGCTGCTCCTCGGTGCGGCCGCGGGCGAGTGTGATCTGTACCAGGGGCATGTGCCCTCCTTTCGGTAGCCGCGTCAGCGGCAGGCCAGCTCGACGGTGCCCAGCCGGTCGATGGAAGCCACCACCACGTCGCCCGGACCCACCGGCACCGCGGCGGTCAGCCCACCGGACAGCACTATCTCGCCGGCACGCAGGCCCTTCGCCTTCGGCGAACAGGGTCCGGGCCAGCCAGGCCACCGCCGCTGCCGGGTGACCGAGCGAGGCCGCCCCGGACGCGGTGGCCGCCACGTCGCCGTTGTGCTCCAGCACGACGCCGACCAGCCGCAGGTCGACGCCCTGCGGTGGGACCGGCGTGCCGACCACGAACCGGCCGGCCGAGGTGTTGTCGGCGACCACGTCGGCCATCGTGAACCGGTAGTCGCGGAATCGGGAGTCCAGGATCTCGATCCCGACCGCGACCCCGGCGGTCGCCGCGAGCACGTCGGCCGCGGTCACGTTCGGGCCGGCCAGGTCGGTGCGGAGGGTGAAGACGACCTCCGGCTCGGCGCGCGGCTGGATCAGCTCACCGGTGCGCAGCGGTTCGCCGAGATCCAGTGCGTTGGCGCCGGCGAGGAAGCCGTACACCGGGCTGCTCACCCCGACCTGGGCCTGCTTGGCCCGCGAGGTCACGCCCAGCTTCCAGCCGACCAGCGGCCCGGCGGCCTCGCGCTGCGCGCGCTGGACGGCGTACCCGGTGGCCAGGTCCAGGTCCGGCACGTCGTCGGAGAGCTGCTCGATCGCGGTGCGGTCGGCGACCGCCTTGCTCAGCCGGGCGGCGAGCTCGGCGACGTTCGCGCTCATGTTCGGCCTCCCTCTCCCGGGTGCGGGTGTCCCGCAGTCTCGGTGACGCGCACGGTCACCGCGCCGAGCCGGTCGAACTCGGCCCGGAACACGTCGCCCGCCGCCATCGGCACCGCGGCGTGCAGCGCCCCGGTCATCACCAGGTGCCCCGGCTCCAGGGCCACCCCGTTCTCGCCGAGAACGTTGGCCAGCCAGGCCACCACGATCAACGGGTCGCCGAGCGCCGCGGCGCCCGCGCCGGTGTCGATCAGCTCGCCGTTGCGGGTGAGCTGCATGCCGATCAGGCGGGCGTCGAGCCCGTCGAGCGGCACCAGCCGGCTGGAGGTGGCGACCGCGCCGTTCGACGCCAGGTCGGACACCGTGTCCGCCAGCTTGATCCGCCAGTCCACGATCCGTGAGTCGACGATCTCCATCGCGGCCGCGGCGCCGGCGATCGCCCGGGCGGCGTCGGTCACGCTCACCCCCGGGCCCTCCAGCCGCTCGCCCAGCACGAAGACGATCTCCGCCTCGATCTTCGGCTGGATGAACCGGTCCAGCGGGACCTCGTCGCCGTCCCGGTACACCGTCGATGCGAGCACCGGGCCGTAGTCCGGGCTGTCCACCCCGATCATGCGCTGCATCGGCTTGGACGTCAGCCCGACCTTGTGCCCGACCACCCGGTCGCCGTCGGCCAGCAGCAGGGCGAGCAGCTCCTGCTGTACGGCGTACCCGTCGGCCATCCCGAGGCTCGGATCGGCGTCGGTGAACGGCGGGATCGGCACCCGGTTGCGGCGCGCGTCGTAGAGCGCCCGGGCCCTCGCTATCACGATGTCGGGGACCACGCCGGGGGCGTCGGTGGTCGGCATCAGCTCCCCCTCTGGAGTCGGGTCGTACGCTTGCCGTCCTGATGGTCCCGTCGGGCCCTGGTGTCCTCCGGCGACCAGCCCAGCCGCCGGGACACCGCCTCGCCGGCTTCCATGATCGCAGCGGCGTACCGCCGCCGGGGGAGGGCGCCGAACCGGGTGGTCGGGGCGCCGATGCTGATCGCCGCCACCACCTCGCCGTGCCCGTCCCGCACCGGGGCCGCTATCGAGGCCACCCCGATCTCGCGCTCGTTCACCGACTGCGCCCAGCCGCGGCCGCGGACCGCGACGAGCTCGTCGCGCAGCTGGTCGGGGTCGGTGATCGTGGCCGGCGTCAGCGCGGCGAGCACGGCGTTGGTCAGATACTTCTCCCGGTCCGGCTCGGGGCGGTTCGCCATCAGCACCTTGCCCGAGCTCGTGCAGTGCACCGGCACCCGCCGACCGGTCTCGGTGAACAGCCGCAGCGAGTGCGCGCTCTCCAGCCGGTCGACGTAGACGACCTCGAACCCGTCCAGCACGCCGACCTGAGCCGACTCGCCGGTCTGGTCCCGGAGCTGGGCGAGCACCGGCCCGGCCGCGGCATGCAGGTCCATGTGCACCCGCACCGCCTCGCCGAGCTCGAAGGTGACCAGGCCGAGCCGGTAGCCGCCGGTCCGCGGGTCCTGCTCGACCAGCCCCTCGGCGACCAGCGTGGACAGCAGCCGGTGCACGTTGCTCTTGCCGATGCCGAGCCGCCGGGAGAGCTCGGAGACGCCCAGCTCCGGCTCCCGGCTGAGGAACGCCTTGAGCAGCCGGGCGGCGTTGCGCACCGTCGACAGCGTGGGGTCACCCATTGCGCGTCGTCCGCTCGTCGACCGCGCGCTCGGCGATGCCGGTCTCTGGCGGGCGCCACTCCCGGCGGCCGCCGACGCTGGTCAGCAGCGCCTTGCGCACCTCGTCCGGGTCCGGCCGCACCTCGTCGGCCAGCGCGGCGATGCTCGGGTCCCGCGGGGCGATCGCCCTGGCCAGCAGTGCCTGGGCGCGCGGGAGCCCGGCGACCGAGGCGCCGATCAACTCGTCGACCAGCGCCTCCCGGCCGCTCGCACGGGCCCGGATCGTCTCGAAGTCCCGGGCCGCTGCGGAGTGGCCGTTGGCCAGGCTCGCCCCGACATGCCCGGCGTGGTGCGCGGTGAGCCCGGAGCCGGGCTGGGCGATCAGGTGGTAGAGCACTGTCCCGAGGCCGAGCACGTGCCGGATCTCGGCGTACGCCGGGCCGTCGCTCTCGTCGATGAGGCCGAGATCCGGGGTGACGACCGGGTCGTAGAACCGCAGCGTCCAGGACAGGCCGGGCAGCTCGCCGGGCACCTCGATCTCCTGGCCGCGTAGCGGGCCGAGCGCCTCGGTGGTTGCCAGCACGTGCAGGTTGCGGGCCCCGACGGCGGCGACCTGGAACGTTCCGGCGGCCAGCAGCGGCATCCGGCCGCGGACCGCGGGCGGGAACGTGTTGGCCTGGGTCAGGTAGGCGCGGTGCGCCGCCTCGACGTAGTGCGCCACCGCGGCGCGGATCTCCGGCGGCTCGGGCACCCGCTGCACCTTCCTTCCGATGTTCTTATTTGCGGAACGCTGCCTCTTTATTCGGAACGGTAGGCGGGTTACCGTCGAGTCGTCAAGACAATGCCAGGCGAATTAGGGAGTCGCGCCGTGGGAGTTCTCCGGCTCGCTCACGTCGACGTCCGCACCCCGGACCTCGACCTGTCCACCGCCTATTACACCGAGGTCTTGGGGCTGCAGGTGGTGGAGAGACGCAGGGACGCCGACGCCGACAGTGAGGTCGAGGGCGACACCGTCTACCTGAAGTGCTGGGACGAGCACGACCATCACTCGTTGCGGCTGCGCTATCACCCGCGGACCGGGTTGGACCTGTTCAGCTTCCGGGTGGAGAGCGAGGACGACCTGGAGGTGTTCGAGCGCAGGGTCGAGGCCTATGGCGGCTCGGTGAGCCGGGTGTCCAAGGGCGAGGCCGTCGGGCAGGGCGAGTCGATCCGCTTCGAGGTGCCGTCCGGCCAGATCATGGAGCTGGTCTGGGACCTCGAGAAGACCGGCAACCTGCTCGGCAAGCTCAACCCGTCGCCGGCTCCGCCGCCCGACCTGCCCGGCATCGCGCCGCCCAGGATGGACCACATGCTGGTCAACGCCGAGGAGGTCGCCGAGGCCGGACGGTTCTTCATCGACGTGCTCGGGCTGCGGCTGACCGAGCAGGTGCTGGACGGCAACGGCCACCAGCTCGGCGTGTGGCTGGCCGGCCGCACCAACTCCCCGCACGACATCGCGATCGTGAACGGGCCGAACGGCGCGCTGCACCACTGGGCGTACTGGCTGGACGACTGGGACCACATCCGCACCGCGGCCGACATCCTGGCCTACAACGGCGTGCAGATCGACCAGGGTCCGACGAGGCACGGCGTGACCCGCGGCAACACGATCTACTTCTTCGACCCGCTGGGCACCCGCAACGAGGTGTTCACCGGCGGCTACTGGGTGGATCCCGACATGGAGATCATCACCTGGACCGAGGACAACTTCGGCAAGGGCCTGTTCTACTACGAGAACGTGCTCAGCCAGCGGTTCCTGCGGATGCACACGTGACCGGGCGGGGGATCAGCGATGACTGACCGGATCCTGCGGCTGCAGCACGTCGAGGTGCGCACTCCGGACCTCGAGCTGACCACCGCGTACTACACCGAGGTGCTCGGGCTGATCGAGACCGCCCGCACCGAGGACCGGGTGTTTCTGAAGTGCTGGGACGAGCACGAGCACCACTCCGTCGTGCTGCGCCAGGCGCCGACATACGGCCTGGACCACATGTCGTTCAAGCTGTCCGCGGCCGAGGACCTGGACTACTACACCGAGCGGCTGGAGGCCGCCGGCGTGCCGGTCAAGCGCTACGCCGCCCGCGAGCTCGGCCCGGGCTGGGGCGAGGCGATCCGGTTCGACTCGCCCTCCGGGCACGTCGTCGAGCTGGTGCACGGGATGGAGCGGGTCGGCAACATGCTGCCGCTGACCAACCCGCCGCCGCGGCCCGAGAACCTGGTCGGGATCGGGCCGCCGCGGCTCGACCACGTGTTCATCATGGCCGAGGACGTGGAGCAGACCACCCGGTTCTTCACCGAGGTCCTGGAGTTCCGGCTGACCGAGCAGATCCTGGCCAACGACGGCCATCAGCTCGCCACGTTCATGGAGCGCAGCCACACCCCGCACGACATCGCGGTGATCACCGGGCCGAACGGCGCGCTGCACCACTTCGCGTTCTGGGTCGACGACTGGAACGCGATCCGGTCCGCGGCGGACACGCTGGCCTACCACGGCGTCGACATCGATGTGGCGCCCACCCGGCACGGCGTGACCCGTGGCTACACCGTCTACTTCTTCGACCCGGTCGGGAACCGGAACGAGCTGTTCAGCGGCGGCTACTGGGTCGACCCTGACTTCGAGCCGATCACCTGGACGGAGGAGGAGATGGGTCGGGCCATCTTCTACTACCACCGCGAGGTCAACGAGCGGTTCTTCACGGTGCACTCATGACCCGGCCGAACGCGCGCGACAAGGATCGCTACGAGCCGCCCGCCTACCTGGCCCGTTACCAGGACCGCCAGGCACGCGAGCGGGAGCGGCGTGCGGATGTGGACGCCGGGGACGGGTCGGACGACACCCCGCTGTACCTGCGGCGCTTCCGAGCCCGCGGAGGGTCCGCGCCGGCCGTCGAGCCGGCGGTGGTGCACCTGGACGACGCGTCGTTCACCCGGGACTACGCCGCGACCACCCGGGATAAGGAGATCGTCGCTCCGCCGGAGCGGAAGGCGAGCGAGGAGTTCGTCGCCGAGATCCGGATCGTCCGGCACGGCATAACGCAGGGCTACTCCACCGACGCGGGGCTGACCCCGATGGGCGGCTGGCAGGCCCACCAGCGCGGGCACAGCCAGTCCAAGAGCCTGCGCGACGGGCAGCAGGTTCGGATCGTCTGCGCGGACACCAACCGCGCGCGGCAGACCGCCGAGCAGATCTACCGGGGGATGCTGGACGGGCTCGAGCAGTGGCAGCACAAGGCCGACGTCTCTGCGCCGGAACCGATCCCCGAGCTGCGCAACTTCCAGGTCTGGACCCCGGACGGGATGCGCGACGTCACCTCGGCGTTCCGGCAGTACCAGGCGACGATGGAGAAGCTGGAGCGGATGGCGGTGGGGGACCGGCCGCGCTGGCTGGTGGAGATCGACCGGTTCTACCGGACCCAGCTCGGCGGCGCGGACCCGATCCACATGTGGCTGACGATCCCGCTGATGTACTTCGAGCCGCCGGCGATCTGCGTGCGCCGGTTCTGGCGCGGGTTCCACCGGCTTATCGAGGAGGCGAAGGGCGAGGGAGCATCGCAGCGAGCGTCAGCGAGCCAGGAGCGGACCGAGCCCGGGAGCCGACCATCAAGCACGGAGGCGAAGGGCGAGGGAGCATCGCAGCGAGCGTCAGCGAGCCAGGAGCGGACCGAGCCCGCGAGCCGACCATTGGATGCAGGTCGCCCGTATCGGATCATCGCGACGACGCATTCCGGTCCGATCCGCGCGTTCGCCACCTGGGCACACGGCTACGACCCGGGCGAGCCGTACAACACCGAGGAGGTCGTGGTGAAGGTGCGCCGGGGCGGGCGGACCGCGCTGGTCGCCTACCGGAACCGGGTCACCGAGGTGAACGTGCCGCCGCCGGACGAGCTGCCGGTCTGGGAGCACTAGAGGTTGGGCTCACCGCGTCGAGGTGCGCCGCGCCGTCCGCTCGCCGGGTGCCACTTGTCGTGGAAAACCACCCGTACGGTGCGCACTTGTCGTTATGAGAACCCACGACAACTGCGGGCCGGACGGGTGAGAACCCACGACAAGTGCGGGGTGATCAGTCCGGCAGGGCGCCGATCGTTGCGGGTGCGCCGTGAGCCTGCAGTACCCCCGGCACGGTGACCACGCCGCGCGCGTCCTGGAAGTTCTCCATGATCGACAGCAGTGCGCGGGCGGTCGCTCCGGTGCCGTTCAGGGTGTGCACGGGTTCGGTGCGGCCGTCCCGGCGGGCCCGGATGTTCAGCCGGCGGGCCTGGTAGTCGGTCGTGTTCGAGCAGGACGTGATCTCCCGATACCGCTCCTGGGTGGGGAACCAGGCCTCGATGTCGTACTTCTTGGCTGCCGAGCCGCCGAGATCCCCGACGGCGATGTTCATCACCCGGTACGGCAGCCCGAGCGCCTGCACGATCTCTTCCTCGATGGCCAGCAGCTGCTCGTGGACGTCCTCGGAGTCCTCCGGCAGGCAGTAGACGAACATCTCGACCTTGTCGAACTGGTGCACCCGGAACATGCCGCGGGTGTCCCGGCCGGCGGCGCCGGCCTCCCGGCGGAAGTTCGTGGAGAACGCGGTGTACCGCACGGGCAGCGTCTCCGGGTCCAGGATCTCGTCCATGTGCACCGCGGCCAGCGCGACCTCGGAGGTCCCGGTGAGGTACAGCTCGTCGCGCTCGAGGTGGTAGAGGTTCGCCTCGTCGGTGGGCAGGAACCCGGTGCCGTACATCGCCCGCTCGGCGGACAGCACCGGACCGAGGATCGGCATGAACTCCTTGTGCACCAGGTGGTCCAGCACGAACCGGTACAGCGCCATCTCGGTGAGCGCGACGTCGCCGAAGCGGTAGGCGAACCGCGAGCCGGCCATCCGCGCGCCACGGGCCATGTCAACCCAGCCGCGGGGCGAGCCGAGCTCGAGGTGGTCCTTCGGGGTGAAGTCGAACCGCGGCCGCTCGCCCCACTCCCGGAGCAGCTGCGCATCGTCCTCGGCCATCCCGTCGGCGGCGCTCGGGTGCGGCAGGTTCGGGATCCGGGCCAGCAGGACGGTGCGCTCGGCGTCGGCCTGGCCGAGCTCGGCCTCGGCACGGCGCAGCTCGTCCTTGGCCTGCCGGAGCTCGTCGAGCTGCTCCGGGGTCGGTGCGGACTTCGGCCGCTGTTTCTGCGCCGACCGCAGCCCCTCGACCCGCTCGTTGAGCTCGCGCCAGCGCTGGTCCACCTTCAGCAGCGTGTCGAAGTCCGCCTCGGCGCCGCGGCGCGCCAGCGCGGCCCGGTAGCGGTCCGGCTGCTGGCGAGCCGCCCTGAGGTCAATCACCTCCGCGAGCCTACTTTCGTTGATCGAGGGGCCGATCAGTGCCCACCAGGACGCCTACCAGGAGGCTTGACTGTGCGGTCACATCCGGGTCCCGAGCATCGCGTGCACCAGTAGCGTGCCGTGCACGGGGGGTGGTGGCGACCCTCCGTCGCACGGTCGAGACCGCTGGGAGTGACGGGTTCAGATGACCCCGCAACACGACGTGAGGCCGGTCGAGTTCGAGCTGGCAGAGCGGTACCGGGCGGGAGCTGGGCCGGTACCGCTGACCGGGGTGCAGGCGATCGGCCGGCTGCTGGTCGAGCAGCACGCCGCCGATCTCGCGGCCGGGCTGCGCACCGCGTCGTTCGTCTCCGGTTACCAGGGCAGCCCGCTCGGTGGGTTGGACCGCACGCTGGCCGGCTCGGCCGAGCTGCGCAACACCGCGGGCCTGCACCTGGCGCCGGCGCTGAACGAGGAGCTCGCGGCGACCGCGGTCTGGGGCAGCCAGCAGGAGGTGCCCGGGCACTCCAGGTCCGTCGACGGCGTGGTCGGGGTCTGGTACGGAAAGGCGCCCGGCGTGGACCGAGCCGGCGACGCGATGCGGCACGGCAACATGTGCGGCGCGCACCCGCGGGGCGGCGTGCTGGTGCTCGCCGGCGACGACCCGGGATGCAAGTCCTCCACGATCCCGTGCATCAGCGAGCGGGCGCTGGCCGGCTTCGGGCTGCCGGTGATGTACCCGTCCGACGCGGCGGAGATCGTCCGACTCGGCCGCTACGCGGTCGCCGCGTCCCGAGCGTCCGGGCTGTGGATCGGCATGAAGATCACCGCCGACGTGGCCGACGGCGTGTACACGGTGGACGGCAGCGAGGGCGACATCGAGATCACCGTGCCGGAGCTGGAGTGGAACGGCGCGCCCTGGCGCTACCGCCAGACGCCGCTGCTGCTCCCGCCGGGCAGCCTGACCGCCGAGGCGCAGCTGTACGGGCCGCGTGCCGCGATGCTGCGGGCGTTCCTCGCGGCCAACCCGGTCAACACGGTCGAGGTCGACCCGGGCGACGCGTGGCTCGGCGTGGTCGCCGGCGGCAAGGCGTTCCGCGACGTGCGCCAGGCGCTGCTTGACCTGGGGCTGGACGATCCCGACCCGGACACCGCACTGCGTCGGGCCGGGGTGCGGCTGCTCCGCCTTGGCATGATCCACCCCGTGCAGCGGGACCTGCTGCGGCGCTTCGCCGACGGGTTGCGCACCGTGCTGGTCGTCGAGGAGAAGACCCCGTTCGTCGAGGCAGCGGTCCGCGATGCGCTCTACGGGCTGCCGGCGGCCCCGGAGGTGCTCGGCTCGGTGGACGCCGATGGCGCGCCGCTGGTCCCGGTCGCCGGTGAGCTGACCGCGGGTGCGCTGGCCGGGCCGCTGCGCCGGATACTCGGCGGACGGGTGCCGCTGCCGGCGCCGGTGCCGGCGCGGGAGGTGCTGCAGCTGCTGCCGGTCGTCCGGACGCCGTACTTCTGCTCGGGCTGCCCGCACAACCGTTCGCTGCTGCTGCCGGAGGGTTCGGTCGCCGGCGGCGGGATCGGCTGCCACGCGATGGTCGCGCTCACCGACCGGCCGCGCACCGAGGTCAGCTCCCTGACCCAGATGGGCGGCGAGGGCGCGCAGTGGATCGGCCAGGCGCCGTTCACCGGCGCCCCGCACATGTTCCAGAACATCGGTGACGGCACGTTCGCCCACTCCGGCCAGCTCGCCGTGCAGGCCTGCGTCGCGGCCAGCGTCTCGATCACCTTCAAGCTGCTGTACAACCGGGCGGTCGCGATGACCGGTGGGCAGGACGCCGAGGGCGGCCTCGAGGTCCCCGAGCTCACTCGCAAGCTGGCCGCCGAGGGCGTCGCCCGGACGATCGTGTGCGCCGACGAACCCGAGCGGCTGCGGGGCGCCGGCGCCGGTCCTGGGCTCGCGCCCGGCGTCGACCTGTGGCCCCGGGAACGGCTGGACGAGGCGCAACGGGTGCTCGCGGCGACGCCGGGCGTCACCGTGCTGATCTACGACCAACGCTGTGCGGCGGAGTCGCGCCGGCTGCGCAAGCGCGGCACGCTGCCGATCCGCCCGATGCGGGTGGTGATCAACGAGGCGGTCTGCGAGGGCTGTGGGGACTGCGGGGCCAAGAGCAACTGCCTTTCGGTGCAGCCGGTGGACACCGAGCTCGGCCGCAAGACCAGGATCGACCAGACGTCGTGCAACACCGACTACTCCTGCCTGGACGGCGACTGCCCGTCGTTCGTCACGGTCGAGGTGCCGGCCGACGGGGCTCGGCCCGCTCGGCGGGAGCCTGCCCGAGCCGCCTGCGGTCCCGGACGTGGCGGTGGTCCCGCCGGCCGGGACGACTGACGTGTTCCTGGCCGGGATCGGTGGCACCGGCGTGGTGACGGTGAACCAGGTCCTCGGCAGCGCGGCGGTGCGGGACGGGCTGGCCGTGCACGGCGTGGACCAGACCGGGCTGTCCCAGAAGGCGGGCCCGGTGACCTCCCATCTCCGGCTCGCGTCCGACCCGGCGCAGCTCGGGCCGGCGAACCGGGTCGGAGTGTCCAGCGCGGACTGCTACCTGGCGCTGGACGGCCTGGTGGGTGCCGAGTCGCGCAACCTGCAGTACGCCTCGCCCGAGCGCACGCTCGCGGTGGTGTCGACCAGCGCGATCCCCACCGGGTCGATGGTGCGCGACGCGAACGCGCCGTCGGCGGACCCCGCCGCGCTGGTCGCCAGGATCCGCGGCGCGGTGCGCGCGCTGATCGAGCTCGACTCGGTCGGCGCGGCCCAGGCGTTGTTCGGCGACACCATGCCGGCGACGTTCCTGCTGGTCGGGGCCGCGTTCCAGGCGGGCGCGCTGCCGCTGCGGGCCGAGGCAATCGAGTGGGCGATCGAGCTGAACGGGGTGGCGGTAGGCAAGAACACCGCGGCGTTCCGCTGGGGTCGGGTGGCGGTGGCCGACCCGGCGGCGTTCGCCGCCGCAACCGGCGGAGCCGCCGGTGCTGTCGGGGCAGCGAATGCCCCGACGGCCGAGCCGGCCGGGTTGGACCTCGGCGAGCTGTCCGGGGAGACCAGAAGGCTGGCCGCGTTGCGGGCCGGCGAGCTGGTGCGGTTCCAGAACCGGCGCACCGCGCAGGGCTATCTGGACGTCGTGCGGGCCGCGTGGGACGCGGAGCGCGCGCTGGGCGACCGGACGGAGTTCAGCGCGGCGGTGGCGCGCGGGCTGCACAAGCTGACCGCCTACAAGGACGAGTACGAGGTTGCCCGGCTGCTCACCGACCCCGCGTTTGCCGCCACCCTCGCCGGGGAGGTGCCCGGGGGCCGGCGGCTGCGCTACCGGCTGCACCCGCCGTTCCTGCGGGCACTCGGCCGCACGCGCAAGGTCGCGTTGGGCCCGTGGGTGCGGCCGGTGCTCCGCGCTCTGGCGGCGGCCAAAGGGCTGCGCGGGACGCCGTTCGACCCGTTCGGCC
Organism: uncultured Actinomycetota bacterium; assembly: GCA_963776255.1. Lineage (GTDB taxonomy): Bacteria > Actinomycetota > Actinomycetes > Mycobacteriales > Pseudonocardiaceae > Pseudonocardia. Next base: position 129,851 of record CAVZMB010000017.1, on the reverse strand, counting down.
ACACCGAGGTACGGCGCACCGAGCGGTCGCTGCGCGACTCCTACCGGGCACTGGTCGTCTCACTCACCGATCGGCTGACCGCGCAGAACTACGACACCGCGGTGGCCGCCGCCGAGGCCGCGGACCTGGTCCGCGGCTACGAGCAGGTCAAGCTGGCCAACGTGACCCGCTACCGGCGAGCGGCTCGCCGAGCTCGGCGTCTGACTGTCAGGCAGGCTGCCTCCCGACGGGATCGTCAACGGCACTCGGTGACCTCCAACGCGTCGGCCGGTCCGACAGCGCCGCGCCGGCGGCGTCGGTCACGGTGATCTGGCGGCGTGCGCAGGACGGCCGGGATGTGCGGCGCAGCGCCGCCGGCCGACTCGGCGTACCGGTCGTCGTGCCGGGCCTGCCTCACGGCGATCAGCTCGCGGTCGCCAGCCTGCGCGCCGACGACTCCTCGACCGACGGTTGACGGGTGCGACACCCGAGTGACGGTCACGTCGATAGCCTAGTTGGACTAAATCGATACCCCGATCGGGTGAGTCGTTCGAATGGTGCCCCAGGCTGAATGGCCTGGTGACCAGCGGCGACAGGCCGTTCGGCGCAGCCATCGGCACACGCGCCGCACCCGCCGGCGTGGCCGTCGACACGGCTCGGGGCGGTGATGGAAGTCGGGCCAGCCGTTCGATAACGTCCCGCCTGGCGCATCACGGACCGGTCACGAACCAGACACAGATCGAGCTCCCCATCGATCTGCCGGGCCCCGAACCGGATTCGGACCGGCCATGATGCGCACCGCACGGCGAGTCCGGAAAGGCAGGTTGTGGCACGGCATCGCTCCCCAAGTGGCCGTGGGACGTCCTTCTGGCCCCAACGGCCGGCGTTGGCGCTGGCTGCTGGGTCCGGCGGGGTGCACCGGTCGGTGCCGCTGGGTTCCGGCGCTCCCTGGCAGCGCGGCCGGGTCGCCGCGACGGCGGTGCTGGGCAGCGTGCTAGCGATCGCCGCATCGACTGCGATCACCGAGGCGATCTCGGATCGTCTGGCACTTCAGCTGGCCGGCACCGAACCGTCGGACGTGGTAGCCGGCAGCTCCTCCGACCCGCTGGCTACCAACCAGGCGCTGGAACCGGTGCAGTCGGTCGCGCCCGCCGCCGAGGCCGTGCCACCCGTGGCCGACGCCGCAGCCCTGGTGAAGGCCACCGACCTGGCGAAGGCCGCCCCGGCTCCCACGCTGCCGGCGGTCTCGGCACCGAGCCTGCCGGCCGTCGCGCGCGGCTTCGTCCGACCGGCCTCCGGCGTTCTCACCTCGGGTTTCGGCAGCCGCGGCGGGAACCCGCACTTCGGCTTGGACATCGCGAACAAGATCGGCACTCCGATCCGGGCGGTGGCGGCCGGCGAGGTCATCGAGGCCGGCCCGGCGAGCGGGTTCGGGCTGTGGGTACAGCTGCGCCACGAGGACGGCACGGTGACCGTGTACGGGCACGTGAACCGCTTCTTCGTCGAGCCGGGCCAGCAGGTCAAGGCCGGTGAGGAGATCGCCGAGATCGGTAACCGCGGCCAGTCCACCGGACCGCACCTGCACCTCGAGGTCTGGAGCCCGAGCGGGACGAAGGTGAACCCGCGGACCTGGCTGGCCCAGCACGGCGTCCGCTACTAGCGCGGAGCTGGCGCTCCTGCCTGCGACCCCGTGTCGAGCCGGCGGAGGGTAGTGCCGGGGTAGGACCGAAAGCGGGCAGACCGTCGCGTCCATCCACAGCTGCGGCCGGATCAGCGACGTTGTCCACAGCGGGCGCGATCGGCCCCGCCCGCGCGGTCCAGCGGCAAGGCTGCTCGCATGACCGTTGACACCGATGACAACCCGGCCGACCGACGCTCCGGCGACGCGGCCCCGCTGCGGCTGTCCCATCCCGCCGAGCTGCTTGCCGCGATCCCGGCGCTGCTCGGGTTCCGCCCGCACGACTCGCTCGTCGTGGTCTGCCTGGGTGGACCGAGCGGCCGGCGGGTCCAGCTGACGATCCGGGTGGACCTGCCGGCAGCGGTGGACGAGACGGCGCTGGCCCGTCAGCTCGTGCCTGTCGTCGCTCAAGGTGGCGCGGTCCAGGTGTTGTTCGCGCTGATCGGCGGTGGCGGTGGCGGGGATCCGGGGCACCCTCCGCGGCGCGGGTTGCTCGACGAGCTGCACGAGACGTTCGGTGCCGCCGGATTGGCAGTGGTCGGTCGGGTCTGGGCCGCCGACATCGGCGCCGGTGCCCGGTGGAGCTGCTACGACGCGTGCGGCTGCTCGGGGGTGCTCGACGACCCGGCCACGTCGCCGGTCGCCGCCGCTGCGGTCGCGGCCGGATTGGTGACCTTCACCGATCGGGCGGAGCTGGCGGCGCTGGTCGCGCCCGCCGACCCGCATGCGCTGGTCCGCAGGTCGATCCGGCTCGACGCCGCCATCGATGCCGCGCTGGCCGCAGGTGCTGCCACGAACGGGGTCCCGATGGAGGGTGCGGTGGCCGCGGTGCGGGCGGCCCTTGACGACGCCATCGAAGGTCGGCTGGCGCTGGGCGACGACGACGTCGTACGCCTCGGACTGGCGCTCTCCGACGTACGGGTGCGCGATCGGTGCCTGGAGTGGACGGTCCGGGCGGCGGGGACCGACCCGGACGCGGCCGCGATCGAGCAGCTGTGGGCGGCGCTGACCAGGGAGACCCCGGACCCGGAGTCCGCCGAGCCCGCGACGCTGCTGGCGGTGGCGGCCTTCCTGCGCGGCAACGGCGGGCTGGCCAACGTCGCGCTGGAGCGCGCTCAACGGGCCTGGCCGGGCCATCGGCTCAGTGCGCTGCTCGACGCGGCGATCTCCGCAGGTCTCAGCCCGAGCCGGATTCGCTGCGCGCTGCGGGAGGGCGAAGTCGATGTTCGCGACCGCTGACGAACTCCCACGCGTCACCGACGATCGTGCTCAGGTCGGTTCGTACGGGTCGCCAGCCGAGCTCGGTCGTGGCGCGGTCGCTGGAGGCGACCAGGACGGCGGGGTCGCCCGGCCGGCGGGCGACCACCTCGGCCGGGATCGGATGCCCGGTGACGCCGCGGCAGGCCTCGATCACCTGCCGGACGGAGAAGCCCGTGCCGTTCCCGAGGTTGTAGATCCGGTGCTGCCCCGGTCGGGCGGCGTGCAGCGCGAGGTCGTGGGCGACCGCGAGGTCGTGCACGTGTATGTAGTCGCGCACGCAGGTGCCGTCCGGCGTCGGCCAGTCGTCGCCGAAGATCCGCACCGCGTCGCGGCGGTCGGCGGCCACCTCGAGCACGAGCGGGATCAGGTGCGTCTCGTTGCGATGCCGCTCGCCGAAGCCGGCGTAGGCCCCGGCGACGTTGAAGTAGCGCAGGCTCACCGCGGCCGTCCCGAACGCGGTCGCGTAGGAGGCGATCGCGTGGTCGATCGCGAGCTTGGTGGCGCCGTAGGTGTTGGTCGGGTGGGTCGGCGCGGCCTCGGTGATCGGCGTCCGGTCCGGCTCGCCGTAGGTTGCCGCGGTCGAGGAGAAGACCAGTCGCGGGGTGCGCTGCTCGCGCATCGCATCGAGCAGCCGCAGCGTGGTGATCACGTTGCCGTGCCAGTACTCCTGCGGCTGGGTCATCGACTCGGCGACCAAGGACCGGGCCGCGAGGTGCAGCACCCCGTCGAACCCCTCGGCCAGCAGCGGTCCGGCCGCCTCGGCCACGTCGCCGGGAACGAAACGGCAGCCGTCGGGTACCGCGTCCCGGTGCCCGGTGGACAGGTCGTCGAGCACCACCACGTCGTGACCTGCCTCGAGCAGATGCGCGGCGCACACGCTGCCCACGTAGCCGGCTCCGCCGGTCACCAGCAGCTTCATCGCGGAAGGACCAGGCGCTCGATCGCCGTCAGCGCTGATCCCGCCCTGCGCCGGCGCGCCGGATCCCTGCCCGGATCACCTGGCTCGGACCTGCACCGCGTGCGCGACGAGCGGGTCGACCACGGCTTCCTGATCGCCGCTGCGCACCGGTACCCCGTCGCCGAAACGCAGGATCGCCTCGACGTCGACGTCATGCCCCGGAACCACCCCGGCGGACTTCAGATCCGTCATGAGGTCGGAGTTCGCCTGGACGTGCTCGGCGATCCGGCGGACCTCCACCTGGCCGCCACCCCGCCGGGCGAACTCGTCGAGCCGCAGCAGTGCGGGGTCCAGCGTCGGGGACGCGCCGCCGGGTTCGTCGGCGCGCTCCAGCTGTTCGAGCCCCGGGATCGGGTTGCCGTAGGGCGAGACCGTGGGGTTGCCGAGCAGCGCGATCAGCTTGCGCTCCACCGCCTCGCTCATCACGTGCTCCCAGCGGCACGCCTCGGCGTGCACGTGCTCCCACTCGAGTCCGATGACGTCGACCAGCAGCCGTTCGGCCAGCCGGTGCTTGCGCATGACGGAGACCGCCCGCCCACGGCCCTCCGCGGTCAACGCGAGGTGTCGATCCGACTCCACGATGACCAGACCGTCGCGCTCCATCCTGGCGACCGTCTGGCTCACCGTCGGACCGCTCTGCCCGAGCCGCTCGGCAATCCGAGCCCGAAGCGGTACGACACCCTCCTCCTCGAGCTCGTAGATCGTGCGAAGGTACATCTCGGTGGTGTCGATGAGCTCGTTCACGGCCAGCCCCTTCGTCACCGCCCATGGTATCCCGGGCACCCGCCGCCGCGGGTTCCAACATCGCGCGGCAAGATGCTCGGCATGGCACCGCTGACCAGCACCGCTCACCTCGCGGAGGCGCTGTCGGCCGATGAACCGGCGGACCGGCCGGTCGTGCTCGACGTGCGCTGGCGGTTGGGCGGCCCGCCCGGCCGGGCCGACTACGACGCCGGCCACATCCCGGGAGCGGTGTTCCTCGACCTCGACGCCGAGCTCGCGGCACCGCCCGGGGCGGGCGGGCGGCACCCGCTTCCGGAGCCGCACCGGCTTCAGAGCACCCTCCGCCGGGCCGGCATCCACGACGGTTCGACGGTGGTCTGCTACGACGATGCCGACGGGTCGGCCGCCGCGCGCGCCTGGTGGCTGCTGCGGTGGGCCGGGCTGGCGGCGGATCGGGTCAGCGTGCTCGACGGCGGCTACCCGGCCTGGGTCGCCGAGGAGCGCCCGGTCGGCGCGGAGCCGCCCAGCGGGCCGGCGGGGACGGTGACCGTGCGGTCCGGGTCGATGCCGGTGCTCGACGCCGACCGCGCCGCGCAGCTCGCCCGCAACGGGGTGTTGCTGGACGCCCGGTCGCCGGCCCGGTTCCGCGGCGAGACCGAGCCGGTCGATCCCCGCGCCGGCCACATCCCCGGCGCGCGCAACGCCCCGGCGCAGCAGCACCTCGGCTCGGACGGGCACTGGCGCTCCCCGGCCGAGCTGGCCGCCCGGTTCGCCGAGCTGGGGCTCCGCGCCGAGTCCGATGTCGGCGCCTACTGCGGCTCGGGTGTCGCGGCGAGCGCCGTCGTGCTCGCGTTGGAGCACGCCGGCCTGCGCGGGCCGGAGCGCCCGGCGGCGCTCTACGCGGGCTCGTGGTCGGACTGGTGCACCGATCCCGCTCGGCCGGTCGCCACCGGCGCGCAGCAGACGTCACTCGGCGGTGCCACCTAGGAGGGGCCTGAGCGACGCGCAGCAGAGCATGCATTGTTCAGCACCCTCCTAGAGCGCCGAGCGCTCTAACGTTGCTCACCATGGCCCGCGCGGCAGTCATCTGGACCCCTGAGTTCCTGAGCTACCAGCTCAGCCCGACGCACCCGCTCAACCCGATTCGGCTGGACCTGACGATCCGGCTCGCCACCGCGCTGTCGGTGCTCCGGGACGTGCCGATGCTGCAGCCGGCACCGGCGCCGGACGACGAGCTGCTCCGGGTGCACACGGCCGACTACCTGGATGCGGTCAAGGCCGCCCCGCACGAGCCGAGCGTCGGCTACGGCTACGGGCTCGGCACCCCGGACAACCCGATCTTCCTGGACATGCACGAGGCCTCCGCCCTGATCTGCGGCGGCTCATTGCGCGCCGCCGCGGAGATCGCCGAGGGACGAGCGGACCGCGCGGTGAACATCGCGGGCGGCCTGCACCACGCCATGCCGAACCGGGCGTCCGGGTTCTGCGTGTACAACGACTGCTCGGTCGCGATCCACTGGTTGCTCGATCACGGCGCTCAGCGGGTCGCCTACGTGGACGTCGACGTGCACCACGGCGACGGGGTGCAGGCGACGTTCTACGACGACCCGCGGGTGCTCACGATCTCGCTGCACCAGCACCCGTTGACGCTGTTCCCCGGCACCGGCTGGCCGGAGGAGACCGGCGGCGCCGGCGCCGAGGGCAGCTCGGTGAACGTCGCGCTGCCCCCGCGGACCGGGGACGGCGGGTGGCTGCGTGCGTTCCACGCGGTGGTCCCGCCGCTGCTGGCGTCCTTCCGGCCCGACGTGCTGGTCACCCAGTGTGGAGCCGACAGCCACTTCGAGGACCCACTCGCCGAGATGGCGCTGACCGTCGACGGGCACCGCGCGACCTACCAGTCGCTGCGCGGGTTGGCCGACGAGCACGCCGGCGGCAAGTGGCTCGCGCTGGGCGGCGGGGGGTACGGGCTGTTCCGCGCGGTGCCGCGGTCCTGGAGCCACCTGCACGCGACGGTGCTCGACCGGGACGTCGACCCGGCGACGCCGGTGCCGCGCGAGTGGCTGGAGCACACCTCGCGGCTGACCACCCAGCCACTCCCGGAGTCGATGACCGACGGCGGCGACCCCCGCTACGAGCCGTCGGGGGAGGGCACGGATCCGGTCGACAAGGCCATCCAGGAGACCCGCCAGGCGGTGTTCCCGTCGCACGGCCTCGACCCGGACGCGCCCTGAGCAGCCTGCCGTCAGCAGCCGCCGGACTCAGCAGCTGCCGGACTCAGGGATGCGGTCCGGGTCCGGGTGGTCGAGTAGCGCCCGCCGCAGCGGACCGTCCAGCCATCGGGCCGTGCTCGCGTGGCTGGTCAGTCGGACGATCGCAGCTCGGGGCGCTGCCGCCGCAGCCGTGCGATCCGCGCCGCGTCAGGCCATCAGGTCGACACGCCTCGCCGAGCAGCTCACGGACGGCGCGACGGTACCGGCCGACCGTCGGGCCCGGCAGGCAGAACCCGAACCCGGAAAGGCCGGAAGGCCGGACCCCACCGATCCGACCTTCCGGGAGTGGCGGCGCTGGTCAGCGGCCGCCCGAGCCTCAGCTGGCGTAGGCGCGGAGCCGGTCGGCCCGCTCGCCCGCGCGCAGCTTCGCCATCACCTCGCGCTCGATCTGCCGGACCCGTTCCCGGGACAGCCCGAAGCTCTTGCCGATCTGGTCCAGCGTGCGCGGCTGGCCGTCGTCGAGGCCGTACCGCATGCGGATCACCTGCTGCTCACGATCGTCCAGCGTGGCGAGCACCCGGCGCAGGTCGTCGTGCAGCAGCCGGGAGATCACCGTGGTCTCGGCATCGGTGGCGTCGGAGTCCTCGATGAAGTCGCCGAGCGGCGCCTCCTCCTCGGTGCCGACCGGCATGTCGAGGCTGACCGGGTCGCGGGCGTGGTCGAGCAGGTCGCCGACCTTCTCCAGCGGCAGCCCGGACTCCTCGGCCAGCTCCTCGTGGGTCGCTTCCCGACCGAGGCGCTGGTGCATGTCGCGCTTGATCCGGGACAGCTTGTTCACCTGCTCGACGAGGTGCACCGGCAGCCGGATGGTGCGCGCCTGGTCGGCCATCCCGCGGGTGATCGCCTGGCGGATCCACCAGGTGGCGTAGGTGGAGAACTTGAACCCCTTGGCGTAGTCGAACTTCTCCACGGCGCGGATCAGCCCGAGGTTGCCTTCCTGGATCAGGTCAAGCAGCGGCATGCCGCGCCCGGTGTAGCGCTTGGCCAGCGACACCACCAGGCGCAGGTTCGCCTCGAGCAGGTGGGTGCGGGCCCGGTCACCGTCGCGCACGATCGCGCGCAGCTCGGCGGCGCGCCGGCCGCTGGTCTTGCTGGTCTCCAGCACGTGCCGCGCGAAGACGCCGGCCTCGATCCGCTTGGCGAGCTCGACCTCCTGCTCGGCGGTGAGCAGCGCGGTCTTTCCGATCCCGTTCAGGTACACCCGGACGAGGTCGGCAGCTGGGCTCTGCGCGTCGAGGTCCTCCGCGGACAGCTCCGGCTCGGTGGCCGGACCGATCACCGGCCGTTCTTCTACGCCGGTTCCGGCGGCCGGCTCACTGATGGGCTCGGTCGTCGACTCGATGGTCGGCGCGGTCATGTGTTTCTTCCTCCCCTGACACCACCCGAGGAGCTGAGCGGCATCACTTTCCCGAACGCATCCGAGGCCACATTCGTTCCCGTTCAGAACGGGATTCCTCCCGGATCCAGGGCTAGAACGCGCCCCTGCCTGCGGAAAGTTCCCGGTGGGGCGGCCGGGAAGCGTGCATCACACCTCGACGATCACGGTGAACGGGCCGTCGTTCACCGACTCGACCGCCATCATCGCGCCGAACACCCCGCTCGACACGGTCGCGCCGCGGCCGCGCAGCTCGTCGACCACCGCAGTCGACCAGCGGCTCGGCCAGCGCAGGTGGAGCGGCCGCGGACCAGGACGGCCGCCGACCCTTGCGGGTGTCGCCGTAGAGGGTGAACTGGCTGACCACCAGCAGCGGCGCGTCGACGTCCGCGCTGGAGCGCTCGTCCCGCAGGATCCGCAGCTCGTGCAGCTTGCGTGCCATCACGGCCGCCTGCGAGGCGGTGTCGTCGCGGTGCACGCCGAGCAGCACGAGCAGCCCGGGCCGGTCGAGCTCGGCGACAACCGCACCGTCCACCCGGACGGACGCCCGGCTCACCCGCGCGACGACTGCCCTCACCTGGACGCCTCCGGCACGGTGCCGAATCCTCGCAGGCGGGCACCGGCATGTGCGCCCTAGGCTTGGGCTGTGACCTTGACCTTGAGCCAGAACCCGGAGGCCGACGCGCTGCTCGACCGGGATCCGCTGGCCCTGCTGATCGGGATGGTGCTGGACCAGCAGGTGCCGCTGGAGCGGGCGTTCTCGGCGCCGTACGACCTGACAAAGCGGCTCGGCCAGCCGCTCGACGCACACCTGATCGCCGACTACGACCCCGACGAGCTCGCGCAGGTGTTCGCGACCCCGCCGGCGCTGCACCGGTACCCGAAGTCCATGGCCGCCCGGGTGCAGCAGGTCTGCCGGGCGCTCGTGGACCAGTACGGCGGCGACCCCACCGGCCTCTGGGCCGGTGTCGCCGACGGGCCGGAGCTGCTCGGACGTCTGAAGGCGCTGCCGGGCTTCGGTGAGCAGAAGGCGCGGATCTTCCTGGCGCTGCTCGGCAAGCAGCGCGACGTCCGGCCCGCCGGCTGGCGCGAGGCTGCCGGGCAGTACGGGGCCGACGGCGTGCACATGTCGGTCGCCGACATCACCGACGCCGACTCGCTGCGCCAGGTGCGGGAGTACAAGCAGGGGCTCAAGGCCGCCGCCAAGGCAGGCGCGAAGACCCGGCCCTGACCACGGCTGGTGCGGCAGCTACCGGAAGGTGGGAGCATGGCCAGGGGAGGTGGTGTCGTGAAGGACACGGAGCGTCCCGACGCCCCAATCCTGATCACCGAAGCCCCGATGTCGTACGCGGACGATCTCGCAACCCGCAAGCGCCGCTACGCGATCATGATGGCGATGCGCATCCCCGCGCTGGTGCTCGCCGCGCTCTGCTACCAGACGCCTTGGCTGGCGGTGTTGATCATCTTGGCGTCGATCCCGTTGCCGTGGATGGCGGTCCTGATCGCCAACGACCGGCTTCCGAAGAAGGTGGCGAGGTTCCGCAGGTACCGCGGCAACCCGCGGGAGATCGAGGCGCGCGCACACCCGGTGGTGCAGCCCGGCCCGCCGGCCTGACTTCCGATGTCCTCATAGGCACCCGGCGACCCGCGCGGCGAGCGCGGCGTTCGCCAGCACCAACGCGACGTTGCAGTCCAGGCTGCGGCCCCCGCTCGCGGTGTGGAAGTGCTCGAGCAGCGCGGGTGTGACGGCCTTGCCGGTGATGCCGCGGCCGGCCAGCAGGGCCAGTCCCTCGGCCAGCAGCCTGTCCTGCAGGGCGGCGTCCAGCTCGGCGTCCACCGGGACGGGCTGGGTGAGCAGCAGCCCGGTCGGCGGCCCGACCTGCCGGGTGACCGCACGGTGCGCCCGCCACACCGCGGCTGCCTCGGCGGGCGTCTCCACCCGCGCCGCCACCGGGTGGCCCGAGTCGCGGCGGTAGAAGCCGGGGAACGCATCGGTGCCGAACCCCAGTACCGGCACGCCGAGGGTCTCCAGGCTCTCGACAGTCGCGCCTATGTCCAGGATCGACTTGACGCCCGAACAGACCACCATGACCGGGGTGCCGGCCAGCACGGCGAGGTCAGCGGAGACGTCCCAGCTGTCCCTCGCTCCGCGGTGCACCCCGCCGATCCCCCCGGTGGCGAACACGTCGATCCCGGCGGCACTCGCCAGCGCGGCGGTCGAGGCCACCGTGGTCGCTCCGCTGCCGCCCAGTCCGATCGCCGCCCCGAGGTCACGGCGGGAGGTCTTGGGCAGCTCGCCGGCGCAGACCCGGTCCAGCCCGGATGTGTCCAGTCCGACCCGAACCACCCCGTCCAGCACCGCGACCACCGCGGGCATCGCCCCGTGCGACCGGACGACTTCGGCCAGTTCGTCGGCCACTTGGCGGTTTCGCGGAGCGGGCAGGCCGTGGGCGAGCAGCGTGCTCTCCATGGCGACCACCGGCCGCCCGTCGTGCAACGCCTCGCCGACCTCGGGCGCGATCTGCAGCCAGGGCGGCACCACGCGATCCGCCACGCGATCCGCACGCGGTCCATTGTCACGTCCACTTGCGGCATCATTGCCGACGTGACGACCCAGACGCTGCCGGACGTCGACACCCGGCCCGAGGGCACCGACCACACCGGGGACGACGAGCCCAAGATGTTCCACTACGTGCGCAAGGACAAGGTCGCGGAGAGCGCGGTCATGGGTACCTTCGTGCTCGCGCTCTGCGGGGAGAAGTTCCCGGTCACCCGGTCTCCGAAGCCGGGTTCGCCGGTGTGCCCGGAGTGCAAGAAGATCTACGAGTCGCTGCCAGCCGGCTGAGCCCGGACCGCGCCGGGGCGAGGCACCGGTTCGGGCCCCGGTTGGGGCCCCGGTTCGGGCGCGCCCTCGATCCGGAGCCGCTCGGTCAGCCGGCGCATCACGTCGAGGCGGCGCAGCCGGCGCTGCCGCCGGGTCGGCCGGGACGGCCAGAATCTCCTCGATCGAGTTGTTGAGGTACGCGCCGAGGATGATCGCGAACCCGATCAGGAACGCGAACAGCAGGAAGGCGATCGGGGTGGCCAGCGCGCCGTAGGTGTAGCCGGTGCTGGTGACCCACGAGATGTAGATGCGCAGCCCGGTCGCGGTCGCCAGGAAGACCACCATGGCCAGCACGGCACCGGGCAGCAGCCGATACCACGGGCCCACCCGCGGTACCGCGATCTTGTACAGCGTGGTCAGCACGGCGGCGATCAGCAGCCCGACCACGGGGTAGTAGAAGGCGTCGATGACGCTGGTCGCCAGCGGGCGCCACGACTCGGGCAGGACCTGGGGGAGCAGCCCGGGGCCCAGGGCCAGCAGCGGTAGCCCGATGATCGAGACCGCCAGGCCGACGAGATAGATCAGCAGGCTGAGGGCGCGCTGCACGACCGGGTGCCGGACGTCGTACTGGCTGTGCGCCTCGGTGATCGAGTCGACGATCGAGGCGACCGCGGACGAGCCGGCCCACAGCGACAGGATGAAGCCGACCGACACGACGTCGGCCCGCGCGCCGGTCAGGATGCTCTCGGCGGTCGGGGCGATGATCTGGTCGACGACCTCGGGATTGAAGATCCGTTCGGAGAACCCGATGATGCGCTGTTCCACGGACTGCACGATCGCCGGTCCGAACCAGTCGCTGACGTAGCTGAGCGACCCGAGCAGTGCCAGGAACAGTGGCGGGAGCGACAGCGCCTGCCAGAACGCCGCCTGGGCGGACATCGAGAAGATGCTGTCGTCCCAGGCCTTCCCGATCGTGCGGCCGATCAGCCGGCGGGTCAGGCTGCGCTTGGAGGGGTCGGCATCGGGTGGCACCGACGCCACCCTGATCCCGTTCGCGCGCCCACCGGCGGCTCGGTCCAGGGTCGGTTCGGAGTCCATTGCACGCCCAGGATGGAGCAAGACGAGCGCGGTCGCGAGCTTGGGCGGGCCCAGCATCGTCGCTTTCCGACCCGAAAGGGTCACGACCGCCGGGTGGGCCGCCCGGAGAGCCGCGACGGGGCGAAGACCTCTGTGGTCTCCGCCCCGTCGCGGACGATCTCGGTGCTGGTTGCGGTCAACCGCCGGTCTGCAGGTCGACGGCCAGCTCGCGCAATTTCTCGCCGTGCGCGCGGGCGTGGTGGTCGCAGAACAGCAGTTCACCGCCCGATGGGAGTACGGCACGGACCCTCGCAGCGGCACCACAGCGGTCACAGCGGTCAGAGGCGCTCAGCTCGGGCCGGGTAAGAGTTCCTGGCATTGGCGTTCTCCTCCGTCTCGCACCGGGCTTCCCCGGCGCTCCTGCGACGACCGCTCGCGCGGTGCGCCCATACCTACGTAGACGAAGGCCCCCCACCGGATGTTCCCGGATCGCGAAGCGAGGAACGTCACGGTGCTTTTCACGTGTCCCCGCCGCGGCCACCGGGTGGCCACCCGAGCTTCTTGCCTACTCCACGCCGATGATGCGATAGCAAAGCGTCACCCGCAAGGTGACACTGTGTATCAGCATATTTCCATCAGGTAACCAACCGGCCGGCTGGCTACCCTCCGCTCGTGCCGACCAGTGTCTGGACCCGGGTTCCGGCTCCGGCGCTGTTCGTCGTCGGCGGGCTGTCGATGTATGTCGGCGCCGCGCTCGCGGTGCAGCTGTTTGATCGGATTTCGCCCTCGGCCGTCGCGGTGTTACGCCTGATGGGGGCGGCCGTGGTGCTGCTGGCGCTGCGTCGTCCGGGAGTTCCGGCGTGGACCGGGCGGCGGTTGGGGCTGGCCGCGGCCTTCGGGTTGGCGACCGGGCTGATGAACGTCGCGTTCTACGAGGCGGCGGCCCGTCTGCCGCTGGGGACGGCGGTCGCCCTGGAGTTCTGCGGGCCGGTGGCGGTGGCCGCGCTCGGGTCCCGGCGCGCCCGCGACTGGCTCGCGCTGGCCCTGGCGGCGGCCGGAGTGGTGCTGATCGCGGACGTGCGGTGGGCCGACAGCCCGGCGGGCGTGCTGTTCGCGCTGCTCGCCGGAGCGCTGTGGGCCGGATACATCGTGCTGGGCAAGCGGGTGGCCGGTGCGGGTGGCGGGCTGGACTCGATGGCTGTCGGATTCACGGTCGCCGCCGTCGTGCTGTCGCCGTTTCTGCTCGGGGCCGGACCGGGGTTGGCTGTCGGGCAGGGGCTGTCGGAGGTGCTGCTGATCGGTGTGCTGGTCGGTCTGCTGTCCAGCGTTGTGCCGTACGTGCTCGACCAGTTCGTGCTGCGCCGGGTGGGACGGGCCCGGTTCGCCGTGCTGCTGGCGTTGCTGCCGGCCACCGCGACCGTCGTCGGGCTGGTCGTGCTCGGTCAGGTCCCCACCGTCGCCGAGGCCGCCGGGATCGGCGCGGTGATCGGCGCGGTCGCGTTGCGCTCCCGGGACGGCGACGAGCCGCTCTACCAGGGACAGGCGCCCGGCTAGGGCCGCCGCTCAGGCCACCAGGTCCAGCCGGACCCGCAGCTCGCGCAACTTGGACTCGTGTTCGCGGGCGTGGTGGCCGCAGAAATGCAGCTCGGCGCCGGAGTCCAGCACCGCGCGCACCTTGGCCCGGGCTCCGCAGCGGTCGCAGCGCTCGGGGGTCACGATCAGGTCGGTCACAGTGGCGTTCATGGTCGCCTCCTTCGCCGGTATGCAAGGTCGACGCTATGAGCGCGGGCGGGCACCGACATCGGGGATCGCGCCGGGTTCGGCGGGTGCGCCGCTGGGGGGCCTCACCCCGGCTGGCCGGCGCCGATAGGGGCTTCGGCTCGACGCCGGCGGACCAGGCAACTGGGCTAGAGCCGTTACTCCAGGTCGATCTGTCCGCTAGACTCGCGATGCATGAGTTGGGTGTTCGTGTTGCGGCCCCGAGAGATGCAGACTTTCAATTCCTGCCGCCGGGCATGGGATTTCGGCAGCCGCGTCCGGCAGAACTACGTGCCAATCGTTCCGCGCGAGCAATTCGACTTCGACAAGGCGATACACAACGGGCTCGCCGTCTATTACTTTCCCGCAATGGGTGACTGGAACCGGTCCATCGTCCGGCCGCTCGCGTTGCAGGGCTTCCACCGGTCGATGCGCGAGGACCGCACCGCGTATGAGGCGGTCCGCCCGCTGACCGCCGAGCAGATCGACGACTGGGACTGGCACTCCAAGCTCGGTGAGGTCGCGCTGACCCGGTACTTCCAGTGGGCGGTGCCGGCCGACGAGGACTTCGACTCGTTGTTCGCCGACCAGGACATCTGGGTGCCGATCCCGGATTCCGGACCGGCCAGGGCAGGACTTCACGACCCTCGACGGGCGGCCGCTGCGGTTCCTGTGCCGGATCGACCAGCTCGTCGCCGATGTCGACGACGAGTTCTGGCTGGTCGACCACCGGCTGGTCTGGGACGACTGGCAGCCGGACGAGACACTGCTCGGCGACACCGACGGGTTGCGTGCGATGTGGGCGGTCGAGATCGCCTACCCGCAGATCACCGTCGCCGGCATGATCTACAACGAGCTGCGGGTGAGCCGGGACGACGTCGCCGAGCCGGTGTCGTCCGCGGGCGCGCCGGACGACCTCTGGGACATGAGCGGAGCCCGGCACATCAACCTGAACCGCAGCCCGGCGACCCCGGTCAAGACGGGCGTGCAGCGCGACGAGAATCTCCCGGCGGGACGGCAACGACCACGTGCGCCGCACGTTCATCCGTCGCGCCCGCAGCTGGATCGACCTCATGGGCCGGGAAATGGCCCGGTACACCGTCCAGATGCGCGACCCGGACATCCCGGTTCCACCCAGCCCGGCCGAGCCGCGGTGCTCGCAGTGCGCGTTCCTGGCGCCCTGCACGGCGATGGACGCCGGGCAGGACGTCGACGCCGTGCTGGCCGCCGGCTTCCGCAACCGCGCCGAGGAGGAGTTCGAGGACGACAGCCTGCGTCGGTCGCCGACCCGGGACGCGGTGCGCGCCTCGCTCGGCGGCGCCGCCACCAGCGGAAGGGCCGGTGAGACCAGGAACGCCCGGTTCATGTGGGGCTGAGCGCGGACGCCCTCGGCCCGCCGCCCCGGAGCGGTAGAATGGAGGCGAGGAAAAGCGCGCAAGGTGGGACGTCCAGAGAGATTGCTGTGAAATGTATTCAGTGCGGCGACGAATTGCTCGCCGAACGTGTTGAGCTCGGGTACGACTACTGCACCAAGAAAGAATGCCAGGCGGTTCACCATCGTGGTCTGGCGGTCACCGCGGTCGCCGTGAACAAGAGCGCGGACCGCATCATTGTCGCGGATTCCGACGAGATCAGGCGCCGCGGGGAAGCGGGGGAGTTCGGCAAGAAGGACGCCAGCCTCGGGCTCGACTACCGGGGGGCGACCAGGGCGGCGCCGGCCCGGCCGGAGAAGACCCGGCGGCCGGTACCGCAGCCACGCTCGCCGCAGCGTCGGGCATGGAGCGCGGAACAGGAGCGGCTCGTCCGGCTGTACAACGGCATGGGACTGAGCCCCCGGCAGATCGTCGAGCGGGCTCGGCAGAACGCGCCGCGGCTCGGGATCACCGAGTCGCTGGTCACCAAGATCATGTGCGCGCCGCCGGCCCGCTGAGGCCGTTCGGCCGCTCCGACCCCGCCGCCGGCTGCCGGTGCCGCCGGGGCGCCGAGGCGCCAGGACGCGACCGGCTCGTATCGAGCGGTGCGGTCCGGGCCGGCGCCGAGGTCGCTGTGCATCAGATGCAGCTGGTCGGCCACCCACGGCCGGGTGCGGAACGTTGCCAGCCGCGCGACCAGCGGGCGCAGGTCCACCGGCTGGGACGACCGGGCGAGCGTGAGGTGCGGCCGGTACGGGCGGTCGTCGACGGCCAGTCCGCAGCGCCGAGCTGCGGCGGCCGTGCTGGCCGCGAGCCGGCGCAGGGCGTCCCGGTCGCCCTCGACCCGGGTCCACAGCACGCGGCCGGAGAACCTGCCACCGCCGCCGCAGGACAACGTCATCGCGGAGTGCCGCCGGGCCGCTCGGCCCAGCCGCTGCTCGAGGTCGGCACGGGGACCGTCGGCCACCTCCCCGAGAAAGGCAAGTGTGAGGTGCCACTGTTCGGGGCGGGTCCAGCGCAGCGTGGGTACGGCGTCGTGCAGGTCGGCAACGGCCCGCCGCAACTCCTCGCGTACCGCCGCCGGCGGGGTCAGCGCAACGAACAGCCGCACCCCGTCATGCTCGCAGCAGGACGGCTGTCAGCCGCTGCAGCTCTCGGTGAGCTTGGCGATCTCGAGGTCGTAGTCGACCTGCGCCGACTCGCCACCGACCGGGACGAGGTCCAGGGTGGCGTCCACGAACCGCCGGGCCAGTCCGCGGTCGACGGCGAGGATCTCCTCGCCGTCGACGGTGCGGATCGTGATACGCAGGACCTCCTGGCCAGGCACGGACTGCCAGCACACCCGGACGTCCCCTTCGCCTGCGGTGCCGGTGAGCCCCCTGGCCAGCAGCTCCCGCCCGACGAGCCATTTCACCCAGTCGCCGTGCGGGATCTCCACGGCGACGATCACCGCGAAGGGGTCGTCCGCGCGATAGGTCCACCGGGTCATCAGCGGCTCCGAGTACCCGCTCAGCGCCGCCAACATGACCTGCGAAACGCTGTCCGAGGGACTGTTGGAGGCGCTTTCGGAGGCACCTTGGGGGGCGCCTTCAGGGGAGCTGTCGCGGGTCATGAGGCATGCCCATCGCTCGTCGGGGTCGCGTTGCTCCCTCGAGGGAGCGCGGTGTCACCCATCAATCGGTTCGGCGTCCGCAGAATGCATCAGGTCGCGGCGAGGTTCACCCAATAGGGTGTACGCGGGTGTACCGCGCAGCGCTATCGGTGCGGTCCCGGTCAGTCCAGGTAGTCGCGCAGGACCTGCGAGCGAGACGGGGTGGCGGAGCTTGGACATGGTCTTGGACTCGATCTGCCGGATCCGCTCCCGGGTCACCCCGTAGACCTGGCCGATCTCGTCCAGCGTCCGGGGCTGGCCGTCGGTGAGCCCGAACCGCAGCCGCACCACGCCGGCCTCCCGCTCGGACAGCGTGGCCAGCACCGACTGCAGCTGGTCCTGCAGCAGGGTGAAGCTCACCGCGTCGACGGCCACCACGGCCTCGGAGTCCTCGATGAAGTCGCCGAGCTGGGAGTCGCCCTCGTCGCCGATGGTCTGGTCGAGGCTGATCGGTTCCCGGGCGTACTGCTGGATCTCCAGCACCTTCTCCGGGCTGATGTCCATCTCCTTGGCGAGCTCGTCCGGAGTGGGCTCGCGGCCGAGGTCCTGGAGCAGCTCGCGCTGGATCCGGCCCAGCTTGTTGATCACCTCGACCATGTGCACCGGGATCCGGATGGTGCGGGCCTGGTCGGCCATCGCCCGGGTGATCGCCTGTCGGATCCACCAGGTGGCGTAGGTGGAGAACTTGTAGCCCTTGGTGTAGTCGAACTTCTCGACCGCCCTGATCAGCCCGAGGTTGCCCTCCTGGATCAGGTCGAGGAAGGCCATGCCGCGGCCGGTGTAGCGCTTGGCCAGCGAGACCACCAGCCGCAGGTTGGCCTCCAGCAGATGGTTCTTGGCCCGCTCGCCGTCGCGCACGATCCAGCGCAGGTCACGGCGCCAGCTGCGGGGAGACCTTCTCGCCGTGATCCATCACCCGCCGGACCCGCTCGGCCGCGTAGAGCCCGGCCTCGATGCGTTTGGCGAGCTCCACCTCCTCCTCGGCGTTGAGCAGCGCGACCTTGCCGATCTGCTTGAGGTAGGCGCGTACCGAGTCCGCCGAGGCGGTGAGCTCGGCGTCCTTGCGGGCCTGCCGCAAGGCCTCGGACTCCTCCTCGTCCCAGACGAAGTCCGGCCCCGAGGTGAGGCTCGTTCCGGCGCTGGGCTCGGACTCCTCCTCGGGCTCCTCCGGCTCCTCGGCGGGTGCGACGGCCGGATCGCCGGCAGCGCCCGCCCCGGCAACCGCGTCGGAATCGGCGACGACGTCGGACTCGGCAAGCTCGTCCGGCACGATGTTCTCGGCGTCGGCCAGCACGTCAGCGTCGTCTACGAGCTCGGCCGGATCCGGCGACACCGACTCGAGGTCGATGTCCTCCGGGCCGTCCTCCAGCAGCGAGCCGCCTGGGGCCAGCTCGTCGGCGGTCATCTCCTCGGGCGCCAGGTCGGCGCCCGGCGTTGCCTTGGCCACCCCGTTGCTGGATTTCTTCGCGGTCTTCGTGGCGCCCTTGGCCGACGCGGTGGCCGGCTCCTTGGCGGACATCGACTTCTTCGGCGGCGTTGCGCGTCGTGCTCGCCGAGAGGACGGGGTGCTGGACTTGTGGTCCACGGAGTCCTTGGTGCGAGATGCGGGTTCTGCGGCTGCCACCTGGGCCCTTTCGCGACGTTGCGCCCTACCAGCGGCGTCAGACTACGTCCTGGCACCACTCATCTGCTTTGTGGAGCACCCTCGCCAGCGCGATGCCGAGGACACTCCGGCCATTGTAACGAGCCGGAATTGCCACGTCGCGAGGTCGCTGCCTTTGGAACGGATGCCGGGTCGCCGCGCCTCGCCCGGCTAGCCCGGTGAGACCCGCACCGCCGGCGACCCGTGCGCGGCCGGAGCGGCCGCCATCGCGGCGCCGACGATCCCGGCGTCGTTGCGCAGCGCGGCGGGCACCACGGGCGTGCGCAGCTCCAGCAGGTGCAGCCACCGGTCGGCCTTCCGGCTGACCCCACCGCCGGCGATGATCAGGTCCGGCCAGAGCACCCGTTCGATGGCCTGGAGGTAGTTGCTGACCCGGTGGGCCCAGTGCTTCCAGGACAGATCCGCTCTCGTCCCGGACGGACGCGGCGGCGATGTCCTCGCCGTCGTGCCCGGCGACCTCGATGTGTCCGAGCTCGGTGTTGGGCACCAGCACGCCGTCCACGAACAGCGCGCTGCCGATGCCGGTCCCGAAGGTCAGCAGCAGCACCACGCCGGCCTGGCCCATCCCGGCGCCGTAGCGCATCTCCGCCATCCCCGCGGCGTCGGCGTCGTTCAGCACGATCGCTTGTTGGCCGCCGAGCGCCTGGGAGAACAGCGCGGCCGCGTCGGTGCCGATCCACGACGGGTCGATGTTGGCCGCGGTCTGTGCGACTCCGGACTTCACCACGCTCGGCAGCGTGACTCCGATCGGCCGTGACCAGTGGAACCGGCCGACGACGTCGGCGACGACCTCGGCGACGAGCTGCGGCGTCGACGGGTGCGGGGTATCGATTCGGACCCGCTCCTGAGCCAGCTGGCCGGCGTCCAGATCGACGATGCTGCCTTTGATGCCGGATCCACCGATGTCGACACCGAATCCGATGGCGGAGCCTCCGGACGTGCTGGTGGCGGTGCCCATACCGGGGCACCTTAGCCCTCCCCGTGTGATCGGATAAGCAGGTGAACGCCGGTGAGCTGCGTGCGGTTGCCGTCGAGGTCGCGACCGAGGCGGCCGAGCTCGTCCGCCGGCTGCGTCCGGAGGCAATCCGATCGGTGGGCACCAAGTCCTCCGAGACCGACGTGGTGACGGCCGCCGACACGGCGGCCGAGCGGCTGTTGCGGACCAGGCTCGGCGAGCTCCGTCCTGGGGAGCCGGTGCTCGGGGAGGAGACCGGGCTGGTCGGGCCGGTTCCGCCGGGTTCGCCGTGCTGGGTGGTCGACCCGCTGGACGGCACGGTGAACTACCTGTACGGACTGCCGTGGTACGCCGTCTCGGTCGCCGCCGTGCTGGACGGGGTGGCCCGCGCCGGAGCGGTCGTCGAGCCGGCCGGCGGACGGGTGTGGAGTGCGGCGGCCGGGCTCGGGGCGAGCTGCGACGGGCGGCCGCTGCGGGCGTCCGCGACGGACCGGGTGGAGATGGCGCTGGTGGCCACCGGGTTCAGCTATCGACCGGAGCGGCGGGCGCGGCAGGCCCGGCTGGCCGCCGGTCTCCTGCCCCGGGTCCGTGACCTGCGGCGGGCCGGCTCGGCGGCGCTGGACCTCTGCGCGGTGGCGGCCGGCTGGGTGGACGGGTTCGTCGAGCACGGGCTCGGCGTCTGGGACTGGGCTGCCGGCGCGCTGATCGCCGAGGAGGCGGGCGCGGTGGTCCGTCGGCCCGGGGAGGCCGGCACCGATGCTCTGGCCGGGCTCGGCGGGGATGCCGTGTTCGCCGCCGCTCCGGGCGTGGCCACCGCTCTCGCCGCGCTGTGTGCCCAGCACGGCGCCGCCGATGTGTGACCCCGTGAGCTGCTAGCAGCTCACGCTGGCAGCTTGCTCGACGAGCTTGGGGTCGGCGCCGGCCGGCGTCGGGTTGGACTCCCCGTTCGGGCCGACGTTCTCGGCCGGCGCCGGGGTGGCCAGCTGCTCGAGCACCCGGCGGGCCGCCGTGGACGGGCTGACGTCGCCGAACGCGGTGCCGATCGCCACGTCGACGGTGCCGTCCTGGCGCCCGTCGCGGACGAGCTCGGTGCACGGCAAGACCAGGCTCAGCGTGCGCGCCGCGGCTGCCCCGGGTTCGCCGAACCGGAGTTGGCCACGGCAACCGAGGTCCTCGTTCGGGTAGCGCGGATCGTTCGCCGGCGGCGCGGCCTCGGTGAAGCCGAGATCGCCGAGCAGGCTGGCGACCAGGTTGGCCTGCCCGCGCTGCCCGCCGCCGTTGAGCACCCTGACCTGCACCGCACTCGCCGGCACCGGTGCGACCGCGGCCAGCGTCGCGACCGACTGCACCTCGCCGAAGTTGGCCGGATCGGGGGGCGGGTTGCACCGCCCGGCGCCGCCGCTGCCGGCCGTGGCGATCAGGACGACCGTCCAGGTGAGCAGGGACAGCGCCGCGAGCGTGCCGATCACCAGCGCCGCCGGGCCGACGCGGCGTCGGTGGTAGCCGGCGGGCCAGAACCGGTCGGGCAGCGACCTCATCGCGTTATCCCGGTCGGGCCTCGGCTCGGTCCCTCGTCGAGGAGGTGGTGGCCGAGCACGACGAGCGGCCGGACACCGTCGGAGAGCCCGTGTGCCATCTCCACGGGCACCACTCCGGCGCGCACCCTGGCAAGGATCCCGGCCACCACGACTGCCAGTTTGAACGCGCCGAACGCGGTGTACCAGTCCAGCCCGGACAGATCTGCGCCGGTGCGGTCGGCGTACCGGGCGGCCAGCTCGGTTCGGCTGGGGAACCCGGCCAGCCGGGTCGGGCCGGGCAGCACCTGGGCCTCCCGCCAGATCACCGGGTCGTCGGCCTGGCACCAGTAGATCATCAGCAGTCCGAGGTCGGTCAGCTGATCGCCGAGGGTGGACATCTCCCAGTCCAGCACCCCGAGCACCCGACCCGGGTCCGTGCCGTCGAACAGCAGGTTGTCGATCCGGTAGTCACCGTGCACGATCCCGGAGCGCTGCGGGTCCGGGACGGTCGAACCCAGCCTGGTGGCGAGGGCGCCCACTTCGGTAGCGAGGCGTGCGGCCACCGACGGGTCGGGTGCACCGGCCGCCCACTCTTGCCGCCAGGCCTCCCATTGCTTCGTCCACCGCCGCACCTGGCGGGCCAGGAAACCGTCCGGGCGGCCGAAGTCGGCCAGCCCGACGGCGGAGGGATCGATCTGGTGCAGCTCGACGAGCACGTCGACCAGCGCCAGCCCGGCCCGCCGCCGGTCGGCCGGCTCCGGGGCCCAGCCGGCGGGCAGCTCGCCGAGCGGGACCACCCCGTCGAGCCGTTCCATGACGAAGCAGGGCGCGTCGACCGGTTCGCCGCCCGCGCTCACCGCCAACACGTCCGGGACCGGGACCGGACTGGCGGACAGCGCAGAGATCACCCGTGCCTCGCGGCCCATGTCGTGCGCGGTGGCCGCGAGCGCGCCGGTCGGCGGGCGGCGCAGCACCACCGATCCGGCCGAGCTGTCCACCTGGAACGTGAGGTTGGAGCGCCCCTGTCCGATGAGCCGCACCGTGCACTCCCGCCAGCGGGCGTCGTGCAGGACCTCGCCGAGCCATCGCCCGACCCGACCCGGGTCGGCCCCGAGCCTGACGGTTGCTGAACCCGGAGCGACGGCCACGGTCGAACCTTAGAGCGCCCGGCGGCGCGGTGGGTCGGGCCTGCCGGTCCGGCGCGGCGCGATTCCGGCGTCCCCCAGCTATGGCTTTCGTGGGCGACACGACGCGACCGAACGGGCATTTCGCACCGCCCTCGACTACCCTCTGCGGCTCCGGCGGCTGGTGATCGATCCGCTCGGAACCGGTCGGCCGAAGGCCCAGGGAGTGTGAGACGTGGGTCACCTTGCGCGGCGGGCACAAACCGAGGCGCTGTGACGTTGTGCAGCGGCACGAAGTATGAGAATGAGTTTTGAGGGTGGGAACGATGGCGACCGACTACGACGCTCCACGACGAAACGAGGCCGACGAGCTCGCAGAGGACTCGTTGGAGGAGTTGAAGCAGCGTCGCAACGAGGCGCAGTCCGCCGTGGTGGACGTCGATGAGTCCGACACTGCCGAGAGCTTCGAGCTGCCCGGGGCCGACCTGTCCGGCGAGGAACTGACCGTCAAGGTGCTGCCCAAGCAGGACGACGAGTTCACCTGTGCCAGTTGCTTCCTGGTACACCACCGCAGTCGGCTGGCCGAGCAGAGCAACGGCCGCCTGATCTGCCGGGACTGCGCCGCCTGAGATCGGCGGACGACTGCCGGCCGGCACTGTCAACACCGTTGGCATCGGCCGGCGGTTCGTTCGCGCTGCAACCGCTCGTCCCGCCAGGCCCCGCCGGATGCCGCAGTCGCGGGCGCTGAGGGCGAGCCGCCAACCGTGACCAGGGTAGTCTCGCCCGCCGTGCATGTCGGTGAGTACGACGAGCAGCTCCGCGGCGAGCGGGGCGGGCGGCTCGACGTGCTGCTGACCCGACTGGACCCGGACGTCCCGATGCCCGGCTACGCCAGGGACGGGGACGCCGGCGTCGACCTGGTGACGACCCAGGACGTCGTGCTGGAGCCGGGCCGTCGCACAGTGGTAGGCACCGGAGTCGCCATCGCCCTGCCGGACGGCTACGCCGCGTTCGTGCATCCCCGGTCGGGCCTCGCCGCGCGGGCGGGGCTGTCCATCGTGAACGCGCCCGGCACCGTTGACTCCGGCTACCGCGGTGAGATCAAGGTGTGCCTGATCAACCAGGATCCGGCCGAGCAGGTACGGATCAGCCGCGGCGACCGGATCGCCCAGCTGATCGTCCAGCGGGTCGAGCGGATCCGGTTCCACGAGGTGGAGGCGCTGCCGGCCTCGGATCGCGGTGCCGGCGGGTACGGCTCGACAGGCGTCGCCGGACGGGGCAGGCGATGAGTGCCGCCCGATGGACCGACCGCACGTCGGACGGCTCCGGCGAGGCCGAGCCCGTCGAGCGGCCGGTGGAGGCCGACGGTCCGTTCGACGCGACAGGTCTCGACCTCGAGCAGACCGACGCGGTCGGCCGGCTGAACTTCGAGTCGATCCGGGTGCCGATGCCCGATGGGGCCCGCCTGCAGATCGAGAAGCTGCCGGACGGTCGGCTCAAGGCCGTGCACGTCATGGTCGAGTGTGGGCGACTCAGCGTCAGTGCCCTGGCCGCGCCCAAGACCGGCCGACTCTGGCCCGAGCTCGCCGACGAGGTCGCACGCTCGCTGCAGAAGGACGGCGCGCGGGTTCGGGTGGAACCGGGCATGTGGGGCCGGGAGGTCGTCGCCTGGGCGGGCGAGGCGAAGTCCCGCTTCGTAGGGGTGGACGGGCAGCGCTGGATGCTCTACGGCATCTCGACCGGACCGGCGACGCAGGCCGACGAGGCGGCGGACATCCTGCGGGACATGATCCGCGGCACGATCGTGGTGCGGGGATCCAAGCCGTACCCGGTCCGGACGGTGCTCCCGCTGAGCCTGCCGGAGCACCTCGTTCCGCTGCTGGAACAGCTGGAGGCGACGAGCGCCGCGGCAGAACCGGACGCACGACGGCCCGCGGGAGGAGCCGTCCGAGGCTCCGCTGCCGGCCGGCCGGCCCCCGGCAGTGGCTCGCCTGGATCGACGCCCGCCGGCCGCGGCCCACCCGCGGGTCGCCCCGATGCCGAGCCGTCCGGCGGCGCCGCCGGTCGCTCCGACGCGCAGGGCAGCGCCGCCGCCGCCGAGGGTCGCACCGCGTCTGGTCGCACCTCCACCGGTAGCATCTCCACCGGTCGCACCGAGACCGGTCGCGCCGAGACCGTCGCCCACCGCATCGGTCGAGCCGCAGCCGGAGACCACCATCCTGACGACGCCGCCGGTGACCACCATCCTGCCGACGCCGGTGACGCCCCATGCGCTTCCCCCGTCGACCGCGCCGACGGCCTCGGACGTCGGCGGCGAGCCCGGTCCGTCGCGCAGTGAACCGGCCGCTTGGCTCCCGGCTCCCCGGCAGCCGGAGCGGCCCGACGACCCGCTGGGCCAGCCACCGCCCACCGACGCGGCGCACCTCGACGCGGACCCCTTGCTGCACCCCGGCGACGAACCGATTACCCCGCTCGAACCGTTCGCCCCGCCCGTGTGGCCGGTCCCGAGCTCGCACGACTCCTACCACTGGTCGCCGTTGCCGGACCTCGCGGAACTGTGGTCGGTCCCGGACGACCGTGCGCACCCGGCCGGGGACCAGCCGATGTCGGGGTGGACCGAACCGCACCCCGGGCTACCTGCAGCGGATCCGGATCGGGATCCGGAACCGGATCGGGATCCGGGCGCTGCCCAGGAGCCCGCGTGGCTGTCGATGAACGAGCCCGAGTTCACCGCCGAGGTCGAGGTGAGCTCCGGGCGGCACCGCGCCCCGGAGCGCGAACACGGTCGGCACCACCAGCCCTGAGCCGGCAAGCGCAACGGCCCGGACCGGTCCAGCGGCGGGCTCAGCGTCCCCCGGCGCGAAGCCAACCCAGCACAGCGGCGCGGCCCAGGCTGGCGCGATCCCGTCCGAGAGCGAGCAGCGTCGTGCTCACCAGCGCGGCGCTGGGCAGCGCCGCCGCCCACTGCACGGCCACCTGGCAGGGGTGCAGCGGGTCGTCGGTGAGTCCGACCACGCCGGCCGGCGCCGGGACACGCCGGAGCGCCGGCAGCCCGGGACCACGCCGGGCCGCGGCGCCGGCGAGCTCGTCGGCCAGCCCGGCACCGGCCGCCGTCCAAGCCCGGGCCAGCTCGTCGGCCAGCCAGCCCGGAGCTCCGCAGCGGGCCTCGGCAATCGCGGCAGGCAGCCCGCCGGCCCGCAGCGTCCGAGCGGTGCCGGCGGCCGCCAGGGCGGCCGGTGCGGTGTCCGGGTCGTCGGTCCACGCCGGCATCACGAGCAGCAGTCCGCGGAGCCGTCCGGCCGCCGGCCCGGTTAGCCGCGCCGCCCAGTCGACCGCGACATGGGCACCCAACGACACCCCGCCGACCAGCAGCGGGCCGTCCGCGTCCGCGAGGGCGGCGTCGAGCGCCGCTTGGTGCTGCAGGCCGCGCGGCGGTACGGCCAGCGCGATCCCGAAGGCGGCGAGCGGAGCGCGAAAGGCGCCGTCGAGGAACCGCTGGTCGGAGCCGGCACCCGGCAGTAGCACCGCCCGGCTGGCGCGCTCGATGTGATCGTCCGGCACGAGACGCGCCACGTCGCGACATCGTGCCTGAACGCTGAACGAATCGGACGGGCAGGGTTACCCTGATGTTGCGGGCGGACGGGGGCGAGCCGACCGAAGCGCCAGGGACAGGGAGCTCCCATGGGTAGCACGAAGGGCGGCTTCCTCCGCCGCGTCGTCCGGCGGCTGACCAGCGACATCGAGGAGCTCGACGCCGACGACCTGTCCCGGGACGCCGAGCGATCCGGGGCGACGCGGGCCTGCGACTGCCGTAGCGGGGAGCAGGTGACAGTGCTCGGTAGGCTCCGCAGCGTGGAGTTCTGTCCGCAGGATGCGGCCGCGACGCTCGAGGCGGAGCTGTTCGACGGCACCGAGGGCATCACGCTGATCTGGATGGGCCGGCGCCGCATACCGGGGATCGAGCCCGGGCGCACGATCAAGGCACGGGGCCGGCTGGCCGTACGGGAGGGACGCAAGGTGCTGTACAACCCGTACTACGAGCTGCAGCGGGCACAGTGACCGAGCCGCACGCCCCGGCCCAGCCCGCTGTCCAACCCCCGGATCAGACCCCCGAAACCGCACCACCGGACACGGAGCAGACACCGAGCCGCTCGCCGAGCATCCTCGAGCAACTCGGCGGGATCTCCGGCCTGGTCTCCTCGACGGTCCCGGTCGTCGTGTTCGTCGTGGTCAACGCGGTTTCGGCGCTGCAGCCGGCGCTCATCGCGGCGATCGCGTCGGCGGTGGCGATCATGGTGTGGCGGCTGGTCCGGCGCGAGGCGCTGCAGCCGGCGATATCCGGCCTGATCGGCGTGGGTATCTGCGCGTTCATCGCCCAGCAGACCGGCGAGGCCAAGGGCTTCTTCCTGCCGGGGATCGTTTACTCGGCGGCACTTGCGGCGATCTTCCTTGGTTCGGTGCTGGTGCGCTGGCCGTTGGCCGGGGTGATCTGGCACGGCATCAACGGCGACGGTCAGGGTTGGCGCCGCGACCCTCGCCTGCTGCGGGCGTACTCGCTGGCCACCCTGCTGTGGGCGGCGGTGTTCGGCGCGAAGTTCCTGGTGCAGGGCTACCTCTACAACGCCGACGAGACGACCTGGCTCGCGGTCGCGCGGATCGCGATGGGCTATCCGCTCGCGGCCGTGGCGCTGCTCGCCACGATCTGGGCGGTGCGCCGGGCCCGCCGGGCAAGCACCGACGGCGCGGCCTCCCCCGACGCCGCCGCCTGACCGGCGGGATCCGGTCCGGATCAGGACACTAGTGTCCCGTGAGCGAGGTTCCTTGCCCGGATCCGGCGATCCAGGTGGATGCACCGCAAGGCGGAGGAGAAGGCCGATACCTGGTCGTATCGGCCTCGACGTCAACGCAGCGGGGCGCCAGCTGGGCGGCGGAGGCGGGTAAGACGACCTCGCTCACGGGACACTAGGACGTCGCGACCGTGGTGTTGACCGAACGCGACAGCGACTTCGAGCCGCCGGGGCCGGCCGCAGTCAGCGAGACCTCGTGGTCCTTGCCGTCACACGGCACCGGGATGTTGCCCGCACCGTTCGGCTGGAAGCCGGCCGCCGCGCTCAGCGGCTGGTCGTCGACCGCGAAGCTGATCGTCTGCGCGTTCTGCGTCGTCCACGCGGCGGGGACCTCCACCATCTGGCCGGCCGTCGGGCAGCTGACCGTGGCCAGGATCTGGAAGTTGGTGATCACCGGCGCGGTCGGCGGCGGCGGCGCGTTCTGGGTGTTGACGTGCGCGGCCACCGCGGACGTCGTGCCCTCACCGCTGGCCACCAGCACGACCTTGTGCTCCTTGCCGTCGCAGGGCACCGGCACGTTGCCCTTCCCGCTGGTCGGGTAGCCGGCGCCGGCGCTGACCGGCTGCCCGTCGACCTGGAAGGCGACCGACTTGGTGAGCCTGGTGACCCACGAGGCGGGAACCTCGGTCTGTTGGCCGGTGCAGGTGACGTCGTTGATGATGTGGAAGGCGGTGATCACCGGTCCGGCGGCGGCCGGGCTGCCGGAGGTGGTCGGGCTGCCGCTGGTCGAACCGCTCTGCGGCTGGCCGCACGCGGTCGCGGCCAGCAACAAGAAGATCAGAATTCCCAGCATTCGACGCACCGACACTGCGGCCTCCCAGCGGATGTCCATGAAGGACGGACACCGTAGCGGCCTGAGGTGATCTACGTCCAGAGATGCTGACGCCGTTCACGACTTCCGGTGCCGAGTCGTGACCGCTAAGGGCAGACTGCTGTCGTGCTCCGTGCCGGCATGCTGCTGCTGGCCGTACTGCTAGCCGTGTCGCTGGCGGTGCTCACCTTGGCGTGGCTGCTGCAGCGCCGGATGATCTACTTCCCGGACTCCGGTGTGCCGCCGCCGGCCGGGAGCGTGCTGCCGGGAGCGCGCGAGGTGACCGTGCGGACCGAGGACGGCCTGGACCTCGGCGCCTGGTCAGTCCCACCAACCGGTGCCGACCGGAACCTGACAGTGCTGGTGCTGCCGGGCAACGCCGGCTCGCGGCTGCTGCGCGCGCCGCTGGCCGACCGGCTGGCCGCGGAGGGTTTCACCGTGCTGCTGCTGGACTACCGCGGGTACGCCGGGAACCCTGGCAGCCCGAGCGAGGACGGGTTGCTCGCCGACGCCCGCGCCGCGGTGCGCCACCTGGCGGCGGCGGGCAGCCCGCCGGAACGCACGATCTACTTCGGGGAGAGCCTCGGCGCCGCGGTTGCGGCCCGGCTGGCCGTCGAGCACCCGCCCGCCGGGATGGTGCTGCGCTCGCCGTTCACCGACCTCGCCGCGGTCGGATCCCGGCACTACCCGTTCCTGCCGGTCCGGTTGCTGCTCCAGGACCGGTTTCCGGTGGCCGAGCCGGTCGCGAGCGTCCGGGCACCGACCGCTGTCGTCTACGGGTCGCGCGACACGACAGTTCCGCCGGAGCTCAGCGCCGCGGTGGCGTCCGCGGCCGCCGGCCTCGTCCGCCGGGTCGAGGTGGCCGGCGCCGACCACAACGACCGGGCTCTGCTCGCCGGCGACGAGCTGATCGCGGCGGTGCTCGACGTCAGTGGTCGATCGCCTCCCTGATCTGCTGCTCGACGTCCGACGATGCCACGAACAGCAGCTCGTCACCGGCCTCGACGGTGTGGTCGCCCTGCGGCACGATCACCCGACCGCCGCGCAGGATCGCCACCAGTGCCGCGCCGCTGGGCAGCCGCAGGTCGCGCACCGGCCGGCCGGCGATCGGGGTGCCCGCCGGCAGCGTGATCTCGACCAGGTTCGCCTCGCCCTGGCGCAGCGTGAGCAGCCGCACCAGGTCGCCGACGGCGACCGCCTCCTCGACCAGCGCGGCCAGGATGCGCGGCGTGGACACCGCGACGTCGACCCCCCAGCTGGAGTTGAACAGCCACTCGTTGCGCGGCTCGTTGATCCGGGCGACCACCCTGCGCACCGCGAACTCGGTCTTGGCCAGCAGCGAGACGACCAGGTTGACCTTGTCGTCCCCGGTGGCGGCGATCACCACCTCGCAGCTGTCCAGGCCGGCCTCCTCCAGCGAGGCCAGCTCGCAGGCGTCCGCGTGCACCCACTCCGCCTGCTCGACCGCCCGCGGATCGATGTTGGCCAGCTCGCGCTCGATCAGCATCACCTGGTGGTTGTTGCCGATGAGCTCGGCGGCGATCGAGCGGCCCACCGCACCCGCGCCGGCGATCGCTACCCGCATCGGTGGCTCAGCTCCTCTCCGGAGCGGCGCTCGCGGCGGCGGTCACGTCGCTGACCGTGCCGGACATGGCCGCCGCGTAGATCTCGTCGTCGGCCTGCACGATCGTGTCGGGCGTCGGCAGCACCCCGCCCCCGAAGCGCAGGATGAACGCCACCCGGCTGCCGGTGGTCTGCTCGAGCTCGGCGACCGAGTGGCCGGCCCACTCCTCGTGCAGCGGGAGCAGCAGCACCGCCATCGCACCCGACGGATCCCGCCAGGCGGTCGCCACCCCTTCCGGCAGCAGCATCCGCAGCAGGCGGTCGGTCGTCCACGGGACGGTGGCCACCGTCGGGATGCCGAGCCGCTCGTAAACGGCAGCCCGCTTCGCGTCGTAGATCCGGGCGACCACGCGCTCGATGCCGAAGGTCTCCCGGGCCACCCGGGCGGAGATGATGTTGGAGTTGTCCCCGCTGGACACCGCGGCGAACGCCGACGCCCTTTCGATGCCGGCCTCGCGCAGGACCTCCGGGTCGAAGCCGACGCCGACGACCTCCCGGCCGGTGAAATCGGTCGGCAGCCGACGGAACGCCTGCGGGTTGCGGTCGATGATCGCCACCTCGTGGCCGAGCCGCTGCAGCCCGCCGGCCAGGGACGAGCCGACGCGGCCGCACCCCATGATGACGACTAGCAACGGGCCCTCCCCGGCGGTAGACCGGCGATCACCTCGGAACGCTATCGCGTGCCACTTGTCGCGTGCTCAACGACAAGTCGCCACTTGTCGCGGATTTTTCCAGCGACAAGCGGTCCACCGGCGGGTGGTTTCCCGCGACAAGTGGACGAGACCGGCAGCACGGGGTGTGCCTGCGGCCGAGTGACCAGGGTGTGCAAGGCACCTGCCGTCCGGGCCCGGCGAATAAGCTTCCGCCGTGTCCAAGCTCGCCACCGCGGTGAAGCGGATCCTGGTCGGGCGACCGTTTCGCAGCGACCGGCTGACACACACCCTGCTCCCCAAGCGGATAGCGCTGCCGGTGTTCGCCTCCGACGCGCTGTCCTCCGTCGCGTACGCCCCGGAGGAGATCTTCCTGACCCTCTCGGTGGCGGGGGTCGCCTTCTACGCGCTGTCGCCGTGGATCGGACTGGCGGTGGTGATCGTGCTGCTCACCGTCGTCACCAGCTACCGGCAGGTCGTGCACGCCTACCCGTCCGGCGGCGGGGACTACGAGGTGGCCACCGTCAACCTCGGTGGGCCGGCCGGACTCACCGTGGCGAGCGCGCTGCTGGTGGACTACACGCTCACCGTCGCGGTGTCGATCTCGGCCGCGGCCGCCAACATCGGCGCGATCATCCCGTTCGTCGCCGAGAACATGGTCGTCTTCTGCGTCGTGGCGATCGTGCTGCTCACCGCGGCGAACCTGCGCGGGCTGCGCGAGTCCGGCACGGCGTTCGCGATCCCGACCTACGCGTTCATGGTCGGCATGGGCGCAATGATCATCTGGGGGCTGGTGCGCATCCTGCTGCTCGGTGACCCGGTCCGCGCGGAGAGCGCCGACGTCGAGCTGCTCGCGCACGGCGACGCGTTCACCGGGCTCGCGCTGGTGCTGCTGGTGCTGCGCTCGTTCACCCAAGGCTGCGCCGCGCTGACCGGCGTCGAGGCGATCGCCAACGGGGTGCCGGCCTTCCGCAAGCCGAAGTCCCGCAACGCCGCCACCACCTTGCTGCTGCTCGGGGTCATCTCCACCTGCTTCTTCATGGGTCTGATCGCGCTGGCCAACCTCACCGGGGTGCGGATCGCGGAGGATCCCGCGACCCAGATCGTCACCGCCCCGCCCGGCTACCAGCAGCGCACCCTGGTCGCGCAGCTCGCGGAGGCGGTGTTCGGGGAGTTCCAGGCGGCTGCGGTGTTCGTCATCGGGGTGACCGCGCTGATCCTGGTGCTGGCCGCCAACACGGCGTTCAACGGGTTCCCGGTGCTCGGCTCGATCCTGTCCCGGGACGGTTACCTGCCGCGCCAGCTGCACACCCGGGGTGACCGGCTGGCGTTCTCGAACGGGATCCTGTTCCTGGCCGGCTTCGCGATCCTGCTGGTGATCGGCTTCCAGGCCCAGGTGACCCGGCTGATCCCGCTGTACACGGTGGGCGTGTTCGTCTCGTTCACGCTGAGCCAGACCGGGATGGTCCGGCACTGGCGGCGGATGCTGGCCACCGAGACCGACCCGGCGGTCCGTGGCCGGATGCGCCGGGCGCAGACCATCAACCGGTTCGGCGCGGTGATGACCGGTCTGGTGCTGGTCACGGTGCTGATCACGAAGTTCACCCTGGGCGCGTGGATCGCGATCGTCGCGATGGTGGCGATCTTCGTGCTGATGAGCGGGATCCGCCGGCACTACGACCGGGTGGCCAGCGAACTGGTCGCGGGGGAGGACGACAGCGTGCTGCCGGCGCGCAACCACGCCATCGTGCTGGTGTCCAAGCTGCACCTCGCCACGCTGCGGGCACTGGCCTACGCCAGGGCCACCCGGCCCGACGTGCTGGAGGGCATCACTGTCAACGTCGACGACGAGGAAACCCGGCGGCTGGTCGCCGAGTGGGAGCGCCGCGACATCCCGGTGCGGCTGAAGGTGATCGAGTCGCCGTACCGGGAGATCACCAGGCCGGTACTGGAGTACGTGAAGCGGATCCGCAGCGACAACCCACGCGACGTGGTGACCGTGTTCATCCCGGAGTACGTGGTGGGCCACTGGTGGGAGCAGCTGCTGCACAACCAGAGCGCGCTGCGGCTCAAGGGCCGGCTGCTGTTCCAGCCGGGCGTGATGGTGACCAGCGTGCCGTGGCAGCTCTCCTCGTCGTCGCGGGCCGTCCAGCAGCGCCCGCAGTACGTGGCCGGTTCGGCGCGCCGCGGCTACCCGTCCGCAGCGAGCGTTCCCCGGGACAACCTGCCGGCCGGTGCCCCCACCGACGGTGACGCGCCGGCGCCGGCCGGTCCCGGTCAGGCCGATGAGCAGTCCAGCTAGCGACCCGCCGTCCCGAGCCGGGGTGGGTGGGGCGGGAGCTCGACGTGCTGGTCGGGGCGGTCGCGCACGGCGGGCACTGCGTGGCCCGTTCCGACGGGCGGGTGGTGTTCGTCCGGCACGCCCTGCCCGGTGAGCGGGTGCGGGCCCTGGTCGTCGAGGACGCCGGTGGGTCCTTCTGCCGGGCCGACGCGGTCGAGGTGCTCGAGGCGTCCCCGGACCGGGTCGAGCCGCCGTGCGACTGGGCCAGGCCGGGTGGGTGTGGCGGCTGCGACTTCCAGCACGCCTCGCCGGCGGCGCAGCGGCGGCTGAAGGCGGCCGTGATCGCCGAGCAGCTGAGCCGGCTCGCCGAGCTGGACTGGCCGGTCGAGGTCGAGGAGCTGCCCGGCGGGCCGCTGGGCTGGCGCGGCACGGTTCGGCTGGCCGTCGATGCGTCCGGGCGGGCCGGGCTGCGGGCGCACCGCAGCCACGAGGTCGTCCCGATCGACGACTGCCCGCTGGCGCCGACCGGCCTGCTCGAACCGGTGCTGGCCGCTCGGCATCGACCCGGCACCCAGGTGTACGTCGCGCCGGGGACGCGCGCCGGACGGCTGGTGCGGCGGGCGGGCGGCCGGACCTGGTTGCTGCGGCCCGGTGTGTTCTGGCAGAGCCATCCGGCGATGCCGGAGACGCTGTGTGCCGTGGTGGCGGAGTGGGCTGGTGCACCGGCCCGCGGCCGGGCCTTTGACCTCTACGGCGGGGTCGGCCTGCTGGCCGCCGTGCTCGCCGACGACGTCGGGCGGTCCGGGTCGGTGACGGTCGTGGAGGCGGACCGACGGGCGGTGGCCGACGGTCGGGCGGCGCTGTCGGACCTGCCGCAGATCGCCTGGCGGCACGGTCGGGTGGAGTCCGTGCTGGCGCGGCTGCGGTCAGGCCCGGACGTCGTAGTCGCCGACCCGCCACGCCGCGGGCTGGGTCGGACGGTGGTCGACGGGATCGCCGGGCACGAGCCGGCCAGGATCGTCTACGTGTCCTGCGACCCGGCCACCCTGGCCCGGGATCTCGCCCGCTTCGCCCGGCACGGCTACCGGCTGCGCGCGCTCCGGGCGTTCGACGCGTTCCCGATGACCCACCACGTCGAGTGCGTCGCGCTGCTCGCCGCCCACTGATCCCACCCAACGAACGGCACCTTCGTGCAATAGGGCCGCGCAAATCCGCCGTTGATCACGGGACAGGGCGTCACCGGGCGAGCAGCGCGGCCAGCTCCGTCGGCCAGGACAGCATCGGGCAGTGCCCGCTGGTCAGCTGTTCGGGTTCGACCCCGAGCCGCTGCCACGCGACGGCCCGGGACCACGGCGGGTTCACCACCAGGTCCTCGGCGCAGACGATCGACCGGATCCGGGTCGCCGGGAAGCCGTCGCCCGGGCAGACCGCCCGCCACATGGAGCGCTGCGGGCGCAGTCGGGCCGTCGCCTCCTTGGCGACCGTCGGGTCGCAGTCCGGGTAGAGCAGCTTCGCCGCGCCGGACTCGGAGAATTGGAACATGCTGTCCGGCAGGAACATCAGGTCGTCGTCCTCGATCGGGCCGTCCCGGTCGGCGTCGGCCTCGGCCCGCTCCGCCATGCTCGTCCCGGGTACCGGGACCACCCCGGCGACGAAGATCAGCCCCCC
Source organism: uncultured Actinomycetota bacterium (assembly GCA_963776255.1). Classification (GTDB taxonomy): domain Bacteria; phylum Actinomycetota; class Actinomycetes; order Mycobacteriales; family Pseudonocardiaceae; genus Pseudonocardia. The sequence continues at coordinate 95,747 of CAVZMB010000017.1, read as the reverse complement.
GACCGGCCGTTCGACGGCGGCGGCGGTCGCCGCCAACGCGCCCAGCGAGTGCCCGACCAGCACCGAGTCGTCGCCGGCACGGTCGAGGGCATCCAGTACGACCGCGACGTCGTCGGCCAGGCCCAGCTCCGGGCGGTCGCACGGCAGGTCCACGGCGAGCGCCCGGTGACCGAGGCGGTCCAGCTCGTCCGAGACCGCGTCCCAGCACCACGAGCCGTGGCATGCCCCGTGCACGAGCACGAACGTCGTCATCGTCGAGCTCCTCCAGGGTGCAGCTGATCACTCAGTCGATGTCGGTGGCGGCGAGCACAGTAACCCGGTCCGCGGTCGCCGCGACCAGCCATTCGTCCCAGGCGAGGTCGTAGAACCAGTGGTCGGACACCTCGAGGGCGATCCACCGCGCCGACCGCGCCGTCGCCGCGACGTCCCGCGGCGCGGCCGGCCAGGTCAGCCCGAGGAGCCCGGCCATCGACTCCCACATCGCCAGCCTGGCGAACGCCCCGCCGAGCCCGCGGCTGTACGCACCGCCGCCGTTGGCGGCGGTGAACAGCCGGACGCACACCATCTCCGGGGTCAGCTGCCGGGCCGGCCGGTCGGCCCGTAGCGCGGGCGGTTTGCCGGCCGCCCGGGCGTAGCCCACACCGGGTTCGAAGACCGCGACGTCGATCTGCCCGTTGGAGTGCCGCACCCAGTCGGCGAAGGCCGCGGCCGCGTACAGCGGCACCGGCCCGACCCGGCGCGCGACGCCGCCGAGCAGGTCGACCAGCGGCACCGCGGCCCGGTGCGGGATCTCCGGCCACGGCGCGTCCGCCCGCTGCGAGCCGGGGTGCCGGGGCAGCCAGGACACCAGCTCGCCCTCCAGCTCGGTGAGCTCGACCGGCAGCACCGCCAGCGGGTGGTCGCACCGCACCGCCCACGCCACGAACGGCCCGGCGACCTCGCCCACCGCCTCGCCGCGGATGACCAGCTCGTGGGTCAGCAGCAGCCCGAGCTCGGGGTCGTCGCGCAGCGCCTCGTCCGTGCCGAGCAGCGCGATCAGGTGCTCCGCCGGGCGGGTCCCGGCGACCTCCCCGGCCGCCAGCCGGCGGCCCAGGTCGACCAGGTCGTCCGGGCCGGACTCGCCGGAAGGGGCCGCACCCGGCGCAGGTCTGGCCGCCAGCCGAACGGCCGCCACGGTGGCTTCGCGGCCGGGGACCCCGGCGAGCAGGGCGAGCAGCCGGTCCCGCACGCTCCACACCGCGAGATCGGGACCGCGGACGGCCAGCTCGGCGTCGAGCGCGTCGGCGAGCTCGACAACGGCCGCCGGCGGAGAGGTCGACGCCAGGGCGCGCAGCCGCTGGTCGATGTCCGACCAGTCCCGGGCCCCGCGCAGCCGACGGGCGAACGCGGAGACGTCCATGCCGTCAGCCTCCCGCGGACGGCCCCGGACCGCAGGGCGAACGCCGGTCGCGGAGGAGGAGGACCGGCGAGCATCGCGCGCGCGGAGCGCGCGAGGAGCGGAACCGGTCCGGACCCGACCATTAGAGGTGGAGGAGGAACCGGCGAGCATCGCAGCGCGCGGAGCGCGCGAGGAGCGAACGTCCGGACCCGACCTGAGGTGGAGGCCGGCGAGCATCGCAGCGCGCGGAGCGCGCGAGGAGCGGAACCGGTCCGGACCCGACCACCAGGCGGCCACTCCGAGCCGGCGTACCTAGACTGGCCTGGTGTCCCTCCTGGATGGCGTGCACGGGCCTGCGGACGTCAAGCGGCTGAGCCACTCCGAGCTCACCGACCTCGCCGCCGAGATTCGCCGGTTCCTGGTGGCCACGGTGTCCCGGACCGGCGGGCACCTGGGCCCGAACCTCGGTGTGGTGGAGCTGACCATCGCGCTGCACCGGGTGTTCGACTCGCCGGCCGACGCGTTGATCTGGGACACCGGACACCAGGCGTACGTGCACAAGATCCTCACCGGCCGCCGGGACGGGTTCGCCGGCTGAAGTGCCACCGGCGGCCTGGCGGGCTACCCGAGCCGGGACGAGTCCGAGCACGACCTGGTGGAGAACAGCCACGCCTCGACCGCGCTGTCCTGGGCCGACGGGTTGTCCCGGGCGGCCGCGCTGGCCGGCGCGCAGGCGCCACGTGGTGGCGGTGGTCGGCGACGGCGCGCTCACCGGCGGCATGTGCTGGGAGGCGCTGAACAACATCGCCGGTGGACGGGGCACCTCGGCGGACCGGACCGCAACGTGGTGATCGTCGTCAACGACAACGGCCGGTCCTACTCGCCGACCATCGGGGGGATGGCCGACCACCTCGCCGCGCTGCGCCTGCGGCCGAGCTACGAGCGGGCGCTGGCGATGACCAAGCGCGCGCTGCGCGGCAGCACCGTGGGCCGAGCCGTCTACACCGGGCTGCACGCCCTCAAGGAGGGCGTCAAGGACGCGGTCAGCCCGCAGGCGATGTTCAGTGACCTCGGCCTGAAGTACGTCGGTCCGGTGGACGGGCACGACGTGCGCGCGCTGGAGTCCGCGCTGCGGCACGCCAAGGGCTTCGGCGGGGCGGTGATCGTGCACGCGGTGACCCGCAAGGGCATGGGGCTACCCGCCGGCCGAGAACGACGACGCCGAGCAGATGCACAGCCCGCCCGCCTTCGACCCGGGCACCGGCGAGCCGGTCGGCCCGCCCTCGACCGGGTGGACGAGCGTGTTCGCCGACCGAGATGCTGGCCATCGGGGCGCGCCGGGCGGACGTCGTCGCGATCACCGCCGCCATGCTCGGGCCGACCGGGCTGGCGCCGTTCGCCGCGCGGCTACCCGGACCGCAGCGTGGACGTCGGGATCGCCGAGCAGCACGCGCTGACCTCGGCGGCCGGGCTGGCGCTCGGCGGGCTGCACCCGGTCGTGGCCGTCTACTCGACCTTCCTGAACCGCGCCTTCGACCAGTTGCTGCTCGACGTCGCGCTGCACCGGGCGCCGGTCACCGTGGTGCTGGACCGGGCCGGGGTCACCGGGTCGGACGGGCCGAGCCACAACGGGATGTGGGACCTGTCGATCCTGGGCGTGGTCCCCGGGATCAGGGTCGCCGCGCCGCGCGACGCCGGCAGCGCTGCGCGAGGAGCTGCGCCGAGGCCGCTCGAGATCGACGACGGGCCGACCGTGCTGCGCTTCCCGAAGGGTGCGGTGATCGAGGACGTGCCTGCGGTGCGGCGGGTCGGCGGGGTCGACGTGCTCCGCGAGCCGGCAACCGCGACCCGGGACGCTCCGGCCGATGTGCTGCTGGTCTGCGTCGGGGTGTTCGGGCAGCTCGGTCTCGACGTCGCCGACCGGCTGGCCGACCAGGGCATCGGCGTCACCGTGGTGGACCCGCGGTGGGTGCTGCCGGTGCCGCCGGCGCTGGTCGAGCTCGCCGCCGGGCACCGGCTGGTGGTCTCGGTGGAGGACTGCGGCCGGCACGGCGGGCTTCGGCTCGGCGCTGGCCGCGGTCGCTGCGGGACGCCGGCTGCGACGTGCCGCTGCGCGACCTGGGGCTGCCGCAGCGTTTCCTCGAGCACGGCAGCCGGACGGACGTGCTCGCGGCGGCCGGGCTGACCGCCCAGGACGTGGCGCGGCGCGTCACCGAGTGGGCGGCCGGATTGACCGGTCCCGCCGAGGGGCCGGACACCGGGCAGTCGGCTGGCCGGGGGGTCGTGGCCGAGGAGCGGCCGCACTGATGCGGGTACTGATCGTCGAGGACGAGCGGCCGCTGGCCGAGGCGCTGGCCCGCGGGCTGCGTCGGGAGGGCATGGCGGTCGACGTGGCCTACGACGGCGACGCCGGCCACGAGAAGGCCTCGATCACGCGCTACGACGTGGTGGTGCTCGACCGCGACCTGCCGGGAATGCCCGGTGACCAGCTGTGCGCCGAGATCATCTCTGCCGGCTCCACCACCCGGGTGATCATGCTGACCGCCAGCGGCACGCTGGAGGACAAGGTCGACGGGCTGTCCCGTGGCGCCGACGACTACCTCGCCAAGCCGTTCGACTTCCCCGAGCTGGTGGCCCGGATGCGTGCGCTGGGCCGGCGCACGACCCCGGCCACGCCACCGGTGCTGTCCGCGCTGGACGTGCAGCTCGACCCCGCCCGGCGGACGGCCACCCGCGGCGGGCGGCGTCTCGAGCTGACCCGCAAGGAGTTCGGGGTGCTGGAGGTCCTGCTCTCCGCGGGCGGGTCGGTGGTGAGCAGCGAGGAGCTGCTCGAACGGGTCTGGGACGAGAACGCCGACCCGTTCACCACGACGGTCCGGGTGACCGTCATGACGCTGCGCAAGAAGCTCGGCGAGCCGGGGATCATCGACACCGTCGTCGGTGCCGGCTACCGGGTTCCGTCAGCGGGCCAAGGAGGGTGCTGAACGATGCATGCTCTGCTGCGCGTCGCCCAGACGGACACCTCGCGGCGTTGTCGTCGGAGCCGATACGAAGTATCGGCCCTCCTCCGCCTTGCGATGCATCCGCCTGGATCGCCGCTCGCGACGAGCGGCATCGTCCAGCACCCTCCTAGACCGATGAAGCGGGCCGGCGTGAGCCTGCGACTCCGGCTGACCGCGGTCTGCGTCACGCTGGCGGCGGTGGTCAGTGCGCTGCTGCTGTGGCTGGGCTGGCTGCTCGTCGGCGAGGTGGTGCGGGCGGTCCCCGCGCTACCTTCGGGCACGACGGTTCGGGTCGGCGAGCTGACCGTGCCGGCCGACCAGCTCGGCGAGGCGTTGTCCGAGGCGGCGCGGGCGGAGGTACTGCGCGCCGGGCTGATCGCGTTCCCGCTGGTCGTCGCCGCGGCCGGGCTGGTGTCGTGGCTGGTCGTCGGCCGGGTGCTCCGCCCGCTGCGGCAGGTCACCTCGACCGCCCGGCGGCTGTCCGCCGAGTCGCTCGACGAGCGCATCGCGTTGCAGGGATCCAGTGGCGAGGTGGCCGAGCTGGTCCAGGTGTTCGACGCGATGCTGGACCGGCTGCAGGCGTCGTTCGAGGCGCAGCGCCGGTTCGTGGCCAACGCCAGCCACGAGCTGCGCACCCCGCTGTCGGTGATGCGCACCGAGATCGACGTGACGATGGCCGACCCGGAATCCGACGTCGGCGAGCTGCGTCGGATGGCCACGGTGCTGCGGGACGCCACCCGGCGCACCGACGAGCTGCTCGCCGGGCTCCTGCTGCTGGCCCGCAGCCAGGCGGCGGTGGCCGCCAACGGGGCCGCGAAGGAGCAGGTCGACCTGGCCACCCTGGTCGGCCCGGCCGTGGATGCGGTGCGCACCGAGGCCGCGGCGTGCCTGCTGCGCATCGACGTCGACGCCCGCCCCGCGTCGACCCGGGGTGACCGGGCGCTGCTGGAGCGGGTGGTCGGCAACCTGGTGGAGAACGGGGTCCGGCACAACGTCCCGGAAGGGTGGCTGGAGATCACCACCGGCACCGACGCCGGCTGGGCGAGTCTGGTGGTGCGCTCCAGCGGAGCGGTGGTCGGCGCCGAGCAGGTGCCCGAGCTGTTCGAGCCGTTCCGCCGCGGGCTCCCGGAGCGGACCGGGCACCGTGGCGCCGGGCTGGGGCTGTCCATCGTGCGCGCGGTGGTGCTGGCGCACGGCGGGCAGGTGCACGGCGAGCCGGTCGACGGCGGCGGCCTGGCGGTCACCGTCCAGCTGCCCGTCGCCGGTGCCCGGTGAGCCGGCCACGCGTCGCGCGCAGCCCGGTGCTCGTCGGCCGGAGTGCCGAGCTCGCGGTGGTCCGCGGCTGCGTCGACGCGGCGCACGGCGGCCGGGGCGGCGTGCTCGCGGTGATCGGGGAGGCCGGGATCGGGAAGTCACGGCTGCTCGCCGAGGTCCGCGAGCGGGCCGAGGGACTCGGCATGCGGGTGCTCGCCGGCCGCGCCACCGAGGGCGGCGGCACCCTGCGCCCGGTGGCCGCCGCGCTGGTCGACGCGCTGCGCGATGGTCGGCTCGTCGAGTCCGACGCGCTTCGCCCGTACCGCGCCGCGCTGGCCCGGCTGGTGCCGGCGCTGACCCCGGCGGCCGATGCCGCCGAGCCGGGGATCGACCCGGTGCTGGTGCTCGGCGAGGGGGTGCTGCAGGTGTTGCGCACGGCCGGCGGGCCGGCCGGCGGCGTGCTGCTGCTCGAGGACCTGCACCGGGCCGACGCGGAGACACTGGCGCTGGTCGACTATCTCGCCGGGGTGGTGCACTCCACCGGGGTGCTCGTCGCCTTCTCGGCCCGCGTGGAGCCGCCGGAGCTGGAGGCGATCACCCGACTCACCGCGGGAGAGTCGGTCACCGCGGTCCGGCCGTCCCGGCTCACGCCGGAGCAGACCGCGTCGCTGGCAGCGGCCTGCCTGGGTGGTGAACGACCGCCCGCGGACGTGCTCGAGTCGGTGCAGCGGCGCTCCGAGGGCCTGCCGTTCCTGGTCGAGGAGCTGCTGCTGGCCGGCACGGCCGGGACGGCGGTGCCGCCGACGTTTGCCGGGCTGATCCGGGACCGGCTGGCGTCACTCGGCGACGCCCGTCAGGTCGTCTGCGCCGCGGCGGTGCTCGGCGCCGACCCGCCATGGTCCCGGCTCGGCCCGATCACCGGGCTACCGGAGCCGGTGGTGCTGAGCGCGCTGCGTGCCGCTGCCGAGGCCCAGCTGCTCGCGACCGAGGACGGCCGGCTGCGCTGGCGGCACGCGCTGACCAGGGACGCGGTCGTCGAGCAACTGCTGCCCCCGGAGCGGGCGGCGATCGCCAGGACAGCCGCCGAGGTGTTGCTCGATGGTGGCGCGCCGGACGACCTGGAGCTGGCTGCCGAGCTGCTGGTGGCCGCCGAGGAGCCGGGCCGCGCGGCCGAGCTGTTCCTCCGGCTGGCGCGCCGCGACCTGGCCCGGGGAGCGTTGCGCAGCGCGGCGGACCTGCTGGACCGGGCCGTCGCGGGCGGCGCTGGGGGCGCGTTGGCGGCGGCGGTGGCGACCGAGCGGGTCCGGGTGCTGGCGCTGCGTGGCGAGGTGGCCGAGGCGCTGCTGGTCGGTGATCGGGCGTTGGACGGCGCGACCGGAGCGGACCACGCCGAGCTGTGCCTGGAGCTGGCGCGGGCCGCGGTGGGCGACGGGCGCTGGGCCCGCGGGCAGGAGTACCTCGACCGAGCCGGGCGGGCCGACGACGTCCGGTCGCTCGGGCTGGCCGCCGATGCCGCCGCCGGGCGGGGGGAGGTTCGGCGCGCGGCCGATCTGGCGGCCGCGGCGATTCGGCAGGCCGAGGCTGCGGACCGGCCCGCGGTCCTTGCCGAGACGCTCGTCGTGGCCGGCCGGGTGCTCTCGCACACCGCGCCGGCGGCCGCGCTGCCGGCGTTCCGCCGCGCTGCGCAGCTGGCCGCCGAGCTCGGCCTGCGGCCGACCCGGGTGCAGGCGCTGTTCGGGCTCGCGCTGCTCGAGGCCGACGAGGTCGGGCTGACCGGGCCACTGGCCGAGATCCGGGAGCTGGCCATGGACGCCGGGATGCTCGCCCAGGTGGCCGGCATCGACGTGATCTCCGCCGAGGTGACGTTGCTGGTAGCCGGCCCGGAGGCGGCGGAGCCGATCACCCGGCGCGGCGCAGAGCTCGCCGGCACCCTGCGGCTGACCAACGTGCAGGCGACCGTGGAGGTGCTCCGGGCGGCCTGCCTGGCGGCTGCCGGCGACGTCGCCGCGACGGAGGCACAGATCGCCGCGGCGATGGCCCGGCCGCACGGCCCGCCGGACATCGCCGCGCTCGCCGACGGCGCCAGGGCGCTGCCGCACCTGCTCGCGCACGACCTGCCGGCCGCGAACCAGCACCTCGACCACGGGATGAGCCTGCTGGTGGCGCACGCCTCGGCCGCACCGGTGGCGTACTGGGGGCTCTGGGCGCTGCTGCGCACCGCGCTCGACGACCGGGACGGCGAAGCACGGGACACCCTGCGCCGGAACGTCCCGGCAATGGCGCGGCCGGTCAACCGGGCCGCCCTGGGCTACGCCGACGCGGTCGCGGCCGGCCGCGAGGGCCACGCCGAACGGGCCGACGAGCTGTTCACCGCGGCCGACGGCATGCTGCGCGAGGAGCAGTGGTGGCGGCGGCTGCTCCGGCTGCTCCCGCTGGAGCGCGCGATCCTCGACCGCTGGGGTGACCCGGTCGGCGAGCTGCGCGCCGACCTGGCCGTGCACGAGCAACTCGGCGAGCGGCGGCTCGCCAGGACCTGCCGCGACCTGCTACGCGCCGCCGGGGCGCCCACCCGGCGCGGGCGCGGTGCCGCGTCGGTGCCGCCGGAGCTGCGGGCGAAGGGCGTCACCAGCCGGGAGATGGACGTGCTCGGCCTGGTCGCGCAGGGGCTGTCGAACGCCGCGGTCGCCGAGCGGCTGTTCGTCTCGCCGCGGACCGTGGAGACCCACGTGGCGAACCTGCTGGTGAAGACCGGTGCGGCCAGCCGCACGGAGCTCCGTACTTGGTCCGGAACGCAAACTCAGTAGCCGGCACGGATATTGGGGCGGTCCGGCCCGGCGACCCTCTGACCATGACATCCAACGCGCAACGCAGCTACCGGTACGACGTGCTGGTGGTCGGCGCCGGCCCGGCCGGGCTGGCCACCGCGATCACCGCAACCCGGAACGGCGCCTCGGTGCTGCTCGTCGAGCGGCACTCCGGCACCACGATCTACCCGCGAGCCACCGGGGTCAGCACCCGCAGCATGGAGCTGTTCCGCACCTGGGGAGTCGCCGACGCCGTCCGCGCGGGCGCCGTCGAGGCACAGCCGCTGATGTCGGTCGGCTCGACGCTCGCCGATCGTCACCAGGCGGTGCCGTTCGGCTACCCGGCGTCGGCCCGCGAGGTGCTGGCCGTCAGCCCGACCGTCCCGGTGTGCTGCCCGCAGGACCACATCGAGTCGGTGCTGGCGGCCCACCTGGGCGGGCTGGGCGGCGAGATCCGGTTCAGCACGCAGCTGGCGGACCTCGCCGTCGACGACGACGGTGTGACCGCGCACCTGGTCGACCTGCGCACCGGCGGCGTCGAGGCGGTACGGGCGCGCTACGTGGTCGGGGCGGACGGGCCGCACAGCACGGTACGCAGCGCGCTCGGCATCGAGGTGGACGAGCTCGGCCGCCTCGGCGAGTACGTGAACGTGATCTTCCGGGCCGACATCGACGCGGTGGTCGGCGAGCCGCGGTACGTGCTCTACGTGGTCGAGCACGACGAGGCTGGCGGGGTGATCCTGCCGGCCGGTGGTGGACGCTGGCTGTACGGCAAGGAGTGGCAGCCCGATGCCGGGCAGTCGCTGACGGACTTCACGCCGGAGCGGTGCATCGAGCTGATCCGCGCCGCGGCGGGCGTGCCGGACCTCGACGTCGAGGTGCTGTCCGTTTCACCGTTCACCATGGTCGGCCGGCTCGCGCGGTCGTTCCGGAGCGGCCGGGGCTTCCTGGTCGGCGACGCGGCACACCAGATGACCCCGATCGGCGGCGTCGGGATGAACACCGCACTGCACGACGGGCACAACCTGGGCTGGAAGCTGGCCTGGGTGGCGCGCGGCTGGGCCGACCCGGCGCTGCTGGACAGCTACGAGGCGGAGCGCCGCCCGGTCGCCGAGCGGAACACCCGCAGCTCGCTGCGTTTCGATGGCCCGCCGCAGGACGCGCTGAGCGTCGACCTGGGGGTGACCTACCGCTCGCAGGTGGTCATCGACGACGGCAACCACGACCCGGCGGCGGACCTGCTGACCGTGCGGCCCGGCATGCGCGCGCCGCACGCCTGGGTGCGGCACGGCGACCAGCGGCGATCGACCGTTGACCTGTTCGACGGCCGGCTCACCCTGCTGATGGGCCGCCGGGCGACGACCTCGGCGCGACGCATGGCGGCGCAGCTCGCCGGCGCCGGTCCGATCGCCGTGCTTTCCGTCGGCCGCGATTTCGCCGACCCGCACGGCCTGGTGGCGGAGCGCTACGGCATCTGCGCCGACGGCGCGGTCCTGGTCCGCCCGGACGGCTACGTCGCGTGGCGCAGCGCCGGCCCGACGTCGGTGGGGGCGGTGGCCTACGCGGTGTCCGCGGCCCTGGGCGGGAGCGCCGACGCAGCGCTGGCCCACACGGCCTGAGCGCACCCCCTGCCGAATGAGCGGGCTTATTGCGGTAGTTACGGGCGGATCGCGGCGGCGCGGTCCAGGAGCAGCGCTCGCTCGCGAGTGTTGCGGGTGAGCGCTGCCGCCCGCTCGAACTCGGCGCGGGCCTCGTCGGGGCGGCCGAGCTTGGCCAGCAGGTCGCCGCGCACGCTGGGTAGCAGGTGGTAGTCACGCAGCGCCGGCTCGTCGGTCAGTGTGTCGACCACCTCCAGCCCGGCGGCCGGTCCGAACGCCATCGACAGCGCCACCGCGCGGTTGAGCTCGACGATCGGCGAGGGCGTGGCCTGCGCGAGCGCTGCGTACAGCGCGGCGATCTTCAACCAGTCGGTCTGCTCCGCGGTGCGCGCCCTGGCGTGGCAGGCGGCGATCGCGGCCTGCAGGGTGTAGTGCCCCTGCGTGCCGCCGAGCGCCTCGGCCCGCTGCAGCGCCTTCAGACCGCGGCGGATCAGCAGCTGGTCCCAGCGGGCGCGGTCCTGGTCGAGCAACAGCACGGGCTCGCCGGACGGGTCGGTACGGGCCGGGGTCCGGGACGCCTGGATCTCCAGCAGCGCGACCAGACCGTGCACCTCCGGATCCTGTCGGCGTCAGCCCGGCCAGGATGCGGCCCAACCGCAGCGCGTCGGCGCACAGCGCCGGTCGCATCCAGTCGTCCCCGGCGGTCGCCGAGTATCCCTCGTTGAAGATCAGGTAGATGACCTCCAGCACGGAGGACAGCCGCTCGGCCCGCTCCGGGCCTTCGGGCACCTCGAACGGCACCCCGGCGTTGCTGAGGGTCTTCTTGGCCCGGACGATCCGCTGCCCCACGGTCGCCTCCGGCACCAGGAACGCCCGGGCGATCTCCTGGGTGGTCAGGCCACCGATCAGCCGCAGGGTCAGCGCCACCCGACCCTCGGTGGGCAGCACCGGATGGCAGGAGACGAACACCAGCCGCAGCAGGTCGTCGTCGATCTCGCCTTCGGCGGCGGCGGTGTCCGCCGGCTGGTCGGGCTCACCGGTCTCGAGCTCGTGGCCGATCTCGGCGAGCTTGCGCCCGAGCGTCTCCCGGCGCCGGATGAGGTCGATCGCCTTGCGTTTCCCGATGGCCATCAGCCACGCGCCCGGGTTGCGCGGCACACCGGAGGTCGGCCACTGCTCGAGCGCGGCGACCAGCGCGTCCTGCGCGACCTCCTCGGCGACGCCAACGTCGCGCAACAGCCTGCTGAGACCGGCGATCAGGCGGGCGGACTCGATCCGCCAGACCGCCTCGATGGTGCGCCGCGTCTCCGCGGCCGGATCCCCGGTCCGGGCAGGCGCGTCCACCTGCCCGGACCGAACAGTTTCGGCAGCCCCCACGACGACCCATCAGAGCAGGCCGCCGGTGAGGGTGGCAAGCCGAATGCGGTGCGGCCGCGGCTACCGGTTCCCCTCGGCCTGCGCCCGGATCCGCTCGCCCTGCCGCTCGGCCTGCTCGCGCAGCTCCGGGGTGTACTCGTCGCCGAACTCCTCGGCCTCGAACACCTGCCGGATCTCGATCTCGCCGGTGACGCCCGTCGGGTTCGGGACCCGCTTGACCCACTCGATGGCCTCGTCCTTCGACTTCACATCGATGATCCAGAAGCCGGCGATCAGCTCCTTCGCCTCGGTGAACGGTCCGTCAACGACGGTCCGCTTGTCGCCGTCGAACCGCACCTTCGCTCCTCGCGAGCTCGGGTGCAGGCCGTCCCCGGCCAGCATCACGCCGGCCTTCACCAGTTCCTCGTTGTACCGGCCCATCGCCGCGAGCATCTCCTCGCTCGGCATGACGCCGGCCTCGGTGTCGGCGGTCGACTTGATCATGACCATGAAGCGCATCGCCAGGTGCCTCCTCGGTGCATCGTTCCGGCCGGTCCGTCCGGCCATCATCGATGCGTCGAACGAGCCAGACCGGAAATCGACATCGGCTGCAGAATCTTGTGCCGGCGAGTCTCCTGGCAGCGCGGTCGCTCAGGTCGCCCGGGTCAGCCGGTCCAGCCGCGCCTGCACCTCGTCCAGCCGGGCTTGCAGCAGCGCCACCTCGGCGGCGAGCAGCGGGATCACGGCCGAGGAGTCCATGCCGTCCAGCCCGGACAGGCGGTTCAGGTAGGCACTGCCCGGCTCGTCGTCGGTCACCACCCGGATTCCGCCGGCCAGCCGGCCGAACACCGCCGGTTCGAGCACCGGGAACGAGCCGGCGCAGACCACGCACACCGGCATCAGCCGCCGCCAACCGACCGTGCCGCTGCCGGTGTCCGCGAGCACCTGCGCGCCACGGCCGCAGCCGCACCGCCCGACCCGCACCGCGTTCACCCGCTGCCGCGCGTAGCGCAGGCCCTTCTCGTACCGCAGGTACCGGCCGTAGACAGTGATCTCGAGCAGCACGCTGTTCCGGTACTCGGGCTCGCAGGCCAGCTCCCACGCGTCGGTGACGTTGTGGAAGCAGTAGAACCCGCAGTCACACCAGCCGGACGGGCTGCGGTGCCGCAGCCCGTACACGCAGACCGCGTCGGCCGTCGGTCCGTAGACGTGCGAGCGTCCGAGCGTCACACCGCTGAAGCCGGTCGAGCTGCCGTCGGCCGAAAGCATCGGATAGGCGAGCTTGTACCCCGGCAGTGGACGATCCGAGTGTTCGCGGGGCGTGCGACGCAGCAGCCCGATCATCGCGTGCCCTAGCGGCCCGCGCTCTGCTCGATCAGCTCGACGTGCTGCTCCCGCGGCGCGTCCTCGACGCGGACCTCGGTGGGCCCGGTTTCACGAACCTGGTCGACGGCGTCTGCCGACTCCGGGATCGGCTCGTGCAGTGGTTCGACGACAGTGCCGGCAGCAAGCTTGCGACCCAACCTCATGGCAACCTCCCCGTACCGCGACCCAACAAGGCTCAACCACGCGCTCGGCGTTGTCTACCCGCCATTGGTGAGCAGTGGTTGCCAGCACTGGATGGCACTGGATCACGCGGTGGTTGCCACTGCCGCCCGGCTGGTTTCCACCTGGAGGCTCTGCCACCCTCGACGCAGTGCCCCCGATCGAGCCTCCCGCGCGCCCGCAGCCGGACTTCGCCGCCATCCGGGCTGAGTTCCAGCTGCCCGGGGCCTTCCCGCCGGAGGTGCTCGCCGAGGCCGAGCTGGCGGCGTCCGCGGACCCCGGTGCACAGGCGGGGCGGGAGGACGCGACCGGGATCGAGCTGGTCACGATCGACCCGCCCGGCGCGAAAGACCTCGACCAGGCGCTCGGTGTGCAGCGGACCGCGGCCGGCTACCGGGTGCACTACGCGATCGCCGACCTCGGGGTCGCGGTGCGACCGGGTGGCGCGCTGGACGCCGAGGTCCGCAGGCGCGGCCAGACGATCTACCTGCCGGACGGCGCCGTCCCGCTGCATCCGCCCGTGCTGAGCGAGGGTGCGGCGAGCCTGCTCCCGGACGGACCGCGGCCGGCGGTGCTCTGGCGGATCGAGCTGGACTCCGACGCCGAGCCGGTCGCGGTCGAGCTGCGTCGAGCGATGGTGCGCTCCCGTGCCCAGCTGGACTACGACGGCGTGCAGGCCGCGGTGGACGCGGGCCGGCTGCCTGACGCGTTGGCCGCACTGCCGGAGGTGGGCCGGCTGCGCCGGTCGGCGGCGCTGCGCCGCGGCGCGATCGAGCTGGAGCTGCCCGAGCAGGAGGTCCGGGTGGACGGCGACGGTGCCTGGACGGTGGCGGTGCGCCGCCGCCTGGAGGTTGAGGCCTGGAACGCCGAGATCTCACTGCTCACCGGCATGTGTGCGGCGCAGCTGATGTTGACGGCGGGCGTGGGCGTCCTGCGCACCCTGCCGGCCGCCGACCCGCGGGCGGTGTCCGAGCTGCGCGGCACCGCGGATCGGCTCGGGGTGCGGTGGCCGGCCGGTGCACCGGTGGCCGAGGTGCTGGCCGGGGTCGACCGCCGCACGCCGGAGGGCATGGCGCTGCTGCGCGCCGCCAGCCGACTGCTGCGCGGCGCCGGGTACGAGGCGTTCGACGGCACGCCGCCGGCACGCACCGAGCACGCCGGGATCGGCGCGCCCTACGCCCACGTGACGGCGCCGCTGCGGCGGCTGGTGGACCGCTTCGCGACCGAGGTCTGCCTGGCGGTGAGCGCCGGCGGCGAGGTGCCCGAGTGGGTGCGGGCGGCGCTGCCGACGCTGACCAGGACGATGGCCATGTCCGACGCGCTGGCCGCGAGCGTGCACCGCAGCTGCGTGGACCGCACCGAGGCCGCTGTGCTGGCGCCACGGGTGGGTGAGCGGTTCGACGTGGTAGTGCTGCGGGGGAGTTCGGATTGGTCGGACGGCCGCACCGAGGACGACCGGCAGCGGGACAACCGGCAGCGGCCCGCCGGCGAGGTGTATCTCCCGGAACCGCCGGCGCTCGCCCCGTGCACCGGCCAGCTGACCGCGGGGGACCGGGCGCAGGTGCGGCTGGTGGACGCCGACCCGGCGACCGGGCGGGTGCACTTCGACGCCGACTGACTAGTGTCCTGCGTCCGAAGTCCGTGCTAGATATCCGGTGATCCAGATGGATGCACCGCAAGGCGGACGAGGGGCCGATACCTGGTCGTATCGGCCCCGAGGACAACGCAGCGGGGCACCATCTGGGCGCCGGAGATCGGCATGGGACTTCGGACGCAGGACACTAGCTACCGGAACCGATCCGTGGCCCCGATCAGCGCGTCCAGGATGCCGGGCTCATCGAAGGCGTGCCCCGCATCGGGGACCATCACCAGCTCGGAGCCCGGCCACCCGCGGTGCAGATCCCAGGCGTTGCTCGGCGGGCAGAGCACGTCGTAGCGGCCGTGCACGATGACCCCGGGGATCCCGGCCAGCCGCTCGCGCGTCGGCGAGCAGCTGACCTTCGGCGAGGAAGCAGCCGTTCGCCATGTAGTGGTTCTCGATCCGCGCGAAGGCCAGCGCGAACTCCGGCCGGGAGAACTGTGCGACCAGCTCCGGCCGGGGCAGCAGCGTGGACATCGCCCCCTCCCAGCCGCTCCACACCGCCGCGGCGCGGGCGGCCACGGCGGCGTCGCCGTCCCAGAGCAGTCGGGAGTAGGCGGCGACCAGGTCGCCGTGCCGCGCTGCCGGCGGACCGGAGCCAGGAACTCGGCCCAGCGCTCCGGGAAGAACCTCGCCGCGCCGCCGCGGTACAGCCAGTCGACCTCACCGCTGCGGCCGGTGAAGATGCCGCGGAGCACCAGCTCGGTGACCCGCTCGACGTGCCGTTGCGCGTAGGCCAGGCCGAGCGTGCTGCCCCACGAGCCGCCGAAGACCTGCCAGCGGGTGATGCCGAGGTGCTCGCGCAGCACCTCGAGGTCGGCGACCAGCTGGGCGGTGGTGTTCGCCGCCATGCCGGCGGCCGGCCGGCCGGGCGCGGCGGGGTCCGGAGCCAGCCGAGCGACGTGCGGCCGGCTGCGCCCGCAGCCGCGCTGGTCGAGCAGCACGATCCGGTACCCGGCCGGGTCGAACAGCCTGCGGTGAGCCGGGGTGCACCCACCGCCCGGCCCACCGTGTAGGAACACCACGGGCTTCCCCTCCGGGTTCCCGCAGGTCTCCCAGTACACCTGCTGGCCGTCGACCTCGAGCAGGCCGTGCCGGTACGGCTCGATCTCCGGATACAGGCGTCGCACCCGCGCGATTCTGCGCTATGCCGCCACCCGTTTCAGTTTCCGCAGGTTTCGTGTGCCGGGTCAGCCGGCGCTCGGGTCCGGCGGGGGCAGGAAGTCGATGTCATTACGGGCGAACGCCGCCACGACCTGCTGGAGCTGCTCGGGGCTCGGCGGCCCGGGCGGCGGCGGTGGCAGCACCGGCTCGCCGACCGGCGTACCCAGCTCGCGGAACGCGCCCTCGAGGCTGCCGCCCGGCCAGCACAGCATCAGTGCCCTGGCCCCGTCGCTGTCCACGGTGAACGTGTGCGGCAGCCCGTGCGGCAGCATGACGAATCCGCCGGGGCCGACCTCGTACCGGTCGTCTCCGCAGGTGAAGGTCCACATCCCGTCGACGACGTAGAAGGCCTCATCCTCGATGCGATGGATGTGCGCCGGCGGCTCGAGGCCTTTCCGGATGGTTGCCTCGATCGCGGTCAGCTTGCCGCCCGTGTCGTCGACGCCGGCCAGGATGGTCAGCAGGTGGCCCAACGCGGTGATCGAGGTGTCGGCTCCGGCCCGGCGCGCGTACGGGATGGTGGTCTGCAGGTCAGTCATGTCGTTCTCCTTCGGTGCGATCCGACTGACCACGAGCCTGCGGGCGGGCGGCGGCGCGCACATGGGTGCAATGCCCCCATGCTGGGCAGCCGGTCGATCAGCCGTGCCTGGCGAGGCGGATCAGCGCGGCGCGGTCGCCCACCCCGGTCTTCAGCAGCAGGCTGGCGACGTGCTTCTCGACGGTGCGTGGCGACAGGTACAGCCGCTGCGCGATCGCCTTGTTGGACAGCTGCTCGCCGACCAGCTCCAGAACCTCGACCTCGCGCGCGGTCACACCGAGCCGGAGCAGTGCGGGCGGGAGCCCGGCGTCCGGCCCGCGGCGTCGGGTCACCGGCGCGCCCGCACGCGCGAGCAGGCCACGGCAGGCCGCCGCCGCCCGGTTCAGCCCGCGGCCGACGAACTCCGCCTCCGCCTCGCGCAGCCAGTGCAGCGGGTCACCGAACGTCGCGCCCAGCCCGGCCTCCCCGGCCAGCCGCAGCGCGATGGCCCGGAACAGGGGGTACCGGTCCGCGGCCTGCTCGGCCAGCGCGAACGCGGCGTCGGCGCCGGCCCGGTCTCCCGCGGTCCCCAGCGCGACCGCCTGCGCGTAACCGAGCCAGCACGCCGACCACCGCGCCCCGACCGTCGACCGGGCCTGCTCCGCCAGCACCTCGTCCAGTACGTCCTCGCCCTGCACCGCGCGGGTCAGTAGCAGCGGTCCGATCGCGGCGTCGAGCGTGCGGATCGGGGTCGCCAGCGCCCGGGCGCGGTGGAACGCCGCGATCGCGTCCGCGCGGTCCTCATGGATCAGCGCGGCCAGCCCGCGCCCGGCCGCCCAGCCGAACGCCGCTATGTCGGCGTCGTCCGGGGACAGCGCGAGCGCCTGGCTCACCAGCCGCTCCATCTCGCCGCGGCGGCCGGCGAAGCCGTGCGTCACGGCCTCGATCGCGATGGCCGCGGCCAGGATCGCGGTCGCGCCCAGCGGGGCGGCCAGCCGTTTGGCCCGTTCGGCCGCGGTGAGGGCCGGACCGATCGCGCCGATCATCGCGTGCGCGGCTGCCAGGTTCGTCGCGACGCTCGCCGCCGTGTCCAGCGCCCCGAGTCGCAGCGCGAGCTCGAGCGCCCGTTCCAGCCGGTCCGGCCGGGCATCCCGCAGCGACTCAACCGTGCCCAGCTCGTTCAGGGCACGAAGCCGCCACAGCGCCAGCCCGGCCCGCTCCGCCACGGCCAGCTCCCGGCGCAGGGTGTCCACCGCGGGCGTGAGGTCGCTGATCCGCGACGTCGTGGCCAGCAGTTGCAGCGCCGCGCAGCTCAGCTCGGGATCGTCGGCCTGCTCGGCCAGCGCCACCGCCTCGGCCGCGAACGCCCGGCTGGCCGTAAGCCGGTCGCTCGTGCTCCCGGCCATGACCGCGTCGGCCTGCACGATCCGCAGCTGGGCGCCGCGTCGGGGCCCGAGATCGCCGAGTGCCTGCGACGGCCGTGATGTGCGGTTGCGCCTGCTTCGGTTCGCCGGCCGCGACCGCCGCCCGGCCGAGCAGCAGGTGCACGGCGGCGGCCATGTCGGGGTCGTGAGCCAGGTCGTCCAGCGCCTCGGCGCCGAGCTTGCTGAGTTCGTCCACCCGGCCGGCCAGCTGGAGCAGCTCGAGCAGCTCCAGCTGCGCCCTGGATGCGAGGTCGGCCGGGGCGATATCGAGGGCGCGGCGCAGCAGGGCCTCGGCCGTCCGGGTCGCCGCGGCCGAGCGCGCCGCGCCCGCCGCCCGGAGCAGCGCCTCGGTGGCGGCACGGAACTCGCCGGCCTGGGCCCACAGCTCGCCCAGCCTGGCGGAGTCCGCGTTCGGCTCGTCCGGCAGCCGGTCCAGCGCGCCCGCCGCGGCGCGGGCGAACCGGCGCCGGACGTCCACCGGCAGCCCGGCCAGCACCACCTCGCGGATCAGTGCATGCCGGAACCCGAGCAGCGCACCGGCCGGCACCAGTAGCCGGCTCGCCGCCGCAGCATCTCGCGCGTCCTGCAGCCGGTCGTCCGGCAGCCCGGCCGCGGCCGCCGCAACGGCCGGCTCGACCTCGTTGCCGACCACCGCGGCGGCCTCGACGAGCCGCCTGCCGTCCGGGTCCAGACCGCCGAGCCTCCTCGTGACGATCTCCGCGTACCGCGTCGGTCCGGACGGACCACCCAGCTCGACCAGGTCTTCCACCGCCAGCGGCAGCCCGCCGGCGCGGCGGGTCGCGGCGAGCACGTCCGGCGGAGCGGCGGGGACACCGAGGCAGGCCGCCGCCATCGCCGCCACCCCGGCGTCGTCGAGCCCGGACAGCCGCAGCGCGACGTGACGGTCGAACCCGGCCTCGACCGCCGCAGTGCTCGGCTCGTCGGAGCGGGCGGTCAGCAGGATCGCGACCGGCACCTCCGCCGCGTGGTCGGCGAGGTAGGTCAGCACCGCCAACGTCTCCCGGTCCGCCCAGTGCAGGTCCTCGATCACCAGCACGGCCGCCCGCCGGCCGGCCGCGGTCACCGCCAGCCAGCGCAGCGTGCGCAGCACCGCTTCGGCCAGCACCAGCGGCGCCGGTGCCACCGCGGCCAACGCCCGGTCCTCGTCCGCCCAGTGCGGCACCAGGCGTCCGACCGCGGGGCGGTACGGGCGCAGCGCCTCGTCCGCCGGCGGCGGAACGTCGCGGAGCGCGCCGAGCAGCGCCTCGGCCAGCGGTCGCAGCGGTGACTCGCGGTCGGTCGGCGACGCGCGTCCGAGCAGGATGGGGTGACCACCGGCCCGAGCCCGGGCGGCGGCTTCGGTGACCAGCCGGGTCTTCCCGACCCCGGCCTCCCCGGTCACGATCACGCACGAGCCGGAGCCCGTGGCGGCGCGGTCGACCAGCGCGGCCAGCGCGTCGAGGTCCGCGTCCCGGCCGACCACGACGGGGCACCGCACGCAGCGCATCGTTGCACGCCTCGGATACCAAATTGAGAACCATCGGCGGACGGATCCGTGCTCGACTTGACCCGTGAGCACCACCGAGCGTGCTCCGGTCACCGGTCCGCCCGGGGTCGAGCTCGCCACCCTGGAGTCCGTCGAGCGGCGGGTGCTGTGGCTGTCCACGATGATCATCCATCACGCCAACCGGGTCCGGCCGAACACCTCCGGGGTCAAGGTCGGCGGCCACCAGGCCTCCAGCGCCTCGATGGTCTCGATCATGACGGCGCTGTGGTTCGCCGAGCTGACCGCGGCCGACCGGGTGTCGGTCAAGCCGCATGCCTCGCCGGTGCTGCACGCGATCAACTACCTGCTCGGAGCGCTGGACGAGTCCTACCTGACCCAGCTGCGGGCCTTCGGCGGCTTGCAGAGCTACCCGAGCCGGGCCAAGGACCCCGACCCGGTCGACTACTCGACGGGTTCGGTGGGGCTCGGCGCCACCGCGCCCATCTGGGGTGCGCTGGCCCGCCGCTACCTGGACGGCATGAGCCTCGGCGGCCCGAGCTGGCGCCGTCCGGGCGGCAGTTCGCCCTGCTCGGCGACGCCGAGCTGGACGAGGGCGCCATGCTGGGAAGCGATCATGGACCCGGCCGTCGCCGAGCTGGGCGAGGTCGTCTGGGTTGTCGACCTGAACCGGCAGTCCCTGGACCGGGTGGTGCCGAACATCGCGGCGACCAGGCTGCAGGGGATGTTCACCGCGGCCGGCTGGCAGGTGATGACCGTCAAGTACGGCCGGCTGCTCGAGGAGCTGTACGTGCGCCCGGGTGGCGACGAGCTGCGCGGCCGGATCGACGCCATGAGCAACCCGGAGTACCAGCGGCTGCTGCGCTGCCCCGCCGACGAGCTGCGCGAGCGGCTGCCGGGCTCCGGTGCCGGCGCCGCCCCGATCGGGCGGCTGCTCGCCGACCTCGACGACACGGCGCTGCGGGCCGCGATCCGCAACCTCGGTGGGCACGACCTGAGCGCGCTGCTGCAGGCCTACCGCGACGTCGCGCCGGACCGGCCAACAGTGATCTTCGCCTACACGATCAAGGGCTACGCGCTGCCGGTCGAGGGCCACCCGCAGAACCACTCGGCGTTGCTCACCGAGGAGCAGATGACACAGCTCGCCGGCGGTCTCGGCGCCGACCCGGCCGATCCGTGGCTGCCGTTCGCGCCCGGCAGCGCCGAGGACGCGGTGTGCCGGTCGACCGCCGACCGGCTGGCCCGGGAGCCGATCGTCCGGCTGGACCCGCCGGCGCTGCCCCGCGACTTCGGGCGCACCCCGGGCGGCAAGGCGACCACTCAGGCCGCGCTCGGCCGTGCCCTGCTCGACCTCACCCGCGAGGCACCGGACGCCGCTCGGCGGGTCGTCACGGTCAGCCCGGACGTCAGCTCGACCACCAACCTCGGCGGCTGGCTGAACAAGGTGGGGGTGTGGTCGGCGACCGAGCGGCCGGACTGGTTCGCCGACGACGCCGAGACGATCCTGCACTGGCGGGAGCGGCCCAGCGGCCAGCACTTCGAGCTCGGCATCGCGGAGACCAACCTGGTCGGGCTGCTCGGCGAGCTGGGCGCGACATGGAGCCGGTGGGGGCAACCGCTGCTGCCGATCGGGGTGCTCTACGACCCGTTCGTGCTGCGTGCGCTGGAGCCCTGGTCCTACGGCATCTACGCCGGCGGCCAGTCGATCCTGGTCGGCACCCCGTCCGGGGTCAGCCTCGCTCCGGAGGGCGGCGCCCACCAGTCGATCACCACGCCGTCGGTCGGGCTCGAGCAGCCCGGCTGCGTGAGCTACGAGCCGGCCTTCGCGGTGGACGTCGAGTGGTGCCTGCTGGCCTCGCTCGCCCGGCTGGGCCGCCCGGACGGCAGCTCGACCTACCTGCGGCTGTCCACCCGCCCGATCGACCAGCAGCTCGCTGCGGTGCCGGCCGACCCGGCCGCGCGGGAGCGCCGGCGGCGTCAGGTGGTGGCCGGCGGCTACCTGCTGCGACACGTCGACCAGCCGGTTGTGACCATCGCCGCGATGGGTGCGGTGCTGCCCGAGGTGCTGGCCGCCGCGGACCGGCTGGCCGCCCTCGGCCATCGCAGCCGACGTGGTGTGCGTGACCAGCCCCGGACTGCTGTTCGCCGCCCAGCGGGCCCGGCGTGGGCTCGGCGAGGCGCCGAACTGGGTGCTGGACGCCGCCTTCCCGGCCGATCGGGCCCGCCCGCTGGTGTCGGTGCTCGACGGGCACCCGCACACGTTGGCGTTCCTCGGCGGGATCAACCGGGTCCGGCAGAACGCGCTGGGCGTGACGACGTTCGGCCAGTCCGGCTCGCTCGAGGAGGTCTACCGGCTGCACGGCATCGACGCCGACGCCGTGGTGGCGGCCGCGCTGGACGTGCTCGACTAGCCGAACCCAATGAGCGGCGGCTCCGACGTGCGAGCGCTGGGCTCAGGTGTAGGAGTGCTCCTCGTCCGGGTAGACCCCGGCGCGCACCTCGTCGGCGAACCGGGCCGCGGCGTCGGCCAGCACGCCGCCGAGATCGGCATAACGCTTGACGAACTTGGGCACCCGGCCGCGGTTCAGCCCGGCCATGTCGGTCCAGACCAGCACCTGCGCGTCGCACTCCGGTCCGGCGCCGACGCCGATCGTCGGCACGGTGAGCTCGGCGGTCACCCGCTTCGCCACGTCGGCCGGCACCATCTCCAGCACCACGGCGAACGCGCCGGCCTCCTGCAGCGCCAGGGCGTCCTCGACGATCCGGTTTCCCTGGTCGTCGCGGCCCTGCACCCGGTAGCCGCCGAGGGCGTGCTCGCTCTGCGGGGTGAACCCGAGGTGGGCCATCACCGGGATGCCGGCGTTCACCAGCAGCTCCACCTGCGGCACCATCGCCGCGCCGCCCTCCAGCTTCACCGCCTGCGCGCCGCCCTCCTTCATGAAGCGCACCGCGGTCTCGAACGCCTGCTGCGGGCTGGCCTGGTAGCTGCCGAACGGCAGGTCGGCCACCACCAGTGCCGACTTCGTTGCCCCGGTCACGGCCTTGACCAGCGGCAACAGCTCGTCAACGGTCACCGGCAGGGTGGAGGTGTAACCGAAGACGTTGTTGGCCGCGGAGTCGCCGACGAGCAGCACCGGGATCCCGGCCTCGTCGAAGATCCGCGCCGCGTACATGTCGTAGGCGGTGAGCATCGGCCACCGCTCACCGCGCTGCTTGAGCTCGGTGAGGTGGTGGATCCGCGTCCGCCTGGGTTTGGCCTGGTCGGCGGCTGGAGCAGGAGACGACATCGTCGTCCGTCCTCCCTCGAGGCCCGTGCTGACGGGTCCCCGGGTCGTCGGGTCCTGACCAGGCCAGCGTGACACCGCGGCGTCCGGCCGGCAGCTCCGTGCGACCGGATTCACACCGCCGGGCCGATCTTCGAACGGTCGCGACGCGGCCGGCGACATTGCCAGGCCGGACCGGGGTGAGGAACATCATTCGCACTCGGAACCGAGGATGTGCGCGATGTCCACCACCCCGTCGACCAGCCCGGGGACCGGCGATCGCCTGCCGCCCCTGGCCAACTGGTCTGTTTCGTTGCGGCTGATCGGTTTCTTCGTGCTGGCATTCGTCTTGTCCTGGGGCGTTGGAGCGATCTTCAAGGGCGTTCCGATCGTCTCGCCCGACGGCCTGTTCGTGGCCGGCGTCGGGTTGGCGGCGGTGATCGTGCTGGCAGTCACCGAGGGTCGACCCGGGCTGAAGGACCTCGGTCGCCGACTCGTGCGCTGGCGGGTCGGGGTGCGCTGGTACGCGGTCGTGCTCGTCGTCCCGGTGGTGCTCGTCGGGGCGGTGAGCCTGCTGCTCCCGCTGTTCGGTGGCGGCGGCCTCGACTGGGCACGGCGACCCGAGCTCGGCGCCACCGCCCTGCTGTTCGCGATCCTCCTGCTGCTGCCGCTCGCCGCCCCGATCGGCGAAGAGATCGGGTGGCGTGGCTATGCGCTGCCGCGGTTGCTGACGCGCCGCTCAGCGCTGACGGCGAGCCTGATCATCGGTGTCGTCTGGGCGCTGTGGCACCTGCCGGTCGTGCTGTCCGATCCCGCCCTGCGGGTGCCGGTGCCGTTCATGCTCCAGGTGGTTCCGCTCAGCGTGCTCTTCACCTGGCTGTTCTTGCGGACGAAGGGCAGCCTGCTGATCGCCGTGCTCTTCCACGCCTGGTTTGACGTCGTGCTGCAGTTCGCCGCCGCGATGATCAACCCGGTCGACTATCAGCTGATGTGGTGGCTGCTCCTCGGCATGCAAACCGTCGCCGCCGCGGCCGTCGTCGCGGCTGGGGGCCTGCGAGCACCGCAACAGCCGGCGCCCGCCGGGCCCGGAGTGGCTACGGGCGGCGCTCGCGCCAGGCGTTGGTGATCGGCAGCCGGCGGTCCCGGCCGAACGCCTTCAAGCTGATCTTCGTGCCCGGCGGGTACTGCCGTCGCTTGTACTCCGCGCGGTCCACCATCCGCACGATCTCCTCGATCAGCGCGGGATCGAACCCGGCGTCCACCATCTCGGTGAAACCGTGGTCGGACTCCACGTACTGCTCGAGCACGTCGTCGAGCAGCTCGTATGGCGGCAGCGAGTCCTGGTCGAGCTGCCCGGGTCGCAGCTCCGCGGACGGCGGCTTGTTGATCGAGTTCGGCGGGATCGGCGGGGTCTCGCCGCGCTTGTCCGCCTCGGCGTTGCGCCACCGGGCGAGCCGCCACACCAGCGTCTTCGGCACGTCCTTGATCGGGGCGAAGCCGCCGACCGCGTCGCCGTAGATCGTGGAGTAGCCGACGGCCAGCTCGGACTTGTTGCCGGTGGCCAGCACCAGATGACCGTCCTGGTTGGACAGTCCCATCAGCACGACCCCTCGGCAACGGGCCTGCACGTTCTCCTCGGCCAGCCCGGTCAGGCGCAGCTGCTCGACGAACGCGTCGACCATCCGGCCGATCGGCTGGACGCTGTACCGCAACCCGGTGCGCTCGGCGAGCTCGGCGGCGTCGTCCTGGGAGTGCTGCGAGGAGTAGCTCGACGGCATCGACACCCCGTACACCGCGTCGGCGCCCAGCGCGTCCACGGCCAGCGCCGCGACCAGCGACGAGTCGATCCCACCGGACAGCCCGAGCACCACCGAGCGGAACCCGTTCTTGTGCACGTAGTCGCGCAGCCCGGTGACCAGCGCACCCCACACCTCGGCCTCGTCGCTGAGCGGCTCGGCGATCGTGGCCGGCTCGAGCACCACCGCCCGCGGCACGGCACGTTCCGAGACGGCGATCCGGGTGAGCTCGAAGCCGGGCTCCGGCTGTGGCGCGGCGCCAGGCACCGGATCGGCGGCCCTCGCCGGCAGGTCGAGATCCGCCACCAGCAGGTGCTCGACGAACTGCGGGGCGCGGGCCAGCAGCGTGCCGTCCGCGTCCACCACCATCGAGTCCCCGTCGAAGACCAGCTCGTCCTGCGCCCCGACGAGGTTCACGTAGGCCATCGGCGCTCGCGCCTCGCGCGCCCGGCGCGCCACCAGGGCGCCCCGGGTGTCGTCCTTGGCCCGCTCGTAGGGCGAACCGTTGAGGCACAGCAGCAGGTCCACGCCGAGCGCACCGTAGGCGGCGACCGGCCCGCCGTCCTGCCAGATGTCCTCGCAGATCACCACCCCGAGGTCCGCGCCGCCCAGCCGGACCACCGGCATCGACCACCCGGGCTTGAAGTAGCGGAACTCGTCGAACACGCCGTAGTTGGGTAGGTAGTGCTTGAAGTACCGGGTCAGCACCTCGCCGCGGTGGATCACCGCGGCGGCGTTCCGCGGTCCGACGGCGTCGGCGTCCAGGTACCCGACGACGACCAGCAGCTCGCCGCAGCCGGCGTCGTCCAGCGCGGCCGGCAGTCCGTCGAGCGCACGCCGGGACGCCGCCTGAAAGGACTCGCGGAGTGCGAGATCCTCGATCGGGTAGCCGGTCAGCACCATCTCGGGCAGCACCAGCACGTTGGCGCCGGCTTCCACCGCGCGCCGACCGGCCCGTAGCACGAGCTCGGTGTTTCCGGGGAGGTCGCCAACCCGAGCGTCGACCTGCGCGAGCGCCACCCGTAGCTGCGGCATGACCCCATCATCGCCCACCGACCGGGCTGGCATGCTCGACGTCCGTGGACGCCTCCCGCCCGGCCCGCGGCCCCGGCCGGATCCCCGCGATCGTCGCGTGTGCGGTCGCCCTGCTCCTCGTGATGGCGGGATGCACGACCACGCAGACCGGGCAACCGCGCGCCGCCAACGAGGCGCCGAACGCCGAGCTGCAGCCCTTCTACGGCCAGCAGACTGAACTGGGGGCCGTGCAACTCCTTCGCGACCGCCGCTGAGAGCGCCGGGGCGTTCGCGGACCGGGAGCTGGAATGCGGCTACCTCGAGGTTCCGCTGAGCTACGCCGAGCCGGGTGGCCGCACCGCGCAGATCGCGGTGATGCGCCAGCGGGCGACCGAGCCGGACACCCGCATCGGTTCGCTGCTGACCAACCCGGGTGGACCCGGCTCGTCCGGCCTCAACGCGCTGGCGACGATCTTCGCCCCGAGCCTGGAGAAGACCGACGTCGCGAGGCGCTTCGACCTGATCGGCTTCGACCCGCGGGGCGTCGGGGCCTCCAAGCCGACGATCGACTGCCTGTCCGACGCGGAGCGTGAGGCGCTGCGTCTGGTGTACGTCGCGGACAGCTCACCGGCGGGAGTGGCGCAGTCCGAGGCCAACTCGAAGCAGATCGTCGAGAAGTGCGCGCAGCGCACCGGGGTCGACGTGCTGGCCAACGTCGGGACCCGGGACGTGGTGAAGGACATGGACGTGCTTCGGGCGGCGCTGGGCGACCCCAAGCTCAACTACCTCGGCTACTCCTACGGCACGCAGATCGGCTACGCCTACGCCGAGACGTTCCCGGGCAACGTGCGCGCCATGGTGCTGGACGGAGCGGTGGACCCCGACCAGCCCCGGATCGACCAGATCGTGGCCCAGTCCGCCGGGTTCCAGCTCGCCTTCGACGCCTTCGCGGCCTGGTGCGTGCAGCGCCAGTGCCCGCTGGGCCAGCGGGCGGACCAGGCGGTTGCGGTGTTCCAGGCGTTGACCCGCCCGCTGATCGACAAGCCGGCCAGCACGAGTGACGGCAGGCTGCTGTCCTACCCGGACGCGGTCACCGGGGTGAACCAGGCGCTGTACCTCGAGGACTACTGGGAACTGCTGCGCCGCGGGCTCGCCGCGCTGGCCGCAGGCGACGGCACAGTGCTCAAGGTGCTCGCCGACGCCTACGAGGACCGGGCGCAGGACGGGACGTACTCCAACACGCTGGAGGCGTTCGTCGCCATCCGGTGTGTGGACGAGGAGCCGGTGCGCGACCCGGCGGAGGCCCTGGAGCTGAGCCGGCGGGCGCGGGAGGCCGCGCCGTTCCGCGACGACGGCCGGGGCGCCTCCGCCGCGCTCGACGAGTGCGCGTTCTGGCCGGTCCAACCCACCAGCACGCCGCATCGCCCGATGGTGAGCGGGTTGCCGCCGGTCGTGGTGGTGTCCGTGACCGGTGACCCGGCGACCCCGTACGAGGCCGGGGTCGACCTTGCCCAGGCCCTCGGCGGGCGGTTGGTCAGCGTCGAGGGCAACCAGCACACGGTGGCGTTCCGCGGCGTGGGCTGTGTGGACCAGGCACTGTCCCGCTACCTCGTGGATCTCACGCTGCCGGCGGACGGGACCCGGTGCCGGGTCTGACCGGCGGGATCTCACGGAGGGTCGGAAACATGCCCGTAACGCGGCCTTCCTAGGCTCGGCGACCATGGATCGCCAGCAGGAGTTCGTGCTGCGCACCCTCGAGGAGCGCGACATCCGGTTCGTCCGGCTCTGGTTCACCGACGTGCTCGGCTTCCTCAAGTCGGTTGCGGTGGCCCCGGCCGAGCTCGAGGGGGCGTTCGCCGAGGGGATCGGCTTCGACGGCTCGGCGATCGAGGGCTTCGCCCGGGTGTACGAGTCCGACATGGTGGCCCGGCCGGACCCGGCCACCTTCCTGGTGCTGCCCTGGGAGACCTCGAGCGGGCAGCACTACGCCGCCCGGATGTTCTGCGACATCGGCATGCCCGACGGTTCGCCGTCCTGGGCCGACCCGCGGCACGTGCTGCGCCGCGCGCTGTCCCGGGCCGGCGACGCCGGCTTCACCTGCTACGTGCACCCGGAGATCGAGTTCTACCTGCTGCGCGACCTGCCGGGCGACGGCAGCACGCCGGCCCCGGCCGACACCGGCGGCTTCTTCGACCAGGCCAGCCACGATGCCGCGCCACACTTCCGGCGCAACGCGATCGAGGCGCTGGAGTCGATGGGCATCTCGGTGGAGTTCAGCCACCACGAGGTCGCACCCGGCCAGCAGGAGATCGACCTGCGCTACGCCGACGCGCTCACCATGGCAGACAACATCATGACCTTCCGGTACGTGGTCAAGGAGGTCGCGATGATGCAGGGGGTGCGGGCGTCGTTCATGCCCAAGCCGTTCTCCGAGTACCCGGGCTCGGCGATGCACACCCACTTCAGCCTGTTCGAGGGCGACCGCAATGCCTTCCACGACCCGTCCGACCCGTTCGAGCTGTCCGAGACGGGCCGGGCGTTCGTGGCCGGCGTGCTCCGGCACGCCAGGGAGATCACCGCGGTGACCAACCAGTGGGTGAACTCCTACCGCCGGCTGGTCACCGGCGGCGAGGCCCCGACCGCGGTGTGCTGGGGGCACGCCAACCGCTCGGCGCTGGTCCGGGTGCCGATGTACTCACCGGGCAAGGCGTCCTCGCGCCGGGTGGAGATCCGCACGCTGGACAGCGCGTGTAACCCGTACCTGGCCTACGCGGTGATCCTCGGCGCCGGGCTCACCGGCGTGCAGAAGGGCTACGAGCTCGCGGAGCCGGCCGGTGACGACGTGTGGTCGCTGACCGAGACCGAGCGCCGTGCCCTCGGCTACGAGACCCTGCCGCAGAACCTCACCGAGGCGCTGAGCGCGATGGAGCGCTCCGAGCTGGTCGCGGAGATCCTCGGCGAGCACGTGTTCGACTTCTTCCTGCGCAACAAGCGCGCCGAGTGGGACGGCTTCCGCCGCCAGGTCACCCCGTACGAGCTCGCCACCTACCTGCCCGTCCTCTGACCCTCGCCAATATCCGACTTGTCGTGGGTTCTTAGAACGACAAGTGGCCGCGCAGCGGGTGGTTTCCCACGACAAGTGGGCTCGAGGGGGCCAAGTGAGGCATGGCCGAGGAGAGCAGACGCCGCAGCTAGCCCGACCCGCCGACCCGCTGCGTGACGGTGAAGTCGTCGAAGCGCAGCTCCGCGTTGTCACCGCGCAGCCCCACCGCCCCGGGACCGACCAGCGGAGCGCAGCCCACGCCGGTGTCCACCGCCTCGATCCGCTCACCGTCCCGGCGCGCGCTGATCGCGACGGCTCCGTCCGGCAGGTCGACCACTGTGATGTCGATCTCCTGCCACTCCTTGCGTGGCAGACCGGCCGAGCGCTGCTCCGGGACCAGGTCGTAGTAGCTGCCGTCGTTGCTCGGGCCGCCGGTGCACTTCTTCTTGATCGCCATGGCGCCGTCCCTCCGGTCGACGCTGATGCCGTAGCTCTCGGTCGGCGACCGGTAGCGCACCCAGACGTGCGCGCCGTCGTAGCTCTGCTCGGGTGTCCGGTCGGTGGACACCATCCGGTCCACGCGCAGCCGCAGGTGCACGTCGACGTCGGCGAAGTCCTCGGCCTTCGACACCATCCGGAAGACCGCGGAGCCGCTGGAGTCGTCGATCCGGCCGGTCCAGCCGGCATCGTCGGCGCGGTACAGGGACCCGCTGGTCATTCGCCACGGCGAGGGCTGGGCGTCTGCCTCCTCGGCTGACGTGATCAAGCCGTCCCGGCCGGTGAAGTCGGAGAGCAGCAACGGCGGGCCAACCGGCTGGCTGCCCGACAGGTCGGGGAACTGTCGGTCGGAGGCGCCGGCGCCGGCGCCGGCGGCGCAGCTCGCGACGGTGAGCGCCGCGACGAGCAGCAGGACGGCCGCCCGCACGGCCCGGCCAGGGGCGCTGCCGGCTGGTCTGTGCCGCATCATCCGCCACCCGCCGTCGGAGCCAGCATCTCCAGGGTCGGAGCCTCGAAGGTGAGGGTCTTGTGCGCCGCGCCGGCGGCGGCGAACCGGATTCCTCCGGAGGAAGATCCGCGGATCGGCCGTCGCGGTCAGCGGATACCGACCGGCGATGGTCACCACGATCCGATTGCCCTGCACCCGGACCTCCACGTCCCGGGGAGTCGAGCCGATCCCGCCGACCTGGGACGCCAGCACCTGGGCCGGCTCCTGCCCGGCGATCTGGCGCACGGCGACCCCGGTACCACCCAGCACCAGCTCGATCCGGCCGCGCAGCGCGGCGCCGGTGACGTCCCGGACGCTGATCACGGCCGACGAGTTGCGGCTCACCCCCACCACCCGGAAGCGGAGCACGTAGTCGACCCAGCGGCTGGTGTTGGAGCCGCCGAGCCAGCAGGTGCCGTACCCAGCCCCGGAGACGGCGAGCGTCGGACCGCTGCCGGAGCGGCCGGTCACGCAGCTCGCGGCGTCCGACTTCCACGGCAGGCCGGTCAGATCGGAGACCGGGCTGATCGGAATGGACTGCCGGACCAACGCCAGCAGCTCTTGGGTGGCCAACGCATCGGCGCGGACTCGCGGCAGCCGGTACTGCGAGGACCACGGGCCGACCGAGTTGAGCGTGCCGGGGTAGCTCCAGGTGAAGGCGACAGCCATCCCGGACGCGGCCAACAGGTCCGGAACGACTGCCTGCACTGTCTCGTCCGTGCCGATCTCGCCGAACGGGTAGCTCAGGGCGGTGGCCGGCGCGCCCAGCACCGCACGGAAGAAGTCCTGGCTGGCCTTCAGGTCGGCCCCGACCCGGGCGCGCCACTGCTCGATGGACTCCTCCACGCCGTCGGTGACGACGCGGCTGACCATCGCCTTGCCGTGGCCGTCCCGAGTGACCACCACCGACTGCTGGTCGTGCGTGTGGGTGCCGAACTCCCATCGTCCGGAGTCCCGCATGGCGCCGATCTCCTGGGGCGACAGGTACCGCCCCGCCTTGCCCTGCTCCGCGATGTGCGCGGTGAGCAGGAAGGACACCGCGTTGAACCCGTACTCCGCGAGCACTGGATCGGCGACCCGCCAACTGCTCGCCAGGCCGTCGTCCAAGGTCAGCAGCACCGGTTTCGCCGGCAGCTGGACTGGCTCGCCGCGCAGCAGCCGCTCCACGTCGGTCAGCCGCACGGTGCTGAACCCGGCGGCGTGCAGCGTGCCGAGGTGCTCGGTGAACAGCCGCCG
Organism: uncultured Actinomycetota bacterium; assembly: GCA_963776255.1. Taxonomy (GTDB): domain Bacteria; phylum Actinomycetota; class Actinomycetes; order Mycobacteriales; family Pseudonocardiaceae; genus Pseudonocardia. Next base: position 65,225 of record CAVZMB010000017.1, on the reverse strand, counting down.
AGCCGTCTCGTCGGACAGATCGTGGTAGACGAGCACCGGCACCGCGCTCGGATAGCTGGGGATCGCTTGGGCGTCGGCCACCGTCGCCGGGTCGAGCGAGACGGCGACCGGCTGCTGCTGGTCCCACACCGGGGGCAGCGTGTCGCCGAGTCGGATGACCCACAGCGTGCCGGCGACCGGAGCGGCGAGCAGCACGAGCGCGGTGCTCACGACCGCGAACCGGCGCAGCACCCCGAGCATCGCGCTCACAGCAGGCCGAGCCACTGTAGGACCTGACCGCGGGTGAGCAGCATCGTGAACAACACGATCAGCACCGCGAGGATGGCGGCATCGGCCAGCAGGCCCGCAAGCTTTCTTGGCATCGTGGTGTCACCCCCGCCGCCAGACGCTGCGCCGGATGGTCGCCGCGGCATACGGCAGCAGCAGGGCTATCAGCGAGGTGAGCAGGCTCGGCAGCGGCCGCAGTCGCCACCTCGGGTCGCCCGGGTTCTGGTAGCGGTAGGCGAGCGCCCACACGCCGCCCTTGAACAGGATGCCGAGGAAGTACAGCAGGCTGATCAGCCATGCGGCGTGCAGCGGCAGCCAGATCAGGTGCCGCGCGGCCATGAACGGTGCCAGCAGCACCCAGACCACGTGGCCGTAGAACAGCGCGCCGGCGACCACGCCGCGCCGCCAGATGAAGCCTCCGACGAAGAACAGGTTGCGGATGAAGCTCTTCTTCCAGCGGACCTGCTGGTGCAGGAACGACCGGACGGTAACCGGAGCGTTCGTCAGGGCCCGGGCGCTGTGCACGTACTCGACCCGCCAGGCCCGGTCGGAGCTCGGAGCGGCGGCCAGCGGGTCATCGCGGTACTTCTGCCGCAACCCCTTCCCGACCCAGTACTGGCCGAGTACGTAGGCGGTCAGCTGGCGATCGGTGGCGAACCGGAACTCGCCGCCGGCGAACCGGTCGTTGGCCCAGGCCGGCAGGTAGGGCGCGATCGCCTCCCGGCGGAACGCGGCGAGCGGACCGGACACGCACGTCACCGTCCCGAACACGCTCTCCGCGGCCTTGGCGATGCCGAACTGGGTGTCGTACCAGACGTCCTGGAGGCGGGTGAGCAGGTTGGTGTCGGCGTTGAGCGCACGGGCGTGCCCGCCAACCCCGCCGATGTCCGGGTGCGCCACGATCGCCCGGACGGCCTGGCGCACCGCGTCGGTGGCGACGATGCAGTCCGAGTCGGTGAAGACGACGATCTCGCCGGTGCTGTGCCCGAACCCGGCGACCAGGGCGCGCTTCTTGCCGACGTTCTCGGGCAGGTGCAGCACCTGGATCGGCAGCTCGTCGGCCAGCTTGTCCAACACCGCTCCGGTGCCGTCGGTGCTTGCGTCGTCGACGACGATCAGCTGCAGCCTCGGGTAGTCCGAGGCGACCATGCTGCGCACACAGCGCTCGATGAACCCGGCCTCGTCCTTGACCGCCAGCAGGAACGAGACCGGCGGTAGCGCCTCGTCGGTGAGCTCGGTCGCCGCCAGGTCGGTCGCCGGGTCGGTGTAGTAGACGAAGGTCAGGAACAGCACGAAGAACAGCCCGAGCAGCACACTGATGCCATAGAGGTTCAGCAGCGTGTCCCCGGTCAGGCTGATGATCCGCCAGGTGAGCAGCATCGTCAGCGGGGCGAGCAACCCGAGCACGACCGCCGAGCGCCAACGCGCCCCGCCCAGCGGTCGGCGGGCATAGAAGTGCATCGCCCGACGACGCCGGTCCTTCGCTTCGGGAGCGCCCGGCCGAAGCCGAGTGCGCACCGGAGTCCGGGTGAGCACCGCCTCCGTCATCGCCGGCCGCCCGCCGCACCGCGGGCCGGCCCGACCGCTGCGAGCTGCCGACCCGAGCTGGCGCCGCGGCGCCCGGCCAGCAGCCGTTCGTAGAGATCGTCGACCTGCGCGCTCACCGACTGCATGCCGTACCGCTCCCGGATCGCGGGCTCGTCCCCACGCGTGGGGCGGGCGCCGACGAGCGCCTCGGCGACCGCGGCCCGCATGGCCGGTACGTCGCCCGCGACCCGGCGGGCCCGATCGGTGACCATCCCGTCCAGCGCCGGGCAGGTCGTGTACAGCACCGGCAGGCCGTTGGCCACCGCCTCGAGCACCGAGAGGCCGAACGTCTCCTGGGCCGAGGAGCAGACGAACAGGTCCATCGCCGACAGCATCGCGGCGACGTCGTGACGCTCACCGGTGAACGTGACGTGGTCCGTCACCCCGAGCCGCCGGGCCAGGCCCTCCAGCCGGGCACGCTCGGACCCGTCCCCGACGATCAGCAGCCGGTGCCGCTCGCCCAGCAGTGGTGCGGCGGCTTCGATCACCAGGTCGAAGCGCTTGTTCGGGTCCAGCCGGCCGAGCACGCCGATCACGGCGGCATCGGGAGGCAATCCGAACTCGGCACGCACGTCTGCCCCGGCCTGCGCGTCGAACGCCACCCGGTCGAGGTCGGTGCCGTTCGGGATCACCACGATCTTGTGCGCCGGCACCCCCCAGCCCTCCATCCGCACCCGCACGGCGTCGGAGACCGCGATCGTCATCGGTGAGACGAGCCCGGTTGCGAGGTAGAGCGCGCGCACCCCGAGCGTCATCCGGCGGCGCTCCAGGTGTGTCTCGCCGATCGAGTGCTCGGTCGACACGATCACCGGGGTGCCCGCGAGGCGGGCGGCGAGCCTGCCGTAGACCTGGGAGCGGTACAGGTGGGCGTGCACGACGTCGTAGCGGCCCGACCTGATCTCCCGGCGCAGCCGCCACAGGGTGCCGACCTGGGTGTTGCGCACCATTCCCATGTCCCGCACCGGCACGCCGTCGGCGGCGATCATCTCCGCGACCGGGCCCGGGTTGTACAGCGACACCACCTCGGCCTGGTGGCGGGTGTGCCGCAGCAGGAACCGGAGCTGCAGCTCGGCCCCGCCCACGCCGAGTCCCGTGATCACGTGCAGCACCCTCACCGGTGTCCTCCTCGTCGGGCGAGCACCGCGCCGCGCAGCACCGCCGCCACTGTGCGGCCCAAGATCACCACGTCCATCCAGGGCGACCAGTACTCGATGTACTGGTTGTCGAAGCGGGCCCGGTCGGCGATCGAGCTGTCGCCGTGCAGCCCGTGCACCTGGGCCCAACCGGTCATGCCGGCGCGGACCCGGTGGCGGTCGTCGTAATGCGGCAGCTCGCGGGCGAACGCGGTGGCGAAGCGCGGGCGCTCCGGGCGCGGCCCGACCAGCGCCATCTCCCCGCGCAGCACGTTGACCAGCTGCGGGAGCTCGTCGAGGTGGGTGGTGCGCAGCCAGCTGCCCAGTCGGGTGCAGTCCGCGGGGGAGACCGCCCACCGGGTGTCCGAGTCGGCGTGGTCGGCCATCGTGCGCAGCTTGCGGACCGTGGCGAGCCGGCCGGTGCCCACCGCCCTGGTCTGGCGGAACAGCACCGGCCCGCCCTCGGTGAGCCGTACCGCCGCGGCGAGCAGCAGCAGCAGCGGCCCGGTCAGCACGAGCAGGGCGGCCGCCGCTACCCGGTGAGCGGCAGCCGTGAGCACCCGGGCGACCCGGCGCTGGCCGCGCAGCGGGATGACCGGCACGCCCCACACCTCGTCCAGGTAGCCGTGCGGCAGACCGGCGCCGAGCTCGGGCAGCCGCGGCACCAGGCAGACGTCGACGGACAACCCGGACGCGACGCGCAGCAACGACACCAGGTGGGCGTCCTCGACCGCCGGGTGCGCGACCAGCACCCGGGTCACGCCCTGCTCGTCGACCACCCGGGCCAGCTCGCTGACCTCGCCCAGCACCGGGAACGGAGACCCGGTCGTCGACGGGGTGCAGTCCAGGAACCCGCAGGGTCGCAGCCCGAGTTCGGGATGCTCGGCGAGCAGTGCGGCCAGCTGGGCGCCTCGCTGGTCGGCGCCGATGATCAGCGTGGCCTCGACCAGCCGCCCACGGCGGTGCGCCGCCCGCAGCGCCGTCACCCCGGCGGCGCGGAACGTCACGACCAGCGCCGTCGCGGTGGCAGCCAGCGTCAGCCCGGCCGGCGCAGCTAGCCACGGGGTGAGCAGCAGCGCGGCCAGCGCACCGGCCGCGGCCACCCGGGGAACCCGATCCGCGGTTCGCCCGCAGATCCGGGCCCGGTGCTGGCCGTCGCAGGCCAGCAGCCCGAGCAGCACGACCGGATAGCCCCAGCTCGCCCAGCCCGTGGCGGGTCCGACCGATGCGACGCCCGCAACGAAGGGCGCCGTCAGCGCCGCGACGGCAAGCGCCGCGGCGTCCACCGCCACCGGCCACGCCGCGACCACCGGGCGGCCGGCCGCTCGGCGTCGGAGCGTCGCGGGAGCGCGTTGCGCCGACGTGGGGCGAACGAGCCCGGGCGTCAGGGCAGCGGTGGTCACGGGCGGACCGCCACCCGTTGCGGTGCGGGCACCGGCCGAGCCGGGCCGTTGACGAGCGTCCGCGCAGCGAAGTCCGAGCCGTAGACGAACCGCATCACGGGGCCGAAGGTCGAGGCCACCGCCGGCCCGACGAAGTACAGACCGGGGACGGACGACTGGAACCGCCGGTCCACCACCGGGGTGCCGGCATGCGTGCGTATCTGGGCCCGCAGCGGGCCGCCGAGGAAGCGCAGCCGGTCCAGCGAGGTCCGGTAGCCGGTCGCGGCGATCACGTGGTCGGCGTCCAGCTCGCTCGCGGCCAGCCCGCGCTCGTCCCGCAGGGACAGCCGCACCCGCCCGCCGCTCGCCGTCGCCGACGCGACCGAATGCCCGAGCAGCGTCGGGATCCGGCCCTCCACCCGCGGGCGCAGCCAGCAGGCTCCCGCCGGGCCCAACGCCGTGATCGCCTTCCGGTACCGGAGATCGGCTGGCAGCCTGCGGTAGAGGTGCGGCTGCGTCGAGTAGAACCAGGTCGACCAGCCCGAGCCGAGGGGCGCCTCCGGTTCCCGCAAGCGGCGGCGCAATGAGCGCTGCGCCTCGAGCGGGTCACCGTTCCATGCCACCCGGGCGGCCCGCCCCACGATCCGCACTCGGGCCCCGGCCTCCTGCAACAGCGCAGCCGACTCCAGCGCGGACTGCCCGAGGCCGATCACCACGACATCCCGGCCGGCGAAGACGCCGAGGTCGGAGTGCGCCGAGCTGTGCGAGCCGAGCGCGGCCGGCAGCGCGGCAAGGACCGGTGGCACCCGCTGGAAGTGCTCGACGCCGGTCGCGACGATCACCCGCCGGGCGACCAGCCGTTCCCCGGTGGCCAGCGTCGCCAGGAACCCGTCACCGCTGACCGCGATGTCGCTGACCAGCACCTCCTCCAGGTCCGGCGCCTGACGGCTGCGGAACCAGTCCGCGTAGGCGACGAACGTCGCGAGCGACACGGGCAGGCCGTAGTCGGCGTAGTCGCGACCGGTCTGCGCGCAGAACGCCCGAAGCGTGTGCGAGCCGGACGGGGCCGAGAGGTTCGATGCGAAGCCCTGCGACTTCAGGTACATGCCGGCCGGCATCCGGTCCCGCCACAGGCTCAGCGGCATCCCGAATTGCCGGAACGAAGCGCCGGCCCCCCGGAGATGCGCGGCGAGGGACAGGCCGTACGGCCCGGCACCGACGATTGCGATGTCGACGTGATCGGTCATTTCCGGAGATCTCCTGCCGTCGGGCTGGGTACGGGGGACAGTCGGGGCGGTGGCGGCGCTGGCGGAGCGGGCGGCCGCCCGCCGGCTCGGCCCGGGCGGTACCGCGGCTGGTCGTCGTTCCGGCCGGCCGGCCGGGCCGGGAGGCTGCGCGTGAGTGCCCGCCAGGCGACCCGCAGGCACATCAGCCCGAACGGCCGCAGGTCGTCGCGGGCGAACCAGGCGGTCTCGTCCACCCCGCGCAGCGAGCGCAGCCAGTCGCGCAGGCCGAGCTCGGAGCGGCGGCGGTAGCCGATCGCGGCAAGCGTGTCGTAGTTCTCGACCACGAACACCCGGTTGTCGACCTGCGGTCGGGTCGGCACGGCGCGGCCGGTGAGCTCGAGGTGCTGGGCCAGCACCACGTCGACGCCGGCGGCGTCCCGGAACAACCGGAACTGGGCGCCGAGCCGAGGGTTGAAGTCGAGCAGCTTGTACGCGCCGTCTCTCGGGTCACGCCGGAGATCGAGATCGACGATTCCGTGGAACCGGATCACCGACGTCAGCTCGGCGAGCTGCTCCCGTAGCCGCGGGTTGTCCACCGACCGTCCCAGGGTCGTCAGGCCGGCGTGCGGGGGATATGACCGCTCCTTGACGCCGGTGAAGGCGGGCGCGCAGCGCGCGGCCGCGTCGCAGTAGCCGTGGAAGATCCAGTCCTGCCGCGGCGCCGGCGGGATGTACTCCTGGAGCATCAGCCCGACGTCGCGTTCGCGGCAGTCCGCTTCGAGCCGGGTCAGCGCCGCGCGGTCGGGCAGGAGCGTCGTGCTGCGCAGCCCGGCCGAGCGCCACGGCGTGCTCAGCTTGCCGACCAGCGGAAAGCCGACCTCGCGGGCGAACTCGGCGGCCTCCGACCAGCTCGCCACCTGTCGCGCACGCGGGCTGGGCACGCCGAGCCGCTGGCAGAGCTCGTGCAGCGACATCTTTCCGGCGAGCAGCCGGGGCAGCGCCCGGGGCGGCTGCGGGAACAGGAACCAGTCCCGTAGCCCGTCGCCGTGCTCGGCGAGGAAGATCGCTCCGGCGTCGTCGGTCGGGAACAGCATCGCTCGTCGGCCGATCCGACGGGCCAGGACGCCGAGGCCGTCGATGAGCGTGCGGACGTTGTCCGGTGGTGGACGCCAGAGCCAGCCGCCGGATCGGAACCGCGACGCGGCGACGGGGGCGAACCGCTGCTCCTGGACCGTGTACACCGGAACGCCCAACCTGCCGAGGCTGCGGATCACGCCCAACCCGCCATGGTGGAAGACGTTCGGGTCGAGCTTGAGCACCACGGCCGGCATGTCGACGTCCGGCTGCGGCAGGGCAGCGCCTGGACAGCGGCGGAGGGTCGGCATGATCACACGACCTCGGCCAGGCCGCCGGCGTCGAACTGGTAGCTGGCGTCGAGGATCCTCGGACACTCCCGAACCCACGAGTAGTCGTGCCCGGGATGCACCACGTGGATCACCGCAAGGTCCCAGTCGACTCCGCGCGGAGCGGCTTCGTTGCGCAGCACGGTGCCGCCGGGTACGCAGACCGCGGGCAGCAGCGGGTCGACATAGCCGACCTGGGCTCCCCGGCGCAGCAGTTCGGCCATCATCGGCAGGGCCGGGGACTCACGGGTGTCGCGGACCCCGGCCTTGTAGCTGGCGCCGACGACCAGGACCCTCGCTCCGGCCAGCGCGAGCCCGTCGCCGGCGAGCACCTCGCCGGCCCGCGCCACGACCTGCAGCGGACGCTCGGCGATCTGCCGCATCGCCTGCTCGATCAGCGGTGCCCGGCGCCGCTCGTTGTGCAGCTGCCAGAGCAGGTAATGGGGGTCGCAGGGAATGCAGTGCCCACCGACGCCCGGCCCGGGGAACGCGCCGAGGAACCCGTAGGGCTTGGTGGCGGCACCCAGCGTCACCTCGATCGGATCGAGCCCGAGCCCGCCGCACACGTCGGCGATCTCGTTGGCCAGCGCCAGCGAGACGGCACGGAACACGTTCTCGTAGAGCTTGACGAGCTCGGCGGCCTCGGTGGACCCGACCAGGTACACGACCTCGGTCAGGCTCGAGACGACCCGCGCGGCGTGCGTGGCGCAGTCCGCTGTCACGCCACCGACGACGCGCGGCGTCTGGCTCTGCACGTGGTCGTGGTTGCCCGGGTCGATCCGCTCGCCGCTGAACGCGACGAAGACGTCGTCGCCGACCCGGATCCCGCGCCGCTCAAGGGGCTCGACGAGGAGCTGACGGGTGGTACCCGGGAAGCTGGTGGACGTGAGGATGATCGTTTGGCCGGGGCCGGCATGCTCCACCACGCTGATGCAGGCCGCCCGCAACGCGCGCAGGTCCGGAATGTGATCATCCGTGATCGGCGTCGGCACGCAGATGATCACGACGCCGACCCCGGCCAGCTCGGCGGCGTTCGTGGTGAGCTCGAGGCCGCCGTCGGCGAGTGCCGAGGCCAACCGGCGGTGCTCATCCGGCGGCAGGTCGACGTCGCCCGACTTGATCGCGCGCAGCCGGTCCTCGCTGATGTCGATGCCGACGACGCGCCGGCGGCGACCGTTCACCCCCGCCGCGGCGATCCCGAGCGCGGTCGGAAGCCCGACGTAGCCGAGCCCGACCACCGCCACGCTCTCCGGTCCGGGGTCCGAACCCGCCCCGTCCGGCGGCGAGTATCTGGCCAGTCGCTGCTCGTAGAGGTACTCGCGGCCGTTGACGGCCAGCGACAACCGGTGGGCAACCACGTCGTCCGCTCCTCGTCCCCGTGCGCCGGGAGGCGTGCTCCCGCGCGTTGCAAGGTGCTGAGTCCGAACGTGGCAGCACAACCGCACGGCGTCCTCGCGCAACCGCGTGAGGCGCCCTACGCAGCTCGCCGGAGACGGACCCGCTGCGGACCTGCGGTTCCGCCGGCCCGGGCCGCGGCGGCCGTCGTCGCGGCCAGCAGGTCCCAGGTGCGCCGGGCGTCGAACGCCACGCTGAGCGCCGCAGCCGCCGTTGCCTCCGCGGCCAGCCGGCGGCGATCGGCTAGGCGGACGGCGATCGCCGCCGCGAGCGCGGCCGGGCAATCCGGCGGAACGAGCTGACCGACCTCGGGCGTCACCAGCTCGCTGAGCCCGGCGACGTCGGCGGCGACCACCGGTCGGCCGCTGGCCAGCGCTTCGAGCAGGGTCAGCGACAACCCCTCCCAACGCGAGGGGAGCGCGACGAGGTCGGCCGCGGCCAACCACTGTCGAGGGTCCGGTGTGGACGGCTCGAACCGGACGCCCTCCGGAACCATGCGTCGCTCGGCGTCGGGCAGGACGCCGGGCCCGATGATGCGCAGCTGCGCTGTGGGCACCCGGTCGCGCACCGCGGGCCAGGCCCGGAGCAGGACGTCCTGGCCCTTCTGGCGGCTGACCCGGCCGATGCACACCGCCAGCGGTACGTCGTCTCGAATGCCGTGTCGGGACCGCGCCGCGGCGCGATCATCGGGCCCGGCCGGCGCGAACCGGGCGAGGTCCACCCCGCTGCGAATCACCACCCGGCGGCCACCGAGTCGCTGCGCGCGGGCGTGCTCCTCCTCGCCGACGCCGACCAGGACGAACTCGTCCGTCCAGCGGACCGCGGCCCGCTCCCAGGCCGCGGCCAGCCGGGCCGTGGTCCCGGTCGCGGCCAGCCACGACCAGCCGTGCGGGCTGAACAGCGTGGGTAGGCGCCCCCGCAGCACGAGCCGTCCGACCAGGCCGGCCTTCGAGGAGTGCAGGTGCACCACGTCCGGTGCGACCGCGGCGATGATCCGGAACAGCCGGGCCGCTTCGACCGGCGATGCGGGCCCCGGTGATCGGGTCGCCGACCAGTCGAGCCGCGGTACCCGGTGCGCGTCGAGCTCGTCGGCGAGCCAGCCGCCGTCCGGGCAGGCGACCACGGCCCGCCAGCCCCGATCGAGCTGGTCGGCGCTCGCGGCGGTGACGTAACGGGCGACGCCTGCGATCGTCGGTTGGGCGACGTGGAGCACGGTCGGCGGCCGCACTCGGTCGTCGGGCGGCACGATCACCCGGCCCCGCCACCCGACGGTGTCACCGACTGTGTCACCCAGACCGTGTCACCCGACCGTGCCCCGACCGCGGCCGGCTCGGCGGGGCGGCCGGAACCGGCAGCCGGTCCCGGTGTCTCGCGCAGGCTGCGGCGGTGCCGGTACTGCTTGGCTCGCAACCGCATCGCGTCGTCCCGGTCGCCGACGTAGGTGCGGGGAAGGGCGTGCCGGCAGGTCAGCTCGGCGGGCTTGACGCCGCAGCCGTAGTCGTAGCCGGCGGTGCGCACGCCGTGGATCACCTCGGCGGAGATCGCGCCGTACGGGTAGCAGAACCCGTCCACGTCCTGGCCGCTCAGCACCTGCAGGATCGCCCGGCTGGCTTCGGTCTCCTCCGCGATCCGGGCGGGTGATAGCGAGGGCAGCGGAACGTGGCGCAGCCCGTGCGACCCGATCTCCATTCCGGCGTCGACCGCCGCGCGCACCTGGCGGGAGGTCATCAACGCCTTGCGCTCGGTGTCGGGATCCCAGATGTTGGTCCCGCCGACCCGCCCGGCGATGACGAAGACGGTCGCGGTGAAGCCCCGGCGCGCCAGCGCGGGCAGCACCTGCTGGACGAAGTCGGCGTAGCCGTCATCGAAGGTGAGGCCGACCAGACCCGCCGACCGGCCGAGACGGTCGGCCGCCAGCAGCTCCCGCATGGAGACCCCGCGCAGGCCACGCCGGTGCAGCCAGCGCAGCTGGGCCTCGAACCGGTGCGGCCGAACGGTGATCAGGTAGGGGTCGTCCCGATAGGTGGTGACCGAGTGGTACATCAGGACATACGGCCAACCACCGCTGTGGACCCTCTGCTCGAGCAGCTCACCCATCTCGTCGCGCTCCCTGACCCCGTCGGCTGTGGGCCACGCTAGGTCGGGGAGCCTGCGGCGCCCTCCTCCATCGGGCGTAGTCGACCTACCGCAGCAGGGCGAGCCGCGGCCTCCTCGTCGTCGCGTCGGCTGAATGTGTGGCCGGATCTCATGCATTTGTAGGTGGTCGTGCCGTCGGCGAAGTACCAGGTTGGAGGCATGGTCACGATGGCGGTGGCCGTGCGGGTACTCCTCGTGGACGACCAGCAGATGCTCGCCGACGCACTGGCGGAGCGGCTGTCCGTCGAGCCCGACCTGTGGGTGGTCGGGCGGTACGGCACAGATGATCTGCGGCTGACCGAGTTGGTGCACCAGACGCGGCCGGATGTGATCATCGTCAGTGCCGAGCGGCCGACGAGCGGTCGGGTCTGGCTACCGGCCCGGCTCGGCGCAGCCTGTCCAGCAGCGCATGTCGTGATCTTGAGTGCGGACCCGGATCCGGTGAGCGCGGTCGAGGCGGCTCGGTTCGGAGCGGCCGCCTGGCTGCCCACGGACTGCTCGGTCGACGTGCTCGTCGAGGCCGTGCGCGGCGCCGTCCGGGGTCATGCCTGGTATCCCAGGGAACAACTCGGCGCGCTGCTGCGTGCGCTCCGCGCGGACGTCCGCCGGGCCAGGGAGCGCACCGGCCCGCTCGACGCCCTCACCGCGCGGGAGCGCGATGTGCTGCTGAGCCTGGTCGAGGGCAGGCGGGGTCGGGACCTGGCCGTGCACCTGGGCACGTCGGTGAACACGGTCCGCACCCATACCTCCAGCATCCTGCGCAAGCTCGACGTGCACAGCCGGTTGGAGGCGGTCGCGCTGGCACGGGCGCACGGGATGGTTCCCGCCGAGGAGTCACGCGGGATCCGCACCGGACCGCCGGATGACCGGTCCCGTCGGGTACCGGGGTGGCTGCGCCAGCGAGACGGGTCCACGATCCCGTCGCTACTCGGTTCCGAGCCGTCCGACTGAGCCAGCCCGTCCTACCGGCCCGTCCTACCGTCAGGACCGCTCAGGACGCCGGCATGGCGTCGCCCGGCCCGGACTCCCGCAGCGAGATCCGCCGCTCGGCGGGCTCGTCGAGCAGCCCGTGGCGGACCGCGAAGGACGCAGCTTCGAGCCGGGAATGCACGCCGAGCTTGGTCAGCAGCGAGTGCACGTGACTGCGTACGGTCGTGGCCGAGATGCCCAGCCGGGCGGCCATGTCCCGGGTGTTGACCCCGTTCACGACGAGGTGGAGACATTCCCGCTCGCGGGCGGTCAGGTGTGCCGCCAGCCGACGCGCATCGGCGTGTTCCTGTGAGCCGAGGGGTGCGCTCCATACCGGCACGTCGACGACGACCTCGCCGTGCTGGATCCGGCCGATCGCGGTCAGCAGCGTGCTCACGCTGCGGCTCTTGTGCAGGTAGCCGGCCGCGCCCGCCTCGAGGGCGGCGGACACGCTATCCGGGTTGTGGTCGACGGTGACCAGAACGAACCTCGTCGCCTCTGCCGTCGCGGCCCGCAGCCCGGCCATCGCCGCGATGCTGTCGCCGTCGGCGAAGAACCGCTCAAGTAGGCAGATCTCGGGCCGGTGCTTACCGATGGCGGCGCGCAGACCATCGAGGCTCCTGGCACTTGCCACCACCCGGAACCCATGATCGTTCAGCACAGCGCTGAGGAGATCGACGAACAGAGCGTGTCGATCGCCGATCACCAGTTCACGTGCTGTTGCCGAGGGCAACACTTCCTACAGCCGCCTCCCCGTCGCGGCACCCGCAGTTGGACCATCGGACCGACGGTTACGAGCGTTACAGGAGTTCCTTATGGATTTCTCAGCAGATACTCAGGGTCAACAGGTCATATGAACCGAGGAATGATCTCCTCGGCGAACCGGGCCAGCGGCTCGTGGTCGTACGCGATGCCGGGGATGTAGGTGATGATGTAGTCGGCCCCGGCCTCGGTGAGCGACTCGATCCGGGCCGCGATGTCCTCGGTGGTGTCGATCCCCGCGGTGCGGGCGAAGTCGGAGAAGCTGGTGCGGCCGCGGGCGGTGGCGCTGGCCTTCTCCGGGTCGGCGCCCTTCTCGATCGGGAACACCGTGATGCTGGTCGACTTGATGATCTCGTCGTAGTCCCGGCCCAGGGTGTCGCAGTGCCGGCGCAGCACGCCGAGCTTCTCGCGTACCACGTCTGGCCGGCCGAAGCCCACGTTGCAGGCGTCGCCGTAGCGCGCGACCAGCTTGAGCGTCACCTGCTCGCCGTTTCCGCCGATCCAGAACGACGGGTGCGGCTTGCGGACGCCCTTGGGTTCGTTGATCGGCTTGTCGATGCGGTGGTACTTGCCCGAGAACACCGGCTCGTCCTCGGTCCACATCTTGTGGATGATCTCCACGCCTTCCCGGAACCGACCCATCCGGTCCTTGAGCTCGGGCCACTGGTAGCCGAAGGCCCGCCACTCCTGCTCGTACCAGCCGGCTCCGATGCCGGCATACAGCCGGCCGTGGCTCGCGGCGTCCACAGTGGAGGCCATCTTGGCGTAGAGCGACGGCTCCCGGTAGCCCATACAGCCGACCATCTGGCCGACGTGCACCCGCTGCGTGTCACGGACCAACGCCGCGGTCGAGGTCCAGCACTCGAACACCGTCTCGTGGCTCGGCTTCGGGACGGTGTGGAAGTGGTCGTACACCCAGATCGAGTCCCACGGTCCGTCGTCGGCCGCCTTGGCGACCGCGGCCATGGCCTCGAACTGCTCAGCGGGATCGCGGATTTCCACCAGGTCCATCCGCCAGCCCTGCGGCACGAAGACGCCGAAACGGGTCGTCATCGACTCAGTCCTCCCGGTTGCGAGAGTGTTCGCGACCAGCCTTGCACCGGCTGCCGCGCCGCGCCTGCCGAGCGGACCGGGCCGCCGACGGCTCGGTCAGCGTTCCGGCTCCAGCTCGAAGGCTTCCTCGCCGATCCAGATGCGAAGCCCCTCGCCGTCGTCGGTGATGTACCCGTCTTCTTCCTCGCCGAGCTCGCGGATGGCGCCGAGGGCGCGTGCACTCAGCGCCAGCCGGCCGCCGCCGAGATCGACAGGTCGGTACTCGCTGGCCAGGAACGCGGTCCTGCTCTGGGTGGCCACCCAGCGCGCGTTCTCCTCGCCCATCTCGGCAACCCAACGTTGGTCCGTCACGGTCACGAGACTAGGCGGGCCGGCCGCGGCGCCGGCGGCGCGACGGGTCCGGGTGCGGCAGTATCCACCGGTGTGAGCGACCGCCTCACGTCGCTGGCCCGGCTGGGGCTGACCGAGGGCCGCGCCGAGCCGACGCTGACCCGGCTGCGCTGGTGGGACGGCGACGGCCCGGCCGCCGGCGCCGAGGAGATCATGTGGGCGCTCGCCCGCAGCCCCGACCCGGAACTCGCGTTGCGCGCCTTGGAGCGGCTCGCCGACGCGGCACCGGACTGGCCCGAGCTCGCCGACCGGCTGCGCACCGACCGCGCCCTGCGGGGGCGGCTGATGGCGGTGCTCGGCACGTCCTCCGCGCTGGGCGACCACCTGGTGGCGAACCCCGACCGCTGGCGCCGGCTCACCGAGGACGCCCTCGCGATCGATCGGCTGCCCGATCTGGACGAACGCAGCGCCGCCCTGCTCCGAGCGGTCGAGTCCGGCCCGGAGCAGACCCGGACCGGGAACGCCGCGGTGGCCGCGTTGCGCACGGCCTACCGGGACGCCCTGCTCGAGCTGGCCGCTGTCGACCTGGCCGCGGTCGGGGAGCCGACGCTGCCGGTGCTGTCGCTGGACACCGTCGCCGAGCTGCTCGCCGACCTCGCCGCCGCGGGGATGCGCGCCGCCCTCGCGGTGGCAACCGCGGAGGTGGGTGCCGCGGACGGTGGTCCGAGGCTGGCCGTGATCGGGATGGGGAAGACCGGCGGCCGCGAGATGAACTACGTCAGCGATGTCGACGTGATCTTCGTCGGCGACCCGGCCGACGCCGCGGCGACCCGGCTGGCCAGCGCGACGATGCGAATCGCCGGCGCGGCCTGCTTCGAGGTGGACGCCAACCTGCGGCCGGAGGGTCGCACCGGGGCGCTGGTGCGGACCGTCGAGGGGCACCTGTCCTACTACCGGCGCTGGGCGCGCACCTGGGAGTTCCAGGCCTTGCTCAAGGCCCGCCCGATCGCCGGGCACCCCGAGCTCGGCGCCGAGTACGCGGCCGCCGTCACCCCGCTGGTGTGGAGCGCGGCGGACCGGCCGGACTTCGTGGTCGACGTGCAGGCCATGCGGCGGCGGGTCGAGGACCACGTGCCGGCCGAGCACGCCGACCGGGAACTCAAGCTCGGCAAGGGCGGGCTGCGCGACGTCGAGTTCGCCGTGCAGCTGCTGCAACTGGTGCACGGCCGCACCGACGAGGAGATCCGCGACTCCTCGACGCTGCGGGCGCTGGCCGCGCTCGGCGCTCGCGGCTACGTGGGGAGGGACGATGCGGCGAACCTCGCGGCGTCCTACCGGTTCCTCCGCCTGTTGGAGCACCGCCTGCAGCTGCGCCGGCTGCTCCGCACCCACCTGATGCCCGCCGAGTCCGACGTCGGCGAGCTGCGCTGGCTGGCCCGGTCCGCCCGGTTGCGGCCGGACGGCCGGCAGGACGCGGTCGGCGTGCTGCTCGCCGAGTGGGCGCGGCACGCCCGCCGGGTTCGGCGGTTGCACGAGAAGCTGTTCTACCGGCCGCTGCTGGACGCGGTGTCCCGGATGCCGGCGGAGGCGGTCCGGCTGTCCGAGCGGGCCGCCACCCAGCGGCTGGCAGCACTCGGTTACGCCTCGCCGGAGGGTGCGCTGGCGCACCTGCGGGCCCTGACCGCCGGGGTATCCCGGGCGGCCGCGATCCAGCAGACCCTGCTTCCGGTGCTGCTCGGCCAGCTCGCGGACGCACCCGATCCGGACCGCGGGCTGCTCGCCTACCGGCGGGTGTCCGAGGCGTTGGCCGAGACGCCGTGGTATCTGCGGCTGCTGCGCGACGAGGGCGCGGTCGCCGAACGGCTGATGTTCCTGCTCGGGACGTCGGCGCTGGTCCCGGACCTGCTGGTGCGGGCCCCCGAGGTCCTCCAACTGCTGGCCGGCAGCGGGCCGCAGCCGGAGCTGGCGAGCCGGGATCAGGCGGACGTCGCGGCCTCGCTGCGGGCCGCGGTCGGCCGGCACGCCGACCTGGCGAACGCGGTGGCAGCGGCCCGCTCGCTGCGCCGCCACGAGCTGCTTCGGGTCGCGGCCGCGGACCTGCTGGGCGTGCTGACTGTGCGCGGGGTCTGCGCGGCGCTGTCCGACGTCTGGGTCGCCGTGCTGCAGGCGGCGCTCGACGCCGCCGAGCGGGCCCATCCGGCCGCCGCGGCGCCGCCGGCCCGACTGGCCGTGATCGGGATGGGGCGGCTCGGCGGCAGTGAGCTCGGCTACGGCAGCGACGCGGACGTGCTGTTCGTCTGCGAACCGGTGGAAGGGGCGGACGAGTCGGCCGCGCTGGGCTACGCGACGAACGTCGCGGAGACGGTCCGCCGGCTGCTCGGTGCGCCCAGCCCCGACCCGGCGCTGCTGGTCGACTCCGACCTCCGGCCCGAGGGCCGGGCCGGCCCGCTGGTCCGCACGCTGAACAGCTACGCCGCGTACTACACGAAGTGGGCCGACGCCTGGGAGGCGCAGGCGTTGCTGCGGGCCCGACCGGTGGCGGGCGACGCCGACCTCGGTGCGCGGTTCATCGCGGCGGTGGATCCGATCCGCTACCCGTCCGGCGGGCTGCCGGCCGCCAAGGCGACCGAGATCCGGCGGATCAAGGCGCGGGTGGACACCGAGCGGCTGCCCCGCGGCGCCGACCGGGCGACACACACCAAGCTCGGGTACGGCGGCCTGGCCGACGTGGAGTGGACCATCCAGCTGCTGCAGCTGCAGCACGCCGGCGAGCTGACCGCGCTGCGCACCCCGTCCACACTGGACGGACTTGGGGCGGCGGTCGAGGCCGGCCTGATCAGCCGCTCGGACGCGGAGGCGCTCGAGGCGGGCTGGACGATGGCGACCAGGGCCCGCAACGCGATCATGCTGGTGCGCGGCAAGCCCGGCGACCAGCTGCCCGGACCGGGGCGGGAACTCGCCGCGGTGGCCCGCGCGATGGGCTACCCGGCCGGCGGTGATCCCGGCGAGTTCGTGGACGACTACCGGCGCGCCACCCGACGCGCCCGCGCCGTCGTCGAACGGCTCTTCTACCAACCGGCGGGTCGGGGGAGCGGCGGCGATTAGTCGGTGGGGTGGTCCTGGCGTGCGGGATATGGTCGCGGGCATGCCGTCACCGGAGCACCTGTGGACGTTCGTGCTCGCCTCCGTGGTGCTGATCATCGTGCCCGGGCCGACCGTGGTGTTCGTGGTCAGCCAGGCGATCGCGTTCGGACGCCGGGCCGCGCTGGCCGGCGTGGTCGGGAACTCGCTCGGCGCCGCCGTGCTGGTCGCCGCGGTGGCGGTCGGGGTGGGCGCCCTGATCGAGGCCTCGGTGGTGGTGTTCACCGTGATCAAGCTGGCCGGCGCCGCGTACCTGGTCTATCTGGGCGTCCAGGCGATCAGGCACCGCGCTCGGCTGACCGCGCCGGCGCCCGAGCTGCCCGGCGGCCGGCGGATGTTCACCAGGGGCTTCCTGGTCGGCCTGTCCAATCCGAAGACGATCGTGTTCTTCGGCGCCGTGCTGCCGCAGTTCGTCGACCCCGCCGCCGGGCAGACCGTGGTGCAGATGCTGGTGCTCGGCCTGGTGTTCTGCCTGCTCGCGCTGACCCTCGACTCGGTGTGGGGCCTCGGCGCCGGCGCGGCCCGGGACTGGCTGGCCCGGT
Organism: uncultured Actinomycetota bacterium; assembly: GCA_963776255.1. Taxonomy (GTDB): domain Bacteria; phylum Actinomycetota; class Actinomycetes; order Mycobacteriales; family Pseudonocardiaceae; genus Pseudonocardia. The sequence continues at coordinate 47,899 of CAVZMB010000017.1, read as the reverse complement.
CCCCGCGGCGGCTGGCCGCGCTCGGCGGCACCGGCGGGCTGATGATGATCGGCCTCGGCGCCGCCCTCGCGGTCAGCGGGCGTAAGGACTGACCGGGGCGCGCGGTGGCGCAAGCGGGTGGACTGGAGAGCGGGCCCAGCTCGCTGGACCGTTCCCGACCGCGGTGCTCGGTGAGCACGGGGACACGACGGCGGCCGCGGTCTACCTGCCGAGCATCCCGGTCGCGTCCGTCCGCCCGCCCGCGGCGACGCTGCTCCGGCTGCTCACGTTCGTGCTCGGCTTCGTACTGGATCGCGTCATCCCGCCGCCGGCCTGACGCCGCAACCCGTCGGGAAGAATCGCACTGGTGAACGCCGTGCTGCGCTCGCTCGCCGCCTGGCTGGACGATCCGCAGCACATCGCCCTGCTGGCCAGTGCCCTCGCGGCGCTGATCGCGGTGGCCAGCCGGCCGATCTGGCGGATCACCCGAACCGTCGTCACGATCGCGCACGAGGGCGGGCACGCGCTGGTGGCGCTGGCCGCCCGACGCCGGCTGGCGGGCATCCGGCTGCACTCCGACACCTCCGGCGTCACGGTGTCGTCCGGCCCGCCGCGCGGCCCTGGCGTCGTGTTCACCTTGCTGGCCGGCTACCCCACGCCGTCGTTGCTGGGGCTGGGCGGCGCAGCCCTGATCGCGGCCGGGTACACCCAGCCGGTGCTGTGGATCGCCGCCGGGCTGCTGGTGGCCACGCTGGTGGTCGTGCGCAACCCGTACGGGGCGTTCGCCGTGCTGGTCACCGGCGCGGCCGTGGTGGCCGTGTCGTACTACGCGTCGCCGCCGTGGCAGGCCGGGTTCGCCGCCGCCCTGGTGTGGTTCCTGCTGTTCGGCGGGCTGCGGGCGGCGGCCGAGCTGCAGCGGGCCAGGGCGCACGGTCGCGCGCCGCGCTCCGACGCCGATCAGCTCGGCTGGCTCACCGGGGTGCCGGCCGTCGGGTGGGTGGCGCTGTTCATGCTGACCTGCGCGGCGGGGCTGGCGGTCGGCGGCTGGTGGATGCTGCTGCCGTGACGGCCCGCCTCGCGCCCACTGAGCGCCCCGCTGACCACCCGCTGACCACCCGCTGACCACCCGCTGACCAGCACCTGCCTCCCCGGTCGGCACATACCGCGCGTGCGCGGCACATATGTCCTGACGTGCGTGCCGGGGTACTCCGATATGTGCCGGCGTTAGCCCCGCGACCGCGGACGGCTGAATCAGACGTCGTAGTAGAGGCCGAACTCCAGCGGGTGCGGGACCAGCTTCAGCGGGGCGATCTCGTTCTCCCGCTTCAGCGCGATCCAGGTCTCGATCAGGTCCGGGGTGAACACGCCGCCCTCGAGCAGGTACTCGTGGTCGGTCTCGAGCCGGTCGATGACCTCATCGAGGCTGCCGGGCACCTGGGTGACCTCGGCGGCCTCCTCGGGCGGCAGCTCGTAGAGGTCCTTGTCGATCGGAGCCGGCGGCTCGATCTTGTTCTTGATGCCGTCGAGGCCGGCCATCATCATCGCGGAGAACGCCAGGTACGGGTTGCCGGAGCTGTCCGGGCAGCGGAACTCCAACCGCTTGGCCTTCGGGTTCGGGCCGGTGATCGGGATCCGGACACATGCGGAACGGTTGCGGCTGGAGTACACCAGGTTCACCGGCGCCTCGAAGCCCGGCACCAGCCGGTGGTAGGAGTTCACCGTCGGGTTGGTGAACGCCAGCAGGCTCGGCGCGTGGTGCAGCAGCCCACCGATGTAGTGCCGGCACATGTCGGAGATGCCGCCGTAGCCGGACTCGTCGTGGAACAACGGCTCGCCGTCCTTCCACAGCGACTGGTGGCAGTGCATCCCGGACCCGTTGTCGCCGAACAGCGGCTTGGGCATGAACGTCACGGTCTTGCCGGCGGCCCAGGCGGTGTTCTTCAGGATGTACTTGTAGAGCTGGTGGTCGTCCGCGCCGTGCAGCAGCGTGTTGAACCGGTAGTTGATCTCAGCCTGGCCGGCGGTGCCCACCTCGTGGTGCGCCTTCTCCAGCGAGAACCCGGCGTTGATCAGGTTCGTGCACATCGCGTTGCGCAGGTCGGCGTAGTGGTCGGTGGGCGGTACCGGGAAGTAGCCCATCTTGTAGTTGATCTTGTAGCCGCGGGTGTCGCCGTCCGGCGAACCGGTGTTCCACCAGCCCTCTTCGGAGTCGATGTGGTGGAAGGCCTCGTTCGGCTTGGTGTCGAAGCGCACCGAGTCGAAGATGTAGAACTCGGCCTCCGGGCCGAAGTAGGCGGTGTCCGCGATCCCCGAGCTGGCCAGGTACTCCTCGGCCTTGCGAGCCACGTTGCGCGGGTCGCGGCTGTACGGCTCCAGGGTCAGCGGGTCGTGCACGAAGAAGTTGATGTTGAGCGTCTTCTCCACCCGAAACGGGTCGATGCACGCGGTCGCCGGGTCCGGCAGCAGCTGCATGTCCGACTCGTGGATGGACTGGAAACCGCGCACCGACGAGCCGTCGAAGGCGAGCCCCTGCTCGTAGATCTCGGCCGTGAAGAAATCCGCAGGCACGGTGAAGTGCTGCATGATGCCCGGCAGGTCACAGAAACGGACGTCGATGTACTTCACGTCCTCGTCGCTGATGAAGCGCAGGACCTCGTCGGCATTGGTGAACACGCTGGGGGCTCCTTCGTCGACTCGGGTCGAGTGGTCGCACGGTCCCGGCGACGCTAAGCGGGTGGTGTTGCCCGACCGTCACTCGAATGTTTCGCACAGGTTAACGGGTGGGTCGAACGATGATCGTCGTCTGCTGCCTGCGGTGCGCTGGGGATGAGGGCTTGACAGGTCGCCTCGCATGCCCTAGAAAACTCACTAGTTATAGAACTTGGAGGTTATTAACGTGGCGACGGCCCAGCTCGACCTGGCATTCGCGGCGCTGGCGGACCCGACGCGGCGCGCCATCCTGGCACGGCTGTCGACGCGGTGAAGCGACCGTGACCGAGCTGGCGGCGCCGTTCGAGATGAGCCAGCCCGCGGTCTCCAAGCACCTCAAGGTGCTCGAGCGCGCCGGGCTGATCTCCCGCGGCCGGGACGCGCAGCGCCGGCCGTGCCGGCTGGACCCGCGGGGCCTGCGGGCCGCGACCGACTGGCTTGACGACTACCGACGGCTGTGGGAGCGACGCTACCGGCGCCTCGACACGCTGCTCGCGGAGCTGCAGGACGAGCCAGGGGGAACGTCGTGAGCGACACTCGTGCGGTGACGGTGCGGGCGCCGCGGCCCACCGAGATCGTCCTGACCCGGGTGTTCGACGCGCCTCGCCGGCTGGTGTTCGACGCGCTGACCAGGCCGGACCTGCTCAGGCGCTGGTTCGGGGCGGACGGTTGGGACCTCGTCGACTGCGAGGTCGACCTGCGGGTCGGCGGGCGGTGGCGGTTCGTCTCGGTCGGACCGGGTGGCGCCGAAATGGGCCACGGCGGCGTGTACCGCGAGGTCGTGCCGCCGGAGCGCCTGGTCTACACCGAGACCTACGACGACCAGTGGTTCCCCGGCGAGTCGCTGGTGACCGCCGAGCTCCGCGAGCACGGCGTCACAACCACCCTGACCACCACGCTCTGGTTCCCGTCGCGGCAGGTTCGCGACCAGGTGCTCAGCTCACCGATGGAGCGTGGGGTCGGCGAGAGCTACGACCGGCTGGCCCGGCTGCTGCGGGCGGTCGCGGACCGAGATACCCGAGGAGACAAGTCATGAACTGGACGCTCGAAGTGGTCACGGTCCCGGTCGAGGACGTCGACCGGGCCAAGGCCTTCTACGCCGACCAACTCGGCTTCACCGTCGACCACGACACCAAGATCAGCGACGAGCTGCGCTTCGTCCAGCTCACCCCGCCCGGATCGGGCTGCTCGATCGTGATCGGGAAGGGCATGAACGGGATGGCGCCCGGCTCGCTGGAGGGCCTGCAGCTCGTCGTGCCGGACATCCGCGCCGCGCACGCCCAGCTCGTCGAGCGCGGGGTGGACGCCTCCGAGGTGCAGGTGTACGGCGAGGCGGGCCTGCGGCCGATGAAGGATGGCGAGGAGGGCAAGGCGCTGGACAACGTCGGGTTCGTGCACTTCAGCGATCCGGACGGGAACGGCTGGGCGGTGCAGCAGATCTCCTCGCGACCCTAGGTCAGCACCTGTCGATCGGGAAAGGCGCGACTGGTCGTTGGAAGAACGCGCGACAACTGGGGATCAGCGGCGCTTGACGACCCGCTGAACGCTGCGCATCTTGGCGCCTTGTGGCATCGGGCCCTTGGGCAGCTGCCCGGCGCCGCGGCGGTTGGCCAGCGCCGCCAGCCGGGTCTCCAGGGCGTCCATCTCCTTGGCGTTGATGTTGCGGGGGAGCTTGGAGATGTGGCGTTGCAGGGTGCGCAGCGGCACCTGGCCTTCGTCGTTGCCGACCACGATGTCGTAGATCGGCACCGAGCCGGCGACTCGGGCGGTGCGCTTCTTCTCCTGGCCGAGCAGGCCCTTCACCCGGTGCGGCGCGCCCTCGGCGACCAGGATGATCCCCGGTTTGCCGATCACCCGGTGCACGACGTCGAGGTGCGTGGTACCGGCGACGGCCTGGGTGACCCGCCAGGACCCCCGCATGTTGTCCAACGCCCAGCCGGCCGCGCCTGGCTGGCCATCCGCCTTGGCGTACACATTGCGCTGCACCCGACGGCCGAAGATGCTCATCGCCGCGAGCACGCCGAGCGCGATGCCGATGGGCAGTGACCACCACTCGTAGTCGAAGAACAGCCCGATCGCGAACACCACGGCCACCGAGCCGAGGAAGGCCGCGACCATCCAGGGGATCAGCGCCTTGTCGTCCCGGCGCTGCATCTTGAACGCTTCCCAGATCTGCTTGTAGCGCCCCCAGGACTCCGCCCGCTTCGCCCGCCGGGCCTTTTTCTTGGCTTGCTTGTCGCGCTGGGCCGCCATAGGCCCAGGATACGGCTGGCCGGCATCACGGGCGGGACGGAGGACCCCGACGAGGTCGCCGGTCGACGGCGAACGCGGGTCAGCGGGCGAGCAGCGCGGAAGCCTCCTGGGTCGCAGCGCCGCCGTCGGCCAGGTGGGCCAGCTCCGCCGGCAGCGCCGCCCCACGTCGAGCCATCGCCTGGGCGTACAGCCGTCCGGCCCGGTACGAGCTGCGCACCAGCGGGCCGGCCATCACGCCCGCGAAACCCAGGCCCTCGGCGGCCTCGGCGTGCGCCACGAACTCCTCCGGCTTGACCCAGCGGGCCACCGGGAGGTGCCGGGCGCTCGGCCGCAGGTACTGGGTGATCGTGACGATCTCGCAACCGGACTCGACGAGGTCGCGCAGCGCGTCTCGCACCTCGGCGGGCTCCTCGCCCATGCCGAGGATCAGATTCGACTTGGTGACCAGCCCGGACGCCCTGGCCGCGGTCAGCACGTCGAGCGATCGGCGATAGTCGAACGCCGGACGGATCCGGCGGAACACCCGCGGCACGGTCTCGACGTTGTGCGCCAGCACCTCGGGTGCCGAGTCGAACACCTCGCCGAGCTGCTCGGGTACCCCGGAGAAGTCGGGGATCAGCAGCTCGACGCCGGTGCCGGGGTTGCGGGCGTGGATGCGGCGCACGGTCTCGGCGTACAGCCAGGCGCCGCCGTCCGGCAGGTCGTCGCGGGCGACCCCGGTGACCGTCGAGTAGCGCAGCCCCATCGTGTGCACCGACTCGGCGACCCGACGTGGCTCGTCCCGGTCCAGCGGGGTGGGCCGACCGGTGTCGATCTGGCAGAAGTCGCAGCGCCGGGTGCAGGTCTCGCCGCCGATGAGGAAGGTCGCCTCCCGGTCCTCCCAGCACTCGTAGATGTTGGGGCAACCGGCTTCCTGGCACACGGTGTGCAGGCCCTCCCGGCGAACCAGGTCGCGCAGCTCGGAGAACTGCGGTCCGGTCCGCGCCCGGGTCCGAATCCAGGGCGGCTTGCGTTCGATCGGGGTCTGGGCGTTGCGCACCTCGAGCCGCAGCAGCCTGCGTCCGTCTGGGGGCACGCTCACGGCGCCCACCCTACGCGCGGCCGGACCGTCCGCCAGGCGGCTCGGCCGTGATCTCCACTGGCCGGGACCGTGCCGGCACCGGTCCAGTACGCCTGACCCGGCACTGCGGAGCGCTTCCCCCGGGCCTAGCCTGCGACCCGTGGACCTCACGATCTTCACCGAGCCCCAGCAGGGTGCCGACTACGACGACCTGCTCCGGGTCGCGCGGTGCACCGAGGACGCCGGGTTCGACGGTTTCTTCCGCTCCGACCACTACCGCGCCATCGGCCCGGTCAGTGGGGAGCCGGGTCCGACCGACGCGTGGTCCACGCTGGCCGCGCTGGCCCGCGAGACCTCCCGGATCCGGCTCGGCACGCTGCTCTCCCCGGTGACGTTCCGGCAGCCCGGCCCGCTGGCGATCATCGTCGCGCAGGTGGACCAGATGTCCGGCGGGCGCGTCGAGCTGGGCCTGGGCGCGGGCTGGTTCGAGACCGAGCACACCGCCTACGGGATCCCGTTCCCGCCGGCCGGGGAGCGGATCGACATGCTCGCCGAGCAACTCGCCGTGATCACCGGGCTGTGGCGGACGCTGCCCGGCGACACCTTCGACTTCGAGGGCGCGCGTTACCAACTGCGCGACTCGCCAGCGTTGCCCAAGCCGGTGCAGCGGCCCCACCCGCCGGTGATCATGGGCGGCACCGGGCCTCGCCGCACCCCGGCACTCGCCGCCCGCTACGCGGCGGAGTTCAACGTCGCGTTCCGGCCGATCGACGTGGTGGAGCGCCAGTTCGGCCGGGTGCGGCAGGCCTGCGCGGAGATCGGACGCGATCCGGCGGAGCTGCGGCTCTCGGTGGCGCAGACCGTCTGCGTCGGGCGGGACGACGCCGAGGTGGCGCGACGGGCGCTGGCGATCGGCCGCGACGTCGACGACCTGCGCGCCAACGGGCTGGCCGGAACGCCCGCGGAGGTCGTCGACCGGATCGGGGAGTGGCGGGAGCGCACCGGGATCAGCCGGCTGCACCTGCAGCTGCTCGACCTCGCCGACCTGGACCACATCGAGCTGATCGCGGAGCAGGTCCGCGTCTAGGGCGTGACCGATCAGCGCCGCGCGAGCGCACCGTCCAGCGCCGCGCGAACCGCGGTCGCCACGTCGTCGATCACGTCGGCCACCCGGACCGGGCGACCCAGTTCCGCGGACAGCGACGTCACCCCGGCGTCGCTGATCCCGCAGGGCACGATCTTGTCGAACGCGGCCAGGTCGGGGTCGCAGTTCAGCGCGAAGCCGTGCAGGGTCACGCCGCGCTGCACCCGCACCCCGATCGCGGCGACCTTGCGCTCCGGTCGCCCGCCGGCCGCCGGCAGCCACACCCCGCTGCGCCCGGGAACCCGCTCGGCCGGCAGGCCGAGCCCGCTGACCACCGCTATCAACGCCTCCTCGAGGCGGCGAACGTAGTCGACCACGTCGATCGGGTCGGCCAGCCGGACGATCGGGTAGCCGACGAGCTGGCCGGGCCCGTGCCAGGTCAGCTCGCCGCCGCGGTCCACGTCGATCACCGGCGTGCCGTCGGTCGGGCGGTGCGCAGGCCGGGTCCGCCGGCCCGCGGTGTACACCGACGGATGCTCGAGCAGCATCAGCACGTCCGGACCGCCGTCGACCCGCGCCTCGGCGAAGGCGCGTTGCTCCTGCCACGAGGTCTCGTAGTCCACGACCCCGAGCCGCAGCTCGACGATCTCGTCGGTTATGGCCCGACAGGTTGCCACCACGACCTCGAGACTAGTCCCGCCGCGTCGCCAGCAGCCCGGTCAGCCGGCGGTGCGCGGCGGCGGCGGCGCGCCGCCCGCTGACCAGCGCCCCCTGGATCGATGGGGTGTCGCGATGGTCGCCGGCGACGAACAGCCCGTCGCCGAGGTCCACCGGCCGGGCCAGCGGCAGGCCGGGCGGGAACGCCGGCAGGGCGGCCGGAACCTCGGCGGTGTGCAGGTGCTCCCAGCCGTCGGTCGGACGGCCGTAGATCCGGGCCAGCTCGGCGCGTACCGCCGGCTCCGAGCCGTCCCCGCCGAGCACGGTGCTGGAGATCAGCGCGCGATGGTCGGGGGAGTAGGACGGCGCGGCCGCGGTGATCACCACGGTGTTCACCACCGGACCGCCGGTGCCGTCCAGATGCAGCAGCGGCTCGCGGGACGGCGGGTCGTCGGTGACGTGGTAGTAGGTCGTCAGCGCCCGCATCCTGGGCCGCGGCAGCGGCGGCACCAGCGCGGACGTGGTCAGCGGGTCGGTCGCCACCAGCACCGCTCTGGCCGGCAGCTCACCCTCGTCGGTGCGTACCCGGCCCGGCCGGACCGCGGTCACCCGCTGCCCGAGGCAGAGCACCCCGGACGGCAGCCGGGCGGCGAGCTGGATGGGCAGTGCGGCCATTCCGCGGGACGGCACCGCGACGGTGCCGAGCACGAACGTCCGCCAGACCAGCCGGGCGAACGCCGCGGAGGTGTTCAGCCGCCGCTCGCCGAGCACCCCGGCGAACAACGGGCGGATCAACCGGTCGGTCGCCTCGCCGTCCAGGCCGGCGGCCGAGAGCGCCTGCGCGACGGTGCGCCCGGTGTCCCGGGCGATCCGCCGACCGGGGGTCGCCACGACCCGGGCGGAGAACGCCGCGAGCCGGAGCTTGTCGCGCGCCGGGAGCAGCCCGTCCAGCAACGTCCGGACCGCGGACAGCGGGCGCCGCCGCGGGTCGAGCAGCCGGTGCAGCCGCCCGTCGGCGTCGCGGACGGCCGCGCCGGGGAGGAACGGGCGCAGGTCCAGTGCGGGCAGCTCGACCACCTTCTGTAGCTCCGGGTAGGCCGTGTTGAGCACCTGGAAGCCGCGGTCCAGCCGGAAACCGTCGACCTCGTCGGTCGCGACCCGTCCGCCGACCCGATCAGTGGCTTCCAGCAGTACGACGTCCAGGTCGGCGTCGACGAGCAGCTGGGCGGCCCGCAGCCCGGCGAGCCCGGCCCCCACCACGACGACGTCCGGCATGGTCGCCACGGTAGGTGCCGCCCCGGCGGGCGCCGGCCTTGGGTCGTCGGCCTAGGGTCGCCTGGTGACGACGCTTCGGGTCGGCCTGCGCGGCAGCGTCGAGGCGGAGGTGACCGACGCGGACACCGCATCCGCGCTGGGCAGCGGGGACGTCGCGGTGCTCGGCACGCCGCGGCTGTTGGCGCTGGCCGAGGCGGCGACCGTCGCCGCGGTGCGCGGTCGTCTCGATGCCGGTCAGACCTCGGTGGGTACCCGGGTCCGGCTGGACCACCGGCGGCCGAGCGCGGTCGGCGCCACGGTGCGGGTGGATGCCGAGCTGGTCGAGGTGGACGGCCGCTCGCTGCGCTTCGAGGTCAGCGCGGTGGACGGGTCGGGTGAGCTGGTCGGCACCGGCGAGGTGCGGCGCGCGGTGGTCGACCGGGAGCGCTTCGTCGCTCAGATCCCGGTGGTGGACCGCGGGTAGGGCACCGCCGGATCGGTGACGACGTTGACCAGGTAGGGCCCGCGGGAGGCGAACCCGCGGCGCAACGCGGGGCCGATCTCGGCGGGGCTGGTCACCATCTCCCCGTCGGCGCCGAGTGCCCTGGCCACCTCGTCGTACCTGGTCCGCGGGCGCAGCTCGGCGGCCACGTCGTAGCCGTAGAGCAGCTGCATCGGGTACTTCTCCAGCGCCCAGATGCCGTTGTTGCCCACCACCATCACCACCGGCAGCCCGTGCCGCACCAGCGTGTCGACGTCCATCAGCGAGAACCCCGCCGCGCCGTCGCCGAGCAGCAGCACGACCTGCGAGGACGGGCGGGCGATCCGGGCGGCGACCGCGTAGCCGAGGCCGGTGCCCAGGCACCCGTATGGCCCGGGGTCCAGCCAGCAGCCGGGCCGGCGCGACTCGATGTAGCGGCCGGCGAACGAGACGAAGTCGCCGCCGTCGCCGATCACCACCGCGTCGTCGTCCAGCAGTCGGCCCAGCTCGCCGTAGACCCGCGCCGGGTGGATCGGGTCGGCATCCGAGCCGAGCTGCTCGGCGTCGCCGGCGACCGCTGCGCTGGCGGCCGCGCGCAGCTCCGCGACCCAGTCGTCGTAGCCGGCCCGCGTCGGCTGCCGCTCCCAGGCCGTGACCAGCCCGTCCAGTACCTGGGTGAGGTCGCCGGCGGCGGAGCCGGCCAGCTCGACGTGCGAGGCGACCTGATCGGCCGAGTCGACCAGGTGGCAGACCTGTGCCGAGCCGAGCACCCCGTACCCGAGCCGGAAGTCGAGCGGGGCGCCGGCCACGATCACCAGGTCGGCCGCGGAGAACGCCCGCGAGCGGGCCCTGGTCACCAGCTGCGGGTGGCCGCCCGGCAGCACGCCTCGGCCCATCCCGTTGGCGATCACCGGCAGGCCGACGGTCTCGGCGGCGCGCACGGCGGCCTGCTCGGCGCGGTCGTTCCAGACGTCCGAGCCGATCACCAGCACCGGCCGGCGCGCCGCCGCAAGCAGCCCGGCGACGCGCGCGACGTCGTCGGGATCGGGCTCGGTAGCGGCAGGCCGCGGCGGCGGGGGCACCTCGACCTCGGCGACGCTGTAGAGCTGGTCCATCGGGACGTCCAGGAACACCGGCCCGCGATGCGGCCGGCAGGCCAGCGCCAGCGCGTCGTCCACCGCGCCGGCGAGCTGCCCGACCTCGGCGACGGTCGCGGCGCGTTTGGTGACCGGAGCCAGCAGCGGCGGGTGGTCCAGCTCCTGCAGGGCGCCGGAGCCCCACCGGTGCTGCGGCGCGCGGCCGCCGACGACCAGCATCGGCGCGCCGTTGAAGTGCGCCGAGGTGATCCCGCTCACCCCGTTCGTGACCCCCGGACCCGCGGTGAGCACGGCCAGCCCCGGCGTCCGGGTCAGCTTGGCCATCGCCTCGGCCGCGAACACCGCGCTCTGCTCGTGCCGGGTGTCGACCAGCCGCATCGGGTGGTCGCCCTTCACCGCGGCGTCGTAGAGCGGGAAGACGTGTGCCCCGGACAGGGTGAACATGGTGTCGATCCCGTACTGGTGCGCGACCGCCGTCGCGAGCCGCCCGCCGTGCGCGCTGAGTCGGGTCACGACCGGCAAGCTACCCGTTCAGGGCCGCGGTCAGCCCCTCGTGGATCGTCGGATAGCGGAACTCGAAGCCGGCGCGCTCGAGTGCGGTTGGCAGCACCCGCAGGCTGATCAGCGCCTGTTCCTGCGACCGCCTCGCCGAGCACCGCCTTCAGCGCGAACTCCGGCGCGGTGAAAAGCGCCGGGCGGTGCAGCACCTCGCCCATCGCCCGGGTGAACTCGGCGTTGGTCACCGGGTTCGGGCTGGTGAAGTTGACCGGGCCGGCGAGCTCGGGTTGCTCGGCGGCGAACACGACTGCGGCGGCGTGGTCGGCGAGCGCGATCCAGGACAGGTACTGCCGTCCCGAGCCGATCTTGCCGCCGAGGCCGATCATGAACAGCGGGTACAGCAGGCCGAGCAGTGGGCTGCCCTTGGCGAGCACCGGGGAGCTGCGCATCAGCACCACCCTGGCGCCGGCCTTCTCGGCCGGGACGGTGGCCGCCTCCCAGTCCCGCACGAGGTCGGCCATGAACCCAGGCCGGTCCGGGCTGGTCTCGTCGACGGTCGCGGATCCGGTGTCGCCGTAGATGTTGGTCCCGGAGATGTTCAGCAGGGTCGGGACGCCGTGGTCGGCGACGGCGTTCGCCAGCACCTCGGAGGGCACGATGCGGCTGTCCCGCATCAGTTGCTTGTAGGCCCCGGACCAGCGGCGCGGCTGCTGCGGGTTGCCGTTGAGGTTGACCGCCACGTCGACACCGTCCAGCGCGCCGCTCTCGATCCGGCCGGACGGCGGGTCCCAGCGGTGCTCGTCCGGGGTTTCGGGCGGCCGGCGGACGAGGCGGTGCACCTCGTGGCCGGCCCGCCGAAGGTGGTTGACGGCGGCGGTACCGATGAGGCCGGACGAGCCGGAGACGAGGACGCGCATAGGACTGATCATCACTGAGCCGGACCTGTGCCGCGACTCGACCAGTCACCACCCGGGTTCCGAACGAACGGCACTCTCGTGCAATAGGGTCGTACGAACGCGCCGTTGATCTAGTGCGCGGCGCTGCCGAGGCGGACGCGTGCCGCGACTCGGACCGGTCAGACCGCCAGGTCGTCGGCGAACGCGCCGCCCTCGATGCGCTGCTTGATCGTGGTCAGGAACCGGGCCGCGTCGGCGCCGTCCACCAGCCGGTGGTCGTAGCTGAGCACCAGGTAGGCCATCGACCGGATCGCGATCGTGTCCCCGTCCGGGTCGGAGATCACCACCGGTCGCTTGACCACCGCACCGGTGCCCAGGATGCCGACCTGAGGCTGGTTGACGATCGGCGTGTCCAGCAGCGACCCGCGGGACCCGATGTTGGTCAGCGTGAACGTGCCGCCGGCCAGCTCGTCCGGCTTCACCTTGTTGATCCGGCTGCGCTCGGCGAAATCCGCGATCTGGCGCGCCAACCCGGCGATGTTCAGGTCGCCGGCGTCGTGGACCACCGGCACGATCAGCCCACGCTCGGTATCCACCGCGATGCCGAGGTGCTCGGCGCCGTGGTAGGTCACCTCGCCCCGCTCGGTGTCGATCGAGGCGTTGAGCTTGGGATGGATCTTCAGCGCCTCGACGGCCGCTTTCGCGAAGAACGGCAGGAAGGTCAGCTTGGCCCCCTCCCGCGCCTCGAAGTCCTTGCGCGCGGCCGCCCGCAGCCGGGCCACCCGGGTGACGTCCACCTCCACTACGGCGGTGAGCTGCGCGGACACCTGCAGCGACTCGACCATCCGCTTGGCGATCACGGCACGCAGCCGGGAGAGCTTCTGGGTGGTGCCCCGCAACGCGGCCGCCTCGGCGGACGGCTGCACGGCCGGGGCGTCTGGTTTGGCCGCGCCGGTGGCGGTGGTCGTAGCAGTGGCCGGCGTGGCTGCGGGTGCGGCGGTCGCGGTGGAGGCGGCGCGCTCGGCCGCCGCCAGCACGTCCTGCTTGCGGATCCGCCCGCCGACGCCGGTCCCGTTGATCTGGCTCAGCACGATGTTGTGCTCGGCCGCGAGCTTGCGCACCAGCGGCGTCACGTACGGGCCCGATCCGTCACCCGGCACCTCGGTGTCGGGCTCGGCGGGCTCGGCGGGCGCCTCGGTCCGCGTCGGTGCGGCGGCGGTGGCCGGTTCGGGCTGCTGGCTGGCCGCCGGTCGTGGCTCGGGCGTGGCGGCGCTCGTCGGCTCCGGCTCGCTCGCCGGCTCGGTGTCGGCGGGCGGTTCGGCGGGTGCTTCGCTTCGCTCCGCGGCAGGTGCGGGTTCGGAGGGGGGAGCGGCCGGCGCCGCGGGCGGATCCTGCGGTGGCGCCGTGGACTGGGATGTCGCCGACACCACGGCGAGCTGGCCGCCGACCGGAACGGTCTGCTCCTCGCCCGCGGTGATCTCCAGCAGGGTGCCGGCGACCGGTGACGGGATCTCGGTGTCGACCTTGTCGGTGGACACCTCGAGCAGCGGCTCGTCGATCGCCACGTAGTCGCCGACCTGCTTGAGCCAGCGGGTGACCGTCCCCTCGGTGACGCTCTCGCCGAGCGCCGGCATGGTGATCGCCGTGCCGTCCTTGCCGTCACTCGACGGGGCCGCCTCGGCCGCCGGCGTGGTTCCGGGGCGGCTTCCGGCGGCGGGTTCCCGGGCGGGTTCCGGACTGGCCACCTCGGCATCGACCGGCGAGGCGTCCGGGGACTCGGTAGGCGCCGCGGCCGCGGCACCGTCCGAGGCCGGCGCCTCCTCGACCGCGCCGTTCCCCGATACGCCTTCGGCGGTGGTGGCGGCGGCGGTGGGCTGGTCGGCCTCGTCGCCGGCGCTGTCTCCGATGACGGCCAGCTCGGCTCCGACCTGAACGGTCTCGTCCTCGTGCACGACGATCACTCACCTCATCGCCGGTGTCCCGGTATCCGAGCTCGGCGCCGCGATCGATTGGTACACGCGGTTCTTCGGGCGACCCCCGGACGTGCGCGCCGGGGAAGAAATCCTCTGGGACATCGACGAGCACGCCACGCTCTTCATCGAGCCCGACGCTGCGCGGGCGGGCGCAGGCCGGATCACCTTCGCCGTCGCAGGTCTCGACGCGCTCCTGGAGCGCTTGGCTGCCCAAGGCATCGAGCACGAACCTATCGAGACCTACGCGAACGGTGTCCGCCACGTGAAGGTCCCGGATCCGGATGGGAACGCGATCGCGTTCGCCGAGCCAGCGGTGTCGTAGACGCCTTCATCGCCGCACTCATCTAGCCGCGTGGAGGGCGGCTCTGCTCCGCGCCGACGCAGAAGGCGGTCGTCGTGCCCGTACCGGCGGCGCGGCCGCTGGTGGCGGCGCACTGCAAGCACCCCGCCATCTGCTCGACCGGCGTCCCCTCGGGAGACACTTCGCGCACGTCACCCTGTTCCGCCCTTTCCTGTCCTACACCTCCTCGACGACAGGCCTGGGCGCTCTCCTCGGCCGCGGTGCGGTCGGCGCGCTCGTTCGACTGCACCTGAACCAACCCGTCCATCCAGACCAGGGAGCCGGCGTGCTGTTGCATAACAGGGTGGCGGTCATCGACGGAGCGGCCGGAGCCGTCTGAGGTGCCGCCGCGCGCACCTTCGCGAGGGAGGGAGCACGGGTGTTCCTCGCCGGGCGCACACGCACATCGCTCGAGGGAGTCGCCGAGGACATCCGCACTGCCGGCGGGTCGGCGGACTCGCCGTGGTCGATGCCCTCGACCCCGACGCGCCATGGCGCATCTGGACGCGCTCGTCGCCTCGACCGGCAAGATCGACATCAGCATGAACGCGACCAGCCTGCGCGGCGACCTCCACGGCACCCCGCTGCATCAGATGATCGTCGACGACTTCACCTCGCCGGCACTGACCGTGCTCCGCTCCCACTTCTGCACCAGTACCGCTGCCGCACGTGGGATGACCGAGGTCGGATCCGAAGTGATCGTGACGATGTCGACCTCGTCATCGGGACCGGCCGGCCGGTACCACGCCACCGGTGGGTTCGGCGCTGCCTGCGCCGCCATGGAGGAGATTTCACGCGATCGCTTGCCGGTGAGGAGGGACCGCACGGTGTGCGCCGGCCGATCGACGCCGAAGGTGCAATCTGCCTCAATTTCTCCAGCGCCGTCGGCTGCGGCACGCCGCTCCAGTCCGCGGCGAAATCGCCGGCGGCCCATAGCGTCACGTCGCGATACTGCCGATCCGACAGCGTCAGCCAGGTGACGTAGAGGCTGCCCGGCGGCGGGTTGGCCATGCCGGTGACCGGCCATTGCTCGCCCGTGGCGCAATCGAACACCTTGTCCAGCACGCCCGGCGCCACGACCGGATCCTCCGGCGTCTGCGGCTCGCCGCCGTCGCCGGACATCTGCGGCATGAAGCCGTAATTCGCGTATTTCGCCGTTTCCGGCGTGTCGTTGGCGTCCGGCGTCGCCGGCGACCAGGCCGGGCGGGCGCAGCCGGCCGAAGATGTGCTGGCGCGCCTGGGCCGCCTGGACGCTCGCCGGCATTGGACGTACAGCAGGCTCGAACAGCGGGCCGTTCACATTGGCGAAATCGTTGTTGGTGTTGGCGCCATGGTGCTGGTAGGCGGTGTGATTGAGCCACGGTGATGCCGTCGACAGCCGGCGCAGGATCGGATAGATGTCGCGGGTGAACGAGACCGGCCGCGCCGGCAGCTTGCCGCCGTTCTGCTTCTTCTCCCAGGTCTCCATCGCCGTGTCGTAGAGCGTGGTGATGCATCTCGGAGAACGGCGCGAACTTCGGCGGCGCGACCAGCACCCAGGCCTTGTCCCTGACCGCGATCGGCTTGCCGCCGATCTTGCACCTCGGCCGACACCGGCCCGTCCGACGTGTCGTCGAACCAGTAGTCGTTGTTGGCGTAGTAGTTGTTGTCCATCAGCCGGCCGATCGGATTGTTCGGCATCAGCGTGTCGGACTGGCCGTAGCCGCCGAGCACGAGCAGCCGCCCGCTCTCGTCGACCCGGAGCGTGCCGAGCGGCACGCTCGGCCTTGCCGGCATTGCCGACCGGCTCGGCCAGCTGGTCTGTTGGTCGGCGCAATTCCACCAGCCGTCGCGCGAGCCGGCGAGCGGATCGGGTCCCTTGGCGGGAACGGGAATGTCCGAATAGGGCAGCGGCCCGATCGTGCCGCCGTCGAATTCGACCGGTGCCTCGCCCGGCTTGATCGAGCGTTGGCCCGGGATCGATCACCAGCAGCCGCGCCCGCTCGGCCGGATCGGTGATCTCCTGATTGCGCGGCGGCGTGCTCTTCGGATTGTATTTGTAGAAATTCGGATACTGGCTCTGCCAGAAGCGACCGAGGAACGTGTCGTACTCGGCCTTGCGGTTGGCCAGATGCACGGTCCAGACGATCTCGGCATCGGCGCCGGTCACCTCGCCGAGCACCTGGTCGTCCGTGTCATAGGCATAGAGCCGGAAGCGCGCCGCCTGGCGCTTGATCCGGCCGGCCTGGTCCTTGAAGCCGCCGACCGGCGACGGCGCCTCGCCCGGCGTCTCCGGCCCGACGAAGAATTCGTCCGGGCTGTTGCCGATGCGCGCGATGCCCAGGCCCGGATAGATGCGGCAATAGGCGATCCGCCGGTGTCGATCTTGCTCATGGCTTCCCCTTCGATATTCGACTGCCGCCTACGCGTCGCGGCGGCCACCGCGATGAGACGGCCCGCCGCCGGCACCAGCGCCACGGACGGCGCTTCGACGAACACGTAGTAGTTGCCGCTGTCGGGCACGGCGATCTCGGCCTCGTACAGGCCCGTCGGCGCCAGCGCGCGCGATGCTGTGCGACCGGTCGTCGCCCGGCACGCGGAAGCTGACGACGCGCACGTCGCGCACGCCGGTCCGGGCCTTGCCGTCGGCCGGATCGACCAGGCGGAACTTGCACCGGCAGCGGCGCGCCGGCCACCGGCACCGCCGCCCAGCGCCATGCCGGCGACTTGCGGCGGCGGATCGGCCTGGTCGCCGGTGATGGCGACCTCGAAGCAATGCACCAGGCGCGGCTGGTCCAGATACAGCACGACGTCGTAGGTGCCGGCGCGCGGCAGGCGGCCGACCGTGCGATAGCTGCCGGGTGCGGCCTCGCGCAGGCTGCGGTCGACGACCTCGATCGCGCGCGGCTCGCCGCCATAGGTCACGAAGCTGCCCGACGGCGCCGCCATGCCCTCGTGATAATAATAGATCGCCTCGTCGCCCGGGTTCGCGATCAGCAGCTCGTCGCCGCCCGGCACCGGCGCCATGCTGCCGGCGCGCGATCGGCGAGCTTGACCGCGCCCAGCGGCAGTTGCCCGATGCCGACGTTGAGCGCGTTCGGCGTGCGGCCCTCGATGCCGATCTGATCGAGCGGCAGGGTTTCCAGGAACTCGTCGCCACGCCGGCGCAGATAGGCCAGATGGTCGGTGAAGCCGATCGCATCGGGCCGGCCTTCGACGGCCAGTCGCTGCACGATCTTGTCGGTCGCGGTGTCGAGCACGACGACCTGGCCGGCCTCGGGGCTGGCGGCCAGCACGAAGACGGCCGCCGGGTGCCACCTTGACCGCCGCGAGCCCATCCGGTCCCGGCATCCGGCCGAGTGCGCCCGGCGGCTCGGTGCCGAGCACGGTCACCGTCCCGTCGGATGCCGCGACATAGGCGCGCCGCGCCAGCGCCGAATAGCCGACGGCGACCGGATGATGGCCGGTCGGCACCGTCGCGGCGATGCGCCCGGCGACGAGATCGACGATCCAGGCCTGGTCGGCATCGGCCGCCGTGACGAAACCGAAGCGGCTGTCCGCGTCGATCGCGATATCGGCGGCACCGGCGCCGGTCGCGAGCCTCACCGGCGCCGCGTCGGGCTGGGACAGGTCGAAGATCGCGACGCCGCCCTCGGCGCCCTGGCGATAGGAGGCCAGCAGCAGCCGCTCGTCCGGGCTGAGCGCCAGGCGGTCGGGCCCCGGCAGCGGCAGCTTGCGCTTCACCGTCCAGTCGATCGCATCGACCAGCGCCACCTGATCGGCCAGCGGCTCGGCCACGGCCAGCAGGTCGCGCGCGCGGCTGACCGCCCAATCGCTGCCCGGCGCGTCGAGCGTCGCCAGCCCGATCAGCCGCGAGCCGCCGAAGCCGCTGCGCGGATCGATGACCGAGACCTGGCGCCGTATCGCCGAGGCTGAGCACGTAGAAGGTATTGAGATCGAGCGCCGGTGCCGTCAGCGCCGTGTTCGCAATGAACCCCGCCGCCGCCGCGCGGCAGGCGCGCGCATCGGGTGGCGCGTCTCCGACCCGGCGCATCAGCCAGGCCGCCGGCCGCGCGCCGCGCAGCGGCGTCGCTTTCGGCCCGGTCGCGAGCGTGAAGGCGAAATGCCCGTCCTGCCCCGCGATCGGCCCGCCGCCGCCGGCCCCGCCGAGCGAGAAGGCGACGCGGATGCCCTCGCTGTCGATCGCCGGCGGTTCCGCCGCCCCGGCGCTGGACAGGGCCAGCGCCAGGATCGTCGCCCCCAGGGCCAATCTCATTTGAGATCCAGCCCGACGTGACGGCGGTTCTGCACCACGGCGCGCTTGCCCGGCGGTCGGCCCAGTGCCGCCGCGACCGCGTTGGCGGCCAACAGCTGCTGTTGCGGGCCTTGCCAATGCGTCGTACCGCCGTTGGGCGAAATCAGGTCGAAGGCGCGCGGCAGCGATGCGCAGCGACACGCTCCAATGCCCGTCCGGATCGACCGTGACCGTGCTGTCCTCGCCATCGCCCGACAGCTTCAGCGTCTCGGGCATAGATGCGATCGGCCGGATTGCGCGACGGCCGGACCGAGACGATGCCGGTGATGGTGGCGCCCTTGCCGTCCGCCGCCGGCACGACCCCGGTCACGGCGACCGTGTCGGGATGCTCGCCTGCCGCGATCGGGAACGGCGCCGACGACCCGGAACAGGCCCCAGAAGCCGACCTGGAACTGGTCGGCGGTCCAGGTGCGATAGACATAGTCGCCCGGAACCTGGCCGGCGCCGCCGGCGGACGGGATCACCACGTCATAATGCGAGGTGACGCCATAGCCGCTCTGCACGCCCTCGTAGGGCGAGGCGGGATTGTCGCCGATCGCGGTCGAGCCCTTGACGTAAGGCAAGCTCTGCCAGGCATGGCCGCTCAGCTCGAACACCTGCTGGTTGTCGCCGTTGCCGCCGGCATGCAGCAGGCGGAAGCGCACCGGCATGCCGGCCGGCGCCTGGAAGATCGGCGTTTCCGGATCGGCGCCGACCAGGCTGTTCGACAGGTACCGGCTGGTGTCGACGGCGCTCCAGGAAATGCCGGCGAGATTGCCGAGATCGGTCTCGGTCAGGTTCGACCAGTCGGCCGGCGGCGACGCCATGACCGGGGCGAGCTTCTGGCCGTAGCGGTAGATCGCCGGCTCGGTCCGGTAATTGACCGCCGACAGCGCATTGCCGGCCGAATAGTTCGAGGCGCCGTTCAGCAGGATGTCGACATCGTCCTGGCCATTGACCACGAAATCGCGGAACGCCCCGTTGTCGGCCGTGAACACGGTCGCCGAGCTGGCATTGCCCGGGTCCTCGACCCAGCTCGACCCGGCCGGCTCGACCACCAGCCCGCCGAACAGGCCGCGATAGGCGTGGTTGAGCGGATCGGACGGCTGCAGGTTGATCGCGCCGAATTCGATCGGCGTCGCGACCGGCTGCCCGGCCGGCCCGGCCGTCAGCGTGCCGGCATACCAGGTGTAGGTGCGGCTGCCGGACGGTGGCACGGTGCTGTCCGGGTTGGCGCCGACATTGTGCCGTCCTCGGTCCTGACGTCGATCGCGAGCAACTGCGGATGCAGCCCGATCGAGGTCGAGGGCTCCAGCTTGATGTTGGCGAACGGCGCGGTATAGGGGATGCGGCCGCGCGGTGATCGGCGTGGTGAACACGCTTTCCTGGCCGGTCATGCCGTTGGTCAGCTTGACCTCGATCACGTCGCCGGCCGCCGCGCGCAGCACCAGCGGCTCGACCGTGACGCCGCGCTTCAGCCGGCCGCCCGGCACGCAGTCGTTGCCCGTCGGCGCGCACAGGTCGCTGTCGCGGACATAGACGATCGCGAGCGGGTCGGTCAGCTGTTCGTCTGGCGGCGAAGCCGCTGGTCAGGGTCAGCCCGCGACCGTTATAGACCAGCGACTGGTCCTGGCCCGGTCAGCTCCCGATCGTCAGCGCCGTGACCGCGAACTGGCGTCGGCACGGCTCGCCCTTGCCGCAATCGGTCGAAAGCTGCGGCAGCGTGAACGGTAGGCTGGCCGGCGCCGGATTTTCCGGCAGCGGCTTCAGGTCCGGCCGCAGCTCGGCATAGGTGCGCAGCAGCCCCCAGAGGCCGTTCGAGTTGCCTTCGAGCGAGGCGCTGGTGCTGTAGAGATAGTCGCCGGCACGCGGCACCTTGACCATCAGCTCGAAATGCTCGCTCAGCAGCTGCAGCTGGCTTTCGCGCCAGCCGGAGTTCGGGTTGTAGGGCTCGAACTTCCACGGCAGGCCGTGGGTCATCACGTCGTGCATGGTGGTGAAGCCGCCGGCGAGCAGGCGGAACTGCACCGCGTCGCCCGGATAGGCCTGCAGCAGCGGCGTATAGGGGTCGGCCGCCTCCATGCCGGCTGCCGATCGGCTGCTTGGGGAAGGTGAAGCAGGCGGCGTCGTTGCAGGCGGGATTGATCTTGGCGCCGCGCGGCCGGCTGGGCGGCGAAGGGGACGTTGCGCCCGCGAATCGAGGCATAGGCCCAGGAACTGTCGCCGGCCTTGCCGGCCGTCGGACCGGTGCCCGGCCGTGTTGGCGAGGCGCAGCGGCAGCGGCTCGTTGCGATAGTTCATCGAGAAGGTGCCGGCGCCGAAGTCGCTGATCACCTGGGTCTGCGCGGCCCCGTTCGCGACGATCGGGTTGATCGCGTTCGCCGTGTCGGTCCAGCCGGTATAGTTGCCGCCGGCGATGCAGCCGGGCGGCTTCTGGCCCGGATAGCAGGTCGGCTGATCGACGCTGGCCGGACCATAGACGAATTGCGTATCGGCCCAGGCGATGCCGAATTCGCGGTAGCTGCCTTCGGGGCTCTGGGGCGGCGACGATGGTCGCGGCGTAGCTGGTCGGGCCGCCGTCGTCGCGGCCCTGGCCCAGCGGTGCGCCGTCCGGCCGGGTCCAGGTCGAGCCCTTGGGCTCGATCAGCACGCCGCCGTAGAGGCCGGCCTCCTGGTGGGTCGACGGCGAGAAATGATCGTGGGTGAACACGGTCATGTAGGACCGTTCGCGGCTGAGGTCGGTCAACGGATCGACGTACCAGAGCCGCACGGTCGCCTGGGCGCCGACCCAGTCCTGGCTGTCCGGCGTCGGGCCGTTGCCGAGCGCCTTGATCGGCTTCGGCGTCAGCAGCTTGCGCTGGCCGCCCACCGGGCAGGCCGGCAGGGCGCCGACCGCCTGCGGCTGCTGGCACAGGCCGCCGTCCGCGTTGATCGCGGCGATCCGGTCGCGCACCTCCTCGGCGGCTGAAGGTGCCGTCCTCGTAGTTGAAGCCGTTGGCGGCGCCGTCGGACGCCAGCACGTCGAACTTCACCAGATGGATGTGCTGGCCGATGATGTCGGTCGGCGTGCGCACCTGGAAGTCGTCCAGCTCGTAATAGGATCGGGACCAGGTTGGTCTGCCAGTACTCGACGCACTCGCCGCTGTTGGCGCGGAAGAACAGCGGCTCCGGCGGCTTGGTGCCGTCGAGCATCGGCTTGACGTCGTCCCACAGCGCCATCAGCCGCTGCTGCGGGTAGTGCCAGCCCGCCTTGTTGAACACGGCGTCGAGCTGGATGTCGGCGCCCTTGTAGCGCCGGACCGGCACCGGGCCGACCGTTCGTGCGGGCACGGGATCGGCGAAGGGCGCGCCCGGATCGCGGCGGCGCGCCGTTGGTCCTTGAACGACGGCCGCGCTTGCCCTCGGGCGTGCGGCTCGGGTGGCTCGCGCTGCGCGTGGAACGTCATCGCCAGCCTGCTCGACGGCGGTGCCGTCCTCGGGCAATTGCACCGCGTCGATCGCGGTCCAGTCCTTGGTGAAGTCGGTCTGGCTATGGACCTCGAACGCGACCTGGCCGCCCAGCGACCAGATGGCGCGGCAGGCCGCCGTCGAGCGTGTCGCCGGCGTCCTGACGGCGAACTCCAGCGGCGGATGCGGCGGCCGGTGGCCGCCGACGCCGGGGACGAAGAACGGATAGCCGGGGCTGGTCGTCGGCGCCTTGGCGAACTGGACCTGGCCGTCGACGATCTCGACCTGGGCCGGCATCGGCGCCATCGGCATCGGACGGGCAGCGGCACGACGGCCGGGATCGGCGTGCCGGCGACGATCTCGCCGTCGGGCAGCGCGCGCGCGCCCGCCTTCGGCCGGCCGTCGGCGTCGAGCTCGGTGCCCGGTTTCCAGCACGTCGTGGACCCGCCAGAGCGCCCACATGCCCGACGCGAAATGCGGGTAGAAGTGGCAGTGGAAGATCGAGTCGCCGACCGTCAGGTTGCGGTTGCCGCTGCCGTCGTAGACGATCTCCATCGAGAAGGACGAGCCCGGGCCCGATCGACTGGCTGTCGAGATAGTTGCTGCCCGGCGCTGTCGGGCGAGAACAGCCACTGGTGCGCGTGGATGGTGGTGGACGTGATGGACCGTGCACGCCGGCGTGGATCACGCGGAACGTGACGTGGTCGCCCAGGTAGCTGTGATAGACGTTCGACGGATCGTCCGGGATAGAACGCCTTGGTCGCCTTGATTTGCGGCAGGTCCGCCGCGCCGCACTTGGTCGTCGCCCAGGCCGTGCATCGGCTGCGTCGCGGTTCCGGTCGTGGTCAGCCAGCCCTCGACGCAGTTCACGTTGGCCGGCACATCGACCACCTCGCCCGGATCGCCGATCGGCCAGGAGCTGAGGAAGAATTCCTCGAACTTGCATTCCGGGCAGTTGGCCGACGGCCCGACCTGCAGGCGGTTGGCCAGGATCTCGGTGACGATGCCGGACGAGCCGTAATTGATCGCGAACCCGTCGCCGCCGCCGCCGACCGCCAGATTCGTATCCGGCAGGGAATAGTCCGGAAAGGCCTGGACCAGGTCCTGGGATTCGGAATAAAGCGCGGTCACCTCGCGGAACGGCGCCTCGCGGTCGGGCAGCAGGGTCGGGTTGACCGTCGGCCGGCTGCCCTTGGCGAAGCGGCCATGGTGCGGACCGGTGATCAGCGCGGTCAGGTCGCTGTCGATGATCTCGTCGCCATCGGTCATGCGCAGCACCGGTCGGCCCTTGGCCGGCCCGTCGCGATAGCGCGCGTCGTAGTCGATCGTCTCGCCCTTGGCGCTCGCCAGGTAGTCGGCATGGGTGATCTGGCTGCGATACCATTCCGCACCCGCCGGCTCGACCGTCACCGCGCCGAACAGGCCCAGCATCTGCTGGGTCTCGCCGAAGCCGTTGAAGTCGCCGGCCGGGCTGTAGAGCAGGAAGGTGCCCTCGGCGTCGGCATAGAGCGTGTAGGTCCGATGGCCGCCGGGGGCGACCTGTCCGTCCGGATTGTTGCCGGCATCGTAGCCGTCGTCGGTGATCGCCGTCGCCGGCTCCAGCCCGGTGACATGGATCGAGGCCGCGCGCGTGACCGGCTGCTGCGGGCTGGCGACGGTCGGCGTCAGGTAATTCCAGAAGTCGATCTTGAGGCAATCATGCAGATCGACCCGCAGCACGAGCGGCCGCGGCCGCTTGCCCGGGCGGAGCTGGATGTTGCCCGCCCCGATCGGCCGGGCCGGGTCGATCGCGACCACGTCTCCGCGCAGCGCATACATCATGCTTTCCGGCCGCGTCGTGCCCAGCCGGTTGATCATCATCGGCTGATCGAGCGCCACCACGTCGGCGTGGAAGATGCGATGCTGCCCGTCCGCGCAGGCGGCGGCCCGCGCGACCTCCGGCAGCATGGCACTACACGACAGGCCCAGGAACAGGATCGGCAAGACGCGACGCAGGCACCCGACGAGACCGTTCGGCATGGCATCCCCCCATTAGCCTACATCTATCTAAAATTGTAGAAAGGCCAATTCACTCTATCGTGCACATCGGGGGAGCAAGTCTCAACAAAATTCTTGCTTGGGTTTTACTTACCTCAAAATTTCACGAAACCAAGGGTGGATGATATCTACCTACTCTGCTCGCTAACGGCTCAGCGCCTGCATCACCTTGAACAGTTCCGCCTTCGTCTCGAAGCCGATGCCCGGCGACGTCCGGCAACGCCGACATAGCCGTCCTCGACCGCGGATGCCGTCGGCGAAGCCGCCGAAGGGCTGGAAGACGTCGGGATAGGACTCGTTGCCGCCCAGATGCAGGCCGGCGGCGATGTTGAGCGACATCTGGTGGCCGCCATGCGGCACCACGCGCCGCGACGACCAGCCGTGCTCCTCCAGCACGTCGAGCGTGCGCAGATATTCGACCAGGCCGTAGGACAGCGCGCAGTCGAACTGCAGATAGTCGCGGTCGGGCCGCATGCCGCCATGGCGCATCAGGTTGCGCGCGTCCTGGTGCGAGAACAGGTTCTCGCCGGTCGCCATCGGCCGGTCGTAGTGCTCGGCCAGCTCGGCCTGCAGCGCGTAGTCGAGCGGGTCGCCGGCCTCCTCGTACCAGAACAGACCGTAGGGCTTCAGCGCCTCGGCGTAGGCGATCGCGGTCTCGCAGATCGAAGCGGCCGTTGGCGTCGACCGCCAGGTTGCGCGCCCTCGCCGACGACCTCCAGCACCGCCTCGATCCGGCGCAGATCCTCGGCCAGCGGGCGCGGCGCCGATCTTCATCTTGACCACGCGGTAGCCGCGGTCGAGGTAGCTGCGCATCTCGTCCTGGAGCTTGCCGTCAGGTCCTTGCCGGGATAGTAGTAGCCGCCGGCGGCGTAGACCCAGACCTTGTCGTCGGCCACGCCGCCGCGGTAGCGGTCGGCCAGCAGGCGGTAGAGCGGCTTGCCCTCGATCTTGGCGACCGCGTCCCAGACCGCCATGTCGATGCGTGCCGACCGCGACCGAGCGCTCGCCGTGACCGCCCGGCTTCTCGTTCGTCATCAGCGTCTTCCAGATGGCGAACGGATCGAGATTGTCGTCGCTCGTCGTCGAGCAGGCTGTCCGGGATCGGCCTCCAGCAGCGCGGGGCAGGAAGCGGTCGCGCAGCAGCGCGCCCTGCCCGTAGCGGCCGTTCGAATTGAAGCCGTAGCCGACGACCGGCTTGCCGTCGCGGATCGACGTCGGTGACCACCGCGACGACCGAGCAGGTCATCTTGGAGAAATCGATATAGGCATTGGCGATCGGGGAGGCGATCGAGACGGTCTTCTCCCGGATGTCGACGATCCGCATGGCTTCTCTCCGCTGGTCGGGCGATGAACGATAGTGCCGAGGATAGCGATGGACGCGGCTTCACGGCCAATGCCACATTCGGAACATTCAATGTCGGATCGGCATCGCCCTATGGAATTCTGACCAATGGAGTTTTCCTGGCTCGAAGATTTTCTGGCCCTGATCGACACCGGCAATTTCAATCGCGCGGCCGAAGCCCGCCACCTGACCCAGCCGGCGTTCAGCCGGCGCATCCGCGCGCTGGAGGAATGGGTCGGCGCCCCGCTGTTCGACCGGGCGACCCATCGCGTGACGCCGACCGCGGCGGGCGAACGGTTCCGGCCGATCGCCGAGGATCTGGTGCGCCGGCTGCTGCAGGGCCGCGAGGAGATCCGCCAGGCCGCCGACACCGCCGCCGCCAGCCTGCGCTTCGCCGCGACCCATGTGCTGTCGCTGACCTTCTTTCCGGTCTGGCTGCGCTCGCTGGAAGCGCGCACGCGGCTGGGTCCCATCCATCTGGTGTCCGACACCATGCGCGCGTGCGAGCAGATCATGCGGGCCGGACAGGCGCAGTTCCTGCTGTGCCACCATCATCCGGATCTGCCGGAACAGCTCGACGCCGGCGCGTTCCGGTCGATCCGCATCGGCGACGATGTGCTCATGCCGGTGGCGGCGCCGGATGCCGATGGGCAACCCCGCGTCTCGCTGAGCGGCCCCGCGGCACCCCATCTGGCCTATAGCCCGGAGTCGGCGCTCGGCCGGATCGTCGAGGCGGCGCATGGCATCACCGCCCTCGACACGGTCTTCACCTCGCATCTCGCCACGGTGCTGCGCGCCATGGCGCTGGACGGTCGCGGCATCGCCTGGCTGCCGCACAGCCTGATCGCCGACGATCTGGCGCGAAACGCGCTGGTGCGCGCCGGCAGCCCCGAACGGGACGCCCCGGTCGAGATCCGCCTGTTCCGCGCCAAGGCCCGGCAGAGCCCGGCGGCGGAGGCGTTCTGGGCGGCGCTGACCGGGACTTAGGCGTGACGGAAACCGGCACCCGATCGATCGACGGGATCGGGCTGTTCCAGGCCGAGCCATCGGCTGCGCAAGCGATCCCACAAGGCCAGACGCGACCAGTCCGGCGCTTTCAGGATCTTGTCGGTCTCGGGATGCAGGAATGGGTTCGGCAGCAGCACGGTGATCTGCTGTTCGCCCTTGCCGTTGAACAGGCGCAAGCCCCAGGACACCGGCGTCCCGGCGCGGCTCAGCCGCCGATACAGCTCCGCGCGGCTGGTCCGGCGGTGATGGGCGAGCGCGGGCGAAACCCGGTTGTTGTGCGGGCCCTTGTGTTCGCCGATGCAGATGTGGAAATGCGGCACGCCGAATGCCACGGTCAGATAGCCGTCGAACATCTTGACCTTGCTCGGCGCCTTGGTCGCGTGCATCTCCCAGGCGGCGCCCTGGATGATCGGCCCGAAGGTGATTTCGTGCCAATGCTGCTCGAACAGCTCGCGCAGCAAGGCTTCCAGGCTCGCGGCGTCGGCCGGGAGTGCGAAGACTTCCAGGATCGCGTCGTCTTCATCGACGATCCGCTCCGGCATGACGGCATCCGTCTTTTCCATGGTCAAAACCCCTGCGGCGCGGCGGCGAACTTGTCGGCCTGGCGGAGCGCCACCTCGGCCACCATCCGTCCGGCGCGGCTTTCGGGCTCCGGGAATTGCCGCCCGGAATGTGCTGCCGTGAGGGCAGCCGCCTTGACTGCGACCAGTTCCGGCTCGCCGAATTGCGCCCAGAGCGCCTGGAAGGCCGCGAACTCGGCCGCATCGAACGGCTTTCTTTCGCCCATGCGATCGCGCATCGGGTTGGCCGGGAACAGGGTCATGCACGGGACCCACCCGTCCGGGATCGGCAGATTGGCGGCATGGGTTCGATCATGGGCCAGCAGCTTCGGCAGCACATGGGTGTGCGGACCGTCCGGGCTCTTGCCGTCCGGCGCAGGGATCGCCTGATAGACCTCGACGCGGCCGAAGCGGCATTGAAAGACGCGGTGCGGGCTGAGCGCCGGAATCGCGCCTGCCAGGCCGTTGCCCGGCTCGAACAACGACCGGCCGATCCCGGCACGCAGCCGTTCCAGCGTCCTCGGGTCGCTGGTCCGCACGCAGATATCGGCCTGGGGCACGTTCAGCCCCATGTCGAACAGGATGGCCGTGCGGTCCTCCGGCCGGAGCGCATCCCGGTCCGGGCCGAGTTCGGTCAGCACGCCGCGCCGGTTCATGGCGCAGTCGGCGAGCGGCAGGCACAGCGCTACGCCGTGCTGCCAGGTCTCGAGATCGCGGCTGGTCATCTCATAGGCGATCGGCCGGAAGCCCTGGCCCGGATCGATCCGGATGCCGCCCCGGTCGGTAACCGCGACGATGGCGTCGGCACTGTCGAAGCGCACCGGCTCGTCGGGCGTGCGGATGAACTCGGCGATGGCGCCGAACGATCCGCAGCTCCAGCCCGAATTCAGGTCCAGGATATGGCGCATGAGAAAGTCGGCCACGGGTGATGCGGCATCCCGGTTCGGCAGCGGGGTCGAGGTCATGGGCAAGGCTCCGGAGACGGTCATGAATGAAGTTCGAAGACGATCGGCACGACGATAAGGCCCGCGATCGGGTTGCCATGGGCCAGCGCCGGTCGGAAGCGCCAGCGCCGCACGGTCCGCAGGGCTTCGGCGTCGAGCATCTCGTGGCCGCTGCCGGTGGTAACGATGACGGCGATCGGCTGGCCATCGGCCGCCACCGATACCTGCAGGATCACCGTGCCCTCGATCCCCTTCCTCCGCGCCGTCTCGGGATATTCCGGCGCTGGATTGCTGGACACGGGCGCGGGGTCGGCTGCGACACCAGACGGAGCGCTTGCGTTGGCAGCCGGAGGCGCGGCGCTGCCGCCGGCGACGGCTGGTGCGGATGCCACAGCCGGCCGGGACCGCTCGGCGGCAAGCGGCGATGTCGGGTCGGTTCGCAAGGCTTGTAGGCGACGCAGCGCCTTTGGCCGGGCAACGGGCATCGGCTGCGGCACCGCGACGGCCTTGCCGTCCGGTTGCGAAACGGTCGCCTTCGGCGGCGCGGACGCGACCGGCGCCAGCGCGACGGTGACGATCTGCGGCACCAGGTTCGGCGCTGTAGCCTCGGTCGGCAGCATCAGGAAAACCACGAGCACGACATGGAGCAGGACGGCAATCCCAAGCGCGGGCAGCCGATTTCGGCGGCAAGCCGGGCATGGCGGCCTCACTGGCCACTGCCGTCCGGCTCGCCGGGAAGACGGCGCGACCAGGGCACGACATAATCCTGGCCCTCGTGCCGGCCGCGCAGGGTCGTGACGTGGAACGCCTGCGCCAGGTTCGGACCGGTCAGCACATCCGCGGGATTGCCTTCGACCAGCACGCGGCCGTGGCCGAGCAGCAGCAGCCGGTCGCAGAAGCGTGCGGCCAGGGTCAGGTCATGCAGCACGGCGACGACGGCGGTGCCGCGATGGGCGGTCGCGCGCAGCACCTCCATGACCTGGAGCTGATGGTACGGATCAAGCGCCGCCACAGGCTCGTCCACCAGCAGGGTCGGCGCCTCGACCGCGAGCGCGCGGGCCAGCATGACCCGCACCCGCTCACCACCGGACAGCGTGCCGACGGTGCGCCCGCGTAAATGGACGACGTCGGTCGCGGCCATCGCCTGTTCGACGATCGCGTCATCGTCCGGACCCGGTCCGCGCCAGCCCCGGTGATGCGGCAGGCGACCGAGCCTGACCAGCTTCTCGACGGACATCGGCCAATGCGCCGTATGACCCTGGGCCAGATAGGCGACGCGACGGGCGAACTCCGCGGACGAATACTCGCCCAGCGCCCGGCCGTCGCAGCGGGCGATGCCGGCGGTGGGCGGGATCAGATTGGCCAATACGCGCAGCAGCGTGGTTTTGC
Source organism: uncultured Actinomycetota bacterium (assembly GCA_963776255.1). GTDB lineage: Bacteria > Actinomycetota > Actinomycetes > Mycobacteriales > Pseudonocardiaceae > Pseudonocardia. The sequence goes on along the minus strand of CAVZMB010000017.1, from coordinate 18,618 downwards.
CCGCGCCATTCGGCCCGATCAGACCAACGAGTTCGCCGGCCGCCACGGCGGCATCGATGCCGCCGAGGATGGTCTTGTCGCCGATGCGCACCTCGATGCCGGCTGCTTGCAGCATCACGCCTCCTCCTGCCGCAGCCGCAGCACGAGCGCCAGGAAGAACGGCGCGCCGATCAGCGCGGTCAGCACGCCCAGCTTCAGCTCCGGCCCGGTCTGGATCAGGCGCACGGCGATATCGGCCGCCAGCACCAGGCAGGCGCCGCCGAGCGCGCTCGGCACCAGCAATCGGCTCGGCTGATAGCCCACCAAGGGCCGCAGCAGATGGGGCACGACCAGCCCGACGAAGCCGATGGCACCGGTCACCGCGACCGCGGCGCCGACCGCCAGCGCGGTGCCGGCGATCAGGCGCAGGCGGACGCCGCCGAGGTTGAAGCCGAGGCTGCGCGCCGTCTCCTCGCCCAGGGTCAGCGCATCGAGCGCGCGACCCGCCGTGCCGAGCAGCAGCCAGCCTGCGATCATCAGCGGCCCGGCCAGCAGGATATGATCGAAGCTGCGGTCGGCCAGCGATCCCATCAGCCAGAACAGGATCTCGAACGAGGCATAGGGATTGGGCGACAGGTTGAGCGCCAGCGTAGTCAGCGCCCCGGCGAGACTGGTGATCGCGGCACCCGCCAACAGCAGCACCAGCACGCTGCCGCTACGGCCCGCCAAGGCATAGAGCAGGCCGACAGCGATGATGGCGCCTACGACGCCCGCGATCGGCAGTGCCAGCGGAAAGACGCCCGACAGCCCGGTATAGAAGGCGACGACTGCGCCGAACGCGGCCAGCCCGGACACGCCCATGACGCCCGGCTCGGCCAAGGGATTGCGCAGCAGGCCCTGCATGGCGGCGCCCGATAGGCCTAGGCTGGCGCCGACCAGCAGACCCAGCAGCGCGCGAGGCACGCGGAGGTCCAGCAGGATCAAGGCGGCAGGCGACGAGCGGCCGTGCCAGAGATCGTCGATCGCGCTGCCCAGGGGCAAGGCAATGCGGCCGATCAGGGCCGAGGCGACCAGCAACAGGGTCGCCAGTACGGCGAGCAGGAGGACAAGCCGGCTTTGGGTCATGGAGTCCTTGCCTCGATCCGCATGCGAGCGGCCGTCAGGATCCGGAGCGCATCGACGATCGACGGACCGCCGCAGATCCAGAGCTTCTGGGGAACGGCGGTCTGCCGATCGAGCGGGAAGCCGGCGGCCAGGACCGGATGTTCGAGCATGGCGCCGCCGAGCGACGGTCGTGCCTCGTGGCGGGCTTCCATGATCAGCAGGTCCGGCTGGCCCATCACCAGGGCCTCCAGCGGCAGCGACGGGTAGTTGTCGATGCCGAGCTTGGTTGAAAGATTGTCGAAGCCGGCCCGCGTCAGCAGGCTGTCGATCAGCGAGCCGGTGCCAACGGTGAAGCCGTTGGTCTCATAGACCGCCGCCAAGGGACGGGGCCGATCGGTAGAGGGGGGCGGCATGGACGCCAGGTCACGATCCATGGCCGCGATCATCGCTTCACCGCCTACGGGATTGCCGACCGTATCCGCGACCTCGCGGATCTGCGCCCGGACCGCGTCGATGGTGTTGGGCACGTCCAGGTCCCGCACGGCATAGCCGAACTTCCGGGCAATCCCGACGGCGGACCGGGTCGTATAGCGCCCCGCGACGATCAGATCCGGCGCGGCCGCGATCATCTCCTCCGCCGTCGCGTAGTTGATCGGCGTATGGGCGGCGGTCGCGCACGCCACCGAGATCTGGCAGTCGCGCGCCAGATAGGTCACGGACGCGATCGTGCCCGGCGGTGCCAGACCCAGCACGAGCTGATCGGCACACAGGTTGAGCGACATGATGCGCGCAGGCGCGGCCCAGGCGGGACCCGCCGCCAGGAACGCCGCAACCAGCAGCCCGCAACGCATCATGCCGCTATGCATCAGAACGAGGCCCTCACGCCCGCGAAGGCGCCGAGGCCCTGGTGCTGGAAACCGACCGGGTCCTGGTAATGGCGATCGAACGCATTGTCGATGCGCGCGAAAGCGATCAGGCGTCGTTGAGATCGTAGGTCCCGGCGAAATTGACCATCGTATAGCCGTCGGCCTTCAGGCGCGGGATCGAGAAATCGCGGTTGCCGTCGACCCGCGAGCCCGACATAGAGCAGCGTCGCCGACAGCGACCGCGTCGGTCGACCTGCCAGGCGCCGTTGAGGCTCGCCTTGTGCTTGGGACGGCGCAGCAGCTGCTCGTGCAGCTCGTCGTCCATCGCCAGCGTGTAGGTATAGTCGGCGCGCAGCCGTGACGTCTCGGCCGGATTGACCGCGACGAAGCTCTCGACGCCGTAGGTCGTGCGCCTTGGCGATGTTGACGTACGGTCGTGCCGGTCATCGTTGATGATGATCAGGTTGTCGAAGTCGTTGTGGAACTAGGTCGCGCCGAACTGGACGCGCTCGGCCCAGACCGCCTGCTCGAACCCGACATCGTAGCCGAAGCTGTCTTCCGGCTTCAGGTTCGGGTTGGCGAAGAAGTTGAACGCCGGGAAGCTGACGAACAGCTGCTGCAGCGACGGCGCCTTGAAGCCGGTGCCGACGCTGCCCTTCAAGCGTCGTGCCGGTCTCCGGCACGACGAACGGCCGGTGCGACGCGATAGGTCGTCGTCGCCGCCGAACCGGTCGTTGCTGTCGTAGCGCAGGCTGACGCGTGTTGAAGAAGCGGTCGTGCGAAGCCCGATTGCAGCTGGACGAACCCGGCATCGGTCGTCGTCTCGGCCGAGATCGGGCTGTTCTGGATCTCGTCGACCTGATGCTCGGCGCCGAGCGTCAGGACCTGGCCCGGCGTCGAGCTTGATGTCGCCGAGCCAGTCGACCTTGATGCCGGTCGCCGCGGTTGAAGCTCGTCGGCGCTGCCCGGCGATCGGGTCGTCGCGTCCGGTCGTAGTCGGTATAGGCGAGGCCGACCGTCTGATCGAGGCGGCCGTCGAACAGCGACAGATGCGCCGGTGCCGCGCGTGAACAGCTGGCGCGTGTCGCTCTCGGCTCTGCGCCGCGGCCGGCGTGCTCGGGAACGGGCTGAAATCCTCGCCGGTGAAGTCACAGGTCGTGTCGATGTAGCGCGCCACCAGCCCGACATCGAAATTGTCGGCGAGCTTGGCGCCGAGCTTGGTCGAGAGCGTCAGTGTTGTCGTAGGAGTCGTCGTTCCGCCTGCGGCCCGGCGGCAGCAGGTCGAGCGGCGTCACCGGCGTATCGGTCGAGCGGAAATGCGCTGACGTTGAACGAATAGTCGAAGCGATCGCGCGAGCCGCGCGCCGACGCCGATCTGGTTGAAGGTGCCGAACGAGCCGCCTTCGAGGCTGCCGCTGACAGCTGCGGCGGGCCCGTCGCCCGTCTTGGTGATGATGTTGACCACGCCGCCGATCGCGTCGGAGCCGTAGAGACCGCTCTGCGGCCCGCGCAGCACCTCGATCCGCTCGATGTCGCGCAGTCAGCAGGTTGCCGAAATCGAAGGCGCCGTTCGGCGTGCTGGGATCGCTCGACGTCGATGCCGTCGATCAGCACCTTGGTGTGGTTGGAATTGGTGCCGCGCATGAAGACCGAGGTCTGGCCGCCCGGGCCGCCGGTCTGCACGACGTTGAGGCCCGGCACGTCGCGCAGCACGTCCGGCAGCGGTGCGGTGCTGCTTCGCGCTCGATCTCCTCGGCGGTGATCACCGTGACGCGGCTGCCGACCTGGCTCGTCGGCGTCGGCAGGCGCGTGGCGCGTGACCACGACGGGCGGCAGCACGACCGGCGCCGGCGGGACATCCTCGGCGGCGGCGCGGACGGCAGCGCGGTCAGGGTGGCGAAAGCGGGCAGATGAAGCTGGCGATCGCGCCGCGGCAAGATGTGGAGTACGACATGTCGAGACCTCGCGGCAACGTGACCGTCACCACGAACCAAAGCCGACCGCCGCCTACGGGTCGAGCCGACAGCCGCTGCAGTCCCCATCGGTGCACCCCGCCCAATGTGTTCGCGCATGACCACGATCGACGGCAGGTCTCCTGGCTCGCGGGTCGTCGCCGTCGCGCCGCCTTCCCGGTTGCCCAGTGGCTTATTGGCGCTCGGCTCGCCGCTTACAGTTGCGGGGGCAGCCGCGGCTTCGGGGCTGATCGCCCTGCACCGCGTTCCCTTTTGATCCCCGAGGGGAACCGTCGCGCCAACTCTTACGGAAGATGAATGGCATTGGTCAACAGGGAAGCCGCAGTCAAAGGCTTGGCTTCAGATCCAGGCCCGCAGACATCCTCCGGCTACAACGGTAACGAATCCTGAAATCGTCCTGCAGGAATAACCCGATACATTGACAGGATAGTTCTTGTCTGATCTGGACAGTGGCGGACTAGAAGCAGGTTCAGATTGGCCGCATCAGAGGATATCCAGATCATGAATCCAATCCAGTACCAGAATATCATCTCGATGATCCGCATCATGCTGACGGATGGAATTTATAACGCAGAGACCAGTCACTTTGATTACAGCCGCCGCAAGAGTAATGGAGAAAAAATCCGATCATTCAATATCCACAACTATCTTCCGGATTTTAGACTTGAAATCGTCTACGACACATCATCTTTGTACATTATTGGATACATTATCGACAATCATGGCTTCAGATTCCGAAACTGCACGGATGCATTCCGTACAGAAAGTGGGGCTGCCATCACGCAATATTCCACACTTGACGTGGGAAATGACTATACAGACGCGTATCGAAGCAAATCCCACACAATTTCTGTCGATGAACTTAACGCGATACTTAAAAAACTGTCTGGCCTCAAACCTGGAAACAACGTTCAATTCGATCGCGAAAAGCATCAACACATGTTTGTCGGCTTTGCCGAAGCTGTACGATTCGCCGATATTCTACGAGATATCGTACAGGGAACATCGCTGGTTGACCTGAAAACGCGGCTGGATTGGAACAAGCGGTCGAATGCGAGCGATAAATTGGTCATGGTCAAATAGCGCGTCGCCGAACATTCCGACATTGAGCGGCGGCCGACGTCATCGGAGAAAACGTCCGGCGGATCGAGCGAGCAAGAGGCACCTATTGCTCGTCTCTCCCGTAGCTTCAGACGGCGTTCACCTTTAAGGCGTGTGCTCGTCCGAATCGAGTGCGAACACCAGCACCGAGCGGCCGGTCACCTGATAGGCCTGGCCGGTCGCGAACTCCTCCTCGCCCGGATGCTCCACGACGTTGGTGTCGATCAGCAAGGTCCAGGTCGCGTGGCCGGCCGATTCGGGCAGGGTGAAATTCACCAGGTCGTGATGGCTGTTGAAGATCACCAGCATGCGTGCGGTCGTCGCCGCGCTTGCGGACGCCGGTCGGCTGGGCGCGGCCGTCCATCAGCATGCCGAAGCAGTGCATGTTGCTCGTCGTCCCAGTCCTCGTCCGACATCTCGGCGCCGGACGCATTGATCCAGGTCACGTCCTTGACGTCCAGCTCCTCGTTCATGGTCGCCGGTCAGGAAGCGCTGGCGGCGCAGGATCGGGAAGTTGCGGCGGATGGCGGTCAGGCGCTCGACGAAATGGATCAGGCGCGGCCGCGCTCGCCGAAGTCCCAGTCGACCCAGCTGATCTCGTTGTCCTGGCAATAGGCGTTGTTGTTGCCCTGCTGGGTGCGGCCGAACTCGTCGCCGGCCAGCAGCATCGGCGTGCCCTGCGACAGCAGCAGCGTCGCCAGCAGGTTGCGGATCTGCCGCTCGCGCAGCGCGATCGATCTCCGGCGTCGTCGGTCGGCCCTTCGACGCCGCAGTTCCAGGAGCGGTTGTCGGAGCTGCCGTCGTTGTTGTCCTCGCCGTTCGCCTCGTTGTGCTTGTCGTTGTAGGTGACGAGGTCGTTCAGCGTGAAGCCGTCATGCGCGGTGATGAAATTGACGCTGGCCCAGGGCTTGCGGCCCTCGGTGGTTGAACATGTCGCCTGAGGCCGCAGAGCCGCGGCGCCAGCGCCGGCGGCCGGCGCCTCGCCCTTCCAGAAGTCGCGGACGGTGTCGCGGAACTTGTCGTTCCATTCGGCCCAGCCGGGCGGAAAGCCGCCGACCTGATAGCCGCCGGGGCCGCAGTCCCACGGCTCGGCGATCAGCTTGACGCTGCGCCAGCACCGGATCCTGGCCGCAGGCCTTGAGGAAGCCGCTCTGATCGTCGAAGCCGTTGCGGCTCGCGCGCCAGGATGGTGCCGAGATCGAAGCGGAAGCCGTCGACGTGCATCTCGTTCACCCAGTAGCGCAGGCTGTCGGTCACCATCTGGATGACGCGCGGATGGCTGAGTGTTGAGCGTGTTGCCGGTGCCGGTGTCGTTGATGTAGTAGCGCTTCTCGTCGGGCATCAGCCGGTAGTAGGACGCGTTGTCGATGCCCTTGAACGACAGGGTCGGGCCGCGCTCGTTGCCCTCGGCGGTGTGGTTGTAGACGACGTCGAGGATCACCTCGAGGCCGGCGTCGTGGAGGCGCGCGACCATCTCCTTGAATTCCCGCAGCATGTCGCGCCGGTCGGCGGCATAGCGCGGATCGGGCGCGAAGAAGCCGATCGTGTTGTAGCCCCAGTAGTTGGTCAGGCCCTTGTCGAGCAGATGGCTGTCGTTGACGAACGTGTGGATCGGCAGCAGCTCGACCGAGGTGACGCCGAGCGACTTGATGTAGTCGATGACCTCCTTGGTCGCCGAGGCCGGCGAAGGTGCCGCGCAGCTGCTCCGGCACGGCCGGGTGCAGCTTGGTGAAGCCGCGCACGTGGGTCTCGTAGATGATCGTGCGGTCCCACGGCACCACGGCGGGCTGCGGCTCGTCCTGCCAGTCGAAGTCGGGTCGACGACGACGCATTTCGGCACGAACGGCGCGCTGTCGCGCTCGTCGAACGATCAGGTCGTCGTCCTCATGCCCGATCGTGTAGCCGAAGCAGGCGCGGTTCCACATCGAGCTCGCCGGCATGGGCGCGGGCATAGGGGTCGAGCAGCAGCTTGTTCGGATTGAAGCGATGGCCGGCCTCCGGCTCGTAGGGGCCGTGGACGCGATAGCCGTAGAGCTGGCCCGGCGCCACGTCCGGCAGATAGCCGTGCCAGACCTCGTCGGTGTACTCGGGCAGCTCGATCCGCTGCAGCTCGTGCGCGGCCGCTGCTGTCGAACAGGCAGACCTCGACCTTGGTCGCGTTGGCGGAGAACAAGGCGAAATTGGTGCCGTTGCCGTCCCAGGTGGCACCGAGCGGGTGCGGCAGGCCTTCACGAATGGTCCGTTTGACGATTTCGGTCACGCGTGGCTCCTAGGCAAAGAGAATTCGTCGGTTGCTGCTGAGCACAGCTACCGGGAGCCCCTTCAACACCGGAGAGCCCGTCATGGCTCCGTGACGATGGCGGTAAAACGAAAGCTAGGCTTCGGGCGGTGCGGCAGCCAGCGACAGCACGCTGTTCAGGTAGCGCGGATCGTCGGTGACCTCGCGGCCGAGCCAGGGCGGCAGGTCGACCGCCTGGCCGACATGGTCGAGTTCGACCTCGGCCAGCACCAATCCTGCGAGCGGGCCTTCGAACGCGTCGACCGTCCAGACCCTGCCGCCATGGCTGAGACTGTAGCGCCGCTTGGCGATCATCCGGCCCTGGCAGAATTGGCGCAGCATCGAGACCGCATGCTCGATCGGCACCGGATATTCGAACTCGGCGCGCGCGCCCTCGATGGCCGGGCCCTTGATGGTCAGGAACGCGTGCTCGCCCGCGATCCGGACCCGGACGGAACAGTCACCGGTCGTCGGCAGATAGCCCTGGGACAAAGTCTCGACCGTCGCGTCCGCGCGCCACGCCTGGCCGATCACCAGGAATTTCCGCTCAATCTCGACCGGCTCGGTCATCGCGCTCCATCCATCGGCTCATCAAGGGCCCGACTGTGTCACACCGGCGTCCGGCGGCAAATGGATCTAGTTACCGCTCATGCCTGTTGTTGAAGCTCGAAGCCCGCCAAGGCTTCGCCCCTCACAACCGAGCGAGGCTACGGATGGCATCGACGCGCCGCTTCCGGCTTTGGACCATCGGGGTCGGCACGCCGCTCCTGATCATCCTGCTGTTGATCCTGTTCTGGGATTGGAACTGGTTCAGGCCGCTCGTCGAGATGCAGGCATCGTCCGCCCTCGGGCGTCCGGTCGGCATCGGCCATTTCGACGTGCGCCTCGCGCGCCGGCCGCTGCTGGTGCTCGACAACGTGACCATCGCCAATCCCGAGAATTTCCCCGGCGACAGGCAGATGGGCAAGATTGATCGGCTGTCGATCCGGGTCGATGTCGGCAGCGTATTCCAGGGGCCGATCGTAATTCCCGAAATCGCGATCGAGCATCCGGACTTCGCCCTGGCGCAGGAACCGTCCGGCAAGGCGAACTGGCAGTTCGGCGATCCGAACGCGAAGCCGTCGGACAAGCCCGGGCCGCAGATCGGCTCGCTGATCATCACCGCCGGCAACATCCATGTTCTGGCGGGCAAGCCCCAGGCCAATTTCGCCATGAAGGTCGAAACCCGGCAGCCCCCGAACGGCGGCGAGGGTTCGATCGTCGTCGAGGCCAAGGGCACCTATGCCAACCAGCCGGTCGACGGCAAATTCATCGGCGGCGCGCTGCTGTCGCTGCGCGACCCGACCAAGCCCTATCCGATCGACCTGACCGCCGCAAACGGCGACACCCATGTGGCGCTCAAGGGCACGGTCGAACGGCCGATGGAATTCGGCGGCGCCAATGTGACGCTCGACCTGAAGGGCCGCGACCTGGCCGATCTCTATTCGCTGACCGGCATTCCACTGGCGCCGACACCTGCCTATCACCTGACCGGCAAGCTCGACTACAGCGCCGCCAAGATCACGTTCCGCCAGTTCGCCGGCACGGTCGGCAGCAGCGATCTCAACGGCGATATCGGCGTCGAGATCCGCCCGGGCAACCTGCCGCTGGTGACCGGCAACCTGACCTCGCACAAGCTGGTGATGGCCGATCTGGCCGGCTTCATCGGCGCCACGCCCGGCAAGGCCGACAGCAAGAACGACACGCATCAGGCCGAACGCAAGCAGGCGGAGGCCAGTCCGAAGCTATTGCCGGACACGCCGATCAACCTGCCCAAGCTGCGCTCGGCCGATATCGAGGTGAAATATCGCGGCGAGCGGATCGAAAGCAAATCCACGCCGATCGACAACCTGTCGGCCGACCTGTCGGTCGAGAACGGGCAGATCCGGCTGCATCCGCTGAGCTTCGCCGTCGGCACGGGCCAGATCGCGCTCAACCTGCAGCTCGACGCCCAGGGGCCGCTGGTGCATCTGGTCGGCGACGCGGATTTCCGCAAGGTCGACGTCAGCCGGATGATGAAATCGACCAAGGTGTTCGAAGGCGCCGGCACGATCGGCGGCCAGGTCAAGATCGACACGACCGGCAATTCGCTGGCAGCCATGCTGGGACAGGGCAATGGCGACGTGAAGCTGTTCATGACCGGCGGCGACATCAGCGCGCTGCTGGTCAATCTGGCCGGTCTCGATTTCGGCAATTCGGTCCTGTCGCTGCTGGGCCTGCCGAACCGGGCACCAGTGCGTTGCATGATCTTCGATGCCGGGCTGGCCAAGGGCGATCTGCAGACCCGGCTGCTGCTGGTCGACACGACGGAGGCGAACGTGGTCGGCAAGGGCCACATCGATCTGGCCAAGGAGCAGGTCGACTACCAGCTCACGACCGAGCCGAAGCATTTCAGCGTGGGCGCGGTCCAGGCGCCGATCAATATCAAGGGACCCCTGAAGAGCCCGGGCATCGCGCCGGACCCGGCGGTGCTGGCTGAGCGGGGTGGCGCCGCCGCCGTGCTGGGCGTGCTGCTGACGCCGCTAGGCGCGCTGATTCCGACCATTCAATTGGGACTGGGCGAGGACAGCGACTGCCGGTCGCTGCTGCAGGACGTCGAGGCCGGCGCCCGGACACCGGCGAAACCGGCCGGCGGCAAGCCGACCGTTACAAAAGGGGCGGCATCGACGCAAAAACCCGCGTCGGCGAACAAGAACTGATCAGTCGCGGCGGCGTGGCCGCTGGTCGCGCACCGGAATCGGAATGGGCTTCAACTCACCCGCCGGTTCCGGCGTAAGCCAGCCGATAGCCCGACCAATGCCGCTGATCAAGATCGCCACGAAGCCCATGATCGATTCTCCTTGATGCCAACAGCCTTCATATAGGAAGCATGCACGCGAATTGCTTGCGTGAAAGTGAACTGTCGAACACCTCAATCGAAACTCGGTTCCCTAGAAAATCCTGTCCGTGGGGCGCTGGCCGGTTGCGGTGACACGCGCCCACCGGCCAAGGGTTGCCGGGACCGAGAGCCGGCACAACCACGAGAGCCCTCATGTCGCTGCTAGTCAATCCAGAGTTCTCGCGGCTGCCCCAGGGCGTCGCCGGGCTCTTTGCGGGTGCGGGCGAGGCGAGCTTCTTCAGTCATCCGGCGTGGTATGCCGTGCTTTCCGGGCATGCGCTCGAAGACGGTGCCGAGCCGCGGCTGTACACCGACGCCGCGTCCGGCGCCGGCCTGCTGCTCCAGCGGGCGGGATCGCCGCGAGGGCGGCAGCTGAGGAGCCTGGCCAATTACTACAGCTGTGAGCACGCGGTGTTGCTGCGCCCGGGCGTGGATGTTGCGGCCGCGCTGGCGGAGATTGTCTCCAACATCCTTGCCGAGCGCCCGCGCTGGGAAGCCATCTCCTTGACCGGACTGGATCCGACAGCTCATGACTTCGCGGCGCTCAGCGCCGGTTTCCGGCGCGCCGGGACGGTCGTGCGGCCGTATTTCGATTTCGGCGTCTGGTATCGGGCGACGGCCGGGCTGTCGTTCGCGGAATATTGCGCCGGACTGCCCTCGCAGTTGCGCAATACCTGGAAGCGCAAACGCAAGAAACTGTCGGGAAGCCCCCGCCTTCGCCTGACCTATTGCGACAGCGAGGCGGGGCTCCAGGAGGGCATCGCCGCCTACGAGGCGGTCTATCGTGCCAGCTGGAAGACCCCCGAGCCGCATCCAGGCTTCATGCCGGCGCTGATGCGCACGTGTGCCGCGCTCGGCGCGCTGCGCCTCGCGATTTACCATCTCGACGGCGAGCCCGCCGCGGCGCAGTTCTGGATCGTCTGGCGCGGCCGCGCAACGATCTTCAAGCTCGCCCATGACGAGCGCTTCGCCGAACACTCGCTCGGCACGCTGCTGACCATGGAGCTGATGGAGCGCGTTATCGAGAACGATCGGCCCGTCGAAATCGATTTCGGGCTTGGCGACGATGCCTATAAAAAGCTGTGGCTGTCGCAACGCCGTGAGCGCTGGGGCATGCTCGCCGCCAATCCACGCACGCCCGGAGGACTCGCGCTGTCGGTGCGGGAACTCTCCGCCCAGCTTTATCGGCGAATCCGCCCCGCGCCCGACCGCGGCTGACGGCCCTGCCCCATTTCATAAGGTTGGAGGCTGTTCCATCGCTCGCATCGAGCTTGCGACCGCGTAATGGTTGAGCGCTACGGCGGCGGCGCGAAACTGGAAAGGCTGGGTAGCGCCCCGGCCTCCTGTCGCTAGCCGGCCAGCGCATCCCGCAGCCGGTGCGCCACCCCGCGCAGCGACCACGGCCGTGCCACGTCCAGCCAATAAAGCGGCGTCGCGGCTTTCGCAAAACTAGTCTTGTAGCGGTCGCCGCCGGCCAGGAAATCGTAGCGCGTCGCACCTTCGCGGCGGGCCAGCCCGATCGCAGCATGGTGACAGGTCAGGCCGGGCTTGGCGTGGGGGCCGGCGGCGGCGTAATCGAAGCCGGATTGGTAGGAAAATACCCGATCGCGATGGCGGAAATTGTACAGGTAGCCGACGACCTGCGCGCCGGCCGCGATGCGCAGCAGCTCAACCTCGCCGCGCGGCATCGCACGCGCCAGCAGAGCCTGGTGGAACCGCAAGAACGCCGGGTTGGCGAAGGCGCCCGGCCGGCCGCGCGCGGCCCAGCTGGCTTGGTGCAGCATCGCCAGCGCCTCCAGGAATTCTTCCGCCTCCGCCAGCGTCACCGCCCGCTGCACGCTTATCGGCCCCGCCGCGGCATAGGCTCGGTCGGAGCGGCGGATCTGATAGCGGGTGTTGGAGCTGAGACCGGCCAGGTAGTCCGCCTCCGCCAGCTTCGACAAATCGACGAACGGGGCAGGAGAACTGCGGCGCCACCGTACCGTCCCGGCCGTCCGCGCCGCCGCAAGGAGCACATCGCCCACGCCGCTTAGCCGAAGCCGTCCCGCAGCCAGCAGTCTGGCAAGACACGCGGCCAGCAGGTGCTCGCAGCCGCGCGCCAGCAGCGGGCCGTTGTGCTCGACATAGACTGCGTCCAGCGCCGCATCGCCACTCTCACCGAGCCACAGGGCATTGTTCGCCCGGTTGAGCAGGGCCAGCCCCACGATCTGTCCATCCTGCTCGACGCGAAGCAGCAGCTTTTTGGGAAACCGGACCTCAGCCTGGCAACCCACCCAGGTCCAAGACTGGAAGAACGACGCTTCGGCCTGCGCCTCCAACGCCTGCCATTCGGTCGCGACGGCGCCCAGATCGGGGGCGAGATCCAGGTGGATGCGGGCAGCGCCGGCGTTCGAACCGTCCCAGGCTCCGAGCGGCCGATCGAGCAATGGGCGTGCAATCTGGTCCGGAGGCGTCCATTCCCGATTTACAGTTTCTGGCAAACCTTCCTGTCTTGGGCTGGATGATCCTAACGCTAGGGAAGTTTTCAGTCATCCGGCCGGAACCTTGCCGAGGAAGATCACCCAGGTCGAGAAATCATCGGTGAAATCCATGAACCGGTGCTCGATGCCTTTCGGCACGAAGAAGAGATCGCCGGGAGCGAAGGCGCGGGTCTCGTCCGCTTGCATGAACCGGCCCGAACCGGTTGCGATGACATAGATCTCATCGCGCAGATGCGGCGTTTGCGGATCGATCCGGTCCGCTTGTCGTCGCCGAGATAGCCGCCCAGCGCCTTGATGCCCCACGGCACTTGCGAGGGAGCCACAATCGGTGCGAACGCGCTGGCGGCGCGGTAACGATCGGGATGGCGCAGCGCGGCGGTGAGGGCGCCGTGACCGCCCATGGAATGACCGAAGATCGATTGCCGCCCGGCATCGACGGGAAAATGCGCGGCGACCAGTTCCGGCAATTCTGCCGTGACATAGCTCCACATGCGGTAGTTGCGGGCGAACGGCTCTTGCGTGGCATCGACATAGAAACCGGCGCCGAGACCGAAATCATAGGCCTTCGCCGGGTCGCCGGGCACATCTTCTCCGCGCGGGCTGGTGTCCGGCGCGACAAGGGTCAGTCCGAGCTCCGCGCATGAGCGGCGAAATTCGCCTTTTTCGGTGACGTTGGCGTGGGTGCAGGTCAGACCCGACAGATACCAGACCACCGGCAGCCTGGTGCCCTCCCGATGCGGCGGCACGTAGACCGAAAAGGTCATGTCCGTCCCGAACTCGCGACTGGCGTGCTTATAGACACCTTGCACGCCGTCATAGGATCTATTGAGTGAAACGGTTTGGATTGTCATGACCTTGCAACTCCGGCAGCGCGCGACGCTATCCTAAGCGATGCCGTTGTCGATGGCCAACCGCACCAGTTCGGCGGAGGTCCGCACGCCGAGCTTCTGGCGCATGATCGAGGATGTGTTGGCAACCGTTTTGTAGGAGGAACGAATCAGCCATGCGATCTCGGAGAAATTCTTGCCCGCGCTGAGCAGGCGCAAGATCTCCATCTCGCGCGAGGTCAGTTTCGACAGCGGATTTTGCGCGAACGCGGGACCCGCGAAAGCGATGCTTCGCGCCATCGCCGGCGGCAGATAGACCCCGCCCCTTCCGACTTCACGGATGGCCTCGACAAGGTCCTGCGGATCGCCGGTCTTGGAGACATAGCCCTTGGCGCCGACCTCGATGGCGCGTGCGGCGAACACGGGATCATCGTTCATGCTGAACATGATGATGCGCGCAGATGCATCAAGCCCGAGGATGCGCTTGGCCAACTCATAGCCGGACACGGTGGGCAGGTTGATATCGAGAACGCAGATGTCCGGATGCTCTTTTCCAAAGGCGCGCTCGCCGCTCTCGGCGTCGGATGCTTCCACGATGTCGATGTCGGGGTCGTCCGCGAACAACGCGCGGCACCCTGAAGCAACGATGCGATGATCATCAACGATCAGAACGCGCATTGGCATTGGTCCCGAGTACCCGCGTCAACTCCGTGCTGCACCGCATCAGATCAAATCGATGGCCGCGAATGCCGGCGCCGCGCTTGCCGTCGACGATTGTGCAGCTGGAGCGATAATGCTGTACGGTCCAATTAGATAGCTGCCTCCTTTATCTGTCAACGTTCCCCGATGGGGAATCGAAGACCCCTCGCTCGTGGACAAGCGCCATGTGGCAAAAACTCTCGTTGCGCGCCCGCATTAACCTGCTGCTCGCGCTCGTCCTGACGCTCGGTCTGGCCGCCAATATTGCGCGGCTGGTGCTGGAGGCGGCACCGCGTGTCCAGGCCGAGGATCAAAGCGTCGTGCGGCTGGCGCGTGAATTCATCGAAACGATCGTTGCCGGGCTGAACGAGGCGCCGGATCCCGATGCGCGGCTCAATCAGATCGTTCACGACCTCAACCGGGCGCGTCATGTCAGCATCACGCGGCAGAACGAGGCCGTGGAGAGAGCAGGGCGAACGGACCGCACCGACGACAATGACAATTCGCGTTCGCTGCCGGCATGGTTCATCACGCTTGTTCACCCGGAAAAGACCGCGGTGAGTGTGCCGATTTCCATTCATGGAAAATCGGAATCGCTCCTGATCACCTCGCATCCGAACGATGAGATGGCCGAGATCTGGGACGGAATCGTCACCCAGCTGCAAATCGGCTCCGTGATCGCGATCGTTCTCTTCCTCATTACGACCAGGGTGGTCGGCCGTGCCCTTGCGCCCATCCAGACGCTGTCGGAGGCGATGACAAAGATCGAATCCGGTGGCTACGACACCCGCGTGAAACCGGATGGACCGCCGGAACTCGCGGCCATTTGCGACAAGTTAAATCACCTTGCGGCGACACTGGAGAACGCCGTTGAAGACAAGCGACGTCTGGCCGAGCGCATCGTCTCGCTGCAGGATGTCGAACGCAAGGAGATTGCGCGGGAACTGCATGACGAATTCGGCCCCTACCTGTTTGCGCTGCGCGCCCATGCCAGCGCGCTGACGCGGTTGGCAGATGCAGGCGAACCCAACGTGGCAGGTGACGCGAAGGCACGGCAATGCCATCCTGGAACAGGTGAATGCCTTGCAGCAGTCCAATCGCCGGGTTCTCGAAAAACTGCGGCCGGTGGGATTAACGGAGCTCGGTCTTCACGAAGCGCTCGGCGCTCTCCTGCGGCTATGGCGCGAGGCGCACCCCGGCGTGGTCATCGAAACGGCTATTTCGCCGTCGCTCGGCGAGACCGGTGAGACCGCGGATTTGACGATCTACCGCACCATTCAGGAAGCCCTGACCAATGTTTTTCGCCACGCCAGCGCCACCTGCGTCAACGTCAGCGTTGAGCCCACCGAGCTGCTTTCGGGGCTGGCGCGCCAAAGCCGCGGCGGCGCGCTGGTGCGGGTGCGCGACAATGGCAGCGGATTGCGAGCGGATCACAGGCTGGGACTCGGCCTGACCGGAATGCGCGAGCGCATCCTGGCGCTGGGAGGCTCGCTGACAGTCGCCTCCGGGGACGGCGGCGTAACGGTGGAGGCCGTGGTGCCCAGCGACGCGCGCTCATGACCATCGGGAAGTTTTCCCGACGTTTTCGGGAAAAGAATTCCATCGGGAACCGGACGTTTTGAATGGTGCGCAACTCGCTCGGCCCCCTAGTATCCTTCGCAGCTAACCGGCGGGGACAATGCAGCCGGAAGTAGGGTGAGGGGTGACGCCATGGGCGCTCGATCTCTGTTTATCGGGACAGTATCCACGATATCGATATGTCTCATGCCTGGAAGTGACCGGGCTCAGGCGCAAACCGCGCCCGATACCTCCTCCGAGACATTGCCCGCCATCGAGATCGTTTCGCCGGGAACCGGCGCCAGACCAGCGCGCAACAGGAGCACATCTCGGGGCGCCAGAAACGTGCGCAGGGTTTTTGTCTATCCGACCGCGCCGAGCCCGATCGCGGGTACGGAAATCGATGTCGACAAGGTGCCGGCAAGCGTCAGCGCGGTTGGTGCCGCGCAGATCGCGCGCACCAACTCGCTGAACATCGCGGATGCCCTGCAGCAACGTGTGCCGGGCCTTATCATCAGCGACGCTACCGGAAATCCATTTATGCCGGACGTACAGTATCGGGGTTTCGTTGCGTCTCCGGTCGCCGGTACACCTCAGGGACTGGCGGTTTACCAGAACGGGATGCGCATCAACGAGGCGTTCGGCGACACCGTCAACTGGGATCTGATTCCGACCGCCGCGATCAGATCGGTTACCGTCGTGACCAACAATCCCGCATTCGGACTCAATGCACTGGGCGGTGCCGTCAATGTGCTGATGAAGGATGGTTTTAATTATAGCGGCGCTGAAATCAACACGATGGGCGGCTCGTTCGGCCGTATCCAGAGTTCAGCGCAGTATGGCAAGCAGATCGACAAATTTTCCGTCTATGGTGCGCTGGAGGGCTTACGCGAGAACGGATTCCGCAATTTTGGGGAATCGGCCATCCGGCGCTTCTATGGTGACGTCGGCTATCGCACCGACAGCAGCGAATTCCACCTCAATATGGGCGTCGCCAACAACAAGTTCGGCGCCGCAGCGACGGTGCCTGTCGAACTGCTGCAGAATTATTGGGGCGCGACCTACACCACGCCGCAGACGACAGCCAACCAGGTTGCCTATGTCAATCTGACCGGAAAGGTCGAGGCCACGCCGACCTGGACGATCGAAGCCTCGGCGCGCGTGCGCGCGTTCCGGCAGAAGACGGTGGATGGCAATCCGACCGAGACCCAGCGGTGCGCGGCCGACCCGGGGCTGCTTTGTTTCAACGACGACGATGTGCCGGCCAACGGCCTCAACGGCCTCCAGCTCGTCAATCCCTTCCCTGCCGATGCCATACTGGGGCAGATCGACCGGACCACGACGCGCTCGACGACGACGGGCGGAACCTTGCAGGCTACCAACACCGACCAGTTGTTCGGACACAACAATCAATTCATGGTCGGCGCCAGTATCGACTCCGGCGTGACCCGGTTCGGGGCCAGTGCGGAATTGGGAACCGTCGGTTCGAACTACGTCGTCAGCGGCAGCGGCATGTTTCTCGGGCCATCCGGCGATCCCATCGCGATCGGTCCGGTCTCGCTGCGAGCCACCAACCGCTACACCGGTCTCTACGCCTCCGACACGTTCGACGTCACGGATGCATTTTCGATCACGGGGGGCGGGCGGTTCAACCATGCGCAGATCCGGCTAGAGGATCAGATCGGCAACGCGCTCAATGGCGAGCATACATTCAGCCGTTTCAATCCGATGATCGGCGGCACCTACAAGATCAATGGCGGCTTGACCGCCTATGCCGGGTATTCCGAGGCCAATCGCGCACCGACCCCGCTGGAACTCGCCTGCGCCGATCCCGCACGCCCCTGCATGATCGCCGCATTCCTTATCGCCGATCCTCCGCTGAAACAGGTGATCTCCCGCACCATAGAGGCCGGTATTCGCGGAACGACGGAGCTGAACATCGGAACGCTCGCATGGAAGCTCGGAGCGTTCCGCAACCAATGCCGATGACATCCTCGCGATCCCAAGTCCGGGGCTGCAAGGATTTGGCTATTTCCAGAACGTGGGTCGAACACGGCGGCAGGGGATCGAGGCCCAGGTCAATCTGACATCGAAGACAGTGCAGCTATATGCCAGCTATGCCTTGGTGGACGCGCGCTTCCTCGATCCCTTGCAAGTTGGTTCCAACAGTCCGTTTGCCGATGCCGATGGCAACGTCCAGATTTTGCCGGGCAATCGAATTCCAGCGATCCCTCGCAACAGGATCAAGGGTGGCATCGACTACTGGGTCACCGATCAACTCAAGGTTGGAGGGGATGCGTTGTTCGTCGGCGATCAATATTTTGCCGGCGACGAATCCAATCAGGCGGCGAGGCTGCCCTCGTATACGGTTTTCAACGTGCATTCGTCGTATCAGATCAACAAGACGATCCAGATCTACGGGCGCGTCGACAATCTCTTCGACCGTCGCTATGCGACCTACGGCACGTTTTTCCAGACGGATGATATCCCCAATTTTGCCAATGGCGGGGCGCCCTTCACGGATGCCCGTTCGGTCAGCCCGGCACGGCCGCGCGCCTTTTACGCGGGCTTGAAGGCGACGTTCTAGGGCAGGCGGTGTAACGAGGATGCGGAGCGCGGCGGCCCCGTCATGGCCGGCTCCACCAGGCGTACCCGAACCATCCCAGCGTCAGCGCGCCCGCCATCCAGACCAAAAGGATCGCGGCCATTCCGGCTCTGCTGGTTGGACGCTGCCCTGCCTCGTTTGCCCTGGTGCGATACTCGACCATGACCTCGTCTGGAATGAGCAGCACCACGAACCAGATGCCCAGGGGAAGGATGAACAACTCGTCGAGATA
>CAVZMB010000016.1:0-151105 GCA_963776255.1 uncultured Actinomycetota bacterium | reverse complement strand
AGCAACCGAGCACGCACGCACAGCTCACGCACGCACAGCTCAAGCGCACGCACGCACTCACTGATCACGCAACGCTCGCACGCAACCCTCAAGCGCATACCATGATCAGATAGCTACATTATCCAATGAGATACATGATCAATAGAGATGCATGATCGATAGCGATACATGATCCAATGCATCACCCGATCACGATCACACACGCACGCTCGCACACACGCCACGCTCGCAACGCACGCACAGCTCCGAGCAAGATCACCCGAGAGCTAGATGATCATGGGGGCTTCCCTCCATCAAAAGTCGCGACCATGTACTCGGGCGCTCAGGCCGCGTACGAAACGCCTCCGGATCGCCTCCTGCGCAACCGCGCTCAATTGGTCTTGGTGATCTTGTCCACGGACAGCTCGACAGCGTTGTTTGTGCCGCCCATCTTCATCTGGTACGTGGTCGCACCGACCACGGTCACCTCGGCCTTGAACGTGTCGTCCAGCACCAGGCTGGCCAGGTCGGTCTTAGTGCCCTTCACGATGGCAAGATCGCCGTAGTTCTCGTCTGGTGTCGCGACACTTCGGATGCCAGGAACTGGTCGGTGCCGGTGAACGAGTCGAACTGTGCGATCTGACCGTGCACGATCACTCGCTCGCCTGCGTGGGCGTTCGGGTCCTTGGCGATCTGCGACCACTCCCGCTCGGTGATCGTCTTCGCGGGAGCGGGTGCCGGTGCTGGTGCCTGCGGAGCGGCCGGGGCCGGTGGCGGCGTGGCGGCTTGCCCGCTCGCGAATAGCGGAACAACGGCGATCAGCAGCCCGACCAAGACCGCGAGAAGGCTGGTCTTCTGCATGCCATAGCCGGCGCCTCGTTTGCGGGACAGCCACTCCCCAAGGCCTCCACCGACGATCGCACCGATGCCGAGGAGCACGGCCAGGACAGGCGCGCGAGTTGCTATGGCCACGCACGCAAGCGCGGCCAGGACGATGCCGGTGATGGCCGCCGCATTGCGCCGCTTGCGCGGCTGGGGGTCGCGGCTGTGAGTGGACGGCATCTGAGGCGGCATCCCCGCCGGAGCCGGACCGTACGGCGCGTACGGCATGGGTGCGCGCGGTGGCGGAACGTACGGTCCGTGGTGGTTGGGTGCAGACACCTGATCTTTCCAATCTGGGGGGAAGGAAGATCCCGGCCGACCTCCTATCGGGCTGGACCTGTCGGGTGTTAGTTGCGGTTTGCGGCGGGTGTACGAAAAGGCCCCCGGGTCAATGGCCGAGGCGCGCTCGCACCGCCGGGGTGACTACAGCGATTGGCGCCCGGCCTAGCCTCGGGTTCGTGGCCGTCGATGCCCGCCGGTTGGAGCCAATGCGGCGGGGTAGGCCGGGCTAGTCCGCAGCGAGCCCGGATCGCCCAGATCAAGGTTGCTGTTGTTCACGCCTGCGCCCGCGCGGAGTGGTGAGCGTGAGCTGGCGCCTGTGGTGGTCGAAGTGTTGGGTGCCGTAGTGGTAAACGTCGAGCACGCTCATGGTGGGCTTGAAGTAGGGGTCCCAGCCGGTCGGAAAGTGCATGGTGAGTGCCAGGCTCTGGTCGGTCTCGGCGGCGAGGCTGCGTCGCAGTGCGCGGATGATCCGGTCGAGCAGGGTGGACATGGCACGGATCGTGAGGAGCTGGCCCCCGCCACATGAGCCCAGGTAGTTGATCAGATGGAACGGGCGGCCGGCGGCGTTAAGAGTGGCGGCGAATCCGCGACTGTGCCCGAATCGACCCAGCCCGCGGACCAGCGGCAGCAGGGTACGGACAACGGCGTAGCCAAGCACCATGTGGAACAGCAGCTGGCGGTTCGTCCAGCGGGTGCCGTTCGTCGGCTGCCGCAGATCATGCGCCGAGGCGGTGTCGATGAGCTGGTGGAACTCGGCTTGGGCGCGGCGCATCTCATCGCTGACACCGACTGTCTCCACGCGACCGCCTCCGGGCGCAACGTTACCGGCGGGGTGGAGTTGGCCGAGGTGACGGTCGGACTCCTCCCTCGTCCGTGGCCGGACGCCTACTGCGCGCGCTGGCGATTGGGGACCGTCGGCCGTGGTTGACGCCTGGCGTCGGGGGGATCGGCACGGCGAGTTTTCTTGCCGACGTGGGCCACGAGATTCCGACCTCGCTGATGGCCAGCTTCGTAGCTGTGACCCTCGGCGGCCCTGCGAGCTCGCTGCCGCCCTGATACAACCCGGGTTGCATCACGGGCGAGCACGTCTGCCGCTCACGGTGGCGGCCGAGGTACCTCGTCCGCCAAGGCCCCGGACGTCTGGCTGGCGCCAGTACCCGTCCAGGGTGGGCACCGTGCACCTGGCAGGCCCACTTGCCGGGCTCGTTTAGCAGCCGCAGTTGTCGTCAGTGCAGTCGGGATCGCAGTCGCAGGACAGAATCAGCTCAAGCATCGTCGTCACCTCCCTCCGAGGGTGGGCACCATGTGCCCGGGCTCGGCGGCGGACAGTCAGCCGCCGGCAACGCCTCGACCATCGCCACCATTTCGGTGCGCAGCGCTGCGAGCCGAGCTATCTCGGCGTCAACTTCGATCAGACGGCGGCGCAGCAGCTGCTCGGCGGGCTCGCACGGGCAAACCCCGGTATCTCGGATGGCAAGCAGGTCAGCGATGTCGCGTAGCCGCAACCCGAGTCGCTGGGCCCCCTGGATGAACTTCAGCCGGTCCAGCGCGCTGGCGTCGTAGGCCCGATACCCAGCGGGCGTGCGAGCGGGCGGCAACAGCAGCCCCGCCCGCTCGTAGTACCGGATGGTGTCTGGCGCCAACCCCACGGCCTCGGCCAGCTCTCCGACCCGTAACCCCCGCGCCCGGGCTGTGGTGGCGGTCATGACGCCACGGTAAACCTAGGAGTGCGGTCCAAGGTCAAGCCCAAAGCTCGGCGATCTTCCCAACACCATGAGTCGGGGGTCACGGAGCCGTACAGCGCCGCGTGCTGGACCAGCTACCCGCGCCCGCCACGGGAGGCCCGAGCCAGGCGGAGGCACCGACCAGGCTAGTTGACCTTGGCGTCTGCCTGGGCCAGCCGTTCGAGCGAGAGAGCGACTGCCGCGTCGATTCAGGGTGCCGAGGACTCCAGCACGCTCTTGATCCGCGCCAGTCTCTGGCCCCAGACCTGCTGACCCTTACGGTTGAGAAGCGGAGAGAGCAACTTGAACGGGCCGGGCGGATTGGAGTCGCCTCGGAAGGTGACGCTCGTTCCGGCGTCCGTCTGCTCGAAGGTGAGATTGCACTTGGGCCGCATTGGCCCGATCTCCGCCTCGAATTCGATCTTCCGGTTGGACTCGATCGCAGTGAACCGCGTCGTCGTTTCCCTCATCTTCCCGAGGCTCTGCTGACGGAACCGGAAGGTCGTTCCAGCCCCCGGCGGCCCAGTCGGCGTCTTAACGATCGACCCGATGCTCGGGTCGACCTTCGGCGCCGTCTCATCCAGGGCGAGGAAGAAGCCGAAGACCTCCGCCACCGGCCGCGCGATCACCACCGTCGACTCCATCTTGGCCATTCACGCACCCCTTTCGCCCGCGAGCCCCTCATAACAACACTGCAAGATGCTCAACACCGAACGGCGCCCCCCTAGGAGCCGTGGTTCGCCAGCCGCTCCAAGCTGTCCGCGTTGACCGCCGACAGCGGCGCGCTGCCGAGCCCCAGGTCCGCGTCGCTGCGGGCGATCTCGCGCTTGGTGCCGGCGATCCGCTGGGTCAGCCGCGCCTCAGACAGCCGCCGCTCGCGCGCCCTGGCCCGCCGCCGCGCCGCGTCCTCCCGGGCGGCCTGGTGCCAGCCGTGCAGGAAGACCGCCAGGACGACCGCCAGGAGGAGCCACCAGGCGTTGGAGACCACCGCCACGAAGATCACGATCAGGATCACGCAGCCCATAGTCCGTTCGCTCCTCCAGGTCGGGCCGGGCGCAGCGCGGAGGTGCGCAGCCGGCCACGCCCGACAGCTCCCAGCCTGGCGCGCGCCGCCCGGGCACCGCGCTACACGCCACGACCGCTGCGGCGCTCAGATTCCCGGCAGCGCGGCACTGCGGCCTATCTCCGCGCCCGGGCGGCTTCCTGCCGAGCAACCTCCTCCGGGGGCGTGGGCGGCGATCGCCACACCCCGCCCGCGCCGAGCACCGCCAGCGGTTCACCGGTCCGCTTCCGTAGCTCCGCCGGGTCCAGACAGCCGCCGTGCTCGCCGTGCGCGTGGCGGTGCTTGTCGAACAGCCACACCCCGGCGAAGGTGCGATGGCACCCGTCGGCCGCGCAGTGGCAGGTCGCCCGTCCCGTCCAGCGAGCACCGCACCGGCAGGTGATCGTTTCCCCGCCACGATCCCACGGTAGTGCTCTGACCTGCGCAAACGAACAATGTTTGTGACCCGAACAATGCCGGCGGCGTTGACCCGAAGCACCGGATCGTCTGCCTGGTCGAGCCACCGACGCAGGTGAGCCACCGTGGCGCGATCGGCCATGCTGGCGACCGCGAGATCAGTCCCATGACTCGTCTGCACAGTGGCCAGGGGGACGGGATCATTGCCTGCCAAACTGGCAGTCAACTCGCCGGCAAGCGCAGCGTTAGCCGCGACCATGCCGGCAACCGCCAGAAGTCCCTGCGATCCACCTCGTCGAGTCCACCAATCCCCAGCACGCGCTCGTAGGCCCCGACTACGTCGTCGGTCGCGGCCCGTCGGCCAGATTCCACCAGGCTGAGGTACGACTTGCTGTAGTGAGTGCGGGCCGCCATGACGGCCAGGCTCATTCCAGCTGCCGTCCGAGCCGCTCGCATCGCTTGCCCGACTGTCACCACTGTCAACCCTTGCAAACTGGTGAGCCATTCTCGTAGTACCTGGTGTCGATCAGGCTAGCGCGTGTGACGACAAGCCGGCACCGCCCGGATGCCTCCCAAACAATCACGTCACGACGCCGCCGACCGATCTCCTGGGTGTCGCTGTCGCCTTCCTCCTCAGCTACGGCGACCCCGCTGCGATGCACAGGTTGGTGACCGAGCACGTTCCCGACAACAGCGGCCACTGCCGCGCGCATCACTCGACCGCTCACGGCTCGCCGGTCTGGCCGTGCATCCTGCACATCATCGGCTCGGAGGCACAGCGGCTCGGTCAACCGGCCCCGTCGGTCTCGCGCTGATATCTCGGCGACCAGCATCGGCCGCACCCTGGCGTTGCGCGATATCGGGCTGCGAATGGCCGCCGTGCCGCCGGTGGGCGACTGACGCGCCGCCGGCAGCTCAAGACCTGATCGCTCTGATAGGACAGTGGGCATGGGCGGCGGGAAGGTGCTGGTGACGGGCAGCTCCGGGCATCTCGGCGAGGCGCTGGTGCGGGTGTTGCGCGAGCAGGGGCACGAGGTCGTCGGCCTGGACCTGCTCGACTCTCCGTTCACCACCGTCGTCGGCTCGATCACCGACCGCGACCTGATCCGGAACAGCCTGCCCGGGGTGCACGCCGTCCTGCACCCCGCGACGCTGCACAAACCGCACGTCGGATCGCACGACCGCCAGTCGTTCGTGCACACCAACATCACCGGAACGATGGTGTTGCTCGAGGAGTCGGTGGCGGCCGGGGTGCGCAGCTTCGTGTTCACCAGCACCACCAGCGCATTCGGGCGGGCGCTGAGCCCAGGGCCGGGCGAGCCGGCGGCGTGGATCAACGAAGACGTCGCACCCGTGCCGGGCAACGTGTACGGCGTTACGAAGACCGCCGCCGAGGACCTCTGCGAGCTGGTGCACCGCGACCATGGCCTGCCCATCCTCGTGCTGCGCACCTCGCGGTTCTTCCCCGAGGCGGACGACCGGGAGGACGTCCGAACCGGGTACGAGGACGGCAACGTCAAGGCCAACGAGTACCTCTACCGGAGGGTCGACGTGGCGGACGTGGTGGACGCCCACCTGCTGGCAATGGACCGCGCGCCGGGGATCGGGTTCGGCCGCTACATCATCAGCGCGACCACCCCGTTCACCCGCGACGACCTCGTCGCGCTGCGCACCGACGCGCCGGCCGTGGTCCGGCGGCGGTTCCCCGACCAGCAGGCGGAGTACGCCCGGCGGGGCTGGCGGATGTTCCCCGGCATCGACCGGGTCTACGTCAACGCCCGCGCCCGGGCCGAGCTCGGCTGGGCGCCGCGCTACGACTACCGACGGGTGCTGGACGCGCTCGAGGCCGACGCCGACCCGCGCAGCCCGCTGGCCGTGGCGGTCGGCGCCAAGGGCTACCACGCCGAATCCACCGGCCCGTACACCATTCGGTAACACCGATTGCCCGGCGATCTGTCACGGTCCGTTGGCAGAAGAGCGCCGGTCAGGTGACATCCTCTCTGGTGCCGATCGCGCGGCCGAAGCGGCGGCCGAGTCGGCGGCCGCCTACGAGAAGTACGTCCGTAACGCCCCGCAGACCGACCAGGCGCCGCCGGCGCCCGACACGACCGAGTCGGCGCCCGGTCGAGGCGGCTGACGAGCCGGACCGCGAGGAATCCGGCGGCGGAGGCCTGATCGGTCTGGTCAAACGGCTGCTCCGGGTGCCCTGAACCCGCCGCTGATCGCCACTGATCGCCACCGATCGCCCGGTCAGCCAGCCGGGCCGGCCAGCAGCGCGGGGAAGATCCGCAGTGCGTGCAGCGCGGTGGTCAGCTCGGCGACCGCGCGCGGGTCGTCCAGCGACCGTCCGGTGTGCTCCTCGATCCGGTGCAGCCGGTAGCGCACGGTGTTCGGGTGGCAGAACAGCACCCGTCCGGCCTCGGCCGCCGAGCCGCGGGCGTCCAACCAGGCCTCGACGGTGGACAGCAGCGTGGTGCGCTCCTCGTCGGGGAGTGTGATCAACCGACCGAGCACCCGCTCGACCAGCAGCCGGGCGGCGTCCGGGTCGGCTGCGACCAGGCTGCCCAGCGGCGTGTCGTCGAACTGCCGCACCGCGGGTGCGCCGGCCGGCAGGCTCTCCATCGCGACCTGGGCCAGCCGCATCGCGCGGGTGGTCTGGTCCAGGGTCGGGTACGGCGGGCTGACCCCGACCCGGCCCGGGGCCGCCGCGCCCAGCACGTCGAGGATCTTGTCCGGGTCGGTCCGGCCGCAAGAGATCACCCCGACCTCGAAGTCCGGCTGCAGCCGCCAGGCCGACGTCGCGTCGAAGGCGCGCAGCCGGGCCTCGACCCCGGCCAGCGGTTCGCCACCGATCGCCGTGGACTCGGCGACCACCACCAGGAAGGTGCCCTCGAACGGCATGTCGAGCACCTTCGCGACCTCCCACACCGTCGCGTCGGCCGACACCTCGCCGGTGACCAGGGCCTGCACCACCGCGGACCGGTGCCGGTCGGTGGCCTGCATGGCCTCGGCGACGGCCTCCCGGTAGGACTCGGTCAGCGCCTGCGAGTAGTCGTCGGCCAGTGACCAGATGATGGCCGCGGTGTCCACCAGCGCCCGGATGGCCGCCTCGCCGGACTCGCCGCGCCTCGGCGAGCAGCGCCTCCCACAGGAAGGCGAACCCCAGCCGGTAGGCCCGCAGAATCTCCGGCAGCGGCGCACCCGCCTCGGCGCGACGCCGGCCGGTGTGCCGCGGCGCGGTGAGGTCCGCCGGCTCCGCGGTGGCGAGCTGGCCGAGCATGTACGTGAAGTTGTGCTGCACCGAGCGCCGCAGCTCGGACGAGTCGACCACGCCGCCCGCGCCATAGATGTCGATCTCCTTGCCGATCAGCGTCGGTGAGCCCGTCGACAAGCGCGTCGAACCGTCCCCGCAGCACCTCGGCGAGGCGAGCCACCTCGGGATCGGGAGCGCTCCGGACCACCCCGCGAGCCTAGGCCGCCTGGCGGAGCGTTGTGACCGCGCACAACCGATCCTCACGACGTTGTTCGCCCGGCCATGGCTCCGCGGGCTCGCCGGGCGCAGTCTGACTCCGGAAGTTCAGGACCCGCTCGGAAGGCATGCCCATGAGCCTCGACACCCAGATCGGCGAGTCGCTGCGCACCGACTACTTCCTGCTGCGCGAGGAGTTCACCGACGCCCAGCTGGACTACCTGCGTCGCACCCGGGCGTTCGTCGAGCACGAGGTGCTGCCGGTGATCAACGGCTACTGGGAGCGCGCCGAGTTCCCCTGGCCGCTGATCGAGAAGCTGGGCGCGTCCGGCCTGGTCGGTGACGGCATCGAGGGCTACGGCTGCCCGCCGATGGATCCGCTGTCCGCCGGCCTGATCCACATGGAGATGTCCCGCGGCGACGGCAGCCTGGGCACCTTCCTCGGCGTGCAGGCCGGGCTGGCGATGCGCTCGATCGCCATGCTCGGCTCCGAGGAGCAGAAGCAGCGGTGGCTGCCGGCGATGGCGCGGCTGGAGAAGCTCGGCGCGTTCGCGCTCACCGAGCCGGACCACGGCTCGGACTCCATCGCGCTGGAGACGCCGCCCGCCGCGACGGCGAGTCATACGTGATCAACGGGCACAAGAAGTGGATCGGCAACGGCACCATCGCCGACGTCGTCGTGCTGTGGGCGCGCGACGTCGCCGACGGGCAGGTCAAGGGTTTCCTGGTGGAGAAGGGCACCCCCGGCTACCGGGCCCGGGTGATCGAGGGCAAGGGCTCGCTGCGCGCGGTCTGGCAGGCCGAGATCGAGCTCGACGACGTGCGCGTGCCGGCGGAGAACCTGCTGCCCGGAGCGCAGTCGTTCCGGAACACCGCCGCCGTGCTGGCCTCCACCCGGGTCATCTGCGCCTGGGCGGCGCTTGGGCCACGCGGTCGCCGGCTACGACGCCGCGCTGACCTACGCCCAGCGCCGCATGCAGTTCGGCAAGCCGCTGGTCAGCTTCCAGCTCATCCAGGACCGGCTGGTGAAGATGCTGGCCAAGGTCACCGCGATGCAGCTGTACTGCCGCCGGCTGGCCGACCTGGCGATGGCCGACCACATGGAGCCGACGCTGGCCGGGCTGGCCAAGGCGCACAACACCAGCACCGCGCGCGAGGTGCTCGCCGAGGCCCGGGACCTGCTCGGCGGCAACGGCATCCTGCTCGACTTCCACGTCATCCGGCACATGGCCGACATCGAGGCCATCCACACGTTCGAAGGCACCGAGGCCATCCAGACCCTGATCGTCGGCCGAGACATCACCGGCGTCTCCGCGTTCGCCTGAGACTCGTCCGAGTCTCGGCAGGAAAGAGAGAAGATCATGACCAATCTGGCCAACAACCTGGTCGAAGCCGCCCGGATGTACCCCGACCGGCCGGCGATCCGGCTCGACGAGCTCGTGATCAGCTACGCGCAGCTCGACGACCTGTCGGCGCGAGCGGCCGGCTGGCTGCGCGAGCGCGGCGTCCAGCCGGGCGACCGGGTCGGGCATCATGCTGCCCAACGTCGCCGCACTTCCCGGTGCTCTACTACGGCGTGCTGCGCGCCGGCGGCTCGGTGGTGCCGATGAACCCGCTGCTCAAGGCCCGCGAGGTGGAGCACTACCTGGGCGACTCGGGCGCGAAGCTGGTGCTCGCCTGGACCACCGTCGCCGGCGAGGCCGCCGGCGGGCGCGGAGGCCGTCGGCGCGGAGTGCGTCACGATCGACGCCGGGCACGCTCGCCGAGGCCGCCGGCGTGGCCGTCGTCGCCGGAGATCGCCCCGCGGGCCGACGACGACACCGCGGTGATCCTCTACACCTCGGGCACCACCGGGACCCCGAAGGGCGCCGAGCTGACCCACGCCAACCTGCACCGCAACGCGACGGTGACCGCCACCACGCTGATCGAGCTCGGGCCCGGACGACGTGGTGATGGGCTGCCTGCCGCTGTTCCACAGCTTCGGCCAGACCTGCGGGCTCAACGCCGCGGTCGTCGCCGGCGCCTGCCTGACGCTGATCCCGCGGTTCGACCCGGCCACCGCGCTGAAGGTGATCGAGCGCGACCGGCGTGACCGTCTTCGAGGGCGTGCCGACGATGTACGTGGCGATGCTGCACGCCGGCACCGAGGTGGCCGACACCTCGACGCTGCGGCTCTGCGTCTCCGGCGGCGCCGCGCTGCCGGTCGAGGTGCTGCGCGGGTTCGAGGAGGCCTTCGGCTGCACGATCCTGGAGGGCTACGGGCTGTCCGAGACCTCCCCGGTCGCCACGTTCAACATGCCGGACGCGGCGCAAGCCCGGCTCGATCGGCGTGCCGATCGCAGGGCGTCGAGCTGAAGCTGGTCGACCTGGACGGCATCGACGTCGCCACGGCGAGGTCGGCGAGATCGCGATCCGCGGGCACAACGTGATGAAGGGCTACTGGAACCGACCCGGACGCCACCGCGACCGCGATCCGGGACGGCTGGTTCCACACCGGCGACCTGGCCAAGCGTCGACGACGACGGCTTCTACTTCATCGTCGACCGCAAGAAGGACCTGATCATCCGCGGCGGCTTCAACGTCTACCCGCGCGAGATCGAGGAGGTGCTCTACGAGCACCCGGCGGTGCTCGAGGCGGCCGTCATCGGGGTCGCCGCACCCGACGCACGGCGAGGAGGTGGTGGCCGCGGTCGCGCTGCGCCCGGACGGCACGGCGACACCCGGACGAGCTGCGCGACTACGTGAAGGAGCGGGTCGCCGCCTACAAGTACCCGCGGCACGTGTGGCTCGTCGACGCGCTGCCCAAGGGGCCGACCGGCAAGATCCTCAAGCGGGAGATCGTGGTCCCGGACGAGGTGGGGTCGTGACCAGACCGGCGCGCCGCTGACGCCGGGCCGGACGCCGGCCGGATGCGACGTCGCGGGTGCGCTGGACCTGCTGCTCACCGACGCCGCGCTCGGCACCGCCCGGCGGTTCGTGCCCGGCCGGTCCGACCATGCGGCTGGCCGGGGCGCTGGCCCGCCGGCCGCGCCCGGTGGTCGGCCGGGCCGGCGCGCTGGCCGGCGAGCTCGCCCGGATCGCGGTCGGCACCTCGGACGTCGCGCCGTCCAGCCGGGACCGGCGGTTCACCGACCCGGCCTGGACGCAGAACCCGGTGCTGCGCCGGGTCGTGCAGGCCTACCTGGCCACCGCGGACACCGTCGAGGGCCTGGTCGCACGACGCGCCGCTGCCGATGGCGGGACGCGGAACGGGTCGGCTTCCTGACCACCAACCTGGTCGACGCGCTGGCGCCGAGCAACAACCCGCTGCTCAGCCCGGTGGCCTGGAAGGCGGCGATCGACACCGGCGGCGGCGAACGTGATCACCGGGACGCGTGCGCTGGTCGCGGGACCTGGCCAGCCGCCCCGCGGGTGCCGTCGATGGTGCCGCCCGACGCCTTCCAGGTCGGCGAGGACCTCGCGCGTCACCCCCGGCGCGGTCGTGCTCCGCGCGCCGGAGTTCGAGCTGATCCAGTACCCGCCGCAGACCGAGTCGGTGCACCGGCTGCCGGTGTTGATCGTGCCGCCGACGATCAACAAGTTCTACGTCCTCGACCTCGCACCGCAGCGCAGCCTGATCGAGTACCTGGTCGGCGCCGGGCATCAGGTGTTCGTGATGTCCTGGCGCAACCCGGACGCCCGGCACAGCGGGCTGGGGCTTCGACAGCTACGGCCAGGCGATCATCGACGCGCTGCGGGCCGTGCAGGACATCGCCGACGTCGAGGCCGCGCACCTGCTGGCGGCCTGCTCCGGGGGCATTCTCGCCAGCATGGTGCTGGCGCACCTGGCCGCCACCGGCGCCAAGCACGGCGTGGCCAGCCTCGGGCTGCTGGTCACCATGCTCGACCAGACCGGGCCGGCACGGCCGCCGCGCTGGTCGACGAGACGACCGCCGCGGCGGCCGTCGCCGCGTCGCGGCGGAAGGGCTACCTGGACGGGCGCAACCTGGCCGAGGTGTTCGCCTGGCTGCGGCCCGACGACCTGATCTGGAACTACTGGGTCAACAACTACCTGCAGGGCAGCCGCCGCCGGCGTTCGACATTCTGTTCTGGAACGCCGACACCACCCGGATGACCGCGCAGCTGCACCGCGACTTCGTGACCGTCGCGATGTCCAACGGGCTCACCACGCCGGGCGGGTCGAGCCTGCTCGGCACCGAGATCGACCTGGCGCAAGGTGACCGTCGACTCGTACGTCGTCGCCGGCATGCGCCGACCACATCTGCCCGTGGCAGTCCTGCTACCGCAGCACCCAGCTGCTCGGCGGGAACAGCCGGTTCGTGCTGTCCACCAGCGGTCACATCGCCGCGCTGGTCAACCCGGCCGGCAACCAGAAGTCCAGCTTCCAGACCACCAAGGAGGGCGTCGACAACCCGGCCGACCCGCTGGAGTGGCAGCGCCGGCGCACACCGAGCAGGGCTCGTGGTGGCCGGACTACGCGGGCTGGCTGGCCGAACGCTCCGGGGGACAGGTGCCGGCGCCGGAGTCGGTGGGCAACAGCCGGTACCCCGCGCTGGAGGACGCGCCCGGCAGCTACGTTCTCGACACGTGAGCATCACGTGACGACGGTCCGCGTCCGGTCGGTCGACGTGGGCGGGCAGCGGCTGCGGGTCGCCGTTCGCCCCGGCTCGGGCGCTGCGGATGGCCCGGCATCCCGCTGCTGCTGTGCAACGGGATCGGGGCGCCGCTGGACGTGCTGGAGCCGTTCGTCGCCGCGCTCGACCCGGCGATCGAGGTCATCCGGTTCGACGTGCCGGGAATCGGCGGCTCGCCGCGCGCCGCGGCTGCCGTACCGGCTGCACGGGCTGGCCCGGCTGGTCGGCGGGCTGCTCGACGAGCTCGGCTACGAGCGGTTCGACGTGCTGGGCATCTCGTGGGGCGGCGGGCTGGCCCAGCAGCTGGCGTTCCAGAACCCGAGCCGTTGCCGCCGGCTCGTCCTGGTCGCCACCGGCACCGGATCGATCATGGTGCCGGCCCGGCCCGGAGTGCTGCTGCGCATGATCACCCCACGCCGGTACCGGGACCCGGAGTATGCCCGTCGAGATCGCCGGGGAGATCTACGGCGGCCGGCTGCGTACCCGGCCCGAGCTGGCCGAGCCGTTGATCGCGGCGCACGGCCGGGCGACGTCGGGTCGCGGCTACCTGCTGCAGCTCGTCGCCAGCGCCGGCTGGACCAGCCTGCCGTGGCTGCCGCTGATCCGGCAGCCCACCCTGGTCCTGGCCGGCGACGACGACCCGATCGTGCCGCTGGTCAACGCCCGGATCATGTCCGCGCTGCTGCCGTCGGCCCGCCTGCACGTGTACCCGGACGGCCACCTCGGCCTGATCCTGATGGCCGACGAGCTCGCGCCCGTCATCGGCTCGTTCCTCGCAGAAGACGGGTCGCCACGACCGCGAGTGAGCCCCCTTTGACCGAATGAGCGGGCTCATTGGGCTTCTTCGGCGCCCGAAACCCTGAATAAGCCCGCTCATTCCGAAAGGGGCTCGCTCATCGGCGACGTCGGAGGAGGCGGCCGCCGCCCGACACGGTGCTCCGGATCGCCACCAACTGCTGCCTGCGGCTGCTGACCAAGCGGCCGAAGCGGGTGCTGTCCTGGGACCGCGGGCCCGGCGCGGTACGGCCGCAAGGAGAGCATCGAACTCACCTATATCGCTGCGCTACAGCCTCGTCTACGCCGCCGCTGCAGTCGGCTGGTCAGATGCGCCGGCTCAGGGCGTGGACCGAGAGCGGCGCGAACACCGCGATCAGCACGACCGCCGACAGCAGCGACCAGAACACCGGCTCGGCGACCGGCCCGCCGACCATGAGCCCGCGCACAGCGTTGGCGAGCTGGCTGACCGGATTGGCGTTCACGATCACCTGCAGCCAGTCCGGCATGGTCTCCGCTGGCACGAAGATGTTGCTCACGAACGTCAGCGGGAACAGCGCGTTGAAGCCGTACAGCTGGACGTGCTCCGGGTCCTTGGCGGTCACCCCGACCAGCACCGACACCCAGGAGAATGCCAGCGCGAACGCCAGGATCAGCGCGACCGCGGCGAGCACCTCGGCCACGCCGGTGCCGAACCGAAACCCCAGCAGCAGCCCGATGCCGACCAGCAGCAGGATCGACCAGGCCTGCTTCACCATGTCGGCGGTGATCCGCCCGGCCAGCGGAGCCCAGCGGGCAAGCGGCAGCGATCGCAACCGGTCGAACACCCCCTTGGTCAGGTCGGTGTTCAGGCCCATCCCGACGTAGACCGTGACGAACAGCATGTTCATCACGATGATCCCGGGCAATGCGTAGCTGAGGTAGTCGCCCGGCGAGCCGGAGATCGCGCCGCCGAACACGAACATGAACAACACTAGGAACAGGATCGGCTGGATGCTGTAGTCGCCGAGCTCCCACGGGTTGTTCCGGATCTGCACGATCGTGCGCCAGGCCAAGGTCATCGTCTGCCGCAGGCCGTCAATGAGGCTGGGCCGGCCGGGAAGCACGCCGCCGGTGGGCAGCTCTGCGGTGACGGCGGTCATGGCCGGACCTCCTCGAGCTCGTCGTCGGTCGCCTCGGTCGGTTCGGCGGGGCGCCCGGTTAGGGACAGGAAGACCTCGTTCAGGCTCGCGCTGCGCAGGCTCAGCTCGGCGATGATCACGCCCGCCTCGTCCAGCCGGCGTACCGCCGCGGGGAGCAGCCCCGGGTCGCCGGCCGGGGCCGTCACCAGCTGG
This sequence comes from uncultured Actinomycetota bacterium, assembly GCA_963776255.1. Classification (GTDB taxonomy): domain Bacteria; phylum Actinomycetota; class Actinomycetes; order Mycobacteriales; family Pseudonocardiaceae; genus Pseudonocardia. The sequence continues at coordinate 136,568 of CAVZMB010000016.1, read as the reverse complement.
CTGTCGACCTCCGGAGACTCCCCGGTCAACGCCGAGACCACCGAGACGACGGTGGCCAGGTCACCGGAGTCGGCCGGGCGGACGGCAAGCGTCTGGGACCCTGCCTTGGCCTTGAGCTCGTCCGGAGTGCCGGATGCGATCACCTTGCCGCGGTCGATCACGACGATCTCGTCGGCGAGCTGGTCGGCCTCGTCCAGGTATTGCGTGGTCAGTAGCACCGTCGAGCCGTCGGCTACAAGCCCGCGTACCAGGTCCCACAGCTCGAGCCGGCTGCGCGGGTCCAGGCCGGTCGTCGGCTCGTCGAGGTAGAGGACCTTCGGGCGACCGACCAGGCTGGCGGCCAGGTCGAGCCGGCGGCGCATGCCCCCGGAGTAGGTCTTCGCCGCCCGCCCGGCCGCGTCCGTCAGCTCGAAGCGGGCGAGCAGCTCGCCGGCGCGGGCTCGCGCCACGCTCCGCGTCATGCCCAGCAGCCGCCCGATCAGCAGCAGGTTCTCGGTGCCGGACAGGGCCTCGTCCACCGCGGCGTACTGGCCGGTCAGCCCGATCAGCTGTCGCACGCGATGCGCGTCCGCGACGACGTCGTAGCCGCCGACCGTGGCGCGCCCGGCGTCGGGGCGCAGCAGCGTCGCGAGAATCCGGACGGCGGTCGTCTTGCCCGCACCGTTCGGGCCGAGCATGCCCGAACACGGTCCCCGGTGCGACCCCGAGGTCCACGCCGGCCAGTGCCGTGGTGTCACCGAAGCGCTTCTCGAGCCCCTCGGCGGTGATCGCCAAACTCATCCTGCCCCCTCGCGTCCCGCTGGACGCTTTGCGTCCAGCGTTGCGCACCGGTCCGACATTCCTCAGGTTCGCCGGCAGCGAACGCGCCGGTGATCTCCAGCCGGAGCGCGCACCGCCTACGACATAGGTCGACGTACCCAGCGTCAATGGAAATACCGAGCACGTTGACCGCATTAGAGTCGAGGTCGACCCAGACCGCGGCGTGGTCGGAGGCGGCGTGCCGGGTGGCGGTGATCTCCGGGTAGATCGCTCCACAGCGCGGGCGGGTTGACGTTGCGTCGGACGTGCCCCACAGGCCCTTGCGGAACACCCCGCCGTCGGTCACCGTCGCGGCCAGCTCCGGCGAGAGCAGGATGTAGTCGAGCCGGTTCTGCAGCGTGCAGGACTGGAAGCTGCCGGGCCGCTCCTGGTCGACGTCCTTGTCGCCGAACAGCTGGCTGAACTCGTCGCAGCCCGTAGGCGTCGACCAGCGGCGAGTCCGGGCCGAGCAGCGCCTCCAGGGTCGGGTGCCGGCTCGGGTCGTCGCGGTCCGGGCCCTTGTTGAGGTCGCCGAGGACGGCGACCAGCTCGGCGCCGTCGGCCCGCAGCCGGTCGTAGATCGCCCGCACCTCGGTGCTCTGCCGGGTGCGCAGCGGGTCCGGGTTGCCACCGGCGAACGACTGGCTCTTGAGGTGGTTGACCAGCAGGAACAGCTCGGCGCCAGACCGGGCAGCCGCAGGTGGTAGACCGGGCAGTCCCGGCTGAACAGCCGCCTGCCCGGCGCCGCGGGGTCGGGCACGTCGACGTGGCTGCGCACCCACAGCACGTCGATCGCGTCGGTGCAGAACAGCCCGACGTCGATGCCGCGCAGGTCGTTGCCGTCGACCAGCATGCCGTGCCCGTAGCGGCCGTCGAGCAGCTCGTCGTTGAACCGGACCAGCGACGGCCGGTCCTCGGCCTCGACGACGCACAGCACGTCGGCCGCCAGCTCGGTCGATCACCCTCGCGGTCATCCGGATGCCGATCTCGTCGACCGGCTCGGTCGGTCAGCTCGACCCAGCCGATCCAGTCGCCGCGGCCGTCGGCGACGATCCGCGGCTCCCGATCGGGCGGCGCGACCAGGAAGTCGCCGCGGTTCTCCCGCAGCACCGCCCAGGCGTCGTCGAACGGTCGAGGGTTCAGCCGCAGCCCGTCGGCGGTATCGACCAGCACCCGCAGCGTCTCCAGCGCGTCCAGCAGCGCGGACTTGTCCGCCGTCGGAGTAGACCGGTTCGGCCGCGATCCGGTTGAACCGCTCGAACGCCGCCAGCGCCGGGCCCACCCTCGGCGCGGGTCTCGGTGTCCAGCGCCTTCGCCCTGGCGAACAGGTTCTCCACGTTGAACGTCGCCAGCCGCACGCCGCACCTCCGGAGCCCACCCGTGCGCCCATCCTTCACGCCGCGGGCGGGTTGATCAATGCCGGCCGCTGTTGCCGCCGCGGTCGTCACCACCGCGATCGTCACCGCCACGGTCACCGTCCCCGCGCCGGCCGTCGTCGCCGCCGCTATCGCCCGGCTCGATCCGGGTGATCGTCCCGTTCGAGGCGTCGACGCGCACCCGGACCCGCTCGCCGTTCACCGTCAGGACGTCGACCTTCCACTCCAACCGGCCGTGCTCGACCTCCTGCTCGATGCCGACGGCCCGCCCACCGCCGAGCCGCGCGACAGCGATCCGGGCCGCCTCGTCGGCGTTGATCGCCGCCGGGACGACGAGCGTCGGCGCCGGGCGGGCCGACGTCTCGGACGAGCGGGTCGTCGTGCTCGCTGTCGACGGGCTCGTTGTCGTGCGGGTGTCGAATCCGGCGGTGGCGCTGCCGGTGGTGGCGAGCGCCACCGATCCGCCGATGGCGAGGACGAGCGTCGCGGCGCCTGCCGCCAGTACGACCTTCGATGAGCTACGCATGATCGTTCCCTTCCGTCATGAGGTTGACGAATCCACCGTGCACCGGGGCTTGCTAGGGCCGCGCTGCCGGCGGGCTAACGCTCGGCTAAGCCGCGCTCGCCGGGCTGCTCGGCGGCCCGAGCTCGACGCTCGCCCGCAGCCCGCCGCGCGCCGACCGGTCCAACCGCAGCGTTCCGCCGCTGCGCTCGGCGGTGCGGCGCGCGATGTCCAGCCCGAGTCCGCTCGACCCGGCGCTGCTGACCCCACGGCGCAGCGCACCGGTCAGCGCCGAGGCCGGCAGGCCGGCGCCGGCGTCGTCCACCACCAGCAGCGCACCGCCGCCGGCTCGAGGTTCCAGCGTCACGGCGAACGCCGTGCCGTCGGGGGTATGTGCGAACACGTTGCCGAGCAGCGCGTCGATGCAGGCCGCCAACTCGCCGTCGGGACACCGCCACCGGCAGTGGGCCAACGGCGATCGCCCTGCGCAGCTCGCGCCCGGTGTCCTCGGCGAGCACCGACCAGAACTCGACCCGATCGGCGACCACCGCCGCCGCGTCGCTGCCGGCCCCCTCACCCGCCCCGTCGGCCCCGTCGGCTCGGAGCCTGGCCTGCTCGATCACCTGGTTGACGGCCCGCTGCAGGGCATCCACCGCGGAGCCGACCCGCGCTGCGTCGTCCGCCGCGGGCAGCGCCTCGGCTTCCAGCCGCAGCACCGTGAGCGGGGTGCGCACCCGGTGCGAGAGGTCGGCGATCGTCTCGCGCTCCTCGCGCAGCAGGTCGGCGATCCGTCCGGCGAGGTGGTTCAGCGCCGTCGCGACGACGCCGAGCTCGCCCGGCGCTGCCGGGTCGGCGCGGGCGGTGAGCTCGCCCCTGGCCAGCCGGTGCGAGACGTCCGCGAGCCGGATCGTCGCGCGCACCAGCGAGCGGGCCAGCCGGTCGGCGACCGCGAGGCTCAGCGCGAGCAGCCCGACACCGAGCCCGGCCAGCAGCAGCCAGGCCCGCGCCACCCCGCGGTCGAGCTCGGCGCCCGGCACGAGGGTCCGGATCACGCCGTTCGCCCCGGTGCCGTCGCGCACCGCGAACACGATCTCCCGGCCGCCCGGCGCGTCCGCCGACGCGCTGGTGCCGCGGCCGGCCAGCTCGACGAGCGCGGACCGATCGGCCGGCGCGCCGAGCCGGGTGCCGTCGGCGAGGAAGACGGTGATGTCGAACCGCGACGTCGCGTCGACCTGTCGCACCGAGAGGTCGAGCGCCGCCCGGTCGGTCGTGCTGACCAGCGAGCTGAGCGCCTGTGCCTCGACGGTGGCCTCCTGGATCGCCCGGTCGGCTGCCACCGACGCGCAGCAGTACCGCGAGCGGGACGAGGAACGCCACCAGCACGAGCGACGTGGTCGCGGCGACGAGCAGCAGCACCCGACGGCGCACGGCGGGCTACCGATCCGGCGCGGCGACCCGCACCCCGACGCCGCGCACGGTGTGCAGGTAGCGGGCGTCGCGCGCGCTCTCGCCGAGCTTGCGGCGCAGCCAGGACAGGTGCACGTCGACGGTCTTGTCCGCGCCGCCGTACGGCAGCTGCCAGACCTCGGTCAGCAGCTCCCGCTTGGTGACCACCTCGCCCGGCCCTGGTCGCCAGGTAGTGCAGCAGGTCGAACTCGCGCGGTGTCAGGTCGAGGTCCCGACCGTCCAATGTGGCCTCGCGGCTCCGCGGGTCGATGCGCAGCCCGCCGACGACCACGGCGGTGTCCGCAGCCGGCTCGCCGGCGCGGCGCAGCACCGCTCGGATCCGCGCGTCGAGCTGCGCAGCGCTGAACGGCTTGACCAGGTAGTCGTCGGCGCCCGCGTCGAGCACGGTGACGATCTCCCGCTCCTCGTCCCGCGCGGTCGCCACGATCACCGGCACCCGGCTCACCGCGCGAAGCATCCGCAGCACGCTGCGGCCGTCGAGGTCGGGCAGTCCGAGGTCGAGCACGACGAGGTCCGGGCGGGTGGCGACGGCCTGCTCCAGCCCGGACATCGCGGTGCCGGCCGAGGCGACGGCGTGGCCCCGCTCGGTCAGGCCGCGGATCAGCGCGCCGCGGATCGGCGCGTCGTCCTCGACCAGGAGCACGGAGGCCACGCCCGTAACGGTAGATCACCGAGCGGCCGACGCCGGTGCGGTGGGCCACGCCATAGCGTCGGCTTAGCGTTGACTTCACCGTGCTGCGGGATGCTGGAGCGCGTGGCCGCACCACCATCCGGATCGTCCCGCCGCGCACGGATGGCGGGCGGCGCGCTGGCCTGCGTGGCCGCGGTCGTCGCCGCAACCGCGGTCGGGATGACGGCCGTCGGCGCGATCGGCAGCGGGATCGTGCAATCCGGGCCGCAGCCGCTCGATGCCGCCGAGGTGGACCGGCGACTGGCTGCCGCGCCGCCGCCCGCCGCACCCCCGCCTGCAGCACCCGCGCCCGCAGCGCCGCCGTCAGCCGCGTCCGCCGGCCCGGCCGGCCCGCCTGAAGCGGCCACCGTGATCCCGACCGCCGGCGGCACGGTGATCGCCGGATGTACCGGCGAGCTCGTGCAGGTGGTCTCGGCGACTCCCGCGCAGGGCTGGCAGCTCTCCGACCTGGAACAAAGCGGCGATCACCCGTCGATCCGGTTCACCTCCGGCCGCGAACTGGTGGAGGTGCGGCTGCGCTGCCGGGGCGGCGCCGCGCCGGAGATCGAGATCCGCAACGACTGACGACGCCGGCCGCACCGCGCTCCGGTCACGTCATCATTGCAAGCCGTCCACCCGAAGCAGCGCCGACGCCGCGGACCGGGCCCGCCGAGCGGCGTCGAGGTCGCCCTCGACGTGCGCGGTGACGATCGCGCCCTCGACCAGCAACATCAGCCTCTCGGCGAGGACGGCCGGGTCGGCCACTCCGGCCTGGGCGGCCACCCCGGCCAGCAGGGCGCGCAGCGTGCGCTTGTGATCACGAGCCACCGCCCGGGCGGCCCGGCTGTCGGTCAACTCGCCGGCCACGTTGATGAATGCACAGCCGTTGAACCCGGGTGCGGCGAACCACTCGCCGAGCGCATCGAACACGGCGAACACCCGTGCGGGTCCATGATCTGCGGCCTCGACCGCCGCGCGGAGCCAGTCATTCCAACGCTGGTCACGGCGTCGCAGGTAGGCCTCGACGAGGCCGTCCTTGGAGCCGAAATGTACGTAGAGGGTCTTGGTCGCCACCCCGGCCTCGGACACGACGGCATCGACACCGACCGACTGCACGCCGTGGGCGTAGAACAGCCGCTCGGCGGCGTCGAGCAGCCGAGTCGTGACGGCGGAGTCGAGCAACCGGGTCGAGCTCATCGCCCACCCAGCATAGCGGCCGCCTGGCTTGACGGAAAACGACCGTTCTCCTAACCTCTCTGATGGAGAACGATCGTTTCCCATTGTCGAAACCACCAGGTCGGAATTGATGCCAACCAGCGGGTTCAGGCTCGGAATCTACGTGTTCAAGGACGTCGAGATCGTCGACTTCGCGGCACCGCACGGGGTGTTCTCGGTGGCGCGGCGGTTCGATCCGGAGCTGGAGGCGTTCTTGGTCGCCGACGCGATGCGACCGGTCCAGGCCCAGGCCGGTTTCACGGTGCTGCCCAACTACTCGTTCAGCGACCAGCCGGCAATGGACGCGTTCCTGATCCCGGGCGGGTTCGGCACCCGGCAGGAGATCCGCAATGGACGGCTGCACAGCTTCATCCGCGACCTGCCGCAGCAGACGTTGCTGACCAGTGTGTGCACCGGTTCGTGGGTCTACGGCGCGATGGGGCTACTGGACGGGCTGCCCGCGACCAGCCGCAAGGAGCCGGACCGGGTGGAGTCCGGACCCTCGGGCAAGGTGCCGATCGACCGGCTCGCCGACATCGCGCCGGCGTGCCGCATCAGCCGGGCGCGGGTCGTCGACGCCGGGCGGATCATCACGGCCGGTGGCATCACGGCAGGCATGGAGATGGGTTTCCACCTGCTGCGCCGGGCCGGCTACGACGAGGCCGTGATCGGCGATGTCGCGCGGGTCATGGAGTACCAGGACGCATACAAGCTCTACCGAGACGACGTCGAGACGGCGGCCCACTGAGCGGCACCTCCCGGATCGCGAATCCGCAGGTGCTGCCACAGCCGCGGCAGCAGCTCGTCCTGGACCGCACGCCACGACGCGACCTCCTCGGCGGTGAGCGGCCTCGCCGCGCCGTGCTGCGTCGCGAGCCACACCTCGCAGGCCACCGAGAGCAACCACATCCGGGCCACCGCGACGCCCGGGGTGGCACCGAGGGTGATCGCGCCGTTCCCGCGCAGCAGCACGGCCTCGCCCTCGCCCAGCGTCCGCAGCGCCTCGTCGGCCAGCCTCGCCGAGCGGAGCAGGTGCGCGGAGCCGTGCACCGGGACCGACTCGCCGAGCCAGGCGGCCTGACCATGCAGCGGGACCAGGGCGTCGGTCGTGGCGGCGGCGGCGAAGGCCGACGGCGGCTGGGCGCGGGCTACCGCTGCGGCGTCGGCGCGGACGCGGTAGGTGGCGAGATGTGCCCAGGCCTCGGCCGGTGCCCCCGTCGGCAGGGCGCCCGCGGGTAGCGAGGTCGGGTCCAGCGGCACCCGAACCAGGTCGCCCTCGGTCACCGTGCCAAGGTCGGCGGCGGGCGTGATGAGCATCGAGTCCTCGGCGCGCACCGAGACGTGCCCGAAGGCCGTCACCAGCCCGAGGCGGGACAGCACATGAGCCGCCTCGACGACCTCGCCCCGCTGGGCCCACTCCCCTTCGGCCGACATGTCTGCACCCTTTCCACGGCACCCGCGACTCGCTAAAGTGTATGCAGTTAGGCCGAAGAGAGGAGAACGACGGTGATCTCAGGACTGGCCCACTACGCGTTGGAGGTCCCCGATCTCGACGTGGCCGACGGGTTCCTGCAGGACTTCGGCCTGGAGACCGCGGAGAAGGACGGCAGCCTGGTGGCCCGGTGCGCCGGGCGCGACCAGGACCAGGTCCGCCTCGTGCAGGGACCGGCGAAGCGGCTGCACCACGTCTCGTTCACCCTTCACCCCGGCACCGCGGACTCGGTCCGCGAGGCGCTGGACCGCGCCGGGACCCCGGTGATCGAGCCCCCGGCCGGCGCGTCCCCGGCGGGACTCTGGATCCGCGACCCGGACGGCACCGCCGTGCAACTGCTCGACCAGCCGCCCGCGCCGGCCCGCCCGCTCGCCGAGGTGCTGACCAACGGCGGCGCCAGCCGGCAGCGCATCGGCATCGCGCAGTGGCAGCAGGCCACCCAGGACGTGATGCCCAGCCGGCTGGGCCACGCGCTGCTGTTCACTGCCGCAGCCCGAGGAGATGACCGCGGTTCTACACCGAGGTGCTCGGCCTGCGGGTCAGCGACACCATCCACGGGAAGGTGACCTTCCTCAACGCCGGACCCGGTGACCACCATGTGTTCGGGTTCATCCGAAGCAGCCACCGCGGGTTCCACCATGCCAGCTTCGAGGTGCCTTCGATCGACGCGATCGCGCTGGGCGCCGACCGGATGCGGGAGAAGGGCCGCGAGCCCGGCTGGGGCCTCGGCCGGCACACCATCGGCTCGAACTTCTTCCACTACAACCCCGACCCGTGGGGTTCCTGGATCGAGTGGTTCTCCGACATCGACCAGATCGACGACAGCTGGGTGGCGAACGACTGGGACGCCCCGCCGCACCTGTGGGGTGCGCCGCCACCGCCGACGTTCCTGAGCAACCTCGAGCCCAAGACCTGACCCGCACATCCGCTACGAACGGCACTTTCGTGCAATAGGGCGACACAAAGGCGCCGTTGATCACGGCGTTTCGGTTGATCATGGGTACCGTGGACCGCTGATGCTGCTGATCACTGGTGCGGCGGGCTATCTGGGCAGCGTGCTCGTCGACGTCGCGGTCCGTCAGGGGATCGAGGTCCGAGCCGCGGTCCGGGATCCGACGCGGGCCAGGGCGCTGCTACCCGAACCGATCGAGATCGTCGTTGCGGACCTCGGCGACCCGGCAGCGCTGCTACGCGCGGCCGAGGGCTGCTCAGGGGTGTTGCACGCGGCCGGCCGGGTGGCCGGGACGGCCGCGGACTTGTGGGAGTCGAACGTCGAGGGCACCCGCCGGATGCTCGACGCCGCGGCCGCGGCCGGCGTCCAGCGCTTCGTGCAAACCAGTTCCAGCGCGGCGATCATGGACGCGGAGGGCCTCCTCGCCGAGCAACCGGTCGGCCCACCCGCCCTGACCGACCCGTACTCGGCCAGCAAGGCCGCCGCCGAGCGGCTGGTGCTCGAAGCCGCGGAGGCCGGGCTCGGCGCGATGATCGTGAACCCGACGAACATCTACGGCCCCAGCCCGCGCGGGCCGCAGTCATACAACGGGCTGTTCCGGTCCGCCGCCGCCGGTGAGATCACCATGATCGTGGACGCCGAGGTCGGCTGGGTGCTCGCCGAGGATGTCGCCATCGGGCAGTTGCTGACGCTGCACGCCGCCGAACCCGGCCGGCGGTACGTGCTGTGCGGCGAGGTCGCGTCGTTCGGCCAGGTGCTGAACACCTTCGCCGACCTCGTCGGAGGGCATCAGGTTCGCACCGCCCCACCGGGATCCACGCTGCCGGCCGACGCCGACCCGTTCGCGCGCCGCTCGGAGGTCTACGGGATGTTCCCGCCGGTCCGGGTTCGGGACGCCGGCGCCCGCGGGCTCGGATTCGCGCCGTGCGGGATCGCGGACGGGCTGGCGCGCACGGCGGCCTGGATCAGTTCGCGCTGACGCCGGCGGCGATCTGGCGCATCGCGTTCAGCGTCGCGCGCGACCGCCTTGAGGTAGTCGCCGGTCATCGACTCGGCGTACTCCTGCTCCGCGGCCGAGCCGCCCTCGACCCCGGCGACGACCAGCGCGAAGCTGAACCGCAGGCCGAGATCGTCGTCCGGGCCCTCGATCTCGTTGGCGATCGTGCCGAGCACCGGGCCGGCGATGCGGGTGAACACCACCCGGTGCGGCTCCTCGAGCGTGATCCGCTCGGTGAAGCGCTGCGCCGCGGAAGTCGATGTCGCGGTCGAAGACGCGTGTCGCTGTGCCGTTGCGGTGACCTCGCAGAACGTCATGCTCGGCACGAACGGCAGCGCGTTGTTCGCCTTGAGCACCAGGCCGTCCCAGACGGCGGCGCGGTCCAGCGCGCGGTTCGCCGGGCGCGTTGACCGGCAGCTGGTGCGATACGTAGATCATGATGCTCCTCTCCGATGGGTCGATGACGGTGTTCTCCAACGTGCCGAGGCCGTCGATGGCGGTGCGGACCACGTCGCCGTCGCGGAGGAACAGCCCGCGGCCGGCGCCGACGCCGGACGGAGTACCGGTGAGGATGACGTCGCCGGGCTCGAGCGTGACGACCTCGCTGGCCGCCGCGACCAGCTCGGCGACCGCGCAGATCATGTCGGCGGTCGACTCGTCCTGCTGCAGCTCGCCGTTGACCCACAGCCGCAGGCGCAGGTCCTGCGGATCCGGGCACCTGCGAACGCCGGGGTGATGCCCGGCCCGAGCGGCAGCGAGCAGTCGATCGACTTGGCGGCGAACCAGTCGTAGACGAACGCCTCGGCCGGCACGCTGTCCCGCTTGTGGTAGCCGCGGGCGGTGACGTCGTTGGCGACGCAGTAGCCCGGCGACGTGGTCCAGGGCCTCGCTCGGGCGGGATGTCCCGGCCGCCGATCGCCGATCACGACGGCGAGCTCGGCCTCCCAGTCGTAGCGGGCCGATCTCGGCGTCGGAGCAGCGATGATCGGGTCGGTCGGGCCGATGACGGTGGTCGTGGGCGGCTTGAGGAAGAAGAACGGCTTCCAGCCTTCGGTCGGCACCGCGCCGCCCATCTCCCGGATGTGGCGGCGGTAGTTGACGCCCGGCGCAGATGCACCTTGCGCGGCCAGCGGATCGGCGCCAGCAGCGCGTCGTGCTCGACGAGCGGGGCGTCCTCGAGCTCGATGCCGCGCAGCACGTCCTCGGCCTGCGTCCAGTCGTCGAGCAGCTCGAGCGCGGTCGTCCAGCGCTTCAGCTCCGGCGGCGCGACGAGCGCCCCGTCCGCCCGGAGCACGGCGAGGCCGACCGTGGCGTCCCGCCGGTAGGTGGCCAGCGACCAGGTCATGGCCCGTGATGGCCCCTGTCATGCCCCCTGTCATGGCCGCTCGCCCGCGTTCTGCGCCGCATTCAAGGCGGACTCGCCGGAGATCTGGTCGTGCACGGAGGCGATGTCGAGCTCGGCCCAGCCGTCGGCGATGGCCTTGTCGAACACGGTCTTCGCCGAGCTGAACACCGGGGTCGGCATGTCCACCTGGGCGGCGTGCTGCTCGACCTGCTCGAGGATGTGGTACAGCGTGTCGATCGGCCCGGGCGCCGGCGACCAGGCGCGCCGGGCGCATCACCGGGCCGCGCTGCTTCCAGATCGCCGACGCGGCGATCGAGTTGTCCAGGGTCTGCTGCACGAGCTCCAGGTCCAGGCCGCAGCGCCGGGCCAGCACCATCGCCTCGGCCGCCGCCACCGTGTGCACCGCCAGCAGCATGTTGGCGACGTACTTCAGGCTGCGCGCCGGTGCCGAACGCGCCGGTGTACACCCACGGGCCGGAGATCGCGTCCAGCACGGGCCGGACGGCCTCGACGCTGGCCTGCTCGCCGGAGGCGAACGTGGTGGCCAGCCGGGGCGCGACCATGCCCGGGCTGCCGCTGATCGGGCAGTCCAGCAGGTCGCCGCCGCGCGGCCTGCACCGCGTCCCGGATGGCCTTCTTGCGCGCGACGTCGATCGTGCTCATCTCGATGTGCACGGTGCCCGGCCGCAGCGTGCGTGAGGCGTGCCCGTCGGGCCCGGACACCACGTCCTCGACGGCCGCCGCGTCCGGCACGATCGACAGCAGCACGTCGGCCCGCTCGGCGACCTCGGCGACGGCGAGCCGGCGACGAGCCCGCCGGCCTCGACGAGCTCCGGCGAGCCGTGCCGGCGGAAGCCGATCACCTCGAAGCCGCGGTCCATCAGGTTCCGGGCGATCGGCAGACCCATCTTGCCGAGGCCGATGACGCCGACTCGTTTCATCGCGACCTCCTCGGCCGGTCCGGCTAGCTCCACTCGTAGCGTCCCGGTGCCGAGCGACACCCGCACCGCGATCGCTGCCCTCGTTGAGCCGCCACCGGAGACCTCGAAGGTCCGCAGGCCGGCCTTGACGAACGGGTCCCGCTCGGCGATCGTCGCGCGCTCGCATCGCCCGCCGCTCGGTGCCGGCTGGCCACGCCGGCTGGAGCAGCGACCTGATCCAGCCCAGTCAGCCCCAGGCCACGAGCGTCGACGCTCTCGACCGCAGGTCAGACCGGCGGGTCGCGAGCCAGTAGTCGGTCGACGGTGCTCACCCGCATCAAACTGTATGCACTTTCTGCGAGAGGTCAAGCGTCGATTCGGCCGAACTGTATGCAGACCGCCACTCGGTCGGGAAGAATGCGAGCCATGCCGCGCACCGCGCTGATCCCCGACATCCGCAAGATCGAGCTCCCCGAAGCCCGGCAGGCCATCCCCCACCTGCACGCCTACCTGCGCGAGTGCATCCTCGACGGCACGCTGACCCCCGGCACGAAGCTGTCCCAGGTGACGCTGTCCGAGCAGCTCGGCGTCAGCCGCACCCCGCTGCGCGAGGTGCTGCGGATGCTGCAGGAGGAAGGCCTGGTCGAGATCGAGCCGAACCAGCGCACCCGGGTGGCCGGCCTCGACCCGCAGGAGCTCGACGACATCTACGCCAGCCGGATCCTGATGGAGACCCTCGCGCTGTCCATGACCATCGCCGAGCTTCGGTGCGGCGGAGCGCAAAGAGGCGAAGCGGCTGCTCACGGCGATGCGTCGGGCGGCGAAGAGCGGCGACATCCAGCAGTGGTTCGCCGCGCACACCGACTACCACCGGCTGATCACCGCCGGCGGTCGGCGAGGCGCTGCAGCGCCAGCTACAGCTGCTCGCCGACCGGTCGATCCGCTACATCCGGATCTACCAGCTCTCCGACCCGACGAGCTGGCAGGCCGCCGGCGACGTCGAGCACGCCGCAGATCCTGGAGGCGCTGGTGGACGGCGACCGCCGCGGTGCGCTGACCGGCATGGCCCACCACCTCGCACGCACCGCCCTGCGGGTGCTCGCGGACTGCGCGCCGGGGTACCAGCCGGTGGCGGTGCCGCACGCCGTCGCGCTGATCGACCGCCGCCCACCCGCCGCCCTCCGCCTCACCGGCGCCAGCTGACCCGCCGGTCCGCCAGCCGACCCCCGGCGGTCCGACCCGACGAACGGCACTTTCGTGCAATAGGCCGTACAAACGCGCCGCTGATCACGGCGTGCGGCCACTACGTCGACCGCACGCTCTCGGCGGCGCGGAGCTGCGGCTGGGTGGACACCCGACGCACCGGTCCGAGCCACATGTCGATCGACCCCGGCTCGTCCGGGTCGAAGGTGCGCGGCACCCAGGCGGCCTCGTCGGTGATCCGGCGCACGCCGAACGAGTACTCGTAGGTGAAGCCCTCCGGCCCAAGGAAGTACAGGAACACCGCGGTGGACTGCGGGTGCCGGCCAGGTCCCATCTCGATCTCGACGCCGTGGTCGACCAGGAAGTGCCAGTTCCGGAACACGTCGTCGATCGTGTCCACCTGGAAGTTGATGTGGCACAGGCCGGGGCCGTCGCCCTGGAACACGGCGAGCTTGTGGTGCACCGGGTCGATGCGCAGCAGGCAGGCCTTGTCGCCGATCCAGTCCGACACCCGGGCGTTGAACCGGGTGCTCCAGAACCGGTACGCCTCGCGCACGTCGGGCGCGTCGAGGCACAGGTGCCCGAACTCGGTGATCCCGGCCGGCCGGCTGAAAGCGACCGGACGCGCGACGGTCTCCTGCTGCGTGACCAGCTCGAGCCGGTTCCCGAACGGGTCGTCGAACGCGACGAAATCGCCCACCCGCCGCGACCGGGCGCTCGGCCGCCGAGCCGCGGCCGACGGTGATCCCGGCCCGCTCCAGCTCGGTCTCGGCCAGCGGCCAGCGCGTCGGTGTCGGCGACGGTGAACCCGGACGAGATCACCCCGGAGCCGCCCTCGACCAGGGCCAGGCAGTGGTGCCGGTGGTCGGCTCGCAGATGGGCGACGCCGATCTCGGTGGGCGCGGCAAGCTCCAGCCCGACGATGTCGGTGGCGAACCGGACGGCTGCGTCGAGGTCCGCGACTCCGGAGCGGACGTATGCGATATCAGTGAGCGTGATCATCGGTTTCGGTCAGGCGAACACCGGCGCCAGGTCGATGTAGATCTGCCAGTCGCGGACCAGTTCGCCGTCGAAGATGAGGATGTCGAGGTTGGGCACCGTGACGACCTTGCCGTCGTGCCGGGTGTAGTCGACGTCGAGCTGCACGATCGCGGTGTCCCCGACCTCCCAGCTGTTGAGCATGTTGTGCTTGAGGCCGCCGATCGTGGTCCAGAAGCCCTTCGATCGCCTGCTTGACCGCCTCGCGTCCCACGATCGGGTCGGCGTTGCCGAAGCGGAACACCACGTCCGGGGTCAGGCGGGCGACGTAATTGTCGGCCTCCTGGGCGTCGATGTCGGCGAAGATCGGGGCGAGATTGCGGCTCATAGGGGCTCCCGTGATCGGTGTTGCAAGGACCGCAGCAGAAACTGTATGCAGTTAACCGCAGGTTTGGCAACGTTCAGGCCGGCGCCTCGGCGAGCTCCGGAAGGAACAGCCGGGACACGTCCGCCTCGCGCTGGCTGTCGGCGCCGAGGCGCCGGATCACGTCCGCGACCGCGACGCCACGCACTCCAGCGAGCGTGATGGTGCCGTCGTACTTCGTGGTGATGCACCGGTCGACCCGGGCGGCGTGCACCGCGGCGCAGTTCTCCACCAGCGCGCTCGCCGTCGCCGTCCAGGCGGGCGAGGCAGCGAACGCGGCCAGGCTCGCGTCAGACTTGACCACGACCTCGACGGCGGCCTGGTACTGCCGGTCGAGCGGCTTGGTCATCAGCACGCCGGGGTGGTCGAGCGTGACGTCGAGCTCCTCGAACAGGTGGCGGCGGACCTTGAGCACCTCGGGCGAGCCGGCCAGCCCCGGAGCGAGCGTCTCGGTCACGAAGCGCCGGAACTCCTCGACCGACACCTCCGGGCGCCGGCGCAGGAACAGTAGGTGCCGGACCAGACCGTCGTGGCCGTCCGGCGCGGGATCGGTGGTGTCGCGGACGGTGGCGGTGTTCGGGCCGAGGCTGGCGTAGGCCAGCATCTCGGACAGGAAGTTGATCCCGTCCTCCATCTGCACCCGCGAGTGCGCTTGGAACGCACCCAGGTCGTCGAACGTGCGGAAGGTCGCCTCGGGCACGCCGTGGAACTCCTCCCCCGGCTCCGGCCGGTTGCTCACGCCGGGGACGGTGGGCCAGGACGGCCGGTCGAACGAGACGGCGTGCAGCCAGACGCTGCGGATGCCGGGGAACCGCGGCGGGAGGGTGACGTGGGCGTTGAGCCAGTACTCGTAGAAGTCCGCCGCCGTCATGCCCTCCTTCGCCCGCAGCGGGATCACGAGGGTCATCGCATCGGCAGCGGGCGCGGAGCCCTCGGCTGTCGTCATGGCTGTTCTCCCTGGTCCGTCAGCTCGGGCCAGACTGTATGCAGTTTGGTTTGGCGGTCAAGCCGCCGTTCGGCGTAGTCACACCGAAGTGCATGCACTCTGGCACGCCAAATGCTTGACCACAGAGCCAAACTGCATACACTTTGCGCCAAAGACACCCCAGGTTTCAGACCCGAAGGGCGCAGCGACATGGCACCGAACACCTCTCCTGCGGCGGCAACGCTGGCCGCCGGCGCCATCGACGAGCAGCTCCGACAGCGCATCGTGGCGCAGTTGGGTCCGCAGTTCGGCGGCGAGATCATCGGGCCGGACCACCACTCGTACGCCGAGGCGCGCGTCGTCTGGAACGCCATGATCGACAAGCGACCCGGCCTGATCGTGCGCTGCGCGAGCACCGCCGACGTGGTCGCCGCGGTGAACGTCGCGCGGGAGAACGGGCTGCTGCCGTCGGTGCGCTGCGGCGGGCACTCGGTGTCCGGCAAGGCGCTGTCCGAGGGTGGCCTGACGATCGACCTCGGCGGGCTGCGCGAGGTCACCGTCGACCCGGAGGCCATGCTCGTGCACGCGGGCGGCGGCTGCCGGCTCGGGGACGTCGACGCGGCGACCGCTCCGCACGGGCTGATCGTCCCGGCCGGCATCATGTCGGAGACCGGCGTCGGCGGGCTCGCCCTCGGCGGCGGCATCGGCTGGTTTTCCCGCAAGCACGGCCTGACCTGCGACAACTTCTGCTCGCTCGAGGTCGTGCTGGCCAGCGGCGAGGTCATCGAGGCCAGCGAGGAGAGCCACCCCGAGCTGTTCTGGGCGCTCAAAGGGGGCGGCGGTAACTTCGGGATCGTCACCCGGTTCACCTTCCGGGCCCACCGGTTCGGTCCGATGATCCGGATCGGGGCGTCGCTGTACCGCCCCGACGACGCCGCCGACGCGCTGCGGCAGTACGCCGAGATCGTGCCGACCCTGCCCCGCCACGTCGGATGGCACGTCGCGCTCAAGCACGACATGAACAAGCTGAAGTTCGTGCCGGACGAGCTGGTCGGCGAGCGGCTGATGATGACGATCTCGATGTGGCTGGAGGACGCCGAGGATCCCGCGGGCATCGAGATGATCGAGCGGCTCGGCGCCATCGGCAACCCGTGCGTGCAGGCCATGACGGTGATGCCGCACGCCGCGGGCCTGCAGAAGATCATCGACGTCGAGTTCGAGGACGGCCACCGCTACTACACCAAGGAGGCGCACGTCGAGGAGCTCGCTCCGGAGGCGATCGACACCCTGGTCGAGTTCTGGAAGAACATGCCGATGGGCGGCGAGGCGGAGATCCTCGGCCTCGGCGGGGCCATCGGCGACGTCGACGAGGACGCCAGCGCGTTCTCCAACCGCCAGTACCTGCTCTGGCTCAACTTCGCGATGCGCTGGGACGACCCGGACAACGACGCCGAGTACATGGAGCGCACCCGGACGATCGTGCGCGACCTGGAGCCGTGGACCGGCAAGGGGATCTACGTCAACATGCTCAACATCGACGAGATGGACCGCGTCGTGGAGGCGTTCGGCGGGCCGGCGAAGTACGCGCGGCTCGGGCGGATCAAGGCCCGGTACGACCCGGAGAACCTCTTCCAGCTGAACTACAACATCAGGCCCGTGACGGACTGATCATCGCCCGAAGGACTCGAGCCATTCGCTGTCGATCCACGGCGGAAGCTGCCCCGGCACTGCCGTCTCGACGACGTGCTCGCGGAACGTGACAGTCGCCGAGCCGTCTTGGCGGACCCGCACCCGGACGTCCTCCAGGTTGTGCGGCTCGCCGGGGTCCGCACCGAGGCAGGTGGCGACGAAGGCGCGCATCGGTCCGGAGTGCGTGGCGGCGAGCACGACCAGCCCATCCGGTCGGTCCGCCCCGACCTCGACGACGCCACGCCACACTCGGTGTGCGGCGAGGTGCGGCGGCTCGAAGTACAGCGTCGGGTTGTGCATCCAGTACCCGATCGGTCCGCCTGCGGTCAGCACGGCGTGGTCGCCGACGTTGAACCTGTCGACCTCCCGTACCCAGTCCGGCGGGTCGCCGTCCACACCGCCGCTTTCGACCACCGCGGCGGAGGTGTCGACGGCCTCGCCGTGCAGCGAGAACCGGATGTTGTCGAACCACGGCTCGGCATACGGCTGCCCCACCTCGACGCCTTGAGCCTCGCCCAGCGCCTCGAGCAGGGCCGCCCGTAGCGCCGCGGCGGTCGCGGCGGCCCGGGCCGTCTGCCCGTGCGGCATCCGGACGGCCGTCCCCTGCTTGAGCTCGGCGGCAAGGGCCGTCCCACGCTCGCGTGCCTGCCGCGCGCCCAGTTCGGTCAGGCCGAGGTCGCCGCCGTAGCCGACCGTCTCGCCGTGCCGCAGCAGCACGACCTCGTAGCCGACCTCTGATGGTTCTGACACCTGGCCGACGCTACGGCGCGCCGACACAGCCCGCCTCGCACCATCCCGGAGGCCGGAACGGTCGTCCTCGCTGCACCGCCCCGACGCACGTCAGGCATCTCGGACCACGAGGATGAGCGAGCATCTCGCCGATCTGCTGGACCGGTGGGCAAGCAGCCATCCCGACCCGTACGTCGGCCTACATTGGCCCAGGGCGGAGCCGTGAACGGAGCTTGATGACCGATCCGAGTCCGATCGACCTCCTGTTCGGAGGAATGGACAAGCTCGGTCCCGGCGGGGACACCCATACCGTCGAGGTGCTGCGTCGGCTTCCGCGAAGCACGTTCGAAGTCGTCGTCGACGCGGGTTGCGGCACCGGTCGCCAGACGATCGCACTGGCGCGCGAACTCGGCACGCTGGTCAATGCCGTCGACTCCTACCAGCCGTTCCTGACCGACCTTTCGAAGCGCGCACAGCGGCTCGGGGTCGATCGGCTGGTCCGGACGACGTGCATGGACATGAAAGACCTTGGCCAGGTCTTTCCGCGGATCGATCTGCTGTGGTCGGAAGCGGCCGCCTACAGCATCGGCTTCCGCAATGCGTTGTCCACCTGGGCGCCCTGCCTGGCCTCGGACGGCTTCGCGGTCGTCAGCGAGCTGTCCTGGCTGAAGGATCGGGCGCCCGATGCCGTACGCGAATTCTTCGACTCCGCCTATCCCGACCTGCGGTCCATTCCCGAGAACGTCGCCGCGGCGCAGGCCGTGGGATACACGGTCCTCTCGACCTACACCCTCCCGAAGCAGACCTGGGTCGATGGCTACTACGACGTGCTCGGGCCCCGAGCCGAAGCGCTCGTCGAGCATCCGAACGCCGCGGTCCGGGAGTTCGCCGCCGAGACGCTCCGGGAGATCGAGGTGTTTCGACTCTCCGAGGACAGCTACGGCTACGTGTTCTATGTACTTCGGCGCTGAGATCGCGTCCGCCCGGCTCACTGGGAGGAAGGCGAATGCATGGCAGAGCGCCCGGCACCCGGCGCTGACTCGGACTCGAGCAGCGGCAACGTGCGCCAGCCGACCAGCTGCGACAGCGCTATGACGCTGTTCGATCTGACGACGGAGCTCGACCGGTCCAGCTCCACGAGCGTCTGCTGGAGGGATTCGTGCGAGCTGGCGGCCACCCGGCACAGCACGTCCCCGGTTCCGGTGGTCGCATGCGCCTCCAGCACGCCCGGGATGGATTCCAGGTCACGCCGGACGGCGTCGATGTCGCCCTGGGCGATCTCGAGGGTCACGAACGCGTGCACGCCGAACCCGGCCGCCGTGACATCGATGTCCGGCCCGTAGCCGGTGACCACGCCGGCGTCCTCCATGCGCTGCAGTCGCGCGGTCACCGTCGCCCTGGCGACGCCGGTCAGCCGGGACAGCTCCAGCGCACCCGCCCGGCGGTGCTCCCGTAGGGCGCGCAGCAGCGCCACGTCCAACGCGTCCAGCGGTCGCCGACCGGCCACAGCCGTAACTATGCAGGATGTCAAGCTCGACCGGCTGTTCGGCGCCCAGATTGGCCAGGTTGTCCAGTGCGAGACGCGCTGGTTGCGCACCTGCCTCGGCGCCGTGTGCAGTATGACGATGTCCGTCACGGAGATGCAGCTGCTCGGGTTGGTGGACCATGACCCGTCGGCCGACCGATTCCCCGTGTCGGGACTGGACGCCCTGGTGTGGATCGTCGGCAACGCCGCCATGACCACGCACTACTTCCGGTCCGTCTACGGCATGGAGCTGGTCGGCTACTCGGGTCCGGAGACCGGCAACCGGGACCACCGTGCCTACGTGCTGTCCTCCGGCGCCGCGCGGTTCGTCGTCACGGGCGCATACGACCCCGACAGCCCGCTGGCCGATCACCACCGCAGGCACGGCGACGGCATCGTCGACATCGCGCTGACCGTCCCGGACGTCGACAAGTGCATCGCCCACGCGGTGAGCCAGGGCGCGACAGTCCTGGCGCAGCCACACGATCTCAGCGACGAGCACGGCACGGTCCGGACGGCGGCCGTCGCGACCTACGGCGACACCCGGCACACCCTGGTCGACCGCTCGCGCTACACCGGCGTCTACCTGCCGGGGTACCAGCCGCGATCGGGTCGCCGCAGCGCAAGGCGACGACGGTTCCAGGCCGTCGACCACGTCGTGGGCAACGTCGAGCTCGGCGCGATGGACCGCTGGGTGGACTTCTACAACCGGGTCATGGGCTTCACGAACATGGCCGAGTTCGTCGGCGAGGACATCGCCACCGAGTACTCGGCGCTGATGAGCAAGGTCGTCGCCAGTGGCAACCACCGGGTCAAGTTCCCGCTCAACGAGCCGGCGCCGGGCAAGAGGAAGTCCCAGATCGATGAGTACCTGGAGTTCTACGGCGGCCCCGGCGTCCAGCACGTGGCGCTGGCCACCAACGACATCGTCGCAACGGTCGACGCGCTGCGGGCCGAGGGCGTCGAGTTCCTGCCCACCCCGGACGCCTACTACTCCGATCCCGCGTTACGGGCCCGCATCGGCACGGTCCGGGCGCCGATCGAGGAGCTGCGGCGGCGCGGCATCCTGGTGGACCGCGACGAGGACGGCTACCTGCTGCAGATCTTCACCAAGCCGATCGGCGACCGGCCGACGGTCTTCTTCGAGCTCATCGAACGGCATGGTTCGCTGGGCTTCGGCATCGGCAACTTCAAGGCCCTGTTCGAGGCGATCGAGCGCGAGCAGGCCAAACGCGGCAACTTCTGAGCGAGGCTGGACCCGATGGCGTTCTACCGGCAGGTCGGCGACGTCCCCCGCAAGCGGCACACACAGCACCGCCGTCCGGACGGCGGTCTGTACTCCGAGGAGCTCGTCGGCGAGGAGGGCTTCTCCTCGGACTCCGCGCTGCTCTACCACCGCGGGATACCGTCGGCCATCCTCGATGCGCGCCGGTGGGAGCTGCCCGACCAGGCGCTGACCCCCAACGCACCACTGCTGCCGCGGCACCTCAAGCTGCACGACCTGTTCCCCAGTGAGTTCCCCAATGAGTTCGACGGTGCGGAGGGCAAGGCGCTCGACGCCGTCACCGGGCGGCGGCTCGTGCTCGGCAACGCCGACGTGCGCATCTCCTACTCGGTGTGCAGCCAGCCCTCCCCCTACTACCGCAACGCCACCGGCGACGAGTGCGTCTACGTCGAGCGCGGCGCGGCGGTCGTGGAGACGGTGTTCGGGGCGCTGGACGTCGGCCCCGGGCGACTACGTGATCCTGCCCCGGTCCACCACGCACCGATGGCTGCCGTCCGGTGAAGAGCCGCTGCGCACCTACGCGATCGAGGCCCACTCGCACATCGCCCCGCCCAAGCGCTACCTCTCCCGCTACGGCCAGTTCCTCGAGCACGCTCCCTACTGCGAGCGCGACCTGCGCGGACCCGGGTCGCCGCTGCTCGCCGACGGCACCGAGGTGGAGGTCTACGTGAAGCACCGCGGGGACGGGCCGAGCGGGCTGGCCGGCACCGTGCACGTGCTGCCCGAGCACCCGTTCGACGTTGTTGGCTGGGCCGGCTGCCTCTACCCGTATACGTTCAACATCGCCGACTTCGAGCCGATCACCGGCCGGATTCATCAGCCGCCGCCTGCGCACCAGGTGTTCGAGGGGCACAACTTCGTGATCTGCAACTTCGTGCCCCGCAAGGTGGACTACCACCCGCTCGCGGTTCCGGTGCCGTACTACCACTCCAATGTGGACTCCGACGAGGTCATGTTCTACGTCGACGGGGACTACGAGGCGCGGAAGGGCTCGGGCATCGGCCGGGGCTCCGTGTCACTGCACCCCGGCGGCCACTCGCACGGCCCGCAGCCCGGTGCGGTGGAGCGCTCGCTTGGCGTGGAGTTCTTCGACGAGACGGCCGTCATGGTCGACACGTTCCGCCCGCTGGAGCTCGGCGAGGCCGGCACGGCCGCTGACGACGGTCGGTACGCCTGGTCGTGGTCGGGCGGCCGCCGGTCGACATGACCGCCACACCGGCTTCGGCCTGGACAACCTGCCCTACGGCGTCTTCTCCACGCCCGGGACCGCGCCGCGGACCGGGATCGCGTTCGGCGCGCACGTGCTCGACCTGGCGGCCGCCACCGGGGACTCGGTGCACGGGACGGGATCGCTCAACGCCTTCATGGCACAGGGACCTGCCGCGTGGCGTGAGCTGCGGAGCCGGGTCACCGAGTGGCTGACCGACCCGTCGCGCCGCGACGGCAGTCGAGCCGCACCTGGTGCCGCGCGCCGACGTCGAGATGCACCTGCCGTTCCAGGTGGCCGACTACGTCGACTTCTACAGCTCGCAGCACCACGCCGAGAACATCGGCCGGATCTTCCGGCCGGACTCCCCGCCGCTGACGCCGAACTGGAAGCACCTGCCGGTCGGTTACCACGGACGCGCCGGAACGGTGCAGCTCTCCGGCACTCCGGTGGTGCGGCCGTGCGGACAACGCAAGGGGGCCACGGACGATGTCCCGACATTCGGCCCGTCCCAGCGGCTGGACATCGAGGCCGAGGTCGGCTTCGTGGTCGGGACGCCCTCGCCGCTCGGCACCCCGGTCCCGGTGCGGGCCTTCGCCGAGCACGTGTTCGGCGTCTGCCTGGTGAACGACTGGTCCGCCCGTGACATCCAGGCCTGGGAGTACGTGCCGCTCGGCCCGCACCTCGGCAAGTCGTTCCTCACCTCGGTGTCCCCGTGGGTCGTGCCGCTGGCCGCGCTGGAGGCGGCCCGCGGTCACCCCGCCGGCGCGAGACCCGCAGCCGTTGTCCTACCTGCGCGACGACCAGGCGCCCTGGGCGCTGGACATCACCCTCGAGGTCCGGCTCAACGGCGAGCTGCTCAGCCGTCCGTGGTTCGGCTCGATGTACTGGACCGCCGCCCAGCAGCTGGCGCACCTGACGATCAACGGGGCGTCGCTGCGGACCGGGGACCTGTTCGCCTCCGGCACCGTCTCCGGCCCGGAGCGGCACCAGCGCGGCTCGCTCATCGAGCTGTCCTGGGGCGGCACGGAGCCGCTTCCGCTCGCCGACGGCTCCAGCCGCACCTTCCTGGACGACGGCGACGTGGTGGCGATCACCGCGACCGCACCAGGTGCCGCAGGGGGCCGCATCTGCTTCGGCGAGGTGCGGGGCGAGGTCGTTCCCGCGCGGGGCTGCTAGCCGCCCCTGGCCGTCCGGGACCGCACGGTGCAGACCGTCCCCGATCGGACCGCGCTGGCCCGATGGCGATGTTCTCCGGTTCACGTTGCCGGTCGGCCGCCGGGATAGGCTGCCCGCCATTTCAGCAACCGTGATCGGGGAGCATCATGATCGACTGGGGAAGCGAGCTGTTCACGAGCTTGCTGTGGATCGCCCAGGTGTTCGTAGTCGTCGTGGTCGGGTTCGCGCTGGTCGCGTGGTTCCTGATGCGGCGTACCTCCTGGGGGCGCCAGTTCGCCCGGTTCGCGATCCCGTACTTCACACCGGGGCGTGACCCGGCCAGTTGGCGACCGCTGCTGACGGTGCTGCTGCTCCTGCTGCTGATCGTCATCGCGGTGCGGATCGACGTCCTGATGTCGTACTGCATCAACGGCCTATACACCGCCATGCAGGATCTCGATTTTCCGGCGTTCGGAATGTTCCTGGGCATCTTCGGCATACTCGCGACGATCCACGTCGTCCGGTCGCTGTTCGATTATTACGTCCAGCAGGTCTTCGTCATTCAATGGCGAGTCTGGCTGAACGGCTACGTCGTCGACGACTGGCTGGCGGGTCAGGCCTATCACCGCATGCGGTACACCGAGTCCGCAGTGGACAACCCTGATCAGCGCATCCAGGAGGATGTCGCGTCGTTCACGGCCCAGACTCAGACCCTGGCGAACGGTGCGGTGACCTCGGTCGTCTCACTGGTCTCGTTCACCGTCATTCTCTGGGAGCTGTCCGGACCGATCAACGTCTTCGGCACGGAGATCCCGCGGGCGATGACCTTCCTCACCTATCTCTACGTGATCGTCGCCACGGTCATCGCCTTCCGGATCGGACGTCCGCTGATCCGGCTGAACTTCCTCAACGAGCAGCTCAACGCGTCGTTCCGATTTGCGCTGGTTCGGCTGCGGGAGTACTCCGAGAACATCGCCTTCTACCGCGGCGAGAACGTGGAGCGGTCGACGCTGGCGGGGAGGTTCGCGGCGCTGATCAACAACGTGTGGGCGATCGTGTACCGCACCCTGAAGTTCGCCGGATTCAACCTGTCCGTCAGCCAGCTTGCGGTGGTCTTTCCGTTGATAATCCAAGCGCCACGGTTCTTCAGTGGAGCGATCACGCTCGGCGACGTGCAGCAGACCGCCACTGCATTCAACGCGGTCGAGGGCGCGCTGTCCTTCTTCCGCCTTGCCTACGACGACTTCGCCTCCTACCGGGCCACCCTGAACCGGCTGACCGGGTTACTGGACGCCAACAAGGCGGCACGCGAGCTACCGTCGCTGAGCATCGAGGACCGTCCCGAGGGGCTCGAGCTGCGCGAGGTGACCGTGAGCCGCCCCGACGAGCACACCCTGATCGAGGACCTCAACATGAGCCTCGGCGGGGGCGGCAGCCTGCTCGTCCGAGGTCCGTCCGGAGCCGGTAAGACCTCCCTGCTGCGCAGTCTGGCCGACCTGTGGCCGTTCGCCCGAGGAACGGTGAGCAGACCGGTTGGGGACAAGACGCTGTTCCTCTCCCAGCAGCCATACGTCCCACTGGGCACGCTGCGAACGGCGTTGACCTACCCGGAGGACCCGAGCGTGATCGATGACGAGCGCGCGCGCGAGGTTCTGCAGCAGGTCCAGCTCGGCCAGCTCGCGGACCGAATCGACGAGCAGGACCGGGACTGGTCGCGCACCCTGTCCCCCGGCGAGCAGCAGCGCCTCGGGTTCGCCCGCATCCTCATCGCCCGTCCCAGCCTGGTGTTCCTCGACGAGGCCACCTCCGCGCTGGACGCGGGGATCGAGCACTCGCTCTACACGCTGATCCGGGAGCAACTGCCCGACTGCGTTCTGGTGAGCGTCAGCCACCGCACCAGCCTGGACGAGCTGCACGCCGATCATCTCGAGCTCTTCGGCGACGGACGCTGGGAGCTGTCCGTCGGCGCCGGACAGTCGCGAGACGACAGGTAACTTCGGGACGGCTGCTTCCCTGATCGCTGAGGCCGGCGCGGTGAAGGAGCCGACCGCAAGCCACGTTGCGCCGTACGGCGCCCTGGTGCTCGCCGCCTATCAGAGCCGGGAGGCCGAGGCCTTCAGACTGATCGACGCCACGATCACGGACGCGACGGCCGGGTGGCAGGGCACAGCCGTCCAATACGCACGATGGGCACGCTCGGTCGTGCTCAATGCGCTCGGCCGCTACCCAGCGGCGTTGGACGCGGCCGAGCAGGCCAGCGACGACACCCCCGAGCTGTTCGTGTCCGCCTGGGCGCTGAGTGAGCTGATCGACGCCGCCACGCGGTGCGGCAGGACCCAGCTGGCAGTCGACGGTCTCGGGCGACTCGCGGCGAACACACACGCCAGCGACGCCGACTGGGCACGCGGGATCGAGGCCCGCTCACGAGCGCTGTTGAGCGACGGCGATGCCGCCGGCGACCTCTATCGCGAGGCGATCGATCGGTTTGGCCGCGCGGGGCTCCATCCGGAGCTCGCTCGGGCGCGGCTGCTCTGCGGCGAGTGGCTGCGCCGCGAGGGACGGGATGCGCAAGCGCGTGTGCAGCTACGCATGGCTCACGAGCTGCTCCTCGCGATCGGCATGGACGGATTCGCCGAGCGCGCCCGCCGCGAACTGGTGGCCACCGGCGAGAAGGTGTGCAGACCCACCGCCGGGCCGCGCGCCGAACTGACCGCACAGGAGCACCAGATCGCCCGGCTCGCCCGCGACGGCCTGTCCAACCCGGAGATCGGCGCCCGGCTGTTCATCAGCCCGCGCACCGTCGAATGGCACCTGCGAAAGGTGTTCGCCAAGCTCGGGGTCAGCTCCCGGCGAGAGCTGCGAAGCGTTCTGCGCGGCTCCGAATACGCGCTCGGGCGGCGACGCTCGACCACAGCAAGCACTGACTGGCGGCGGACTGCGTCGGAGTTCGTACGTCAATCGTTGTCGGCATGCAGCACGCCGTGCACCGGCGATCGCAGCTCACGCCGTACGGGGCGCGCGCACCGTGACTACCGGGCGGCGCCCACGAGCCGGCCGGGAAGTGCGCCGCTCGCCTCACTGTGCCGGTAGAACCAGTTGACCCGAGACGATCGTCCTGACATCGCCTCGGGCCCGTTGTAGGAACCTACGGCCGCCGGTCGGCAGGTCGTGATGAGTTGGCTGTCCGATGCGTGGGCTCAATGCGTAGCAACGTCCGAGAGCATGGTCAGCACCACTACACCCGCCACGATGAGGATCACGCCGCCCACCGCCACCCAGTTCAGGTGTTCCCCGAACAACAGCACACCCGCGATCGTGACCATCGCGGTACCCACGCCCGACCAGATGGCGTAAGCCGGCCCGACCTGGATCGTCCTCAGCGCGAGGGCTAGCAACGAGAACGAAGCGCCGTAGGCGAGGACCACCAGCACGATGAAGCCGGGGCGCCGGAACCCGTCAGCCGCTTTGAGCGACAACGTGCCCACGACCTCGCTAACGATCGCCCCAGCGAGCATCAGCCAACCAAGCATGCATCCTCCCCGTATCACTGCGTCTCTCGGAACCGGATGGACCCATGCTCCGCCACCTTCACGGCGGTCCGCTCCGCTACCTGATGATCAGCGGCGCGCCGGGCTAGTGCCGTCGTTCAGGCTGTCGCGCATCGCCGAGATGAGCGCAGCCGACCGGCGCGGAGTCAATGCACCCGCGGCCAAGCGGTCGAAGACCTTGACGTACACCTCCACGTCCTTGCGGCTGTCGAAGTAGAGAGCGCTGGTGAGCTGTTCGACGTAGGCGATGTCGGGCATGTCGGATTCGGCGAAGCGCATCAGGGTGAACGGGCCGCCGGTCACCGCCGCGTCGCTCCGCTCGAACGGCACGACCTGCACTGTGATGTTTGGCTGCTCAACGGTTTGACATGACCAAGAATGCCCATGAACATGACAGCTATCGGCTGGTCGAAGTTGAGCACGTTTCGAGCATCGGCGACGATCTGATCCGGGTCGTGCAGGTCGGAGTCAACATAAGTGGTCACCCCTTGCGGGGTTGTGTTGTGCAGCAGCGCACGCGCGTGCGCCAGCACCAATGGGTCGTTGTCCACGTAGACGATGCGCGACTCGGGCGCAATGGCCTGAGCGACCTCGTGGGTGTTCTGCATCGTCGGCAGGCCAGTGCCGATGTCGAGGAACTGGCGCATCCCGGCCTCGCCCGCGAGATATCGCACCACCCGGATGAGGAACTGCCGGGACTGCTTGGCCAATGGGACGATGCCCGGATCGACTTTGACCCACTCGTCTCCGGCGATCCGGTCGACCTCGTAGTTGTCTTTGCCGCCCATCCAGTAGTTCCAGATCCGCGCTGAGTGCGGAACATCTGAGTTGATCAAGGCATCGCCGGTCGGTGGGGCATCCTCGGCCACGTATTTGCTCCTCAGGCAGTGAGCTTGTCGTCGTGGATGCTTTCCGGCGCGCCAGAAGCGCGGCATGCACGTGTGTCACCTGACGGCCCCAGTTCCCGATCGGAACAGGTACATCCAGCACTACATTGAACCGTAAGATGCTAGACACGATCAAGAGGGTTGAGAGAACTTGACTCCAGGTTCTCGGACAAGGGACACGCGGAGTGGCGTCAAAGCAGTGTGGTGGATCGCGTGCGAAACGGTTGCGCGTTGGGCGTGGCAGTCGGATGTCGCCGCGCTTCGGCATGGTCGCACTGGCATTCCGACGTCCTGGCTACCTTTGATCTGCGCCGCACAGGCGAGCTGACGTGACAACATCAGCGCCCACTCGGCTTGACCGAACCGGGCGGACGCCCGTTAGGTGGGCGATGCGCCCGGCCAAATCTCTTCGTCCGGCTGCCGGTAGAGCCACCAGGGCGGTTCGGCGTCCGCTCCCCGGTCCATGTACTTCTCGTGCGCGAAGCAGCGCTCGTCCCGGTCGACGACAACGAACACGTGGGACACCTGGTCGCCCACCGTCCGGCGGTAGCGGTCCCACCTTGGGCGGAGGAAGCCCCAGAGGAGCGGCAGGTCCAGGACGTGCGCGGCTTGCCGGACGAGCGCGTTGCGGATGCGCACCCGGATCATCCGCAGCCCGCCGTCGGGCATCCGGACTACCTGCACCGCCCGAAGACCGACGAGCCACTTGCCGAGCGACCGCCCCGGTCCGGCCTGCCCGAGACCCAGGTATGCGGCCACGACCACGGCCGCGGCCGCCCCAACGAGGCCGAGCTTCCGCAGACCCGACGCGGCCTCCCACGGCGGCACCGCCAGGTGCAAGACGTCGCGGAGCAGCCACAGGGTGGCGGCGACGAGCGCGGCCGTCAGCAGCGCCACGACAACGAGATCGACCGTCCAGGCCCCCACGCGCATCCCGAGCGTGGCCAAGGGGGCCGGGCCGGGCCAGGAGCCGTCCGGCGTCCGCGTCATCCGTGCAGACCCCCTGCGGCGACGTGAATGAACGCGGCGCCGACCTCGTCCGCGGTGCGCAGCCGGTCCACGTAGCCGCCGACCGGCTTGACGGCCGCGGTGAGCGCCGCCGAGTCCGGCTCGGCACCGAAGGTGATCACGGCGAGGTGCACCGGCCGACGCGGGTCGGCGGCGGACGCGAGCGCGTTCGCCAGCTCGTCGGGGGAGAGGGTCGGTGTGTCGGCCTCGTTCCGGCCGTCGGTGAATACGACGACATGCGACGCGGTGCCGTCGCGGTACGCCTCCTGTCCCGCGCGGTAAGCGGCGAGGATCGTGTCGTGCAGGCCGGTCCCGGTGTCTGTCGGCGTGAGCGCGGCGATCGCACCGGAGACGGCGGCCCGAGTGCCCCCGGCGAGGCCGGCGCGCGGGATCATCACCCGGTGGTCGAACGTCCCGTCCAGGTGCGACCCGAACTCCCACAGCTCGAGCCGGGAGTCGTCGGGCAGCAGGTCAGCCAGCGACCCGACACCCTGGCGCACGACCTCGATCAACGCACCGTCTCCGCCGGCAGCCCGCGCCCACATCGAACCCGACACGTCGACGGCGACCAGGACGTCGGCGCGCCGGTCGGCCGGGTACCAGGTGGCGAGGACGTGGTCGACGTGGTGCGGGCCGAGCACGTCGAACGCGGGGGCGACCACGGGCGGAAGCCCGGCGGGCGCCGGAGGCCCGCCACCGGGCCGGCGTAGCCCGGCCTGCGCCAGCGGGCCGTCGGCACCCGGCCCGGCCAGCACCGTGGCGAGGCGCGCAAGGGCGTCCGCCCGCGCCGGGTCCGAGGCCACGTCCGCGGTCGGGTACCAGCTGTAGCGCAGCTCGGCGGTGCGGTCGGTCGGGGCGAGAACGACGAGGCCGGCCGAGCGGTTGGGTTCGGTAAGGAGCGTCCGCTCGGCGACGAGCCCGACCTCCCCCGCTTCTCCGGGGATCGC
This sequence comes from uncultured Actinomycetota bacterium, assembly GCA_963776255.1. Lineage (GTDB taxonomy): Bacteria > Actinomycetota > Actinomycetes > Mycobacteriales > Pseudonocardiaceae > Pseudonocardia. The sequence continues at coordinate 107,321 of CAVZMB010000016.1, read as the reverse complement.
CGGGCCGACGTCCGCGACAATGCGCGTGCGGGGAAGAGCGGCGGCAAGCAGTTCGGCCGACGCGTCCATGCCCTCCTTTTCCCAGACGGACTCCCCGAGCGAGCCGAGCCCGAGCAAGCCGTCGCCGCTGCCGCCGGGGTCGCGAGCGACGAGCCGCACGGCTGATTCGGGCGCCGTGACCAGCCCGGCCAGGCCGTGCCACCCACCGCCAGCCTCGGTGACCGCCCGCGCCGTCGCCGGGTCCGCTACCAGGTAAACCGGGCTGGTCGCGAGGACGGTGCCAGCGCCGCTCGCCGGGGGCTCGGCAAGGACGAGGCCGCCTGGGTCGCCGCGCCAGGCCGCGTCATCCGGGATCCAGACGTCGGCGTCGAGCGCGGCGGCGCGGGACGCCGCCCCGCGCCCATCCGCCGTGGTCACATCGAGCTGGGCGCAACCCGGCCCCGAGGCCAGGGCGGGCGCCACCGCGGCGAGGACGGGGGCGAACGAGCTCGCCGCCACCACGCGCACGACCGGACACTGGTCCGCGGGCGCGGGCCAGCTGCCACCAACCGCGGCCAACACGACTCCCAGCGACCCCAGCACGACGAGCGCGCCGACGGCAGCGAACCACCGCGAAAGCGAGTCTGTGGTCCGGGCCCGGTGTTGAGACATCGACGAGACCTCCGGGATGGGACGGCCACCCGCCACGGGATCGGGGCCCGGGCCGGGCATGCATGCCGCGAGGCGGGGTCCCGGCCGACGGTTTTACCAGGGCTCGCGACGCTCGACGACGGTACCCACAACTCGACCAGGGTCAAGCCTGGCCACCGCGCACAGGCCGCGTCCTTGCGGGTCACATGCGCTAGATGGGGGGATCCCTGCGTCCCATCGGCTAGCAGTAGCGCTCGCACGCCGGGTCGCGGACGACGCCGAGGTGCGCGGAGCCATGCCCGCCGCCCACCACTTCGGCGGCGGCTGAGGGACAGGGCGTTGACTAGGCTGGGCCCGTGCCCGCCGCCCGCTCCCTGTGGCTCCAGGAAGCGCTCGCCGTCGAGGACGGCGTCGCCTCGGAAAAGCTCGTACAGGCGGTCAAGTCCGACGTCTGCATCGTCGGCGGCGGCTATACGGGCCTCTGGACGGCGCTCCGGCTTGCCGAGCTCGAGCCGGGCATCTCGATCGTCCTCGTCGAGGCCGACATCTGCGGGGGCGGTCCCTCAGGGCGGAACGGCGGCTTTGCGCTTTCCTGGTGGCCCAAGGTCGAGACGTTCGTCAAGCGCGTAGGAGAGGACGAGGCTTTCAGGCTCGCCCGCATCTCGGCGGAGGCGATCGACGAGCTCGGCACGTTTTGCGAGCGCGAGGGCGTCGACGCGCACTTCCGCCGCGGCGGCTGGCTCTGGACCGCGACCTCTCCCGCGCAGCTCGGATCATGGGACGGCGCAGTCGCCGCCGCGGCCCGCGCCGGCGAGCGGCCGTTCGAGCTGCTGTCCGCGGAGGAGACCCAGCGCCGCACCGGCTCGCCGGTGCACCTGGGGGCTGCCTACGAGGCAGGAGCCGCGACCGTGCAACCTGCTTTGCTCGCACGCGGCCTCCGGCGCGTCGCTCTGGCGCGCGGCGTGAGAATCTTCGAGCGCTCGCCCATGCTGGAGTTGGATCGCGACCGCGGCATCGTCCGCACTCCCGCCGGCACCGTCGAGGCTGGCGCCGTCGTCCTCGCCACGGGAGCCTGGCTAGCGAGCGTCAGGGAGCTTCGGCGGGCGATCGTCGCGGTCTCCAGCAACATGGTCGCGACGGCTCCCATGCCCGAGCGGCTCGAAGATGCGGGCTGGACCGGCGGCGAGTCGATCTCGAACAGCCGCCTGATGGTGCACTACTACCGTACGACGCAGGACGGGCGGATCACCTTCGGCCAGGGAGGACACCGTCATGCGTTCGGCGGCCGGGTCGAGGACGGCTTCTTTGCGCACGGTGATTCGGCCGAGCAACAGCTGCGCCGTGACCTGCCCCGCCTGGTCCCGTACGCGGCGGGTGGCGAGGTCACGCACGCCTGGGGAGGACCGATCGACAGGACCGCGGACGGCGCTCCGCTCTTCGGGCGGCTGCCGGGCGCTGTCCCGATCGTCTACGGCGTCGGCTACTCGGGGAACGGGGTAGCGCCGAGCCTGACGGCCGGCAAGATCCTCGCCTCGAGTGTCCTCGGCCGCGACGACGAGTGGTCGGGCTGCGGGCTCAACCGCGGCGTCGCCGGTAGCTTCCCGCCGGAGCCGATCCGCTATGTCGGAGGCTTCGTCGTCAGGGCGGCGGTGAAGCGGAAGGAAAGCCGCGAAGACGACTGCCGCTACGTCGACCCGCTCACCCGCAGCGTCGCCGGCCTGGCGCCGCAGGGATTCTTCCGGGTGGTGCGCTAGTCGAGCTCGAGGCCGAGGCTTCCCGGCGCCGCACAGCGGCGCCGTCGTCGCAACGATCGGAGCTGCCGTCGTCGGCTTCGCTAGCGACCGGTCCGCCACTCGTACCCGCCGACCGCGCCGACCCCGTGAGATCACTCGGCTTCTACCGTCACCTGTTTCAGGGTGCCGGTGAATGTGAACGGCGGTTGGTAGGTCGGCGAGACTGGCGTGCCCCAATCCTCACCGACGTCGAACGTGTCGTCGGTCGAGAAGACGACCGGGACGGTCTTGTCGATGCGGCCTTCGGCCACTTTCTTGTCGTTGACCGACAGCGTCCCGGTACCGCCCTTGCCCGCGCCGCCGCCGTCGTAGGCGAAGTCGAAGTCGAAGTCGAAGTCGAAGCGGATCGTGCAGGGGCCGCTGGGCAGCGGCTCGGTGGAGGTGATCGTGTAGCGCTCGAGGCCGAGCCAGTTGTAGTGGAAGGTGGGCTTGGCGTTCTGTACGACGAATGCGTAGCCACCGGTCTCGCCGCCGACGGTGACGAGGATGCCATCGGCGTTGCCGCCGTTCTCGATCTCCGCGGTGAGCGTGAACGAGCGGTTCTTGGTGTTGATGACGGCGTCTTCGGGGATCCGGACGGTGCCGGGGCGGTAGCTGGCCTTGTTACCGGAGACCAGCCCTGGGCGCTGCGCGGACAGCAGCGCCAGGATGTTGTCGGCGAGCGGGTAGACGTTGTACTTGCGAGCTTCGTGATCGAAGATCGCTTGGAGCGCGGCGAGCTTCTCGGGGTGCTCGGCGGCCAGGTCGGTGGCGTGGCCGAAGTCGGTGGTCATGTCGTAGAGCTCCCAGACGTCCTGGTCGAACGGCACCGTGCCGGCGGAGGCGGACAGGCCGTCCTGGCCGTGGCGGGTGCCGGCCCACCAGCCGTCGTGGTAGATGGCACGCGTGCCGGTGAGTTCGAAGTACTGCGTCGTGTGCCGGTCTCGGGCGTCCGCGTCGTCGAAGGTGTAGAGCATGCTCACGCCCTCCATCGGCTTCTGGTCGATGCCGTTGACGCGGGTCGGCGCGGGGACGCCGACGCTTTCCAGGATGGTCGGGGTGATGTCGATGTGGTGATGGAACTGGCGGCGGATACCGCCGTGGCCTTTGATGCGCGCCGGCCAGGACACGACGGCGGCGGTGCTACAGCCACCACCCGAGGTCACCCCCTTGCCATAGGTAAACGGTGTGGCGGTGGCGTATGCCCAGGCGGCGGGATAGGCGCCGTGCGACTTCGGGCCGCCCAACTCGTCGATGTGGCTGGCGACCTCGTCGAGCGATTCCGCGACGCCGTTGAAGTAGCTCAGCTTGTTCAGGGTGCCGTGTAGGCCACCCTCGGGCGAGGGGCCGTTGTCGCCGGCGATGTAGACGATCAGCGTGTTCTCGAGATCGCCCATCTGCTCGACGGCCTCGACGATTCGGCCGGCTTGGTGATCGGTGTGCTCGAGCGCAGCGCAGAAGATTTCCATCCAGCGGGCGCCGACCCTCTTGTCGGTGTCGCTCAACTCCTCCCACGCAGGGATGCCCGGAGGACGTGGCGCGAGCTTGGTGTCGGGCGCGACGATCCCGAGTTCTTTCTGGCGTGCCAGGATGCGCTCACGGAGCTGGTCATAGCCGTCGTCGAACTCGCCTCGGTATCGATCGATGTACTCGCTCGGCACGCCGACCGGCGGCTTGTGCCCGTTCGGCGCAAAGTACGCGATGCACGGCTTCTCGGGATGGATCGACTTCTGACGCTCGATCCAGGCGATCGTCCTGTCGGCCATGTCGGCCTCCAGGTGATAGCCCTGCTCCGGTGTTCTCGGCGCCTCGAGCGGCGTCGTGTTCTCCCACAGCGGCGGATGCCACTGGCTCACCCCGGCGCCGAAGAAACCGTAGAAGTACTCCGCGCCCATGCCGCCCGGCCAGCGATCGAACCGCCCGGCAGCCGTGGCCTCGTGCAGCGGGGTGAGGTGGGTCTTGCCGACCCAGGCGGTGCCGTAACCGTTCTGGCGCAGGATCTCGAACACGGTCGCGGCGCTGCGCGGGATCTGAGCGTTGTAGCCCGGGAACCCGGTCGAGGCCTCCGGGATCGCGCCCATGCCGACGGAATGGGAATTGCGCCCGGTGAGCAAGCAGGCACGCGACGCCGAGCACACGGCGGTGACGTGAAAGTTGGTGTACCTCAGGCCCTGTCCGGCCAACCGGTCGAAGGTCGGCGTACGCGCCGGCCCACCGAAGGCACCCACGTGGCCGTAGCCAATGTCGTCGCCGACGATGAGCAGCACATTGGGTGCGCCCCGCGGCGCCCGCAGTGGCTCGGGAAATCGGGCGTCGAGTCCGTGAACGCCACCTTGATCTCGCCCCGGAACGGCGGATCGGCCGGCGGCAAGATCGACCGCTGATTGTCAGGTTCGCTCGGCATAGCCGGACTGTCCCAGGACTGGCGCCCGCCCGGCATCATCCGTGACGCGTGATTCGCCCCTTGGGTCGCTTACGTGGTCAAGAGTGGAGCCGGTGGTCGGGGTTGAACCGACGGCCTATCGCTTACAAGGCGGCACGTCTGTGTTGACCTTGCCACTACCAGCGACAGCTCGTGCGATATCGACATCTACGGTGTGACATCGCCACCCAGGTTGCCGCCGTTTCGCGCCACATGTGATGCCACGTGGCCGCTCTCGCACTCGTGGCGGTGATCGTGTTTGGGTGCTGAACCTGCGCGGCCGGTCGCGGCCGGCGGGACCGGCTCGCCGGCCAGCGCGATGAGGGGGCGCGTGATTTGTCCGTCGAAGCATCAGCAACGTGGTCGAGCTCCGGGACGCGTCGCCGGCCGACGCCCATGGCATCGCCACCGTGCTCGTGCAGTCCTGGCGCGCCGCCTACCGGGGCCTGCTCCCCGACGACGTCCTCACCGGCCTGTCCGTCCGAGACCGGCGGCAGTTCTGGTCCGCGATGCCGAAGACCGCGAACACGCCGAGACCGCGATCACGGCCTTCCAGCGTGACTTCGGGATCAAGTACCCGAAGGCAGTCGCCAAGATCGTCGATGATGCCGGGCAACTGCTGGCGTTCTACGACTTCCCGGCCGAACACTGGATCCACCTCAAGACCTCAAACCCGATCGAGTCGACCTTCGCCACGGTCCGTCTGCGAACCAAAGTGACCAAGGGGCCGGGCACCCGAGCCGCCGGCCTGGCCATGGTGTTCAAGCTCATCGAGGCCGCCGAACACCGCTGGCGCGCGGTCTTGACCATTTCTCGGTCTCTGCATGCGCTCGTAGACGGCCAACGGCTGTACTCGTCGTTGCGGCAGAGCTGCCCGAGGTCGACACCAGACCGGCGCGCCGACGGCTTCTCCGGGTGTCCAGCGGTAGGCAGGCATCGACGGCGTTTGCGGTTTGGGCGATCTGTGCCGGCGAACCACCGCTGAGGGCAAGCTGATAGGTGACAGCCCTAACGTCCGGCTGATGCGGCATCGGGCGACGACCGCTCCCGCGCCGCCGAGGGATTCGCGGGTCTGGGTTCGGGCCGACGCCACATCTCGGCGGCCAGGGGCAGCAATGCAATGACGCCGGCGGCGCCCTGCACGTAAAACTGGATCGCAGACCAAGGGACGAACCGGCTAGCCGCCATGACGACGAGTGCGACCGACACCAGCCTCGTCCCCCCTGGACTCAAGACCCTGCTGCGGGCGATCCCCATGGCGAACGCGAGGACCCCGATGCCGAAGCTGACCGCCCCGATCACCAGCAGCGGAGCGAACCACGGGAGCAACGCGGCCTGCGCGGCCTGCGCGCTCCCGCCGGTCTCGACTGCGGCGAGCGGCGCGAACTCCATCGCCGGCAGCATCGCGTACAACGTGCTTCCGATGATGACGAACGGCAGCCCCAGCGCGCTCCAGCTGTCTTCGCCCGCCTTCTGGAGGTAGCTCCGTACACTGAGAAACGCCAAAATCAGCAATCCGGAGGCGACGCCGGTCGCGACGTGCACGAGCCCCCAACGGGTCGGATTCGCTGCCACTTCCGAAGCGAGAGCCTCGACGTTCGGCTGCTGCCCGGGCAGGTAGGGATGAGAGCTGAGCGCGGCGAGCAGAATCGCCGGCGCGATGGCGGCCGTCCCCGCTCGAAGCGTGGATTGCGTCGTCGTAGGCATCGTCGATCACCCGTTCTGACATCTGACTCGGCGGACAAACCTGGACCAAAGTTCGGTCAGCCGCTCCGGGTAGCCCACCACTAGCCCCCGCGGGTAGCACCTCGAGCCGCGCGACGGGAAGCAGCCAGGCGCTGGACTTGGGACCCGAACGCTTCGGTCATGTCGCGATCGCCCGCTGCTCGTCGGGGTGCACTCGCATCGGACGCTGGAGTCGGCCGGAGAGATGCCCATGGTTGAGTCGGCCTGGGAAACGGACCGGGAGCAATCCCGACAGGGCGGCCCAGGCCGACTCAACCAGCCCAGAGACCTCGTCGGTTGTGCTGATAGTCGTCGACCGGATGCTCATCCCGCCTCACCTCCGTGAAGCGGACGCTACGAGCGATCGCCGGGGGTTCCTATCGGGAGTTCTCCTGAGGTCGTGAGCCCGTGCTGCATCGCGAACAGTGCGGCACCGGCACGCGTCGACACACCCATCTTGCGGTAGGCGTGCTGGATATGGGTGTCCGCTGTCTTGGCAGAGATCCCCAGGGCCCGGGCGACCTGCTTGGTTTGCAGACCGCGCGCGAGTAGGCCGACCACTTCGCCCTCGCGCTCGGTGAGCCCACCCGGGCGCTCGAGCCGCGGGACCCGCTGTCCGGACGCTGCCTGCACGGCGCTGACCGCTTCCGGGTCGAGCCGTCCAGTCCGCGCCTCCTGCTCGACCGTCTCGGCAACCTGCGCCGGCGGGTGGGCTGCCCGGTGCGGGCGCGGCTCGGTCATCGCGTGGTAGACGTCGGCGGCGGCCAGCAGCCGTGCCGGCGGGGTAAGCGCCGCGGCGGAGGATTCCGCGGTGGTAGCCGGAGCCGCCGAGGCGTTCGTGGTGGAAGCTGGCAACCCGGGCAAGAGCTGCGAGCAACGCGGAACGGTTGAGCACCCGCTCGGTGTGATAGGCGTGCAGCCTGACCCGCTCCGAGTCATCCTGAGTCAGCGGCGCGGCGTGCTGCCAGATCCGAACCGGGACTGCCACCCGGCCCAGATCATGAACCATGGCCGCATGTCGGACCGTCACGACCTCAGCCGGGCCCAGGCCACATACCCGGGCCGCCGCCGTCGCCAACGCGGCAACACCCGCGGGTGACCGACAAGGTAACGCGAGGCCAGGTCGGCGAAGTCACCCATCGCGCCCAACGCCCGGTCGATGGCCTCACCCTCCAACATCAACCGTGGGCCCGGCTCGCGCGCGAGCGTCTCCTCCCCGCCGAGCCGCTGTCCGTTCTCACCAGGACCTGCACGTTGTCCGCGAGTTCCGCGGCGATGCCCGGGTCGAATGCACCACCTGCACGGTCGCGTACGACCTCGGCGGCGAACTCAGCGCCTCCGAGCCCACACTGGAAGGTCGCATCTCGAGCGACGTGCACGATCCGGACCGGCAGCGGGAGCTCCTCCCGCCGGGCACCCTGCGGCTGGCCCCGACCGTCCCAGCGTTCGTTGGGGTAGGCAAAAAGCGCCGACACCGCCGCCGGTAGACCAAGACGGCCCGCCAGCATCCGGCCGACCTCGCAGTCCGCGGCGACGATGCCGCTGAACGCGCGGGCCAACCGCGGGACTGCGCGGCCGAGCTGCTAGGCGCGCACCCAGGGCGCACCGCTCGGGGGCGCGACGGCACGCAGCATGCCACCCATCTGCTGCAATGGCGACCCGAAGCGGACCGGGCCGCCGTAGGTCATCAGCGCATCGTCCTCGCCGAAGACCTCGGCGGCCGTCATCGCGTTGGCCGTGCAGCCGACGTAGTACACCAGGCACCCGTAGTACGTCTGCACGGCGACTTCGAGCTCGACGCTCACCGTACCGAGCTGGAACCCGGCAGGACATCGTCGGCCTTGCCGCTTACAAGGCGGCACGTCAGTGTTGACCGTGGCCACTACCAGCGACAACTCTCCGATATCGACATCCACGGTGTGACATCGCCACCCCGGTTGTCGGCATTTCGCGCCACATGTGATGCAACGTGTGCGCCGTCACGCGCTCGTGGTGGTGATCGTCTTTGGAGTGCTAGGACTGCGCGTTCCGGTCGCGGCCAGCGGGACCAGCCGGTCGGGCAGCGCGACGAGAGGGGCGCGTCTTTGTCCGTTGGAACGTCGCGGGTCGATGATTCGACCCTTGACTTAAGTTGGCGGCCATTTAGTCGTGGGAGTGGCGGCGCTCGGCAACCGGTTGACCCGCCAGATAATGTCGGTCTCCGGCCGGTAGCTGCAGTACCGGCCGGTGACGAGGCTCCGATCGAGGTGACGGGCGAGGTCGGGATGTACGGCGGCGATCGCCCGGATCGCGGTGGTGATGCGCATGCCAACGGCCTTGCGGGCGCGCTCGACGGGGTCGCCGGCGGTCCGGGGCCGGCCCCCGAGCCCGTAGGCCTGGGTGATCTCGGCGACGATGACCTCCCGCTCGTGCTCGAGCCGAGCGACGTGGGCCTCGTCGGACAGGTCGTCGCCTCGGCGAGGTCGGCTTCGAGCTCCTCGAGGCGGCGCTTGTACGCGCGCCGAGCTGCGTCGTCGAGGATTGGCCCGGCCTGCGGTGTCCGGTGCTGAGCCGGTCGGGTCCATCAGGTCGAGGGCGTGGACCTCCTGGCCGGGTCGTTCGAGCAGCCGGGCGATGTCGAGGACCCCCTTGGAGTGGCGCACGGTGGCGGTGACGCCCTGCCATCGCAGGTGCCAGATGGCCCCGTCCCGCGTGAGCTCGCCGGTGACTGCGGCAGACGGTTCCGCTGACCTGGTGCGAGCCGCGACGAGATCGACTGCTGGAGCAGCGCCCTGTCGATGCGGCGAGATGGTCCGCTCCGGCCGACGAATGAGCGTGATCGGCGGCGTCGAGCCAGTGCTGTGCCTCGTCGCGCCGGTCGAGGGCGATGCTGAGGCGGCCGAGCTGGTGGGACACCACGCCGTAGCACGCGGCGCCGACGCCGTCGACGGCCCAGAGGTGCGCGTAGGGGACGAGCGCGTCGTGGACGGTCTCGACGGCTTCGAGGTCCCCTACGGCGGCGGCCACCTCGCCCAGGTTCCACAGCGCCTCGAGCCACTCCGAGTCGCGCGGGATCGACTCGATCCCGGCGCGTCATCCGCCGCTGCAGCACATGGCGGGCTTGGTCGCGCGCGGTCCGTGAGCAGGAGGTGGATGGCGCGCATGCCGTCGGCTGCGGGGTATCCCGCGTAGTCGCCGAGGAGTCGTTCGACGTCCGCGTCGAGCGCTCGGTGGAGCCGGAGGCACGGGCGATCGCGAACCGCAGCGAGAAGGCGAGGACGTCGGCGTTCGCGCTGTCGGCCGATCGGCCGAGCGCGTCGGCGGCGGCGCAGTAGCTCGGTGGCACGCCTGACGGTCGCCGTCCATGAGCGCCCGCATCCCACGCCACACGGGCACGATCCACGAGTACAGGGGGAGGCGGAGGTGGTCGCTCGTCCGGGCGTAGGCGGCGATCTCGTCGTCGACCCGACCGATCTGGCCGTGCTCGAGGAGCGCCAGCAACCGGTGTCGCCTGGCCACCAGGACAACGATCACGGGATCGCCGTGTCGCTGGGCGAGTTCGACCATACGTGTGGTCGTGGCGAGGCGGTCATCGACGTGATCCGGTCCCGACAGCACGTCGCAGCGGGCGGCCAGCGCCGCCACCTCGCCAGCGGCGTCGCCGAGCCGGGCCGCGATGGTCGCCGCGTCGTCGGCGAGCGCGGCCCGACGTGTCGATTGGCAGCGAGCGTCGACGAGCGCGATACGGGCGAGGGCAGCGGCCCGCAACCGGCTGTCGTCGGTCACCGAGCAGCGACGAGCGCGTCGTGCAACGCGCCACCTGTCGCTCGTCGCGGACGTCGACCTCGTAGCCGCCGACGCCGCTCCGGCCGCCGAACACCGCTCGCGTCAGCGCCTCCCCGCGACGCTCATGCGGCTGCTCGCGACTGCGGCCGATGCCAGAGTTTGGCGGCCTTGGGCGAGCTGGCCAGCGAGGACTTGGGCTTCGCCGAGCTCGTGAGCGTGTCGAGGCTGTCGTCGCCGAGATCGCGCGCCCACCGGTAGAGGCGGACGGCGTGGTCGAAGCCGAACTGGCCAGCGGCGCTTCTCGCCGCGTCGACCGCCAGGCGCGCCGCTCGCGGGCGGCCTACGGCGGGCACCCGAGCCCAGTGCGCAGCGGCCTGTCCTGCAAGCGCGGTGCGTGCATCGGGGGCCACCCGTCGAGGCGCGCCTCGAGCAAGGTCGCTGTCCGCTGGTGCAGCTCGGTGCGCCGCCCGGCAGGTTGCGTGTCGAGCAGTGTCTGGCGTATCAGCGCGTGCGCGAATCGGTACCCGTCCTCGTCCTTCACGACGAGCCGAGCCTCGAGCGCGTCGTCGACGGCGTCGACGACGGTGGCACGGGCATGTCGGTGACAGCCGCCAGCAGATCGAGGTCGAAGTCGTCGGTCACCGACGCGGCGGCCAGCAGGTGTAGGCACCTCGGGCAGGCGAGCCAGTCGCCGAGTGATGACCTGGCGCACCCTGTCGGGGACGACGACGGTGGTGGACGCGCCTTGCTCAGTCGAGGAGTCGGGCACACTCCTTGACGAACAAGGGGTTACCGCCGGTCCGGGTGTGCAGCTCCTCGACCATCGCCAGCGAAGGTTCGTAGTCGAGAACGCTGCGGAGCAGCTCGCAGGTCGCGGCCACGTCGAGGCCCGACGAGCGGGAGGCGGACGACGTCGGCGGGCAGCGCCGCGAGCGCGGCGCTGCAGCGGCGCAGCCATCTCCGCGGACTCATCACGCACACCGAACGCCAGAACGATCCGCAGTCCGGCGGCTGCGGCGACGAGGAACGATCCGAGCGCGCAGGGACGACTCGTCGGCCCACTGCAGGTCGTCGATGGTGACGAGCACCGGCGCGTTCGGCGCTCGACTGCTCGAGCCGGTCCGCCGCTGCCGCGAACAACGCCGCTCGTCCGCCCACCGACGCTGCCAGCGATCTGCTCGTCTAGCGCCACCAAGCATGCGCAGCACCCGAGGCCACGGCCAGTACGGCGGAGACTCGCTTGCGGCACAGCGACCGAGCGTCACCGCGAAGCCACGGTCGACCGCCCGCGGGCCCAGCGCGTCGAGCAGGGCCGTCTTGCCGACGCCCGCCTCACCAGTGACGACCACGACCGACGCGTGACCACCGGCCACGCGATCGAGCAACGTGTCGAGCAGCGCCAGCTCGTTTGCCCTGCCCACGAGCCTCTCGTTCACCACCCGCATCAGCCATCGATCGTAGGGAGCCATGGCGATGCCATGACCGCCGTGGCGCCTTCACAGGTGACAGTGCACATCCACGAGAGGACAGCACCATGCCCAAAGCATCAGGACCACCGCGTCCGAGAGCGTCGAGGTCCCCGGCTACGAGGGCCACCTCGAGGACTTCGACGGGGGGTACACCGTCGCCTTCGAGCGCTACACCGAGGACGCCGACCTCGCCCCCGTCTTCGCCGGACTGCCCGACGATCGCTGCCAGTGCGAGCACTGGGGCTACGTCCTGAAGGGCAGCGTCACCTTCCGCACCGCCGACGGCGAGGAGACCTTCCAGGCCGGTGACGCCTACTACGTCGCGCCGGGCCACACGCCCGTGCTCACGCGTGGCACCGAGGTCGTCGAGTTCAGCCCCACCATCGAGCTGCGGCGCACGCTCGACGTCGTCAGCCAAGAACATGGAGGCCGCCGGCGCGTAACCGCAGCTCCAGCCCGACGCCTCCGAGCACTCCCGAGAAAGGACAACGAACATGACGACGACGACCACCAACCTGACCGAGACCGTGCGGCGGTGCTACGAGAACCTAGGACTGGGACGGCCTGGCCGCCCTCTACGCACCCGACGTGCTGCTCGACATGCACCCGCCCGGCTGGCGGTACCAGGTGCAGGGCGCCGACGCCGTGTCCGCGCAGTGGAAGGCGATCATCGACCAGTTCGAGGACTTCCGGGTCACCTGGGTGCGGGCAACCCCCACCGAGGGCGGCGTCGTCGTCGAATGGGAGATGCACGCCGGCCACGGCGACGGCGAGCATCATCTGCCGCCAGGCCGACATCCTCCACGGCGACGGCACACGATCACCGAGCACGTCGTCTTCTGCGGTGGCATGTGGGACGCCGCCACGATCGCCCGCCACAAGGCCGAAGCACCGATGATCCGCTGGTGAACCGGCACTGGCCCACTGAGGCAATCGCTGGAAGCCAGCGCTCCAGAGCTCATGGTCGGCTCGATCGGCCGGGTCGGGACCGCTACGACAACGCCCAGGCCTGACCTCGCCATGACCAACGGGCACAGTCAGGGTGTGCGTCCAGCGCCCCCTTGGGGCGACCTGGGGCCCGCAAACCGCGGGACGGCCCGGTGCAGGTGTACACGACCTTCCTTGGGCCGGTCTGGCTGCCATTCGTGCCGAGTTGCAGTGTCTGGATGACGCAGCACGCCGCCGAGGCGACGGCCGGCGCCGGTTCGGGGTTTGCGGTTGCGCGCACGTTCTAGTCGGTCATGCGTGGAGCCGGTGGTCGGGGTCGAACCGACGGCCTATCGCTTACAAGGCGATTGCTCTACCGCTGAGCTACACCGGCGACGAGGCTCATCGTAGTGTCCGGGCATGGCGCTGCTGCTGGCCGACGAGCTCCTGCTGCTCGCCTATCACCCCGAAGGACAGGTGCACGGTGGCGGCGTCGCGCTGGACTGTGGAGTGGGGGGCTCGCTGCTGGTCGAGCTGGTGCTCGCCGGGATCGTCACCTGCACCGACAAGCGCGTCGACCCGGTCACCCGGGCACCGAGGCCGGTCGATCCCGAGCTGCTCGCCGCCCGCGACGAGATCGGCCGCCGGCCGCCGCGCAGCCCGGACCGCTGGGTGCTGCGGCTGGCCCGCGGCCTGCGCAGGCGCCGCCTCGACGAGCTGATCGCGGCCGGCATCCTGGGCGAGGAAGAGGACCGGGCGCTCGGCGGTCTGATCACCAGGATGCGCTTCCCGGAGCTCGACCCGGGCCCGCGGCTCGAGATCGAGCGACGGTTGTACGCCCTGGTCGACGGCACCGACCCGGGCGCCGACGGCGACGAGCGGACCGTCGCACTCGCCGCCCTGCTCTATGTCGCGGACCAGGGCCAGCACGTGTTCGGCCAACGCTACGGCGAGGTGCAACCACGGCTCGCCCAGCTCGCCGAGGCGCATTGGGCGACGCCGGCGCTACGCGCCGCGGTACGGGCGGTGTACGCCGGGATGATGACCGCCGCACTGGGCGCACCGCGCGGCTGACCGCCAGCGAGCGCAGCGGTCAAAACCGGGCGGGGTCACTAGGGTGAATCGCGTGGCCACCACTGGTACGTCGCACTTCGTGGTCGTAGCCAACCGGCTCCCGGTCGACCTGGAGAAGATGCCAGACGGTTCGGAGCGCTGGCGGCGCAGCCCGGGCGGGCTGGTCACCGCGCTCGAACCGATGCTGCGGGCCCGGGACGGCGCCTGGATCGGCTGGGCCGGCATCCCAGACGTCGACATCGAACCGTTCGAGCTGGACGACCTGCTGCTGCACCCGGTCCGGCTGACCGCCGACGAGGCGACCGACTACTACGAGGGCTTCTCCAACGCCACCCTCTGGCCGCTGTACCACGACGTGGTCGCGACGCCGGTGTTCCACCGGCACTGGTGGAGCACCTACGTCAAGGTGAACCAACGGTTCGCCGAGGAAGCCGCCCGCGCGGCGGCACCAGGGGCGGTGGTCTGGATCCAGGACTACCAGCTCCAACTGGTGCCGGCCGCCCTGCGCGAGCTCCGCCCCGACCTGAAGATCGGGTTCTTCCTGCACATCCCGTTCCCGCCGACCGAGCTGTTCATGCAGCTGCCGTGGCGCAGCCAGATCGTGCGCGGCCTGCTCGGCGCCGACCTCGTCGGCTTCCACACCCCGGGGGCGGCTCGCAACTTCCGCTGGTTGGCCGGACACCTCGCCGGCGGCAACGTCAGCCGCGCACGTGCCCACCCGCGCCAGGCCGGGGAGATCCACTACGGCGAGCGCATCGTCCGGGTGGGCACGTTCCCGATCTCCATCGACTCCGCCGCGCTGGACCGGATGGCCCGCGGCGACGCGGTGCGCAAGCGCGCGGTCGAGGTCCGTCACGAGCTCGGTGATCCGCGCCGGGTCATCCTCGGGGTGGACCGGTTGGACTACACCAAGGGCATCGACGTCCGACTACGGGCCTTCGAGGAGCTGCTCGTCGAGCGGCGCATCGACGCCGAGGACACCGTGTTCGTCCAGCTGGCCACGCCGAGCCGGGAGCGCGTCGAGCACTACAAGCAGATGCGGGCCGACATCGAGCGCGCGGTCGGGCGGATCAACGGGGAGTTCGCCCGGGTCGGTCATCCGGCGGTGCACTACCTGCACCAGTCGCTGCCCCGGGAGGAACTCGTGTCGTTGTTCCTCGCCGCGGACGTCATGCTGGTCACCCCGCTCCGGGACGGGATGAACCTGGTGGCCAAGGAGTACGTCGCCAGCCGGCCCGACCTGGGTGGTGCGCTGGTGCTGTCCGAGTTCGCCGGCGCGGCGCTCGAGCTGACGAGTGCCTTCCTGGTCAACCCGCACGACATCGACGGGGTGAAGAACGCGCTGCTCGAGGCGCTGAACGTGTCGGTCGACGAGGGTCGGCGGCGAATGCGGGCGCTGCGCCGCCAGGTGCTCAGCCACGACGTCGACCGATGGGCACGTTCGTTCCTGGACGCGCTCGGCGCGACTCCGGGTCCGCCGAGGTCGGCGAGCGCACCCGCCGACGCCGGCGACAGCACGTGAGCCGGCTGATGCCCGACAGTCCTGACGCGGGCGGCCGGGCCTGACCTGCCCGAGGACGTCGTCGATCGGCTGGCGCGGGCCGAGCGGCTGCTGGTGGCGACCGACTTCGACGGCGTGCTGGCTCCGATCGTGCCGGTGCCGTCCGAGGCCCGCGCGCTGCCCGCCGGCTCGGACGCACTGACGGCGCTGGCGGAGCTGCCGTCGACGACGGTCGCGGTGATCTCCGGGCGGGGCCTGGCCGACCTCAGCATGGTGTCCGGCCTGACCGGCGACGACGGGCTGCAGTTGATCGGCAGTCACGGCGCGGAGCCGTCCGGGGCGGGGCTCGGGCTCGACGACGCCGCGCGCGAGCTACTGGCCCGGCTGCGTGCCGCGCTCACCGAGCTGGTCGACGGCCGGCCGGGGGTGTACGTCGAGGAGAAGCCGGCCGGTGCGGCCGTGCATGTCCGGCGAGCCGACCCGGACGTCGGGGCCGCGGCGGTACAGGCGGTCCGGGACGGCCCGGCCGGCTGGGACGGGGTGGCGGTCACCGAGGGCAAGGCGGTGATCGACCTGGCCGTGGTCAAGATGGACAAGGGCGCCGCGGTGGACATGGTGCGCGAGCACTCCGGAGCGAGCACCGTGCTGTTCCTCGGCGACGACGTCACAGACGAGCGCGCGTTCGCCGTGCTGCGCGACACCGACGTCGGGGTCAAGGTCGGTCCGGGCGAGACGCTGGCCCGGTACCGGGTGCCCGATCCGGCCGCGGTCGCCGACCTGCTCGGCGAGCTCGCCGAGCGGCGACGGGAGGCAGCCCAGGGGCGCACCGCCCCGCGGCTGAACGGGCGGTTCGCGGTGCTACTGGCGGCCGGACAGCAGCCGATCAGCGGTGGCCCGGCCACTCGTGATGCCGACGACGAGCTCGGTCGGCAGCACCACCCGCCGCGGCTCGACCCGGTCGACGCGCTCGGCGAGCAGCTCGCCCGCCACCTTGCCCTTCTCACGCACCGGCTGGCGGACGGTGGTCAGACCCGCCCGGTCGGCCTCCGGCACGCCGTCGAAGCCGGTCACGGTGAGCCGGTCGGGCACCGGCAGACCGCGCTGTGCGGCCATCCGCAGGGCGCCGAGCGCCAGGATGTCGGAGGTGCACACCAGCGCCGTGATCCCCGGATAGGCGTCCAGCAGGTCGGCGGCGGCCGCCGCGCCGGCGTCCACGCTGTGCTCGTAGCGCTCCACGACCGGCACCGACGACCACTCGACGCCGGCCTCGGCCAGCCCGTCGCGCAGCCCGAGCAGCCGGTTGCGCTGCACCGGATAGGTCGCCTTCTCCTGGCGTGAGGTGCTGGCCAGCCCGTCGCAGCGGCTGTGCGCCAGCCGCATGCAGATCACGCCGATCCGGGTGTGCCCGAGCTGGGTGACGTGCCTGGCCATGGCGTGCATCGCGGCCCTGTCGTCCACGGTGACCGCGTCCACGTGCGGGGAGGACAGCGGCTGGTCGCACACCACGGTCGGCACCGGCCGCTCGAGGACGGCAAGGAAATTCGGGTCGTCCTCGCTGACCGAGTACACAACGAACCCGTCTACCCCGGCCTGGTGCACGGCCGTGACCTCGCCGGGCTCCAGGCTCGCCGGCAACAGCAGCAGCCCCTGCCCGGCGACCTCGCAGGCGCGGGCGAGCCCCTCCAGGAACGCGATCGCGGCCGGATCCCGGAAGGCGTAGGACAACGTCTCGGTCAGCAACAACCCGACCGCGCCCGCCCTCCGGGTGCGCAACGACCGGGCCACCGGGTCGGGGCCGGGGTAGCCGACCCGTCGCGCAGTCTCCAGGACCCGGGCGCGCAACGGAGCGGAGAGCTGGTCGGGACGGTTGTAGGCGTTCGACACCGTGGTCCGCGACACGCCCAGCTCGGCAGCTAGCGAGGCCAGGGTCGCCGGGCGGCGGGCCTTCGGGACGAAAGCCATTTCGTGACCGTAACGGTTCAGAAGCGTGAACGGGAGATGCGCGAGCAGCCGCCCGCGGCCGGGACCCGGTGGGATCGGGGTCAGCGAGATGCCGAGGTAGCCGCCGTTGCCCTCACCCGATAGGGTGCAGATGACAACGATTTTCACTCCGGTTCTCGATAAAGGAGCACCCCGGTGATCACCCTTGCCGGCACCCGTCGCAGCCTCGCCATCGTCGCAGCCGTCCTGTTCGTGGGTGCCGCCGTCGTGCTGGCCGGCTGCGCCGCCGGCAGCAGCGGTCCGGCAGCGGGCTCGTCGTCGGCGCGCGGCGAACCGTGCCGGTCGTCGCGTCCATGAACGTCTACGGCGCCGTCGTCAAGGCGGTCGGCGGCGACCGGGTCCAGGTGGACTCGATCATCAACGAACCGTCGGCGGACCCGCACTCCTACGAGAGCACGCCCGGCGGACGCCGCGAAGGTCAGCGCGGCCAAGCTGCGTCGTGCTGAACGGCGGCGGCTACGACGACTTCATGTCCAAGCTGGTCGCCGCGGCCGGCACCCAGCCCAAGGTGATCGACGCGGTGGCGCTGTCCGGGCTGGACCCCGCGACCGGGGCCGGCGCCGAGCATGTCTGGTACAGCCTTGCGGCGATCAAAAAGGTCGCCGCCCAGGTCGCCGCCGACCTCGGTGCGCTCGACCCCGCCGGGAACGCCGCCTACGCCGCGAACCTCGCCGCGTTCGACGGCCACCTCGACGGGCTGCAGGCGAAGCTGGACGCGATCAAGGCGGCGCACCCCGGCGCCCGAGTGGCGGCCACCGAGCCGGTGTCCGGCTACCTGCTGGAGTCCGCCGGGCTGAGCGACGCGACCCCGGCCGCGTTCGTCGAAGCCGTCGAAGAGGAGACCGACCCGCCCGCGGCGGCGCTGAACGAGATGCTCCAACTGTTCCAGCCGGCGGACCCGGTGCGGGTACTCGTCGTGAACCCGCAGACCGAGACGCCGGTCATCAACCAGGTCGAGCAGGCCGCTGCCACCGGAAACGTGCCGACGGTGATGATGACCGAAACGATTCCGCCGGGGGTCACCGACTACCAGACGTGGATGGGCCAGCAGATCGACGCGCTCGCCGGGGCGCTGAACCGGGCATGACCGTCACGCCCGTCCCGCAGGCGGAGCCCGCGCAGCGATCACCGGACCGGCGCCCGGCGGTGTCGCTACGCGGCGCCCGGATGGCCTTCGGCGAGCGCACGCTGTGGTCCGGGCTCGACCTCGACGTCGAACCCGGTGAGTTCCTTGCGGTCCTCGGGCCGAACGGCTCGGGCAAGACGACGCTGCTGCGGGTGCTGCTCGGGCAGGTCCGGCTCACCGAGGGCATCGCGAGCTGCGCGGGCAGCGTGGGGTACGTGCCGCAGCAGCGCGCGCTCGACGAAGACCTCCCGTTGCGGGCCCGCGACCTGGTCGGGCTCGGGCTGGACGGACACCGGCCCGGCCTCGGGCTGCGCGGCACGGCGGCCCGGCGGGCCCGGGTGGACGCGGCGCTGGAGGCCGTCGGCGCATCCGGCTACGCCAGGCGCCCGGTCGGGCGGCTCTCCGGCGGCGAGCAGCAGCGGCTGCGGGTCGCACAGGCGCTGATCGGCGACCCGGCCGTGCTGCTCTGCGACGAGCCGCTGCTGTCCCTGGACCTGGCGAACCAGCGCACGGTCAGCAACCTGATCGACCGCCGCCGACGCGAGGCCGACACGGCGGTGATCTTCGTGACGCACGAGATCAACCCGGTGCTGCCGCTGGTCGACCGGGTGCTCTACCTGGTCGACGGCCGGTTCCGGATCGGCCGTACCGAGGAGGTGATGACCTCCGAGGTGCTCTCCGAGCTGTACGGCACCGAGGTCGACGTGCTTCGGGTGCGGGGGCGGCTGGTCGTGGTCGGCGCCGAGGAGAGCGTGCACCACCATGACTAGGTTGATCAGCTTCGACGGGGTCGGCGAGCTGCTTGCGCTGCCGTTCGTGCAGCAGGCGCTGCTCGCCGCCGGCGTGCTCGGCCTGGTCGCCGGCGTGCTCGGGCCGCTGATCGTGGCCCGCGGGATGGCGTTCGCCGTGCACGGCACCGCCGAGCTTTCGTTCACCGGCGGCGCCGCCGCGCTGCTGCTCGGGATCAGCGTCGGGCTCGGCGCGGTGGTCGGCGCGGTGATCGCCTCGATCGTGTTCGGCGTGCTCGCGCTGCGGCAACGGGAGCGGGACGCGGTGATCGGCGTGGTGCTCGCGTTCGGGCTGGGGCTCGGCGTGCTGCTGCTCTCGCTGTACCAGGGCCGGGCGTCCAACAAGTTCGGCCTGCTCACCGGCTCGATCGTCTCGGTGGACGCCACGAACCTCGCGGTGCTCACGGTGTGCGCCGCGATCGTGCTCGCCGCGATGGCGCTGTTCTACCGGCCGCTGCTGTTCGCCAGTACCGACCCGGAGGTGGCCGCCGCCCGCGGGGTGCGGCTGCGGCTGCTCGGCCCGCTGTTCGCGGTGCTGGTCGGGCTGACCACCGCGCTCGCGGTGCCGGTCGTCGGGGCGATCCTGGTGCTGGCGGTGATGATCACCCCCGGTGCGGCCGCGACCCGGGTCACGTCAAACCCGCTGCTCGCGACAGTGCTCGCGGTGCTGGTCGCGGAGGTCGCGCTGCTCGGCGGCACTGTCATGTCGCTGGCACCCGGGCTGCCGGTTTCCGGCTACGTCGCGGCGATCGTCTTCCTGTGCTACCTGGCCTGTCGGCTCATCGGCCGGCTGCGCCGGACTCGGGTTTAAGCAAGGGCTTGAGCGAGGGGTTCGAGCGGGCGTTACCCTGCCAGGACTCCGAAGGACGCTCCCCGACCGACCTGGAGGATGCCTTGACCGGTGGAAGGCACGAGGCCAAGGACCCTGCCGAGCAGGACCACGAGCCGGACTCGCCCGGGTTCCCCGACCGGCGGGTCATCGACCTGAACCGGGACCCGCACCCCGGTCAGCCCGAGCACGCCCTCCCGGAGGGCGCGGAGCGTGATCCGCTGATCGACATGTCCAGGGACCCGACGCCCGGCGTCCCCGACCACGCCCTGCCCGAGGTGCCCGACTCCGAGGAATCGGGCTCGTGACCGGCGACCAACGCTGAAACAGCGTTAGTCGAATTCACCGGGCGCGCCGGAGGCGGGCCACCTCGCTGAGCAGCACCCCGGTGGCGACAGCGGCGTTCAGCGACTCCACGGCCCCGCTGATCGGGATCGAGACCGTGACGTCGCAGGCCTCCCTTACCAGCCTGGACAGCCCTCGACCCTCCGAACCCACCACGACAACCAGCGGGTCGGTGGCGAGCTCGAAGTCGTCGATGCTCACCTCGCCCTCGGCGTCCAGTCCGGCGACCATGAGCCCGGCCATCGCGTAGTCCCGCAACGTCCGGGTGAGGTTGGTGGCCCGGGCCACCGGCAGCCGGGCCGCCGCGCCCGCCGAGGCCCGCCAGGCCACCGCGGTCATGCCGGCCGAGCGTCGCTCGGGCAGCAGCACGCCGTGCCCGCCGAAGGCAGCCGTCGAACGAACCACCGCACCGAGGTTGCGCGGGTCCTGCACCCCGTCCAGCGCCACGATCAGCGCCGGTTCCGCGGAGTCCGCCGCCGCTTCGAGCAGCTCGTCGGGGTGGGCGTAGGAGTACGGCGGCACCTGCAACGCGAGGCCCTGGTGCAGGGCCGCGCCGGCGATCCGGTCCAGCTCCTGCCGGGGCACCTCGAGGATCGGTACCCCGGCGTCGGCGGCCAGCCGGACCGCCTCGGCGACCCGCTCGTCGAGGTTCGTCCCGTGCGCGAGCGTCAAGCTGAGCGCCGGCACCCCGGCCCGCAGGCATTCCACGACGGGGTTGCGGCCGAACACCACCTCGGGAGCCTCGGCATCACCGCTACGCCGGCGCTGACCGGCCGTGCGACCGGCGCGGGCCCCGGTCGCAGCGGCCGCAGCGGCGCGGCGCTGGGCGGGGTGGCCCGGGCGCAGCTCGGCGGGCGGCGTCGGACCCTTGCCGCGCAGTCCGCGGCGGCGCTGGCCGCCCGAACCGACCACCGGCCCCTTCTTGGTGCCTTCCTTGCGGATCGCGCCGCGGCGGCGCGAGTTGCCCGTCATCAGACGTCCTTCACCGTCCAGAGCGGTCCGTCCGGGGTGTCCTCGACGGACACGCCCGCCGCCAGCAGCCGGTCGCGCACCGCGTCGGCCGACGCGAAGTCCCGCCGATCCCTGGCCGCCGCCCGCTCCGCGAGCAGGTCAGCCACCAGCGCGGCGAGGGCACGGTTGGTCGCGTCGCCGCCGGCCGGCGCGTCGTCGGCCCAGCGCGGATCGAGCGGGTCCAGGCCAAGGACGCCGGTCATCGCCCGAACCGACGCCGCAACGGCAAGCGTCGCCGAGTGGTCGCCGGCGTCCAGCGCGGCGTTGCCCTCCCGGACGCAGCCGTGGATCGCGGCCAGCGCGGCGGGGGTGCCGAGGTCGTCGTCCATCGCGACGGTGAAGTCGGCGCAGAGCATCCCGTCGGCGCTGGGCAGCCCGATCCGCTCGCGCACCCGGTGCAGGAAGGACTCGATTCGCCGGTACGCCACGGCCGCCTCCTCGAGCGCGGCGTCCGAGTACTCGATCGTCGACCGGTAGTGCGGGGCGACCAGGTAGTAGCGCAGCTCCACCCCGCGGAACCGGGTGAGCAGGGCGTCGATGGTCAGCGTGTTGCCCAGCGACTTGGACATCTTGTCGCCGCCGAGCGTCACCCAGGCGTTGTGCACCCAGTACCGGGCGAAGCCGTCGCCGGCCGCACGGGACTGCGCCTGCTCGTTCTCGTGGTGCGGGAAGATCAGGTCGATGCCGCCACCGTGGATGTCGAACTCCGGCCCGAGGTAGGTCGTGGACATCGCCGAGCACTCCAGGTGCCAGCCGGGGCGACCCGGACCCCACGGCGTCGGCCAGGCCGGCTCACCCGGCTTGGCGGCCTTCCACATGGTGAAGTCGCGTGGATCGCGCTTGCCGGTAGCCTCGGTCTCGCCCTGGGCCACCTCGTCGAGCCGCTGGCCGGAAAGCGCTCCGTACTCGGGGTAGGAGCGCACGTCGAAGTAGACGTTCCCCTCGCTGGGGTAGCCGTGCCCACTGTCGATCAGCCGCTGCATCAGCTCGACCATCTGCGTGATGTGCCCGGTCGCCCTCGGCTCGTACGAAGGCGGCAGGCAGCCCAGCGCGTCGTAGGCCCGGGTGAACGCGCGCTCGTGCGTCGCCGCCCACTCCCACCACGGCCGGCCCGCGGCGGCCGCCTTGGTGAGGATCTTGTCGTCGATGTCGGTGACGTTGCGCACCAGCGTGACGTCGATCCCGTTGCGTTCCAGCCAGCGGCGCAGTACGTCGTAGTTCAGTCCACTTCGGACATGGCCGATGTGCGGTGCGCCCTGCACGGTCGCGCCACAGACGTAAAGCGACGCCGTCCCGGGCCGCAGCGGGACGAACTCCCGCTGGCTTCGGCTGGCGGTGTCGTAGAGGCGCAGACTCACGGTGTCCAGCCTACGGATTCGCCAGCCGCGCGGATCACCGGTCTCCTCGTTCCGGGTGATCACCGGACCCGTGCAGCGGCGACGCCCACTGATCAACGGCGCCGTTGTACGGCCCTATCGCACGAAAGTGCCGCTCGTAGCGGGCGGCTGCTTACCGCGCCGCCGGCAGCACCAGTGCCACCGCGACGGCGGCGATCCCCTCGCCGCGGCCGGTGAGGCCGAGCCCGTCGGTTGTGGTGCCGGACACCGCCACCGAACCGGCCAGGGCATCGCCCAGTGCCTGCTCCGCCTCGGCGCGGCGGCTGCGCACCCGCGGTGCGTTGCCGATCACCTGTACCGATGCGTTGCCGACGACCCAGCCCTGCTCGGCGAGCAGCTCGCGTACGTGCGCCAGCAGCTCGACACCGTGCGCGCCGGCCCACCGCGCCTCGCCGGTGCCGAACACCGCGCCGAGGTCGCCGAGCCCGGCCGCACCGAGTACGGCGTCACACAGCGCATGTGCCGCGACGTCGCCGTCGGAGTGCCCGACGCAGCCGTCCACCCCCGGCCAGAACAGCCCGGCGATCCAGCACTCCTGCCCGGATCGCACCGGGTGCACATCCGTCCCGATGCCCACTCTCACGGCTCAACCAAGCGCTCGGCCAGTTCGAGGTCCCACGGCGTGGTGATCTTGAAGGCAAGCGGGTGCCCGGGGATCGTGTGCACCGGCACGCCGAGCGCCTCGACCAGCCCGGCGTCGTCGGTGGCCGAGCCCGACACCCCGGCGCAGGCACGGCGCAGCACGTCGGCGGCGAAGGCCTGCGGGGTCTGCACGGCGCGCAGTGTCCCGCGGTCCGGGGTGCCGGACACCCGGCCGGATCCGTCCACCCACTTGACGGTGTCGACCAGCGGCAGCACCGGAACCACCGCCGCACAACCGGACCGCACCGCCGCGACCAGATCGCGCACCAGCGAGGCCGGGGCCAGCGCCCGAGCCGCATCGTGCACGAGCACGATCTCCAACTCGGAGTGCCGCTGGTCTGCCAGGGCCAGCGCCGCCCGCACGGAGGCGGACCGGTCGGCCCCGCCGGCGACCACGGTCGCCAGGCCGTCCAGCAAGTCCTGGGCGCTCGGCACCGAATCGGCTGGAGCGGCCACCACGACGTGGTCGACGACTGCGGAGTCGAGCAGGCCGCGAACCGCGCGCACCACCAGCGGGATCCCGTTCAGCGGCACGAACGCCTTGGGCTCGGCGGAGCCCAGCCGTGTTCCTGCGCCCGCCGCGGGGACGAGCGCGACGACGCTCATCGCTGCCGGCAGGCGGTGCTGAACCTAGGAGGCGGTGGCAAGAATCTCGTCTAGCAGGATCTCGGCGCGCTCCTCGTCGGTGCCCTCGGCAAGTGCGAGCTCACTGACCAGGATCTGCCGAGCCTTCGCGAGCATCCGCTTCTCACCAGCGGACAGACCGCGCTCACGCTCGCGGCGCCACAGGTCGCGTACGACCTCGGCCACCTTGTTCACATCGCCCGACGCGAGCTTCTCGAGGTTCGCCTTGTAGCGACGAGACCAGTTCGTCGGCTCCTCCGTGTGCGGCGCACGCAGAACCTCGAAGACCCGGTCGAGGCCCTCCTGCCCCACGACGTCCCGCACGCCGACCACCTCGGCGTTGTCTGCGGGGACGCGCACGGTGAGGTCACCCTGGGCAACCTTCAGGACGAGGTACTTGCGTTCCTCACCCTTGATCGTCCGGGTCTCGATCGCTTCGATAAGAGCGGCACCGTGGTGCGGGTAGACGACGGTCTCTCCGACCTTGAAAACCATTGTGTCCTCTGCCCCTTTCGCTACCCCAAGGCTAGCACGGCCCGCTGACGCGCTGCGCGCAGCCTCGAGGAGTCCTCGCAGGTCAGGGGGTTGACATCGGCGACCAATCGTGCGTGCTCGGGCGACGACCCAGAACAGAAACGGGGGCCACCAGGGCTCGGCTCCGTGGTGGGTCGTCTCCGACACGCGGGCGGCAAGGCGCCCTGCTGGGCGGTCAGCCCGGCCCGGATAGGCTTCCGCCCTGGTCACCCGGGGACTTGACGGACCGTCACCATAGCCGGAAGGACACCGACTACGTGAGACACCGCCTTGTCGTGGTCGCGCCCATCGTCGCCGCCGCGCTCGCCTTGTCGCTGGTGAGCGGCTGTGCCGCCGGCCAGATCACCCAGACCAGCAGCCAGACATCCGGCGTCGACGGCGCCATCGGCCGGGCCGGGGACATCGTCGTCCGGAACGCCGTGATCGCGGCGCCGGTGGTGTCGCAGGGCGAAGCGGCCTACCCGCCGGGCAGCAACGCGCCGCTGCAGATGGTGATCGTCAACGAGGGGGCCATGCCGGACAAGCTGGTCAGCGCGTCGAGCCCGTTCGCCAACTCCGTGACGATCACCGGCGATGCGACGATGCCGGGCAACCAAGCGCTCGCCGTCGGCCAGCAAAGCACCGTCACGCTGCCCGGCACGAAACGCATCGAAATGCTCCTCACCGGGCTGCGCGCGCCGCTGATGTCCGGTGGGGTTCGCTACGAGGTGACGTTGATCTTCGAGCGGGCCGGTCCGCTGCGGCTGGAGGTCCCGGTCGGCAACCCGGACCCATCGGCCGAGTAGTAGTGCCGCCGACGCGCACCTCGCGCAAGCCGTCGACCGGCTACGCCTGCACCGAGTGCGGGCACGAGGTGGCGAAGTGGGTCGGCCGCTGCCCGGCCTGCCGGGCCTGGAGCTCGCTGGTCGAGGTCACTGCGCTGCCGGCCACCTCGCACCGGGTGGCTGCCGGGGCGCCGAGCGTGCCGGCCCGCCCGATCGGCGAGGTGGAGCTGGATGCCGCCCGGGCCCGGCCCACCGGGATCGACGAGCTGGACCGGGTGCTCGGCGGCGGCCTGGTGCCGGGCGGGGTCGTGCTGCTGGCCGGTGAACCCGGGGTCGGCAAGTCCACGCTGCTGCTGGAGCTGGCCGCTCGTGCCGCTCGGTCGAGCCGGGTGCTCTACGTCACCGGTGAGGAGTCCGCCGGGCAGGTCCGGCTGCGGGCGGCCCGGACCGGTGCGGTGCAGCCCGAGCTGTACCTCGCCGCCGAGTCCGACCTCGGCGCGGTGGTCGGCCACCTCGACGTGCTCGCGCCGGCGCTGCTGCTGATCGACTCGGTACAGACGATGGCGGTCCCCGACGCCGAGGGCGCGCCCGGCGGGGTGACCCAGGTGCGGGCGGTGACGAACGCGATCACCGCGGTGGCCAAGGAACGCGGGATCGCTGTCGTGCTGGTCGGGCACGTCACCAAGGACGGCACGGTTGCCGGCCCGCGCGCGCTCGAGCACCTGGTCGACGTGGTGCTCGCCTTCGAGGGCGATCGGCATTCAACGCTGCGAATGGTGCGCGGGGTTAAGAACCGGTTCGGCCCGGCCGACGAGATCGGCTGCTTCGAGCTGCGCGACGACGGCATCGCCGGGGTGGCCGACCCTTCCGGCCTGTTCCTGAGCGAGCGCGGCTCCCCGGTACCGGGGACCGCGGTCACCGTGGCGGTGGAGGGACGCCGGCCGATCCCGATCGAGGTGCAGGCGCTGGTCGCCGGGTCCGGGATCCCGAGCCCGCGCCGGGCGGTGAGCGGGCTGGACAACGCCAGGGTCGCGATGGTGCTCGCCGTCCTGGAGCGTCGCGCAGGGGTCAAGCTCGCCGACTCGGAGGTGTTCACCGCGACGGTCGGCGGCGTGCGGGTCGCCGAGCCCGCGGCCGACCTGGCGATCGCGCTCGCCGTCGCCTCGGCCCGCAACGACCTTCCGCTGCCCACCGATCTCGTCGTGCTCGGCGAGATAGGCCTCGCCGGCGACGTGCGCCGGGTGAGCGGGGTGGACCGGCGGTTGGCCGAGGCCGCGCGGCTTGGCTTCACCGCCGCATTGGTGCCGCCCGGCACCACACCAGCGAGCTCGAGGCTGCAGGTCGTGGAGGTGCGTGACGTCGTGGGCGCGCTGCGGCTGTTCGGCTGAGCCCTGCGGGTGGCCGAGACGGGGCCGGCCCGGCCTAGGGGACCAGGTAGGACACGACGACGCACAGTGATCAGTTGATCACTGTGCGTTGCTGAAGTGAACGGGTGTGGCGCGTGTTGCGATTTCGCATCGTCCAGACGGGTCACCCCGCGGACCGTTCGTTGCGAGCGGCCGAGGCCGTCCACGAGACTTATGGCGTGTTGCGCATGTCGCTGGAGTTCTTCTGGCCCAGCCGACGCGTGACGCATTTCGACGAGTTCTGTCTGCCGGCCGCGTAGCAGGCCCTTCGGCTCACCGGGTTCCGCACCCGTGCCGTCCTGGTCCACTACGCGGCCGTCGCGCGCATCCACCGCACCCCGTCCGGACAACTCCACAGGAGACAACTGTGTCCGTCACCGACGACCTGCTCGCCAACAATGCCCGGTACGCCGAGACCTTCGAAGGCCCGCTGCCCCTGCCACCCGCCAAGAACCTCGCCGTGCTCGCCTGCATGGACGCCCGGCTCAACGTCTACGGCATCCTCGGCCTCAACGAGGGCGAGGCACACGTGATCCGAAACGCCGGCGGTGTGGTGACCGACGACGAGATCCGTTCGCTGGCCATCAGCCAGCGACTGCTCGGCACCCGCGAAATCATCCTGATCCACCACACCGACTGCGGGATGCTCACCTTCACCGACGACGAGTTCAAGCGCTCGGTCCAGGACGACACCGGGATCAAGCCGGAGTGGGCCGTCGAGGCGTTCCCGGAGCTCGACGAGGACGTCCGCCAGTCGATCGCGCGGATCAAGGCCAGCCCGTTCATCCCGCACACCGACCAGGTGCGCGGCTTCGTGTTCGACGTAGCCACCGGCAAGCTGAACGAGGTCGTCTAACGCTCGTCCCGGTCGTGGCCACCCGGCGGGCAACGATCTGGCGGCCGGGTGGCGGCGCCGCAACAAGAGCGCGGGTAGCTTGCCGATTGTGAGCCCGCAGTCGGACGTCCTCGAGGCGGACACCGCGGCGCTGGCCAAGCGGCTCGCGGAGCTGGGAACCGGGCAGCGCTCGTCGGTCTTCCGGATGTCCCGGTGGAGCGAGCGGTTGCTGGACTGGGCGATGTCCCGCCCGGGCTTCAAGACCCAGCTGTTCCGGTTCGTCGACGTGTTCCCCGCCCTGGACGGGGTCGACGACGTGGCGCGGCACGTCGCCGAGTACTTCTCCGGGGTCGACGTGCCGCGCATCCTCGACGCCGGCATCGAGGCAGCCGACCACATCCCGTTCGGGCACGCCGTCGAGGCCGGCGTCGCGCGGCGCAACATCCTGCGGATGGCCAGGCAGTTCATCGCCGGCGCGAACCCGCAGGACGCGGTACCGCGGCTGGCCGAGCTGTGGCGGTCCGGGTCGGCGTTCACCTGCGACCTGCTCGGCGAGAAGACCGTGGTGGCAGCGGAGGCCGACCGGTACGCGGCCCGGGTCGCCGAGCTGATCGAGGCGCTGGCCGACGCCGCCGCGCAGTGGGCCCCGGACGACCACCTGGAGCGCGACGACCTCGGCCCGATTCCCCGGGTGAACGTGTCGATCAAGCCGACCGCGCTGGCCGCGCACTACTCCCCGCTGGCCGCCGAGCTCGGGCTCGCCGAGGCGAAGGACCGGATCCGGCCGCTGCTGCGGCTGGCCCGCCGCCGCGGTGCCTTCGTGCACTTCGACGCCGAGCATCACGAGGTCAAGGACCTCACGATCCGGCTGTTCTGCGAGCTGCTCGACGAGCCCGAGTTCGCCGACCTGCCGGCCGGCATCGTCGTGCAGGCCTACCTTCGTGCCGCCCGCGACGACCTCGCCCGGCTGATCGCCTTCTCGGCGGCCCGACCGCACCCGATCACCGTGCGGCTGGTCAAGGGCGCGTACTGGGACACCGAGACCGTGCACGCCCAGGCGCAGGGCTGGCCGGTGCCGGTGTTCGAGCGAAAGGCCGAGACCGACGCGAGCTTCGAGGCGTGCGTCCGGCTGCTGCACGAGCACCACGGGGAGGTACGCGCCGCATTCGGCAGCCACAACCTGCGCAGCCTCGCCTACGCGGTGAGCTACGCGCGCTCGTTGGGCATCCCGGACACCGGGTACGAGATCCAGCTGCTGTACGGAATGGCCGAGCCGGTGCACGCCGCGGTCAAGCGGATGGGGCTGCGACTGCGCGTCTACACCCCGGTCGGCGAGCTGGTACCGGGGATGGCCTACCTGGTGCGCCGGCTGCTGGAGAACACCAGCAACGAGAGCTTCGTCCGGCACCGGTTCGCCGAGGGCAAGGCGCTCGACGAGCTGATCCGGCCGCCGGCGGTCGACTCGCTGCCGGATCCGCCGCGTCCGGCCGTCCGGACCGACACCGATCCACGGCGCGTCACGCCCTATGACCCGGAGCCGGTCCGGGAGTGGCAGCGGGGCGACGTGCGGGCGGCCTTCCGCGGGGCCGTCGCCGCGGCCGGTGAGCGGGGCGCGCTCGAGGTGCCGGCGCTGATCGACGGCGAACGGGTCTGGACGGCCGGCACCATCGCCTCGGTCGACCCCGGTCGGATCGACCGGCTGGTCGCGACCAGCGCATCGTGTGGTGCGGCGGAGGCGGAGGCGGCGGTGGCGGCCGCCGCGGCGGTGGCCGAGCGCTGGCGGCACACGCCGGTCATCGAGCGCGCCGCGGTGCTGTTCCGGGCCGCCGATTGGCTGCGGGAACGGCGTGACGAGCTCGCCGCGCTCGAGGTCTACGAGGCCGGCAAGCCGTGGGACCAGGCCGACGGCGACGTGTGCGAGGCGATCGACTTCTGCGAGTACTACGCCCGGCAGGCACTGCGGCTGGACGCCCTTGCCGGCGAGCGGGTGCAGTCCCCGCCCGGGGAGCGCAACCGGCTGACCTATCAGGGCAAGGGCGTCGCGGTCGTGATCGCGCCGTGGAACTTCCCGCTGGCGATCCCGACCGGCATGACCGTCGCCGCGCTGGTCGCGGGCAACCCGGTGATCCTGAAGCCGGCCGAGCAGACCCCGGCCGTCGCCGGGCTGCTGGTCGAGGCGCTGCTGGCCGCCGGGGCGCCCCGGGGAACCGTGCAGTTCCTGCCCGGGCCGGGGGAGACGGTCGGTGCCGCGCTGGTCGAGCACCCGGAGACGGCGGTGATCGTCTTCACCGGTTCCCGTGCGGTCGGGCTCGGCATCAACGAGGCGGCCGCCCGGCAGGTGCCCGGTCAGCGGCACATCAAGCGGGTGGTCGCGGAGCTGGGCGGGAAGAACGCGGTGATCATCGACGCGGACGCGGACCCGGACCAGGCGGTGCCCGGGGTGATCGGGTCGGCGTTCGGCTACGCCGGCCAGAAGTGCTCGGCGGCGTCGCGGGTGATCGTGCTGGACCGGATCTACGACTCGGTGGTGGAACGACTGGTGGCCGCCGCGCGGGAGGTCGTGGTCGGCCACCCGTCCGACCCGGCGACGACCGTCGGTCCGGTGATCGACGCCGACGCGCAGGCCCGGCTGGCCGCGGCGCTGGAGCGGGCCCGGCGGGAGGCCAAGGTGCTGCTGGCCCGGACCGACGTGCCCTCCGGCGGCTACTACGTCGGCCCGAGCGTCGTCGAGGTCGGCGAGCCGGTGCGCGCCCAGGTCGCGCGGGACGAGCTGTTCGGGCCGGCGCTCGCGGTGCTCAGGGCGACCGACCTGGACCATGCGCTTGCGCTGGCCAACGACACCGACTACGCGCTGACCGCGGGCATCTACTCCCGCTCGCCGGTGAACATCGAGCGGGCGGCCTCGCGGCTGCGGGCGGGGAACGTCTATGTCAACCGGGCGATCACCGGCGCCGTGGTCGGACGCCAGCCGTTCGGCGGCTACGGGCTGTCCGGCGTCGGCTCCAAGGCCGGCGGGCCGGACTACCTGCTGCAGCTCGCCGACCCGCGGGTGGTCAGCGAGAACACCGTCCGGCAGGGCTTCGCCGGCGACGACGGCATCACGGCACGCTAGCCGGCGGCACCAGCAGTGAGCCGTCCAGCACGGTCACGGCCTGGCCGCCGAGCAGCACCCGGTCGCCGCGCACAGTGGTCCGGACCAGGCCGGTGCGCGCCGAGGCCTGCCGGCCGACCAGGCTCGGCCGGCCCAGCCGCGCCGACCAGTACGGGGCCAGCGCGGTGTGCGCGCTGCCGGTGACCGGGTCCTCCGGGATGCCCTGGGCCGGGCCGAAGAACCGGGAGACGAAGTCGTAGCCGGCAGCCGGGTCGGCGGCCGGCGCGCTCGCGATCACGCCGCGTATCTGGTGGGTTCGGCACAGGTCGCCCAGCGCGGTCTGGTCCGGGGCCAGTGCTGCGACGGCTGCCTCGTCGGGGAACACCGTCAGCAGGTCGCCCAGCGTGCCGGTCGCGTGGACGGCCTCCGGCTTGGCGCCGAGTGCCTCGGCCAGGCCGTCCGGTGCCTGGGTCTCGACGACCTCGGCGGCCGGGAAGTCCAGGGTGATCGTGCCGTCGTCGCCGGCCTGCGCGCTGAGCACGCCGCTGCGGGTGCGGAACCGCACATTTCCCAGTGAGCCCTGGTCGCCGTTCATGGCGTGCGCGGTGGCGAGCGTGGCGTGGCCGCACAGGTCGACCTCGACCGCCGGGGTGAACCAGCGCAGCGCCCAGTCGGCCTCCTCGTCGTCGGCGAGCGGTTTCGCGAACGCCGTCTCGGAGAGGTTCATCTCCGCGGCGACCCGCTGCATCCACGCCTCGTCCGGCCATTCGCCCCCGTCGAGCAGGCAGACGGCCGCCGGGTTCCCGGCGAACGGTCGGTCGGTGAACGCGTCGATGACCCGGATTCGCATAGGCCCGACGATACTGCTGCCTGTGGAGCTGGCCGGGCCGCTGCTGGAGTGGTACTCGACCAACGCCCGCGACCTGCCGTGGCGGCGCCGCGGCACGACTCCGTGGGGTGTGCTGGTCAGCGAGTTCATGCTGCAGCAGACGCCGGTGAGCCGGGTCGAGCCGATCTGGCTGGATTGGCTGGCGCGCTGGCCGCGGCCCTCGCTGCTGGCCGCCGCGAGTCGGGCCGATGTACTGCGCGCCTGGGGCAAGCTCGGCTACCCGCGCCGGGCGTTGCGGCTGCACGAGGCGGCCGGCGTGATCGCGGCCTCGCACGGCGATGTAGTTCCATCCGATGTGGACGTCCTGCGGTCGTTGCCGGGGGTCGGCTCGTACACCGCGCACGCCGTCGCGGCGTTCGGTTACGGCCTGCGGCGCCCGGTGGTCGACACGAACGTGCGGCGGGTGGTGGCCCGGGTGTTGCACGGGCAGGGCGACGCCGGGCCGTCCCGCACCGCCGCAGAGGAGTCCGATGTGGACGGGCTGCTGCCGGCTGCGGACCGGGAGGCGGCGCGGATGTCCGCTGCGCTGATGGAGCTCGGCGCGGTGGTCTGCACGTCTCGCGCGCCACGCTGCGGAGAGTGCCCGGTGTCCGCGGCGTGCGCCTGGCGGCTGGCCGGGATGCCGGCCTACACCGGCCCCCAGCGGCCGGCGCAGCCGTTCGCCGGGACCGACCGCCAGGTGCGCGGCAGGTTGCTCGACGTGTTGCGCGACGCGCCGGGGCCGGTGCTGCCGGCCGCGCTGGACCTGGCCTGGGCCGACGCCGACCAGCGCGGACGCTGCCTGGAGTCGTTGCTGGTCGACGGGCTGGTGGAGCTGCGCGGCGACGGCCGGTACGCCCTGCCCGGCGAGGAGGTCACGTCGGCATGACCGTCGCGGTCGACTTCGCCCTCGACGACGACGCGGCGAACGCCGTCCGCGAGCTGTGGTGCCGGTTGGCCTACGCCGGGGTGCCGGTGCCGCGCGGCGAGCCACGAATCCGGTTCGCGGCGGCGTCCTCGATTCCGGCGACGGCCCGGGCGGCGCTGGAGGCCGAGCTCGACCTGCTGTCGCTGCCCGAGGTCTGGCTGGCCAACCTGAGCACCATCGCCGGCGCCGCCGACACCCTCGCGCTCGCCGCCGTGGTGGACGCCGAGCTGCTGGCGGTGCACAGCGCGGTGCACGACGTGTTGGCCGGGCGGGCGCACGGCCAGGCCGCGAGCTACCTGCCGGGCTCGTGGGTACCGCACTGCACGCTCGCGCCCGAACGCGCCGCCGAGGCGTTCGCCGTGCTGCACCCGGTCAATCCGATCCGCGCCCGGCTGCGGCCGTGCGCGCCAGGAACTCGGTGACCAAAGCGCGGTAGGCGTCCGGGTCGTCGGCGTGTAGTAGGTGGTCGGTGCCGCGCAGCCGGACGTGCGTCGCGTCGCCGTGCTCGCGGGCCATCGCGGCCATCTGGCCCGGCGGTGTGACGCTCCGCTCGGCCTCGAGCAGCAACACGGGGCAGCGCACCGCCCGCCACCCCTCCCAGTACTGCCGCCGAGCCCACTCGGCGGCGATCGCGACCATGTGCTGCACGTCTCCGAGCAGCCGGTAGCCGTCGGCGGCCTCGGTGACGCATTCGGCCATGTAGTCGCCGGCGTTGGTGTCGGGCCCGCCGAAGGCCTGCCGAACCGCGGCGAGCGACTCGAACGTCGTATCCAGTGCGGAGAACCAGTCGGCGAACGGCTCGACGCTGCGGCCACGGAAGTCCGGCGCCATGTCCTCGACCACCAGCGCCTCGACCAGGCCTGGATGGGTCGCGGCGAGCTCCCAGCCGTGCAGCCCGCCCATCGAGTGCCCGATCACCACGACCGGGCCGAGGCGTCAGCGCCTCCAGCGCCTGTTCGACGTCGGCGACCATCCGCTCGGTGGTCCATGGCCCGCGGGCCTCGAGCGACCGTGGCCCCTGGCGTCGAGCCCGACAACGTGCCCGAGGCCGGTGAGCCACTGGGCGACCGTCCACCACGTGGTGGCTCGGCCCATCAGGCCGTGCAGCAACAGGATCGGCCGCCCCGACCCACCGAAGTCGACGACCGCCAGCCGGGTGCCGTCGCCGGCAGTCACTGTGCTCCGCACGCCGCCGCACCCTAGCCTTTGGCCTATGGCCGTCGTGAAGATCAATGCTATCGAGGTGCCCGAGGGCGCCGGAGTCGAGCTGGAGCGTCGGTTCGCCTCGCGGCACGGCTCGGTCGAGGGCTCAGCGGGTTTTCTCGGGTTCGAGCTGCTCAGGCCGGTGGCGGGCGAGTCGCGGTATTTCGTCTACACCCGCTGGGAGAGCGAGGAAGCGTTCCAGGCATGGCGCGACGGTCCGGGCATGGAGGCGCACGCCGGCGAGCGGTCCAAGCCGGTCGCCACCGGATCGGCGCTGCTGGAGTTCGAGGTCGTGCAGAGCGCCGATCCCGTCGCAACGGAGTGAACCCAGCCGCCGCCGTTCTCCGCAATGAGCGGGCTTATTGCGGGGCGGTCTCAACCGGTCGTTGCAAGATCTTGCGACGACTGGAGGTGGTGGGACTTGGCCGGGTGTCGATTGACCGATCATGAGCGGGTGGTGATTGAGCGGGGCCTGGATGCTGGCTTGAGGCAGGGTCAGATCGCGGTGGCGTTGGGCCGTGATCCCTCGACGATCTCGCGCGAGGTCCGTCGTGGTGGGGGTCCGCGATCGAGCCGTGTTGGGGTCGTGTGTGTGGGTCGGCGGCGGCGGTATCGGGCCGATCGGGCGCAGCGGATCGCCTGTGCGAATGCGAAGCGTCCGAAGCGGGCCAAGCTGGTCGGGCGGCTTGCCGCGGTGGTCTCGGGGCTGCTGGAAGCGGATTGGTCTCCACAGCAAATCGCGGTGATGTTGCCGCAGCTGTATCCCGACGATGACGCTATGCGGGTGAGCCACGAGACGATCTACGCGTCGTTGTTCGTGCAGGGCCGCGGGGAACTGCGCCGGGAGCTGGCGGCGCATTTGCGGACCGGGCGCACCAGCCGCCAGCGCCATGGCCGGGCCGAGAACCGCGGCAGGATCGTGGGGATGGTGCCGATCTCGCAGCGCCCCGCCGAGGCCGACGACCGCGCCGTCCCCGGCCACTGGGAGGGTGACCTGCTGCTGGGCGGGGTCGGCAAGGGTGCTGTCCTGACCCTGGTCGAACGCGCCAGCCGGTTCGTGCTGCTCGCCCCGCTGCCCGCGCGGCACCGCGGCATCGAGACCCGCCAGATGCTCACCAGCATGATCAGCCGATTGCCCCTCGAGCTGAAGAAGTCCCTGGCCTGGGACCAGGGCAAGGAGATGGCCGAGCACGCCAGGTTCACCCTGGACACCGGGCTACAGGTCTACTTCTGTGACCCGCACTCACCCTGGCAACGCGGCACCAACGAGAACACCAACGGTCTGCTGCGCCAGTACTGGCCCAAAGGCGCCGACCTCCGCGGCCTGACCCAGACCGACTGCGACACCACCGCCCTCAAGCTCAACACCCGACCCCGCCAAACCCTGGCATGGAAGACTCCAGCCCAGGCCCTCGACGAGGCGCTACTTGCAACAACCGGTTGAGACGAGCCGGGTTTTCAGCGAGCTGAAGGCCGAATAAGCCCGCTCATTGCGGTAGTTGACGGGGAGAGCAACAGGGCTCCGGGGACGACAAGAGGGCCCCGGGGACGAGGGGATGGGACGGCGGGATACGGCGACGGCCCGGTAGCTGGGGGGTGCTCCCCCGGCGGCCGGGCCGTCGTCGTCGGTGTACTGCTGGTTAGTTCGCCTGCTCCTCGGCCAGGTCCACCGGAGGGGCGTCCGGCACGGTCACGGTGACCGGCCGCGCCGTCCCCTTGAAGGTGAAGACCGCCTTGTCGTCCTTGCGGTCGGCCGATCGGACTTCGGTGACCTCGAGGTTCTCGTCGAAGCCCTCGGTGTCGACCACCACGATCTGGCCCGGCTGCACCTCGCCGAACAGGATCTTCTCCGACAGCTGGTCCTCGATCTCGCGCTGGATGGTCCGGCGCAGCGGCCGGGCACCCAGCACGGGGTCGAACCCGCGGCGGGCGAGCAGCTTCTTCGCCCGCGAGGTCAGCTCGAGGTCCATGTCCTTGCCGGCCAGCTGGGTCTCCACCCGGTTGATCATCAGGTCCACCATCGTGATGATCTGCTCCTCGGTGAGCTGGTGGAACACGATGATGTCGTCGATCCGGTTCAGGAACTCGGGCCGGAAGTGCTTCTTGAGCTCGTCGGTGACCTTGTCCTTCATCCGCTCGTAGGTCGAGCCCTCGTCGTGGCCCTTGGCGAAGCCGAGCCCGACCGCCTTGGAGATGTCCTGCGTCCCCAGGTTCGAGGTGAAGATGATCACGGTGTTCTTGAAGTCCACCGTGCGGCCCTGACCGTCGGTCAGTCGGCCGTCCTCCAGCACCTGCAGCAGCGTGTTGTACACCTCCTGGTGGGCCTTCTCGATCTCGTCGAAGAGCACCACCGAGAACGGCTTGCGGCGCACCTTCTCGGTGAGCTGGCCGCCCTCCTCGTAGCCGACGTACCCGGGCGGGGCACCGAACAGCCGGGATGCGGTGTACCGGTCGTGGAACTCGCCCATGTCCAGCTGGATCAGCGCGTCGTCGTCGCCGAACAGGAAGTTCGCCAGCGCCTTGGACAGCTCGGTCTTACCCACCCCGGACGGGCCGGCGAAGATGAACGAGCCGGACGGCCGCTTCGGGTCCTTCAGCCCGGCCCGGGTGCGCCGGATCGCCTGCGAGACCGCCTTGACCGCGTCCTCCTGGCCGATGATCCGCTTGTGCAGCTCGTCCTCCATGCGGAGCAGCCGGGTGGTCTCGGCCTCGGTCAGCTTGAACACCGGGATGCCGGTCCAGTTGGCCAGCACCTCGGCGATCTGCTCGTCGTCCACCTCGGCGACGACGTCGAGGTCGCCCGAGCGCCACTGCTTCTCCCGCTCGCCCTTGCGGGCCAGCAGCTGCTTCTCCTGGTCGCGCAGGTGCGCGGCCCGCTCGAAGTCCTGCGCGTCGATCGCGGACTCCTTGTCCCGACGCACCCCGGCGATCTTCTCGTCGAACTCGCGCAGGTCCGGCGGTGCGGTCATCCGCCGGATCCGCATCCGCGCGCCCGCCTCGTCGATCAGGTCGATCGCCTTGTCCGGCAGGAACCGGTCGTTGATGTACCGGTCGGCCAGCGTCGCCGCGGCGACCAGCGCCGGGTCGGTGATCGTGACCCGGTGGTGCGCCTCGTACCGGTCGCGCAGCCCCTTGAGGATCTCGACGGTGTGCGCCACCGTCGGCTCGCCGACCTGGATCGGCTGGAAGCGCCGCTCCAACGCGGCGTCCTTCTCGACGTGCTTGCGGTACTCGTCGAGCGTGGTGGCGCCGATGGTCTGCAGCTCGCCGCGGGCCAGCATCGGCTTGAGGATGCTCGCCGCGTCGATCGCGCCCTCGGCGGCACCCGCACCCGACCAGGGTGTGGATCTCGTCGATGAACAGGATGATGTCGCCGCGGGTGCGGATCTCCTTGAGCACCTTCTTCAGGCGCTCCTCGAAGTCACCGCGGTAGCGGCTGCCCGCCACCAGCGAGCCGAGGTCGAGCGTGTAGAGCTGCTTGTCCTTGAGCGTCTCGGGCACCTCGCCCTTGACGACCATCTGGGCCAGCCCCTCGACGACGGCGGTCTTGCCGACGCCGGGCTCGCCGATCAGCACCGGGTTGTTCTTGGTCCTCCGGGAGAGGACCTGCATGACCCGCTCGATCTCCTTCTCGCGGCCGATCACCGGGTCGAGCTTGCCCTCGCGGGCGGACTGGGTGAGGTTGCGACCGAACTGGTCGAGGACCAGCGAGCTGGACGGGGTGCCCTCGCCGCGGCCGCTGCCGCTCTCCGCGGGCTCCTTGCCCTGGTAGCCAGACAGCAGCTGCAGCACCTGCTGGCGGACCCGGTTGAGGTCGGCGCCCAGCTTGCGCAGCACCTGCGCGGCGACGCCCTCACCCTCCCGGATCAGCCCCAGCAGGATGTGCTCGGTGCCGATGTAGTTGTGCCCGAGCTGCAGCGCCTCGCGGAGGCTGACAGCTCGAGCACCTTCTTGGCCCGTGGGGTGAACGGGATATGCCCACTCGGCGCCTGCTGCCCCTGGCCGATGATCTCCTCGACCTGCTGGCGCACGCCCTCCAGGGCGATCCCGAGCGACTCCAGGGCCTTCGCCGCGACACCCTCGCCCTCATGGATGAGGCCCAGCAGGATGTGCTCGGTGCCGATGTAGTTGTGGTTGAGCATCCGGGCCTCTTCTTGGGCCAGGACGACCACGCGTCGCGCTCGGTCGGTGAACCTCTCGAACATGTGCACTCCTGACTGCTGTGCCTTGGCGTGCCGAGCCTCTACCGCTCGGCGGTGGGGCCGGTGCTCGAACCCCTTCGTCGGACTCGTCTTTGAACCCTGCCCGCACCGATATCGCCATAACCACTGTATCGGCCGGACCCGCCACCGCGCTCGGGTCCATCGGACCGTCGCGCTCGGTCTCAGTGCCAACGTGGCCGGTCGGGAGGGCATTCCGCGGTCGGCATGCGCAGGCGTCCGTTCAGAGCGAACACCCACCGTCGTACCGGAAACCCGGCACGGTTGGCGGCGCAGACGGTGACGGACCGCTACCGGCCGGCCGCGATCCTCGGTTGCGGCAGGCGGTCGAACGGTCCGGGAAAGGGACGGGCCGCTAGCCGCCGTGTCGTCGGCGGCCGCGGCCCGTACCCGTGCGCAGCGCTGCAGCGGGTCGCAGTGCTGTTGGGTCAGTGGCTTCGGTGTCAGTGCTCCTGGTGGTAGGCGTCGAGCACCTCGGCCGGGATGCGCCCGCGGTCGGAGACCTTCATCCCGCGCTTGCGGGCCCACTCCCGGATCGCCTGGTTCTGCTCGCGGTCCACCGAGGCGCGGCGCACGCCACCACCCGCGTTGGCCGCGGCGGCCCGGCGGCGGCCGGCTTTTCGTCCCGCCGCAACAAACGGAGCGAGAGCGTCGCGCAGCTTATCGATATTCCCGCTCGACAGGTCGATCTCGTAGCTACGACCCTCGAACGCGAACTCGACAGTTTCGTCGGCCTGGCCGCCGTCCAGATCGTCGATCAATGAAACAGTAACCTTCTGTGCCACGTGAAGCCCTCCGAGTGGTAATGAGATTCTACTACGTTCCTCAACTCGTCGGGATGCGTGTGCAAGAGCCGAACGAGTTCCCTACCTACAATAGTCCTCGAAAATCGGACGTGTCGAGTCGGGGCTCGCCGGGCCACTCATTCGGGACGAACCAGGGGGAAGAGTATGGTCTCGCGGATACCCGACCCGGTGAGCGTCATCAGCAACCGGTCGATACCCATTCCCATGCCACCCGAGGGCGGCATTCCGTATTCCATGGCCCGCAAAAAGTCCTCGTCGAGCTGCATGGCTTCCGGATCGCCGGCCGCGGCCCGCAACGATTGGGCCTCCAGCCGTTCCCGTTGTACCACCGGATCGACTAGCTCGGAGTACCCGGTGGCCAGCTCGGTTCCGAAGATCACCAGATCCCACGCCTCGGCCAGCCGTGGATCGTCCCGATGCGCCCTGGCCAGCGGTCGGACCTCGACCGGGTAGTCGCGCACGAAGGTGGGTTCCATCAAGGTGTGCTCGACGAGCTTCTCGAAGAGCTCCAGCACGATCAGACCGGCGCTCCATTCCTGGTCGATTCCCACATCGTGCTCGGCGGCGAGCTTACGCAAATCGTCCGCCGACGTGTCCGGCGTCACTTCCGCGCCCACGGCGGTGGAGACCGCGTCATACAGCGTGACACTTCGCCACGGCCGACCGAGATCGTGCTCGCTCCCGTCCGCATGCCGGACAACGGTGGAGCCGAACACCGCGGTCGCCGAGTTGCGCACGAGCTGAGTGGTCAGCTCGGCCATAGAGTCGTACGTCCCGTAGGCCTGGTAGGCCTCCAGCATCGCAAACTCGGGCGCATGCGACGAGTCGCTGCCTTCGTTGCGAAAGTTCCGATTGATCTCGAAGACGCGCTCGATGCCGCCGACGACGCAGCGCTTGAGATACAGCTCGGGCGCGATGCGCAGATACAGGTCGCGGCCGAATGCATTGGAATGGGTGACAAACGGTCGGGCCGTTGCGCCGCCGTGGATGGGTTGCAGCATCGGCGTCTCGACCTCCAGAAAGCCACGTTCCCGCAGCGTGTCCCGGAGTGCGCGCACCGCCGTCGCGCGCGTCTGCACCATCTCGCGCGCCTGCGGGCGGACGATGAGGTCGACATAGCGCTGTCGCACCCTGGTCTCCTCGGAGAGCTCCCGGTGCGCAACCGGCAACGGCCGGATCGCCTTCGCCGCCATCGTCCACGAGTCGGCGAGGACGGACAGCTCGCCGCGTCGCGACGAGATCACCTCCCCGTGCACGAAGACGTGGTCGCCGAGATCCACAGTGGACTTCCAGCGGGCGAGCTCGTCGGCGCCGACGCCGTTCAGGCTGATCATTGCCTGCAGCTCGGAGCCCTCGCCCTCACGGAGCGTCGCGAAACAGAGCTTGCCGGTGTTCCGCAGGAAGATCACCCGACCGGTCACGCCGACGATGTCTCCGGTGGTGGTGTCCGCGCGGCAGGTCGGGGTGCGCCTCGCGGACCTCGCGCAGGGTGTGGGTGCGGGCGAGCTCGACCGGATACGGCTCGCGGCCCTCGTCCAGCATGGCGGCACGCTTGGCCCGGCGCACCCGAAGCTGCTCCGGGAGGCTGTCGTCCAGGTCGGGTTGCTCGGCGCTCACGCTGGCCAAGGTTAGTTCGCGCTCGGAGCGCGCCGGGCAGACGGTCGCCCGCCGCCGACACGGCCGTACCCCACTTGTCGTGGGAAACCACCCGCCCGCCAGCCACCCGTCGTTCGAAAAACCCGCGACAAGTGCGATTGGGGGTTGGCGGGCAGGCAGGTTACGGGAGGTTGCGCTGGAAGACGAGGTTGAGCCCGTACAGCGTGAGGTCCGGGACGTGCTCGGTGATGGTCTCCGACTCGCCGACCATGAGCGGCGCGAGCCCGCCGGTGCCGATCACGGTCACGACCGGCTCGTTCAGCTCAGCCAGGATGCGCCGCACCAGCCCGTCGACCTGCCCCACTCCGCCGTAGAGGATGCCGGACTGCAGGCACTCGACGGTGTTCTTGCCGATCACCGAGCGGGGCCGGAGCAGCTCGACGGTGCGCAGCTGGGCGGCCCGCTCGGCGAGCGCCTCCAGGGATATCTCGATGCCCGGGTGCGAGCACGCCGCCGAGGAACTCGCCGCGGGCGGACACCACGTCGATGTTGGTCGAGGTGCCGAAGTCGACCACGACGCAGGCGGTGCCGAACTGGCGATGCGCGGCCAGCGTGTTCACCACCCGGTCCGCGCCGACCTCCTTCGGGTTGTCCACCAGCAGGGGTACCCCGGTCCGCACCCGGGGCTCCACCACAACCGTCGGCACGTCCGGGTAGTAGCGCTGGTTCATCAGCCGCAGCTCGCGGAGCACGGTCGGCACCGTGGACAGCGCGGCGACGCCGGTGAGCTTCTCGGCCAGCGCCCCGAGCAACCCGCGCAGGGCCACGTCCAGCTCGTCCGCGGTGATGTGCCGGTCGGTACGCATCCGCCAGTCCCGGACCAGCTCGGGCCGCCCTGCGTCGTCGTCCGGCTCCGGGTACACCCCGAGCGCGGTCTGGGTGTTGCCGACGTCGACACAGAGCAGCACGTGTCACGCTCCGGTGAGCGCGCCGGAGCGCAGCCCCGAGCCGTCGGGTGCGTGGCCGGGGTCCGTGCCCAGCTCGGCGACCCGGTTCCGCTCGTCGACGAACACGATGCGGGGGCGGAACTCGCGCGCCTCGCGGTCGTCCATCGCGGCGTAGGAGATCAGGATCACCAGGTCACCTGGGTGCACCAGGTGGGCCGCCGCGCCGTTGATCCCGAGCACCCCGCTGCCGCGCTCGCCGGGGATGACATAGGTCTCCAAGCGAGCGCCGTTGGTGATGTCCACGATGGCCACCTGTTCGCCGGGCAGCAGGTCGGCGGCGTCCAGCAGGTCGGCGTCGACGGTGACCGAGCCGACGTAGTCGAGGTCGGCACCGGTGACCGTGGCACGGTGGATCTTGGACTTCAGCATGGTTCGCAGCATCGCGGTTCAGCTCCCCACCGTGACCGGCATGTTGTCGATCAGCCTCGTGCTCCCCAGCCGGGCGGCGACCAGCAGCCGCGCCGGGCCGGACCGCGGGGCCGGACCGAGCTCCGGGTCGCGCAGCTCCAGGTAGTCCACGTCCAGCTCGGGGACCGCGGCCAGCACCCGACGAGCCGCGGCCAGCGCAGCCTCGGCCCCGTGCCGGGCGGCGTGCCCACCCGCGGCCAACGCCGCGGACAGCGCCACCGCGTGCTCGCGTTGCTCGGTGGTCAGGTACGCGTTGCGCGACGAGAGCGCCAGCCCGTCCGAGTCGCGGACGGTCGGCACCCCGACGACGTCGACCCCGAGGTTGAGGTCGCGCGCCATCCGGTCCACCAGCACCAGCTGCTGGTAGTCCTTCTCACCGAAGAACGCCAGGTCCGGTCCGGCGATCGTGAACAGCTTGGCCACCACGGTGAGCACCCCGGCGAAGTGTCCCGGCCGCGCCGCGCCCTCGAGCTCGCGACCGAGTGCGCCGGGCTGGACGGTGGTGTCCGCGCCCGGGGGGTACATCGCCGCCACGGGTGGCGCGAACACCAGCTCCACCCGCTCGTCCCGGCACATCTCCAGGTCGGCCTCCCGGCTATCCGGGTAGCGGTCGAAGTCCTCCCCCGCCCCGAACTGCAGCGGGTTCACGAAGATCGACACCACCGTCACCGTCGAGCCGGGAGCCCACCGGGCGTGCCGCAGCAGCTCCCGGTGCCCCTCGTGCAGCGCGCCCATCGTCGGCACCAGGCAGATCCGCCGGCCGGTGCCGCGCAACGCGCGGGTGACCGCGCGCAGCTCCGCCGGGTCGGTGTGCACGTGTCAGCTCGCCCAGCCGGCTGAACCGGTGCTCAAGGTCCCTCCCGCAGCGTCGCCTCGACCTCGTCCACCGCGTCCTCGGGAAGCAGCCCGGCCGCCGCCGCCCGCT
This sequence comes from uncultured Actinomycetota bacterium, assembly GCA_963776255.1. Taxonomy (GTDB): domain Bacteria; phylum Actinomycetota; class Actinomycetes; order Mycobacteriales; family Pseudonocardiaceae; genus Pseudonocardia. The sequence goes on along the minus strand of CAVZMB010000016.1, from coordinate 64,682 downwards.
GCGCGGTGCGCTGTGCCATTGCCCGGTAGGAGGCCAGCACGGCCGGTTCCGCGGCGGCCATCTCCCGCAGGTGGGTGCGCACAGTGCCGGCGTCGCCGCGCGCGACCGGACCGGTGAGCGCCTGGTCACCGTGCCGCAGGGCGTTGTCCAGCGCGGCGTGCAGCAGCGGCGCGATCAGCCGCTCGGCCGGCCGGATGCCGGCCCGGTCCAGCAGCTCTGTGGCGTCTCGCACCAGCGTGACCAGGTGGTTCGCGCCGTGCGCCAGCGCGGCGTGGTACAGCGGGCGGGCCGACTCCGGCACCCGCACCGGCTCGGCGCCCATCTCCACCACGAGCGCTTCGCCGACGCTCCACGCCGCCTCGTCGTCGGCCGGCGCGGTCACCCCGACGCTGCAGGCGGCCAGCCGCTGCAGGTCCTCGGGGCGCCCGGTGAAGGTCATCACCGGGTGCAGCGCCAGCGGCAGCACGCCGTGCTCGACGGCCGGCGAGAGCACCGCGACGCCGTGCGCCCCCGAGGTGTGCGCCACGATCTGGCCCGGCCGGAAGCAGCCGGCTCCGGCCAGCCCGCGGACCAGCCCGGCCAGCACGTCGTCCGGGACCGCGAGGATCACCAGGTTCGCGCGCAGCGCCACCTCGTCCGGCGGGAGCAGCGGGACACCGGGCAGCAGCTTCTCGGCCCGGTTCACCGAAGCCCTGGACACCCCGGAGGTGGCGACGACCCGGTGGCCGGACGCTGCCAGCGCGGCGCCGATGATCGCGCCGACCCGGCCCGCGGACACCACGCCGACGTCCAGCCGGGCGGGTCGCGCGCCGGTGCCGGTCGGAGGCGAGGTCATGACGCGCTCCTTGCTCGTTCCAGGCCCGCTGCGGCGGGTACCAGACGACGTGTGAACGCCACGGTAACCGGGTGGCAACAACCCGGCGCTGCCGCGTGATCAGTTTCACCGCCCGCGGGGCGGACGTGCGATGCGCTCAGCTGCGCGGGCGGTATTGGCCCGGTGGAGCGCCGCGCGGCTGCTGGCCCGATGGAGCGCCCCGCGGCTGCTCGCCGGGTGGCCGGCCGGGGGGCTGCTGACCGGGTGGCGGCCGCCTGGGCCCGGCCGGCGCTCCGCCGGGCGGACTCCCGTGCGGCGACCACCAGGCTTGTCCGGAACCCGGCCGGTTCGGGGGGACCCAGCCGGGTGGGGGCGGCGGTGGCCGCCAGCCGGGCGGTGACGGGGACGGCGGGGTCCAGCCGGGGGGTGGCCGGCGGAAGGCGGCCGTCATCGCCTGCGGCATCCCGGTCGCCTGCGCCCTCGCCCGACCGAGGGCGGCGAGCAGCTCGTCGTGCCAGGCGCGGGCCGTCGGACCGGCTCTCCCGTTGGCGATCCGGTCGTACAGGAAGGCCAGCTCCGACACCGCTGCCTGGTAGCCGGCCACCGCTTTGGCCGCGGCCGACCCGTGCTGGCGGCGGACCGCGCGACGCCACCCCCGCCGGCCCGCGAGGCTGGACAGCAGCTGGACCTCGCTCGGCGCGATCCAGCCGGCCTGCGCGAACCGGGGCAGCGCTGCGGCCACCACCTGCTGCTCGCGGCGGCGCTGCCAGATGATCACCAGGACCACCGCGACGAAGATCGGGAGCATGATGACCAGGTAGACGAGGGCGAACGCGGTCCCGCCGAACAGCGTGGCCGAGCCGTTCCACAGCGCGTGCAGCCCGACCGCGGCGGCGAATCCGAGCACCGGCGCGAGCAGCCGCACCGCCGGGTTGCGGGCGGTCACACCGATGCCGAGACCGATGCCGAACATCGCGGTGAACAGCGGATGCGCGAACGGCGAGAGCAGCCCGCGGAGCAGGAGCACGACCCCGACCCCACCGACCTGCCCGACCGAGGCGTCCTCGGCGATCGTCCGGCCGAAGTACAGGATGTTCTCGGTGAACGCGAACCCGGCTGCCACCAGCCCGGCGTAGACGATCCCATCGATCACGCCGTCGAACTCCCGGCGCCGGAAGATCAGCAGGCCGACCAGGAACGCACCCTTCATCGCCTCCTCGACGATCGGTGCGGAGACGACCGACCCGACCAAGTCGCCGCTGCCGCGGCCGAGCAGCTCGTCCGCCGCGATCGCCGCGGTGCTGTTGATCAGCAGCGCGGACAGCGTCGCGAAGCAGGCGCCCCACAGGAACGCGACCAGCAGCAGCCGGGGTGGCTCGGGCTCCCAGCGGTCCACCCAGAGGAACGCGGCAACGACCGGTACGACCGGCAGCATCGCGCACAGTGCACCGATCAGCACCGCCTCCGGTCCCACCTGCGCGGTGACCAGCCCTAGTACCAGCAGCCCGCACAGACCCAACGCCACCAGCCCGAGGACGGGGCCGAGCACCGCCCGGCTCTTCGGCCGAGCCAGCACCGACGTCGGCTGCAGTTGGACCACGAGCGGTCAGCCTAGGCGGCTGCGAAGGATCATCGTTCGCCGAGCGCTGCGGCCCGCGGTCTCACGGCTCGACGCTCCCGTCCGCCTCGGATCGCGGGTCCGCATCCAGATCCTGGTCCGGGTCGCGCTTCGGCTCGTCCGGGGTGCGGCAGCAGCGCTCCAGCCACAACGCGCCGCCGACCAGGGCCAACGCGCTGACCAGCCCGACCAGCGAGGCCGCGGAGTCATCGGCGGCGGCGGCGACCTCCGCGCTGCGGGGTAGCACATAGCCCAACACGCCGAGCCAGGCCCCGGCCATGATCGCACCGGCCAGGGAGGACGCCTTGGCCAGCACGACGGCTCGGGCCGCCTGCAGCGGCTGCACCGGGCGGGTGCCCGGCCGGCGCTGGATCCGGGCCCGCAGCGCGTTTCCGAGCAGCACCTCCGCGACACCGAGAACGAGCAGGGTCGCCCCGGCGAGCAGCGGCAGCTGGGGGATCGAGCCGTAGGCGGCCCGCACCAGCAGGTGCACCAGGATCGCCCCGATCAGGCCGGCGAGCAGCAGGTCGAGCGGGCGGGTCGGCTTCACACAAGCCCACCAGGGCGGATGGACTCGACAAGCACCAGGTCGTCTCGTCGGCGCAGCCCGAGGTCGGCCCCGGCCGGCAGCTCGGCGCGCAGCCTGGCGAGCAGCTCGGCGACCGGTCCGTGTCCGGGCAGCACCGCATCCGGCTCGACGTCCGACCACGGCACCAGCACGAAGGCCCGACCGGCCGCCGCCGGGTGCGGCAGCAGCAACTCGGGGTCCTCGCTGCGCACGCCCTCCACGTGTACCACGTCGACGTCCAGGGTCCGTGGTCCCCAGCGCACCTCGTCGGTGCGGTCCCGGCCGGCGGCGCGCTCCAGCCGCTGGCCGCGCCGCAACCAGCCCCACGCGTCCACCTCCGGATCGGCGACGATCAGGACCGCGTTGAGGAAGTCCGGCTGCTCGACGCCCCCCCAGGGCGCTGTCTCGTAGACCGGCGAGACGGCGACCAGCGCATCGGCCAGCCCGTCGACCACAGACCGGAGATGAGCCAGCCGGTCTCCGAGGTTGGAGCCGATGGACAGCACGGCCCGGCTCACTCGGCCCCTCTCAGCTGGGCACCCCGGCCGCCGCGCCGCGATCGCCGGACCACGACGGCCACGTCGGTGAACTCCACCGGGATCGGTGCCGCCGGCTTGTGGATCGTCACCTCGACGGCGTGCACCCGCTCGTCGGCCATCACGTCGTCGGCGATCCGCCCGGCCACCGTCTCGATCAGGTCGCACGGCGGACCACCGACGATCTCCGCGGCGCGCCGGGCCAGCTCGCCGTAGTCGAGCGTGTCGGCCAGCTGGTCCGACTCCGACGCCGCACCGAGGTCGAGCCACGCGGTCAGGTCGACGACGAAGTCCTGTCCTCGCTCGCGTTCGGCGGGCAGGACGCCGTGTCGGCCGTGCGCCCGTAGCCCGGTGAGCACCACCCGGTCGGTCACGGCCCGGTCCCCCGGCGCCAGGCCCGGGCCACCGTCACCGCGTCCAGGGAGCCGGCCACGTCGTGCACCCGCACCCCCCAGGCGCCGGCGGCTGCGGCCAGCGCGGAGATCGCCGCGGTCGCCGCGTCGCGGCCGTCCGGCTGCCGCGGCGAGCCGTCCGGCGGCGGCCAGCAGGCTGCCGAGAAAGCGTTTGCGGGACGCGCCGACCAGCACCGGCAGACCGAGATCGACCAGCTCGTCGAGCCGGCTCAGCAGCGTCCAGTTGTGCTCGGCGAGCTTGGCGAACCCGATGCCCGGGTCGATGATCAGCTGGTCGGCGTCGACACCGGCCCGCTGCGCCGCGTCCACCCGGGCCAGCAGCTCGGCGCGCACCTCGGCGACGACGTCGGAGTAGCGGGCCAGCTCATGCATCCGGTCGCTGGGGCCGCGCCAGTGCATCAGGATCCACGGCACCCCGGCGGAGGCGACCAGCTTGCGCCATGTCCGGGTCGGCCAGCCCGCCGGAGACGTCGTTGACGACGCTCGCCCCGGCATGCAGCGCGGCCTCGGCGACGACGGCTCGAGTGGTGTCCACGCTGCACGGCACGCCGGCGGCGGCCAGCTGCGCGACCACCGGCAGCACCCGGCGGGCCTCCTCCTCGGCCGGCACCCGGCTCGCACCGGGGCGGGTCGACTCGCCGCCGACGTCGACAAGGTCCGCACCGTCGGACGCGGAGAGCCACCCCGTGCGCGACCGCGGCGGTGTGGTCCAGGAACCGGCCGCCGTCGGCGAACGAGTCCGGGGTCACGTTCAGCACACCCATCACGACACACCGGTCGCGGTCCGAACCGGGCGGTGCTGACGGCAAGCTCATCGGCCCAGGTTCATCGGCGCAGGATCAGGTCCAGCGCTTCGGAGCGCGAGATGTGGCTGCGCTTGAACTGGCCGCGGACCGCCGAGGTGGTGGTTCGCGAGCCCGGCTTGCGCACCCCGCGCATCGACATGCACAGGTGCTCGGCCTCGATCACCACCATCACCCCGCGCGGCTCCAGCCGGCGGACCAGCGCGTCGGCGATCTGTGCCGTCAGCCGCTCCTGTACCTGCGGCCGCTTGGCGTACAGGTCCACCAGCCGGGCGATCTTGGACAGCCCGGTCACCCGGCCCTCGACCGACGGGATGTAACCGACGTGTGCATCGCCGTGGAACGGGATCAGGTGGTGCTCGCACATGCTGTACAGCGGGATGTCCCGGACGAGGATCAGCTCCTCGTGCTCCTCGGGAAGGTCTTCGCGAGCACGTCGTCCGGGTCCTCGTACAGGCCGGCGAACATCTCCCGGTACGCCCTGGCCACCCGCGCCGGGGTGTCCAGAAGTCCTGATCGATCCAGGTCCTCGCCGCACGCGATCAGCAACTCGCGGACGGCGGCCTCGGCGCGCGCCTGGTCGAAGACCGGGCGGGTGGGGAGCCGGTGGACAGCGGGATCTGCCTCGCTCAACGACGCCTGCTCAACGACGCTCCTTCGTCAGCCCCGCTCTGGGTGCGGGTCGGACCGCTCGCGTGCTGCCTCGTCGTCCGGCCGCGGCGGTTCGGTCCAGTTCGGCGGCGGCCAGTCCTGGCCGGCCGGCGTCGTGGCCGGGCGCCACCCGGGCGGCGCGCCGTAGTTCGGCGGCACGGCGTTCGGCGGCACAGCATGCGGTGGCACAGCATGCGGCGGCACAGCATGCGGCGGCCCGGCGATGCGGCCGCCCGAGTTAGGCCGGCCCGAGTTCGGCGGCCCAGCGTTCGGCGGCCCAGCGTTCGGCGGCCCACGTTCGACCGGGGACCAGCGTTCGGCGGCATTGCCGCGCCAGGGACCGGCGTCGGGAGCCCGCCGTTCGGGCCGGGCACCGGCAGGCCGTTGCTCCCACCCGGGACGGTGCCGACCGGGGCGGGCGCACGCTCCGGCTCGGCCTGCGGCGGCCACGGCTCGCCACGTTCGCGGGCCTGCTCGGCCGGAGTCTTGATCGGCGGCTTGTCCGACGGGGTCCGGCCGCCGAAGTCGTTGAACGCGGTGATCCGCGGTCGCTTCGACACCGCGCTGAAGATCCGCTCCAGGTCCTTGCGAGTCAGCGTCTCCTTCTCCAGCAGCTCGAAGACCAGCGAGTCGAGCACGTCGCGGTAGGAGTTGAGGATCTCCCAGGCCTCGGTATGCGCGGCCTCGATGAGCTTGCGCACCTCCTCGTCGATCTCGTGCGCGACCTCGAGGGAGTAGTCGGGCTGGTTGCCCATCGTGCGCCCGAGGAACGGGTCGCCGTGCTCGCGGCCGTACCGCACCGCGCCGAGCCGGGCGCTCATGCCGTACTCGGTGACCATCGCGCGGGCGATCTTCGTCGCCTGGTCGATGTCGCTGGACGCGCCGGTGGTCGGCTCGTGGAAGACCAGCTCCTCGGCCGACCGGCCGCCCATCGCGAACACCAGCCGGGCGATCATCTCCGAGCGGGTCATCAGGCCCTTGTCGTCCTCGGGCACGACCAGCGCATGCCCGCCGGTGCGCCCGCGCGGCAGGATCGTCAGCTTGTACACCGGCTCCAGGTCCGGCATCGCCCACGCGGCCAGCGCGTGCCCGCCCTCGTGGTAGGCGGTGATCTTCTTCTCCTGCTCGGAGATGATCCGGCTCTTGCGCCGCGGCCCGCCGACCACCCGGTCGACGGCCTCCTCCAGCGCCGCGCCGGTGATCACCTGACCGTGCTCGCGCGCGGTGAGCAGCGCGGCCTCGTTGATCACGTTGGCCAGGTCGGCGCCGGACATCCCGACGGTGCGCTTCGCCAGCCCGTCGAGGTCGGCGTCGTCGGCCAGCGGCTTGCCCTTGGCGTGCACCTGCAGGATCGCCCGGCGCCCGGCGAGGTCCGGAGCGCTGACCGGGATCTGGCGGTCGAACCGCCCGGGCCGCAGCAGCGCCGGGTCGAGGATGTCCGGCCGGTTGGTCGCGGCGATCAGGATGACCCCGCCGCGCGGGTCGAAGCCGTCCATCTCGACCAGCAGCTGGTTGAGGGTCTGCTCGCGCTCGTCGTGCCCGCCGCCGAGGCCGGCGCCGCGCTGCCGGCCCACCGCGTCGATCTCGTCGACGAAGATGATGCACGGCGCGCTCTGCTTGGCCTGCTCGAACAGGTCGCGCACCCGGGAGGCGCCGACGCCGACGAACATCTCGACGAAGTCCGAACCGGAGATCGTGAAGAACGGCACGCCGGCCTCGCCGGCGACCGCGCGCGCCAGCAGCGTCTTTCCGGTGCCGGGCGGGCCGTAGAGCAGCACACCCTTCGGGATCTTGGCGCCGAGCGCCTGGTAGCGGGTCGGGTTCTGCAGGAAGTCCTTGATCTCCTCCAGCTCCTCGACCGCCTCGTCCGCGCCGGCGACGTCGGCGAAGGTCGTCTTGGGCATGTCCTTGGACAGCTGCTTGGCCTTGGACTTGCCGAAGGACAGCACCCGGTTCCCGCCGCCCTGGGCGTTGTTCATCATCCAGAACAGGATCAGCAGCACCAGGCCGAGCGGCACCAGGTAGATCAGCAGCTGGACGAGGAACGAGTCCTGGCTGACCTTGGTGTTGAAGGTCGGCTTGTTCGGCGCCTCCTGCAGGGAGCTGACGATCTGCGAGCTGAGGCCCGCCGGGTACTGGGACGAGAATCTGGGTGGACTGGCTGCCGTTGCTGTCGATGGGGCGCTCGAGGACCATCCGGAGCCGCTGCTCCTTGTCCTCGATGACCGCGTCCTTGACGTTTCCTTCGCTGATCTGGCTCAGCGCCTGCGAGGTGGGCACCTGGGCAAAGCCGCGGGTGTCGTCGAAGAGCACGCTGACGCCGTAGTAGAGGAGCAGCGCGACCAGAATCCACAGCAGGGGGTTGCGGAGTAGGCGCTTGCGATCCATACAGCGTTGGCCTTGCGGCCTCTCACCCTCCCCAGCCGATCATCGGGCGGCGGACACCGCACTTCGCCTGGCCCACGCTGGCCAGTCGATGGTCACCCTGAGCCTGCCAGGGTACCGGTCGTCCGCGTAACACGCGTCTGGGCGACGCGATCGATCCCACCTGCTCGCTTGCGCGAGCCTCCGTGCTGCCAACGTGCGGCGCGATCCGCCTGTTCCCCGGCCTGGCGTGGCGGGCGCGATCGATGCCGGCCGCGGCGCCGTTCGGAGATCACCCTGACGAGGAATAACCGGGCTCCGCCGGCAATCGTTAGCGTCTACGAACACCTCGGCCGGGCAGCCGCCGCCGCCCCAATCGATCTGCAGGGAGTCCGCATGATCAGTCGTGCCGCGACCGGGTCCGGTCGTGTCATCCGTCGGACTCTCGCCGCCGCACTGGCTGTCGGGCTCGCCGTGCTCGGTACGGTCACGCTGCCCACGGTGGCCGGGGCGGTCGAACCCGGCGACTGGGCGCCCGTCGACAGTGCCACGATCCGCCCCGGTGCACAGACCGACACCGACGGCGGGCGCTGTACCGGGAACTTCATCTTCATCAACTCCGACGACGACGTCTTCATCGGCCAGGCGGCACACTGCTCGTCGCAGCTCGCCGCGACCGACACTCAGACGGACGGCTGCTCCGCACCCGTCCTCCCCATCGGTACCCCGGTCAAGATCGCCGGCGCGTCTCAGCCCGGCGAGCTGGCCTACAACTCGTGGAACGCGATGCAGGCAGCCGGCGAGTCCGACCCGGTCGTCTGCAACTACAACGATTTCGCGCTGATCCGGATCCACCCCGACGACCTCGGCATGGTCAACCCGACCCTGCCGGTCTTCGGCGGGCCATCGGGCCTGGACGTCGACGGGGTCGGCGCGGGCGAGCGGGTGTTCGGCTACGGCAACTCCCCTGATCGGTTCGACGTCGGCGCGCTCAAGCCGATGTCCGGGGTCTCGGTCGGTGATATCGGCGACGGCCGTGCGCACAATGCCTACCTGGTGCCGCCGGTGATCCCCGGCGACTCCGGCGGCCCGCACTTCGACGCGAACGGCTCGGCGATCGGCAGCCTGATCGGCGTCCAGTTCCTGCCGCCGCCGCCCGGGGCCACCCTGATCGCCGACCTCAGCCACACGCTGGCATACGCGAACGAGCACGGCGACGTCGGCGCGGTCGAGCTCGTCACCGGCACCGAGCCGTTCTCGCCACGGCTGCTGCCCGGCGCCGGCGTCTAGCCGGGTCCGTCACAGGTACACCTTGGTGTGCAGGGTCGCGATGTACGGCAGGTCGCGGTAGCGCTCGGCGTAGTCCAGCCCGTAGCCGACGACGAACTCGTTCGGGATGTCGAAGCCGACGTAGCGCACCGGTACCTCGACCCGCACCGCGTCCGGCTTGCGCAGCAGCGTGCACACCTCCAGCGAGGCCGGCGCCCGCGACTCCAGGTTCTTGAGCAGCCAGGACAGCGTCAGTCCGGAGTCGATGATGTCCTCGACGATCAGCACGTCGCGTCCTGCGATGTCCCGGTCCAGGTCCTTGAGGATGCGCACCACGCCGGACGAGGAGGTCGCCGAGCCGTAGGAGGTGACCGCCATGAACTCCAGCTGCACCGGCAGCGTCAGCGCGCGGGCGAGGTCGGTCATGAACATCACCGCGCCCTTGAGCACGCCGACCAGCAGCAGGTCGTTGTCCCGCCCGGTGCCGGGGCAGCGTTCGGCGTAGTCGGCGGCGATCTTCGTCGCCAACTCGGCGATCTTGTCCCGAATCTGCCGCTCGGTGATCAGGACGGAAGCGATGTCACCGTCGTACACCGCGGCGGCCTCTCTGGTGGACGGGAGATCAATGGGTGCGGAGCATCAGCCTTCCACGGTTGCGCAGCAGCTCCAATCCCCCGGGTAGCGCGAGCGCACCCTGGCCACGCCACCGGCCGACCAGGTCGTCGGCGCTGCGCAACCGGGCGTCGGTCAGGCCGGACACCCCATGCTGGGTGAGCCACGCGCGCAGTGCCCGGCGCCGCAGCGCGGCCGGTGCCTGCGCCAACGCCGCCACCTCCAGCGCGCCGTCAGCCGTCGTCGCCGTGGTGAGCATGGTGGCGGCGAGCGCGTCCAGGGCATCGCCGTCCTCGCGTAGCTGCTCGGCGGTGCGGGCCAGCGCCGCCGCCACGCCGCCGGCGAGCACGTCCTCGAGCAGCGGCAGCGCCTCGCGCCGCAGCCGGACCCGGACGAACCGAGGGTCGGAGTTGTGCGGGTCCTCCCAGGCGGGTAGGCCCTGGGCGGCGCAGGCGGCCCGGGTGGTGGCCCGTGGCAGGTCGAGCAAGGGACGCAACCACGGCGGGTCGAGGCGTCGCATGCCGGCGATCGAGCGGGGCCCGGAGCCCCGCCCCAGCCCGAGCAGGACCGTTTCGGCCTGGTCGTCTCGGGTGTGACCGAGCAGCACCAGGGCGTCCGGGGACGGCCTGGCGGCACTTAGGGCGGCGTAGCGGGCCCGCCGGGCGGCGGCCTCGAGCCCGCCACCGCCGTCGACCTGCACGGTGAGCACAGTGGCCGGTAGCCCGATCTTGTCCAGCAGCTCGGCGGCGGCCGCTGCCTGCTCGGCGGAGCCGGGCTGCAGCCCGTGGTCGACCACGGCGGCGCCGATCCACCGTCCGGAACGCCGTCCGGTCCGGGCCGTGACGGCCGCGACCCCGGCGGCCAGCGCGAGCGAGTCGGCACCCCCGGAGCAGGCGACGAGCAGCGGCGTGCCGTGGTCGATCGCGGCCAGTCCGGCCCGGACGGCACCGCGCACCGCGGCGACGGCGGGATCGAGCCGCGCCATTCGCGGTTACGGATCCACGCGCCGCAGCCAGGCCGCCGCATCCGAGAGCTCGGCCCGGCTGGGCAGGGTCTCCGGTGAGGTCCAGACCGCGTTGAAGCCGCTCATCCCGGCCTCGTCGACCACCTGCTTGGTGAACTTCGCGCCCACCGCGTACTGGCGGACCTTCGCCTCGACGCCGAGCAGGGCGCGCAGCAGCCGGTCCAGCACCCCGCCGCCGCGTCGGCGTGCGGTGAACCGCTCCCGGATGATGGCCACCGAGGGGATGACCTCGGGGCCGACCGCGTCCATCACGTGGTCGGCGTGTCCCTCCAGCAGGGTGAGCAGCGCGAGCAGCCGGTCCAGCACCAGCCGCTGCTGTGGGCCCTGCAGCATCTCGATCAGCGCGAACGAGTCGCCGCCGCGCTGCCGGGCGGCCCGCAGCGCGGCCGGCAACCGCTCGAGCATGCCGGCGGCCGAGGCGTCGGAGAGGGTGAGGAAGTTGCCGATCTCCGCGGCGAAATGCCCGCGCAGCCAGGGCACCGCGGTGAACTGCAGCCGGTGAGTCGCCTCGTGCAGGCAGACCCACAGCCCGAAGTCGTCGGCCGGCACGTCCAGGGCGCGCTGCGCGGCGACGATGTTCGGCGCAACCAGGGCGAGCCGCCCGGCGCCGCCTGGACCGCCGAACGGGTCGTACTGCCCGAGCACCCGCCCGCCGAGGTAGCCGAGCACGGCGCCCAGCTGCAGGCCGGCGGTCGTGGCGGTGAACCGCATCGCGGCCGGGGAGCTCAGCGGCAACCGGGCCCCCGCGGTCAGCACGGCCATCCCGTCGACGGCGGCCCTGGTCCAGGCCGGCCGGTCCACCACGTCGGCGGGCAGCAGCGGCAGCCCGGCGCCGAGCCCGGTGACTGTGCGCACATGGTCCTCGGCGTCGGCGGCGTCCGAGCGCAGCTTGCTCACCACCCGCAGCGCCTCGTCACGGTCGGCTTCTGGACCGGGCGGGAGCAACCGAGCCGCCGTGCGCACGGCAAGGCCCCAGTCCACCGGCAGTCCGGTCGGTGGGCCGTCTGATTCGTCGAACGACTCGTCGCGAAGGGGCACGGACTCCGTCACCCCACCTACGGTACGCAACGGGTTGTCGGTGCTGCGCGCTCCGTCAGGTCGGTGTCAGCCGGCGCGGCAGCCGCAGTTACGCAGCGTGGCAGCGAACGCGTCCAACTGGGGGCGGGCGACGGCCGGGGCGCTCCCGGTCGACAGCAGTGCGAACACAAGCAGCCTGCCGTCCTGCGTCACGGCCATCCCGGCGAGGCTGCTGACGTCGGTCAAGGTGCCCGTCTTGGCCCGGACGAAGCCGCGGCCGGTGCTGGCCGGGCCCTCCACGAAGCGGTCGTCCAGGGTGCCGTCCCCACCGGCGACCGGCAACCCGGTGAGCATCGGTCGCAGCCGCTCGACCGGCGCGTCGGTGCCTGCCTCGGCGGCGACGCGGACTACGGCGGCCGCCTTCGCCAGCACTCCGGCCAGCAGCCCGGCCGGCACCTGGTCCAGTGTGGACAAACCGCTGCCGTCGGCCAGCTTCGCACCGGCCACGTCGAACCCGGCCCGGCCGAGCGCGTCCAGCACCGCCTGCGCCGCTCCCGCGAAGGTCGGCTCGGCCCCGGCGGCCAGCGCGACCTCGCGCGCGAGCGTCTCGGCGAGCACGTTGTCGGAGCTGTGCAGCGCCAGCTCGACGAGCCGGGCGATCGGGACGGACGCGACCTCGCCGAGCACCGCGGCGGCGGGCGGCGCGGTTCCCTCCGTCACCGCGAGGCCGCTGCCGAGCCGCTCGGCGAGTGCCGCCCCGGCGACGCGGGCGGGATCGGCCACCCGCGCGCCGTCCTGCGCGGTCGGGTCGGCCCGGCCGCCGTCGACCATCAAGGCCGAGATCGGCGCGACGAAGCCGCCCGGCACGTCGGCCGGCAACCAGCCCGGCGCCAGCGACCCTCCGCGGTAGCGGCCGGGGTCGACGATCACCTGCCGGATCGGCCCGGGGTGCGCCGCCCGCACCGCGGCCGCAAGGTCGTCGAGCTTCGGCGCGCCGGGGTAGACCGACTCCCGCCCGGCGGGCAGCACCGACAGGGTCGGGTCTCCCCCACCGACCAGCACGACGCTGTCCGGCGTCGGCCCGGCGACGACGCTGGTGGCCAGCCGACCGGTCGGCTCCAGGGCGAGCAGGGCGGCCGCCGCGGTGAGCAGCTTGACGGTCGAGCCGGGCACCTGGGCGCGGGACGGATCCTTGGCCCACAGCACGTCGCCGCTCGCCGGGTCGAGCACGGTGCCGGTCAGCCGGCCGAGCCCACCCGCGCCGAGCACCGGTTCGAGCGCCGCGGCCAGTCCGGCTGCGGTGGGCGCCGCGGCATCCGCGGGCATTGCCTCGATCGCCGGTCGCGGCCGGAACGGCGGCGGCTCGGCGGCGGGGGTCAGTCCGAGCCCCGCCAGCAGGGCCGGTGCGCCGAGCGCGACCGCGGCTCCGGTTCCGGCGCCCAACGCGAGCACGACGAGCACCGCGACGACCCGCGTCGCCCCGCTGCCGGGGATCCGCAGCGAACGCCCGATCCGGTGCCGATGACCCGCCACGACACGCGACACTATTGGCATGGACTTCGACGTGACGATCGAGATCCCCAAGGGGCAGCGGAACAAGTACGAGATGGATCACCGGTCTCGGCCGGATCCGGCTCGACCGCACGCTGTTCACCGCCACCCAGTACCCGGCCGACTACGGGTTCATCGAGGACAGCCTCGGCGAGGACGGCGACCCGCTGGACGCGTTGGTGCTGGTCCAGGAGCCGACCTTCCCCGGATGCCTGATCCGCTCGCGGGCCATCGGCATGTTCCGGATGCGTGACGAGATGGGCGGTGACGACAAGGTGCTGTGCGTGCCCAGCGAGGATGTCCGCCAGCGACACCTCCGGGACATCGGGGACTTCGACGAGTTCTACCGGCTGGAGATCCAGCACTTCTTCGAGGTCTACAAGGAGCTCGAGCCGGGCAAGAGCGTCGAGGGCGCGACCTGGGTGGGACGCGCCGAGGCCGAGGCCGAGATCGAACGCTCCTGGGCACGGGCCCGAGAAGCCCACTAGGCGGCGGCCCGGCGCAGCCCGACGGCGTGGAGCACGGCGAAGGGTTAGGGAGCTCCGCTGTCGGCGACCGCCGCCGGGACGGACGCCGGCGCCGCACCAGCGCCGGCCTCGGCCTCGGCCTCGGCTTCATCCGCCGCGCGCTGGGCCTCGATACCGGACAGCCGCCGCAGCGGTATCTCGCGCATCATGATGACCGCGACCAAGCCCAGCACCAAGACCGCCGCACCGACCAGGAACACCACGCTCATCGACGCCGGCGAAGCCCTCCAGGAACGGTCGGGCCAGCCGGGCGTCGATCACGGTCAGGAACGAGGAGTCCTCGAGCACCCCGGTGCCGGCCGGGGTCAGCCCGTTGCCGCCGAGGGCGGTGATCACTGCCCGGTTCGCCGGGTCGGCCAGCACCGCCGGGTCGGACAGCGCGGCGCGGAACTCCGGGGGTCCCGGCGGCCGCCCGGAACGCGTCAGCGATGTTCTGCTGCACGCGCTGAACAGGATGGACAGGAACACCGCGGTACCCAGCGTGCCGCCCATCTGCCGGAAGAACGTCGCCGACGCGGTCGCCACGCCCATGTCCTTGGGCGGCAGCGCGTTCTGCACGGCGAGCGTCATCGGCTGCATGTTGCCGCCGAGGCCGAGCCGAAGATCGCCATGAAGACTGCCGTCAGCCAGAACGGCGTGTCGACGCCCGAACCGGCGACAGCAGCAACAACCCGACGATCATCAGCGACGATCCCGATGATCGGCCAGATCTTGTAGCGGCCGGTGCGGGAGATGATCTGGCCGGAGAAGATCGACATGGTCATGATGCCCGAGGACCAGCGGCAGCGATGAGCAGGCCGGCCTGGGTCGGCGTCGCGCCCTTGACGATCTGCAGGTACAGCGGCAGCACGGCCATCCCGCCGAACATGCCCATGCCGACGATCAATGCGGCGAGCGAACCGCCACCCGAACGCCTGGTTGCGGAACGAGCCGCAGCGGCAGCAGCGCGTCGTCGCCGATGCGGGCTCGACGAAGACGAACGCCAGCCAGGCCGACCGCGCCGATGCACGTAGCAGGTCAGCGAGGCGGGCGAGTCCCAGCCCCACTCCCGGCCCTGCTCGGCGACCAGCAGCAGCGGCACCAGGCCGAGCGCCAGCGCGAGCGCGCCCGGCCAGTCGATCCGGTGTCGCGGCGTCTGGTGTGCGGCATGTTCAGCACCTTGCGCCACCACACCAGCGCGACGCAGCCCGATCGGGACGTTGACCAGGAACACCCAGCGCCAGCCGGTGATGCCGAGGATGGACGTCCGCGCCGGCGAAGAAGCCGCCGACGAGCGGGCCGAGCACGCTCGCCGTGGCGAACACCGCCACGAAGTAGCCCTGGTAGCGTGGCCCGCTCCCGCGGCGAGACGATGTCGCCGATGATCGCCAGTGCCAGCGAGAACAGGCCGCCGGCGCCGAGCCCCTGCACGGCGCGGAACGCCGGCGAGCTCGTACATCGACGTCGGCGAACGTGCAGGCCAGCGAGCCGATCGATGAAGATCGCTGATCGCGGTCAGGAAGAGCGGCTTGCGGCCGTAGATGTCGGAGAGCTTGCCGTACAGCGGCGTGGTGATCGTCGCCGTGATCAGGTAGGCGGTGGTCACCCAGGCCTGCAGGGACTAGCCCGTGCAGGTCGTCGGCGATCGTCCGGATCGATGTCGAGACGATCGTCTGGTCCAGCGCGGCGAGGAACATGCCGATCATCAGGCCGGCGAAGATGGTCAGGATCTGCCGGTGGCTGAGCAGGGCCTCGCGCGGTGCTGTTGGGGCCCCCGAGGTCATGAACTGCCCTCCCGCGCCGGCACGGCGCCGACGGGCGACGAGAGCCGCTTGTAGCTCTCGAAGTCGGTGTTGAAACGGGCCAGCAGGTCACGCAGCGCGCCCATGTCGTCGGCCGACCATCCGGCGAGCATGGCGGCGAAGTGTTCGTTGCGGCGCTGCCGCTTGCGCTGGAACCGCTCCGCACCGTCGGCGGTGGCGGCCAGCAGGCTGGCGCGGCCGTCCATCGGGTCGGCGCGCCGCGCGACGAGGCCGGCCTGGACCAGCTGCGCGACCTGGCGGCTGACCGTCGAGGGATCGGAGTGCACCGCCTCGGCCAGTGCGGTGAGCCGCTGCGGGCCCTCCTTGACCAGCTGGACGAGCAGCAGGTAGGCGGCCCGCTCGATGCCGTCGGGGTCCTGGGCGTGATGCTGCACCGCGGCCCGCTCGAACAGCCGGTTCAGTCGGACCACCTCGTGCAGCAGGGCATCCGTGGACTGCAGGTCGGCGCCGGCAAGGGTCTCCTCGGGTGAGACGGCCGTCGCGATCGATGAACCAGCCGTTGGTTGCTCCATACAAGTGGATGGTACCTGCAAATTCACGTCCGCGGTGTGCCGCCGCTGCGGAGGTGGAGTGGGCCGCACACACCTCGGCCCTGCTCCGGAGGTGGAGCGGGCCGCACACACCTCCGGTCACCGGCACCGATGTCGTGACGTGTATGCCGGCAACCCGGGATGTGTGCCGCGCTCCCGAGGCCCGTTGACCCGCCCGGCTTGCGGTGCGGCTACCTGACCTGCTCGAAGACCGCTGCCAGGCCCTGACCTCCGCCGATGCACATGGTCTCCAGCCCGTACCGGGCGTCGCGGCGGCGCATCTCGCGCAGCAGGGTCGCCAGGATCCGCCCGCCGGTCGCCCCGATCGGATGGCCGAGTGCGATGCCCGAGCCGTTCACGTTCAGCCGATCGAAGTCGCTCGGGCTCAGCGCCCACTCCCGGGTCACCGCGAGCACCTGGGCGGCGAACGCCTCGTTCAGCTCGATCAGGTCGATGTCCTTCAGCGTCAGGCCGGCCCGCGTGAGCGCGGCCGCGCTCGCCGGCACCGGCCCGATCCCCATCGTCGCCGGCGGCACCCCGGCAACCGCCCAGGACACCAGCCGGGCATACGGCGCGAGACCGAGCGCCGCGGCTCGGTCCGGGGTGGTCACCAGGCAGATCGCCGCGCCGTCGTTCTGCCCGGAGGAGTTGCCGGCGGTCACCGTCGCGTCCGGGTCGGCCCGGCCGAGGATCGGACGCAGCCCGGCGAGCGCATCCATCGATGCGTCGGGCCGGACGTGCTCGTCGGCGTCGACGAGCCGCTCGCCGCGGCGTTCCGGGACGGTCACCGGGACGATCTCGTCGGCGAACCGGCCGTCGGCCTGCGCGGCCGCCGCCCGCCGGTGGCTCAGCAGCGCGAGCTCGTCCTGCTCGGCCCGCGGCACGCCGTAGTCGCGGCGCAGGTTCTCCGCGGTCTCCAGCATCCCGCCCGGCACCGGGTGGTGCTCGCCGCCCGCGGTCACCCGCCCACGTGCCAGCGCGTCCCGCAGCAGCACGCCCTCGCCGGCCGAGCCGCCAGCGACGCCCCAGCGCATCCCGGTCGAGTAGAACGGCGCGCCGCTCATCGACTCGACCCCGCCGGCCAGCACGGCCTCGCAGGCGCCGCTCTGCACCCCAAGGACGGCGTAGATCACGGCCTGCAGCCCGGAGCCACACCGGCGGTCGATCTGCACGCCGGCGGTGGTCACCGGCAGCCCGGCGTCCAGCGCGGCGACCCGGCCGATCGCGGGCGCCTCCATCGTCGGATAGCAGTGCCCGAGGATCACCTCGTCCACGGCGGCCGGATCGAGTCCGGTGCGCTCCAGCAGCGCGGTGATCACGGTCGCGGCCAGCCGCTGCGGCGGCACGTCGCGCAGCGCGCCGCCGAACCGCCCGACCGGGGTGCGCAGCGGCTCGCAGATCACCGCGTCCTGGCTCATCAGACCCGCCAACTGCTCATACGTAGTGCCGCAGCACGCTCTCCGCGACGCACGCCGGCTTCTCGCCGTTCTCGATCTCGATCGTGACCCGCTGCGTCACCTGCACGCCGCCGTTCACATCGCTGACGTCGGCCAGCTCGAAGCTGCCGCGGAGCCGGCTGCCCACCGGGACCGGCGCCGGAAAGCGCACCCTGTTGAGCCCGTAGTTGACAGTCATCCGAACGCCTTCGACCTTCGACACCTGCCAGCTGAACCCCGGGATCAGCGCCAAGGTCAGGAACCCGTGCCCGATCGTGCCGCCGAACGGCCCCTGCGCGGCTCGCTCCGGGTCGACGTGGATCCACTGGTGATCGCCGGTGGCCTCGGCGAATGTGTTGATCCGGTCCTGGTCGATCGTGATCCAGTCGCTGGCGCCGAGCTGCTCGCCTTTCGCCGCCCGCAGTTCGTCCACCCCGGCAAACACCCGCATCGGTAGCCACTCCTCACATGTAGCGCCCGCCGGTCACCTCGAGAACGGTGCCGGTCAGGTAGCTGGACAGGTCGCTGGCGAGGAACAATGCCACGTTCGCGATCTCGGCGGGTTCGCCGATCCGGCCCATCGGGATCTCGGCCAGCTTCTGCTCGACGATGTCCGGGCGCAGGCCGTCGGTCATCGCGGTCCGGATCAACCCGGGTTGGATGGCGTTCACCCGCACCCCGCGGTGTGCCAGCTCCTTGGCCGCCGCCTTGGTCAGCCCGACGATGCCCGCCTTCGCCGCGCTGTAGTTGGTCTGCCCGATCATGCCGACCTTGCCGGAGATCGAGCTGATGTTCACTATCGCGCCGCTGCCCTGCTCGCGCATCACCGCCGCGGCCGCCCGGGTGCCGAGCCAGGCGCCGACCAGATGCACGTCCAGCACCGCGCGGAACTGGTCGAGGGTCATCTTGCGCAGGGTGGCGTCCCGGGTGATCCCGGCGTTGTTGACCAGCACGTCGAGCGAGCCGAACTCCTCGACCGCGCGCGCCACCAGCGCGTCGACGTCGGCCTCGACCGTGACGTCGCAGCGCATCCCCAGCGCCCGCCCGGGTACGTCGATCGCCGACTTTTCCACCGCGTCCCGGTCGAGATCACCGATCAGCACCGCGGCACCGTGCGCCGCGAACGTCCTGGCGATCTCCAGCCCGATGCCCTGCGCGCCGCCGGTGACCACGGCCGAGCGGCCGGCGAGCAGGCCGTCGGTGGTCACCGGGCGACGGCCAGCCAGTCGAGGACGAGCCGGCTCACCGAATCGGGGGCCTCCATCTGCGGCACGTGCCCGACGCCCGGCAGCACCTCGAGCCGCCACAACGGGTGGCGCGCCGCCTCCTGGCGAGCGGCCTCGACCGGGATCAGCCGGTCCAGCTCGCCGTGGATCATCAGCACCGGCGCCCGCACCGCTCGCATGGCCGCACGGTAGCGCCTCGGCCGGGCGTTGATCCCCAACAGGGAGCGGGCCGCGACGAGGAACGCCTTGTCCAGCCCGGGAATCTCGGCACGCCTGCGGACCAGCTCCGCCGACGCCTCGACCAGCTCGGCTGGGACGCGGGACGGGTCGACGCAGCAGACGTCGAGCACCTCTTGAACCGCCTGCTCGGGGGAGAGCACCTGCCTGCGGCGGGCCAGGAAGCGCTCACCGAGGCCAGGGACCGCGTAGCGCATGAATGTGCCGAAAACGGCCCGGTCCGGCGGCGAGCCGCGCGGATGGGGCAGCGCCGGGTCCACCAGCACCAGCCCGCGGACCGCCTCCGGCCGGGCGGCGGCGACCACCGTGGAGATCATCCCGCCCATCGAGTTCCCGACCAGCAGGACGGGCTCGCCCACCACCTCTATCAGGAACCGGTGCAGCAGGGCGGCGTTGTCCGGCACCCGGGTCGGCCGGCCCAACGGCTCGGTGAGCCCGAACCCGGCGAGGTCGGGGGCGAACACCCTGGTGTGCTCGGCGAGCCGGGAGCCGAGCGGCGCCCAGTTCAGGTGCGAACCGCCGAGGCCGTGCACGCAAACGATCGGCGGCGCGTCGGGCGGCCCGCCGAAGTCCGCGTAGTGCAGCGGCCCGTCCAGGTCGACGGTGCGGCTCACCGCTCCCCAGGTGGATACCGTCGCGGTCACGCCGCCCACTCTGCCGGAGCAGCCTCCGCGGCCTGGGCCGGAGCGGGGTAGAGGTGACGAAGCCGACTCGGTGCGCGGAACGGCCGCCAGTCCCCTTCCGGCTGGGCCAGCCGATCGGCGATCACCCACAGCACCGACGGGTTGTGCGCTAGGCCGAGGTGGCTGCCGTGCACCGCCACGTTCTCCCAGATCGCGCCGGGCACGTCCACGCAGGCCTGCCAGGCGACGATGCCGTCCAGCCGGGAGTAGACGGCGGTGGAGGGCACCGGCAGCGGCGGACGGGCGGCCTCCGGCGGCGGCAGCTGGTCGGCGGGGATGTGCAGGTGGCTGTAGCGCTTGAACCGGCCGTAGGCCCTGGTCTGGTTCGGGTGGCTGAGCCGGAACGGCGCGCTGAGCGTGATCACCTGGCGTACCGCTTCCGGGCTGCGCCTGGCCAGCTCGCGGGCGTAGACGCCGCCGAGGCTCCAGCCGATGATGCTGGCCGGCCTGCCGTGCCGGTCGACCACCGCGTCCAGCCGCTGCCCCAGCCCCTCAACGACCTCGGGCGTCGGCCCGATGTTGCGGCCGAGCCGCCAGCCGTGGGTCCAGTACCCCTTGCCGCGCAGGTACCTGCGCAGCAGCAGGGTGGACAGGTCGTCGCCGTACAAGCCGGGGAGCACGAGTACCGGGTGGCCGTCGCCAGCGGGCGCGGTGCGGAGGATCGGCTGGGCGGCGACGTGCAGGCCGGCCTCCGCGATAGCCCGCTGCAGGTCGGTCAGGAAGAGCACCAGCGAAGGGGCGCCGCCGGGGTCGTGCGGGCCCTCCTCACCGCGCCCGACGTCGGCTCGCCCGAGCGCATCCCCCTGGTCAGGGCCCTCGTCAGGGCCGGTCCCGGCGGCAGGCGAAGCGGCCATCTTGACCTCCTCCGACACCAGGTGAGCCCGGGCACCGACATTGCGTTGTCGGCACATCGTACCGGCGGGTAACCCTGCTGTCGCGACAAAGTTACCGTCCGGTTACCCCCGCGCCTGCTTGGTAAGCGACCTCGTTCGGGCGGCACTGGTAGTCCACAGCTGAGCCGGCGCGTGTTGAACTGTGCCCCGTGAACGCGGGTCGGCCGGAGCTGGTCGGGCGGGACCGCGAGCTGACCGCGCTGCGAGGTGCCCTCGCCGCCGCGGTGGACGGCGATCCGCGGCTGGTGCTCGTCAACGGCGAGCCGGGGATCGGAAAGACCCGGCTGGTCGAGGAACTGGTCGGCATCGGCGCCACCCGCCGGGTCGCCGCCGCTTGGGGCCGGTGCGCCGAGGCCGACGGTGCGCCCCCGTACTGGCCCTGGCGGGAGGTGCTCGCCGCGCTCGCCCAGCGCACGGCCGTCGGCCCGGAGCTCGAAGCGTTGCGACCAGGTGGGCCGTCGACGGCCGCGAAAGGCGGCGTGGAGCAGCGCTTCCAGGTCTTCGACGCGATGGTGGCCCACCTTCGGGCAGCGACGGCGGACGAGCCGTTGATCGTGGTGCTGGACGACATGCACTGGGCGGACGAGCCGTCGTTGCTGCTGCTCGGGCACGTCGGACGGGGCCTGGAGGCCGGACGCCTGTTGGTCGTCGTGACCTACCGGGATACCGAGCTCTCCGACGGTCATCCGCTGCGTCCGCTCGCCGTGGAGCTCGCCCGGCAGCCGCGCACCGAACGCGTCGAGCTGTCCGGCCTCCGGCCCGATGCGGTCGGACGCTACCTGCGCACCCTGACCGGTGCCGACCTGCCGGATGCGACCGTCGAGCGGATCAACGAGGTGACCGGCGGGAACCCGTTCTTCGTCGGTGAGCTCGGCCGCACACTGAACGAGCAGGACGGAGCACTCCGCATCCCGGCGAGCATCCGAGACGCGATCCGAGGACGCCTCGACCGGGTCGCGCCGGCCTGCCGCGACGTGCTGCGCGCCGCGTCGATCGTCGGGCGACAGTTCCCGGCGGCCGTCGTCGCAACGATGCTGGACCGCGGGGTGCTGGACACCCTCGGGCCGCTCGACCAGGCGGTTGCCGCCGGGCTCGTCGAACCGGCGGGGAGCGCCGGCGAGTACCGGTTCAGCCACGCACTGGTGCGTGATGCGGTCGAAGCCGGGATGCCGTCGACGGATCGGGTTCGGCTGCACCGCGCCGCCGCTGATGCGATCGAGGCGCACTACGCCGGGCGACTTGAACCACATCTAACCGATCTGGCCAGGCACTGGGGGTACGCGGCGGTGATCGGCGAGCGCGGCAAGGCGGCGGGTTGGGCCCGGCTGGCGGGCGACGAGGCAATGCGCCGGCTCGCCTTCGAGGAGGGCGTCCGGCTCTACCGGCAGGCGGTCGACGTCGGCGCCGACGAGTGGTCGGAGTCCGAGCGGTTCGACCTGCTGCTCGCGCTGGCCGACGCCTCGCATCGCTCGGCCGACCTCGGTGCGGCGCTGCCGGTGGCCCTGCAGGCGGCCGAGCTGGCCCGTCAGATGGACCGACCGGATCTCGTCGGTGCGGTCGCGTTGATCCTCGCCCCCTCCGGGCACGGGCCGTGGGACCGCGCCGCGCAGGAGCTCTGCACCGAGGCGCTGAGCGGGCTGGCGCCCGACGCCACGCCGCTGCGAGTGCGTTTGCTCGCTCGACTAGCGGAGGCGAGCGTCTACCAAGTCGAGATGGAAGTCGCGGAGCGTCTCAGCGCGCGAGGCGCTCGAGCTCGCCGAGGGGTCGAACGACACAGAGGGGCTGGTCGCCGCGTTGCGGGCCAGACAGTTGGCACGCAGTGGCCCGGACGGACACGACGACCGCGTCGTGATCGCGGAGCGGATGCTGCAGGTCGGACGCGAGCTGGCCGACCCGACCACCCAGATGTGGGCCCACCTGTGGCGGATCGACACGCACCTGGAGATCGGTGATCTCGCGGCGGTCGGCGCCGACCTCATCCCGCTGCAGGCCTGCGTTGACCGAGTCACAGGTCCGATCGCACGGTGGCACCTGGTGAAGACCCGCGCGACGCTCGCCCAAGCCCAGGCCCGGTTCGCCGATGCGCTCCGGTTCGCCGACGAGGCGGCGGCGACGCTCGCCGCCGCGGGCCATCCGGCGGCGCTGACCGGCCGGTTCCCGCTGCTCGCCTTGGTTGGCCGGCACGTCGGTTACGACGCCGTGGGCCTACTCGACCTCGCCTCCGACTATCACGTCGCCGGCATAGTCGATCATTTCTCGATCTTCGACACGGTAGGCCTGGCCGCCGTACTCGAGGAGATCGGCAGGCAAGAGGAGGCCGTTCGCCGCTACCGGCAAGCAGGCCCGATCGACCGTTGGCCGGTGGCACCGTTCTTCGAGATCGTGCTCTACAGCCTGGCGATCAACACCGCGATCGCGCTGGACGAGCGAGACGACTTGGCGGTGATGCACGAGCATCTGAGCAGGCACCGTGGCCGGCATGTCGTGGTCACTGCGGGCTCGGCGACCTATGGCGGGCCGGTCGAGCTCCCGCTCGGCATGGCCGCGAGCCACCTCGGGCGCTACGACGAGGCTGTCGCCGACCTGGAGGCGGCGGTCAGCATCACGGACAAGAACGGGGCCGCCGGTTTCGCCGCCGAGGCCCGCTACCACCTGGCCGTGGCGCTCGCCGCCCGCCGCGGCAGCGGTGACCTGCCACACGCGAGGCAGCTGCTGGCCAGAGCCCGTCGGGAGTCGGTCGCGCTCGGTATGGACCGGATCACCGGATTCATCGACACGTTGCTCGCCTCGCTGGACGCCGAACGCACGGATTCCCCGCTCACCAGGCGCGAGGCGGAGATCGCGACGATGGTCGCGCGCGGGATGACCAACCGGGAGATCGCGGCCGAGCTGGTGCTGTCGGAGCGGACCGTGGAGACGCACGTCCAGCACGTGCTGACCAAGCTCGGCTTCGGCAACCGCAGCCAGATCGCCGTCTGGGTCGCCAGCCGGGCGTGATCGACTAGTGTCCTGAGTCGGAAGTCCGGTGCAGGTATCCGGTGATCCAGATGGATGCATCGCAAGTCCGAGGAGGAGCCGATATCTGGCATATCGGCGACGACGAGAACGTAGCGAGGCGCCATCTGGGCGCCGGAGAGATGTGCCGGACTTCCGACTCAGGACACTCGGCACACTAGGCGGAGTCCGGACGCTCCTGCAGCGGCAGGCGCACCTGGAATCGGGTGTCGCCGGGCTCGGAGACGACCCGCAGGTCGCCGTGGTGCCTGGCGACCACGACCCGCCAGCTGACGTCAAGCCCCAGCCCGGTGCCCTGGCCGACCGGCTTGGTGGAGAAGAAAGGCTCGAAGATCCGCTGCTTGATCTCCGGTGGCACACCCGGTCCGGTGTCGCCGATCTCCACCAGGGCGGAGTCCTCCTCGGCCGCGGTCCTGATCGTCAAGGTGCCTTCGCCGCCCATCGCGTCGACCGCGTTGTCGATCAGGTTCGTCCACACCTGGTTCAGCTCGGCGGCGTAGGCGGGGATCTTCGGCAGCTCCCGGTCGTAGTCCTTGCGGACCTGGATGCCGTCGCCGATCTTCTTGCTGAGCATGACCAGGGTGGCGTCCAGGCCGTCGTGCACGTCGATCCACTGGTGCGGTGCCCGGTCCAACTGGGAGTACTGCTTCGCCGCCCCGACGAGTGCCGAGATCCGCTCGGTCGAGTCCTTGATCTCACGCAACAGGCTCTCGGTCTCGACCGTGTACGACACCCAGCGCAGCGCCCCGTCCAGGGTGCCGCTCTCGCACGCCACCGTCACCCGCTCCAGGTCCGGCACCCGCAGGCCGCCGGCAACCAGCGCCGGCGCGAGCTCCCAGCCTTCCCGCACGCCGTGCTCTTCCATCCAGTCGGTGAGCTCGTCCTCCAGGTCCGAGGCCTCCAGCGCCGTGAGCTTCGGCGCGGTGCGCGCCTTCTCGACAAAGTCCTCCTGCACGGAGGTCAAGGCGCGCAACTTGGCCATGTCCAGCTCACCTGCGGCCATCATCGCCAGCTTGTGCCGCATCCCCGCGACCCTGTCCCGGAGCGCGTCGGCGGCCCGGCTGGCCGCCGAAGCCGGGTTGTTCAGCTCGTGGGTCAGCCCGGCGGACAGCTTGCCCAGCGCCAGCAGCCGCTCCCGCTGGCTGACCAGCTCACTGCCGCGGCGGAAGCCCAGCATCATGCCCTGCAGCAGGTGGGTGGCCATCGGGAACCAGCGCTTGAACACCTCGGCGAACTCGTCGGCCGGGATCGCAAGCAGCTTGCAGTCGGTGAGCGCCCGCACCGACGTCGCATAGGTCTGGTCGACCGACTCCTCGAGGAAGAACTGCGTGCTCCCGAAGTACACCCCGACCTGGTCGGTGCGGATCGTCTCCACCGACTCGCCGCCGATCAACCGGCTCATCGAGATCGCACCGGTACACAGCACGTAGAAGCAATCCGCCGGATCGCCCTCGGTGATCACATTCTCACCCTCGGGCACGATCACCACGTCGACGTGGCTGGCCACCCAGTCCAGCTGCTCCGGGGTCAGGTCGGCGAACAGGAACAGCTCGCGGAGCTTCTCCGGCGCCAGCTCGGGCGCTGTCACTTGTGCCGGCGATCCGGTCATCGGGCCTCCAGATAACGGTGCACCAGGGTGACGGCCATCGCGCCCTCACCGACCGCCGAGGCGACCCGCTTCACCGACTCGGCGCGGACGTCCCCGGCTACGAACACCCCGGGCAGGCTTGACTCCAGGTAGTACGGATCACGGTCCAGCGGCCAGCCGCGCGGCCGGCGGCCGTCGGTGAGCAGGTCCGGCCCGGTGCGCACGAAGCCCCGCTCGTCGCGTTCCACCACGCCGGACAGCCACTCGGTGCGCGGCGCGGCGCCGATGAACACGAACATGAACCCGGCCGCGACGGTCTCGGTCTCCCCGGTGCGGGTGTCGGCCAGCGTGAGCTTCTCCAGGTGGTCGGTGCCGTGCGCCTGGTTGACCTCGGTGAAACCGCGCACCGAGACGTTCTCGATCCCCTCGAGCTGCTTGATCAGGTAGTGCGACATCGACGCGACCAGCGACTCCCGCCGCACCAGCAGGGTCACCTGCCTGGCGTGCCGGGCGAAGAACAGGGCCGCCTGGCCGGCCGAGTTCGCGCCGCCCGACGATGTAGACGTCCTGCGCGGCGCAGCCCTGCGCCTCGGTCATCGCCGAGCCGTAGTAGACGCCGCGACCGGTCAGCTCGGCGACGCCCGGGGCGTCCAGCGTGCGGTAGGAAACCCCGGTGGCGAGCACCACGCTGTGCGCGGCGATCTCGCGGCCGTCGCCGAAGCAGACCACCCGCGCGGAACCGCGGGCCTGCAGCCCGACGACCTCGCGGGCGGCGAGCGCCTCGGCACCGAACTTGTTCGCCTGCCGGCGGGCCCGCTCGGTCAGCTGCGCCCCGGATACGCCGTCCGGGAAGCCCAGGTAGTTCTCGATCCGCGAGCTCTGCCCGGCCTGCCCGCCGCTGGCCATCCGCTCGACCATCACCGTGCGCAGCCCCTCGGACGCCGCGTAGACCGCGGCACCCAGCCCGGCCGGCCCGGCCCCGATCACCACCAGGTCGTAGAAGTCCGCGGACGGCTGGGTCTCCATCCCGACGGCGGCGGCGATCTCGGCGTCGGTCGGCGCCTGCAGCGTCTGGCCGTCCGGAGTGATCACGATGGGCACGTCCTCCGGGCTGGCCCCGGCCGCGTCCAGCAGCCGCCGGCCCTCCGGCTCGTCGACGCTGTACCAGCGGTAGGGCACGGCGTTGCGGGCCAGGAAGTCGCGCGCCTCATACGACGGCGCCGACCAGCGGTGTCCGACCACCCGGCACTCCTCGACCGGCGCGTCGCCACTGCTCAGCCAGGCCTCGACCAGCTCGTCGACCACCGGGTAGAGCTTCTCCTCCGGCGGATCCCACGGCTTGAGCAGGTAGTGGTCCACGTCGACCAGGTTGATCGCTTGGATGGCGGCGTCGGTGTCGGCGTAGGCGGTGAGCAGCGCGCGGCGGGCGTTGCGGGAACAGGTCCATCGCCTGCTCCAGGAAGTCGATGCCGTTCATGTCCGGCATCCGGTAGTCGGCGAGCAGCGCGGCGACCGGGTCTCCGCGCAGCTTGAGATCCCGCAGCGCTGTCCAGCGCGTCGGTCGGCGACTCGGCCCGAACCACCCGGTAGTCCTCGCCGTAGCGGCGTCGCAGATCTCGCGCCACCGCGCGGGACACCCCGGGATCGTCGTCCACGGTCAGCAGTACGGGTTTGGTCATCGTCCACCTTTGGTCGGGACGGGCAACCGGGCATTCCTCCGGGTGTCAACACCGGCCACCACCAGGCTATGCCTGACACCGCTCCGCCGCCGGAAGACCCAGCCACGCAACAGCAGGAACCGCAGGACTGTCGCCCCCAGGTTCGCCACCACCAGCACGGCCAACTCGACGGCCTGCGCCGGCTCGGCGACCAGCGCGTGCAGCCCGCCAAGCGCGCCGCTGGACAGCGCGAGGCAGAGCACGAACACGGCCAGTCCCTGCGCCTGCTGCCGAGCCACGGTGCCGACGGACGTGCGTCCGCTCACCCCGAAGGTCAGCAGCCGTTCGCCGCGGTGTTCCCGACGGCTGTGATCAGCAACGCCGCCAGGTTCGCGCCCTGCGCGCCAAGGCCGTCCCTGAGCAGCACGAACAGCAGCAGGTAGGCCAGCGTGCTGGCCAGCCCGACGGCGACGAACCGGACCAGCTGGCCGAGCAGCCCGGCCGGCACGCCGGGCACCCGCGGCTCCGGTGCCCTGCCGCCGAGCTCGGCGCGACCGAGTTGGGCCCGGAGCTGCCGCACCGGCAGCCGCCCGGCCACCAGCGCTCGGCCCAACCGGGCCATCCCGCGTAGGTCGGCCAGCGCGGTGGCCAGCACGTCCACCCGCGAGTCCGGGTCGTCCACCCAGTCGACCGGGACCTCGTGGATCCGCAGCCCGGCCCGCTCCGCCAGCACCAACAGCTCGGTGTCGAAGAACCACCCGTTGTCCTCGACCAGCGGCAGCAGCTCGCGCGCCACGTCGGCCCGGATCGCCTTGAAGCCGCACTGGGCGTCGGAGAAGTGCGCGTGCAGCGTGCCGCGCAGCAACAGGTTGTAGCCGCGGGAAATCAGCTCGCGCTTCGCGCCCGCGCACGACGCGCGAGCCGCGGGCCAGCCGGGTGCCGATCGCCAGGTCGGAGTGGCCGGAGATCAGCGGCGCGACCAGCGGCAGCAGTGCGGCGAGGTCGGTGGACAGGTCGACGTCGCAGTACGCCAGCACCTCCGCGTCCGACCTCGACCAGCTGCGCGCAGCGCCCGCCCGCGGCCCTTCTCCGCCAGCCGCAGCACCCGTACGCCGTCCAGCTCGCAGGCCAGCCGGGCGGCGATCTCCGGGGTGTCGTCGGTGCTGGCGTTGTCCGCGATCGTGATCCGGAACGAGTACGGGAAGTGGCCCGTCAGGTGAGCGTGCAGGCGCCGCACGCACGGCTCCAGATCGGGCTCCTCGTTGTAGACCGGCACCACCACGTCGAGCACCGGGCCCATCGTTCGCTTTCAGCGGTGTCATCGCTGGCCCGCGTCAGGTCGTAGACGGTCGTGCCGCCGACCGTGGGCGGCGGTGTAGTTCTGCGCGACCCACGGGGTGATCTCGCGAGGGCGCTGCTGCCGCCGTTGGACCGGGCCAACCCAGCCCGCCGCCGAGAAGTAGTGGATCTGGCCCGCGCCACCTACTGCTGGAACTGCGCCAGCGAGGGGGCGGGGTCGCTGCCGTTGAACCCGCCGATCGGCCATCACCGGCTCGCCGGTGGCCAGCTGGTAGCCGGCGGCGCTGTTGGCGCCCGACCGTCGCGGCGACCCAGGTGTAATGGTCGGCGTCCGCGGTGAGCAGGGTGACCAGCTCGGTGCTCGGGCTGCTGCCGCCGAGCAGCCGCCGCCGGCCGTTCCGCCGTCGCCGCGCAGGATCGCTCCGGGTGGCGGCGCCACCGGGCAGCGCCGCGCCGGGCGGTGGGCCGCCCTCCCCGCGCCTGATCATCGGTCCGCCGCCGGGCCGCCGGGCGCGCCAGGGCCGAACCGCGGCAGCCGGGCCGGCCGACGGAATCGCTCCGGTGTGCGGCGTCGCCGCCGTCTGTAGCGCGTACGCCGGCCGGGCCGGCCAGCGCCGGACCTAGGGCCATGGCGGCGACCAGCGCCACCCGGCGCAGCCCACCGTCCGGCGAGCAGGGCGACGACCGCGACCAGCCCGACGATCAGCACCACCCAGCGCAGCCAGGGCAGCCAGTCCGGGCTGCGGCCGAGCAGGACGAACGCCCACGCCGCGGTGACCGCCGACGCGTCGCCGCCAGCACGATCCGCGGCCCAGCAGCTCGCCGCGCCGGCGCCAGAGCACCGACCGCGCCGATCCGCGACCAGCGCTGCGATCGCGGGCGCCAGCGCCACGGTGTAGTACGCGTGGATGATGCCCTGCATGAAGCTGAACACCAGCCCGGTGACCAGCAGCCAGCCGCCCCAGAGCAGTACCGACCGCCCGGAGCCGGTCGGTCCGTGGGCGCCGGCGCCGAGCGACCAGCAACGCCGACCAGCAGGATCAGCGCGGCCGGCAGCAGCCAGGCGATCTGGCCGCCGACTGACGGCGTTGAACAGCCGGCTGCATGCCGGCGCGCCGCCCCAGCCGCGCCCCCGCCGCCGCACCGCCGACCGCCGACCTCGTCGCCGGTGAGCCGGCCCGAACCCGTTGTAGCCGAGGGTCAGCTCCAGCACGCTGTTCGTCTGCGAGCCGCCGACGTAGGGCCGGTCGCCTCGCCGGCCACAGCTCGACCAGTGCGACCCACCAGCCCGCGGCGACCAGCATGGCCAGCCCGGCGAGCAGCAGCTGCCAGCAGCCGCGGCGCAGCCGGTCGGCGCCGCGACCAGGTAGACCAGCGCGAACGCCGGCAGCACCAGGAACGCCTGCAGCATCTTGGTCAGGAACGCGAACCCGACGACGCCGCGGCCAGCAGCAGCCAGCCGGTGCTGGCCGCTCCAGCGCCCGGGTCATCGCCGTAGGCGCCGAGCACGAGCAGCAGCACCAGCAACGCGTCCGGGTTGTTGAACCGGAACATCAGCACCGCGACCGGGGTCAGCGCGAGCACCGCGCCGGCGATCAGCCCGGCCGCCGGACCGTACCAGCGCCGCACCGTCGCGTACAGCAGCGCCGACCGAGGCCACCCCCATCAGCGCCTGCGGCACCAGGATGCTCCACGAGCTGACGCCGAAGATCCGCGCCGACAGCGCCATCAGCCACAGCGAGGCGGGCGTCTTGTCGACGGTGATCGAGTTCGCCGCGTCGGACGAGCCGAACAGGAACGCCTTCCAGTCGCTGCGCCGGCCTGTGCGGCCGCCGAGTAGTACGTGTTGGCCCAGCCCGACGAGCCGAGGCCCAGAGGTACAGCACGGCGGTGCCGAGCAGCAGCGCGATCAGCGCCGGCGCGCCCAGCGCGGGTCCGCCGCGCTCGGTGGGGAGCGTGGCCGTGCGGCGGGATCCGCGGGGATGTCGGCCTGCGCGATGCGCAGCGGTCATGGTCGGCGACGCTGCCGCGCCAGACGTGTGCTCGCCGTTGTGCCGAGCCTGTGCCCGACCTGTGAGTGGACACGGTGTTCGCGGTCCGACGTGCGCTCGGCGCTCGTGAAGGGGTCGCCTACGCGGTCGGCGAAGGCTCGGTGGTCATCGTCCCAGGTGCAGCAGTACCTGCCGGCAGCACCACGCTGAACGTCGTCGCGCCGGCGCGGCTGTGCACCGCCGCACCGAGCCGCCGTGCGCCGCGACCACAGCGTCCACGATGGACAGTCCGAGCCCGGTGCCCTGCCCTCTGCTCGGTGCGGGCCCGCCCGCGTCGCCACGGGCGAAGCGCTCGAACACGTGCGGCAGCAGGTCGGCCGGGATGCCCGGCCCGTCGTCGACGACCTCGATGCGCGCCCGCCCGGCTCGGCGGCCAGGCCGCACCGCGACCGTGGTGCCGGGCGGGGTGTGGGTGCGCGCGTTGGCCAGCAGGTTGGCCACGACCTGGTGCAGCCGGTCCGCGTCGCCGGGCACGGTCGACCGGCGTCCTCGGGCAGGTCGAGCCGCCAGCGGTGGTCGGGCCCGGCGACGTGGGCGTCGCTCACCGCGTCGACCACGAGCGCGGACAGGTCGACCGGCTGCGCGCTCCAGCGGGCGCCCGGCGTCCAGCCGGGCGAGCAGCAGCAGGTCCTCGACGAGCGTCTGGTCATCCGCTCGGTGGCCTCGGACTCGACCCGGCTGAGCGCGTGCGTCGACCTCGGCCGGCACCTCGTGCCCGGCTGCCGCCGGCTCAGCTCGGCATAGCCGCGGATCGACGGCCAGCGGGGTGCGCAGCTCGTGGCTGGCGTCGGCGACGAACTGGCGCAGCCTGCGTCTCGCTCGCCTGCCGGGCCTCCAGCGCGGACTCGACGTGCCCGAGCATCTGGTTCAGCGCCGAGCCCGACCTGGCCGACCTCGGTGCGCGGGTCGGTGTCCGCCGCCGGCACCCGCTCGGCCAGCGCCACCTCGCCACGGTCCAGCGGCAGCTGCGCGACCCGGCTCGCGGTCGCCGCGACCCGGCCGAGCGGGCGCAGCGTGCGGCGCACCAGCGACCGCCGCCGGCGACCCCGGCCAGCAACGAGCGCGGAACCGATCACGATCACCTCGATCAGCACCAGCCGCTGCACGGTCGCCTGGGTCTCGGCCATCGACAGCCCGTTGACCAGCACGCCGCCGTCCGGGGTGCGGACCGCGACCACCCGGTAGTCGCCGGACTCCAGGCCGACCGTGCGGGGCACGCCGTCCGCCGGCAGCGCCGCCAACCTCGCCGCGTCCGCCGCCGGCAGCGCGCTCACGGTGCCGGCATCGTCGGTGACGGCCGCCGCGGCGACCCGGCCGTCGACCACCAGCGCGCCGACCGTCCGCGGTGGCAGCCCGCGCGGCGCCCGGTCCCCGCTGCCGGGCGGGTTCGCGATCGGCGGGGGCGGCCCCTCCGCCGGGCCGCCGGCGTCGGCGGGCAGCTGCTGGCTGACCACGAACCGCCCGGCCATCAGCCGCTCGTCGAGCTGCTGGAGCAGGAACGCGTTCAGCGCGACGGCCGTGACCACCCCGACCACCAGGCCCACGGCCAGCGAGCAGCGCGAGCAGCGCCGCGACCAACCTCGCGCGCAGCGAGCGCAGCACGCTCAGCCCGGGTCCGCGGCCGGTTTGAGCACGTATCCGGCGCCGCGCATGGTGTGGATCATCGGCGGCCGACCGGCGTCGATCTTCTTGCGCAGGTAGGAGATGTAGAGCTCGACCACGTTGGACTGGCCACCGAAGTCGTAGTGCCACACCCGGTCCAGGATCTGGGCCTTGGAGAGCACCCGCCGCGGGTTGCGCATCAGGTAGCGCAGCAGTTCGAACTCGGTTGCGGTCAGCTCGCATCGGCACCCCGCCGCGGGCCACCTCGTGGCTGTCCTCGTCCAGTACCAGGTCGCCGACGGTCAGCGTCGGCGAGCGGCTGGCCGCCACCATCCCGGAGCGGCGCAGCAGCGCCCGCAGCCGCGCCACCACCTCCTCCAGGCTGAACGGCTTGGTCACGTAGTCGTCGCCGCCCACGGTGAGCCCGGCGATCCGGTCCTCGACGGCGTCCTTCGCGGTGAGGAACAGCACCGGAACCTCGGGGGCGTCGACCGCGCAGCCTGCGCAGCACCTCCATCCCGTCGATGTCCGGCAGCATCACGTCGAGCACCACCACGTCGGGGCCGAACTCGCGGGCGACGCGGACCGCGCCGAGGCCGTCCGGTGCGCTGCGCACATCCCATCCCTCGTAGCGCAGCGCCATCGTGAGCAGTTCGGCCAGCGCGGCCTCGTCGTCGACGACCAGGGCGCGCACCGGCCCGCCGTCGCCGCGCCGAAGCTCGGTACCCACGCCGTTCATGCTGCCAGGATGGGGTCCCGGGCTGTCCCCGAGCTGGGCGCTTCCTGTGTGCCTGCTGTGAACGGATGGACTCAAGCCTCGGATCGGAGGTGCGCGATGGCAGGCGGCACTGATCACGTGACCGTCGCGGTGCTCGGCGCGGGGCTGGTGGGTCGGACCCTGGCCCGACGACTGGCGCTGGCCGGGCACCCGGTGCTGCTCGGCAGCCGCGACCCGCGCAGGCTCGACACCGACGGGTTTCCGGCGGGGGTGCGCGCGGCGGAGCACGCCGACGCGGCACGGGCGGCCGACGCGGTGATCGTCACGGTGCCCGGCGCGGCGGTGGCCGAACTGGCCGGTCTGGTGGCGGCCGGGATCGCCGGCAAGCCGACCGTGGACGCGACGAACAACGTCGGCGGGCAGCGGCTGAGCGGCGTGCCGGACCTGGAGGCGGCCGGCGGGGTGACATTCCGGGCGTTCAACAGCGTGGGCTGGGAGCAGATGGACGCGCCGCGGTTCTCCTCGGTGGCTTCGGACATGTTCTACGCCGGCCCGGACGGGCCGGCCCGCGAGGTCGTCGACGGCCTGATCGCCGCGGTCGGGTTCCGGCCGGTGTGGGTGGGCGACGGACCGCAGGCGCTGGCGGCGGTCGACAGCCTGCTCACCCTGTGGTTCTCCCTCGCGGTCGGCCGGGGTTGGGGTCGGCGGCTGGGCTTCCGGCTGCTCACCGCCGCCGACGACGCCGGCGACCCGTAGCCGGCCGCGATCGGTCAGTTGAGCCTGGCCCGCAGCGCCCGCGCCGCCTGGTCGAGTCCGCGCGCCTCGAGCAGCTCCGCGCCCTGCAACCAGCGACCCTGCGCGGCAAGTACCTCGGCGAGCTCGGCCACCTGGACGCTGCCGGCCCCGGGCAGTTCCAGGCGCATCCGCAGCACCCACTCCAGGTCGGCCAGCCGCCCCGCCGTGCGGTAGACCGCGCGGAGGTTCTCCAACATCCGGGCCAGGATCGCCCTCGGTGGCGACACCGTCAGCAGGTGCGGACCGAAGGGCACGTCCTCGGGTGCGCCGGTCGCGCCGCGGAACAACGCCTCGCAGTCGGCGAGGTCGAGCGGGCTGCCGGTGAACGGGTCCTGGTAGGCCTGGGTGCCGGCCGGCCGGATCAGGAAGTGCCCGGGCATCCCGATGCCCTCCAGGGCGATCCCGGCCCGCCGGCCGGCCTCGATACACACCACGGACAGCGTGATCGGGATGCCGCGGCGGCGGGCCAGCACGTCGGGCAGCAGGGAGTTCCGCGGGTCGTAGTAGTGCTCCGCGTCGCCGGCGAAGCCCTCCTCGACGAAGATCCGGTTCAGCAGCGCGTCGACGGAACCGAGTCCGGCCGCGATCCGGTCCAGCTCGCCGAGCGCCCAGCTCGGGTCGAGCTCGGGGTCGGCGCCCGCCGCGATCGCGAGAGCCCCGAGGTCCAGCGGCGGGGCCGGCGCCGGCTCCGCGACCAGCGCTGCGAACCGCTGCACCGCGTCCACGGGGTGGGATCCTGCTCCTAGCCCCGAACCCACACCAGCCTGCAATCCGACGCAGAACACCTGGAGGCACGTAATGACCGAGCCCGCGGTGCGTCCGGCCGCCTCACGCCACGGCAGCTCCCGGCAAGGCGACGAGACCTGGGACCTGTGGTACCCCGGCGCCGGCGCGACCGGGCTGTCCTTTGCTCGCAGCCTGGTTGCCGGCGACCTCGCCCGGGACGTGGTGATCGTGCACGCCTGCGCCCAGGAACTGGACGTCGAGGTGCGGGACGCCGCCGACGGCCGCCTGCTCGCGGCCGCTTACCGGTTGGCTCGGACCGCGCCCGGCCCGATGACGTTCCTGTACCGATTCGGCGGGCGGATCGAGCTGCACGACAGATGGCCCACGCCGGAGGACATCGGTCGGCTGGTGTTGCTGCCGGGCGGCGAGGCCGGCCTGCTCGTGGAGTGGCAGCACGCCGCGGACCACAGCGAGTGGACCTGGCGTGTGGAGTTTCACAACGCAGTGCGCTAGCGCGTCCCGGGTCGTCACTGCGCGGTAGCACGCCCGCAACAACGGCGCGTCACGCTGGGCCGGATCGGAGGTGCCGCGTGACGCTGTGGCGGGTGCATGTCCAGCTCGAGGACCGGCCCGGTCGGCTCGGCGCGGTGGCCACCGCGGTCGGCGCGGCCGGGGGCAACATCCTCTCGCTGCACGTGGTCGGCGAGCCGGCCGACGACGGGTCGGTGACCGACGAGCTGCTGATCAAGCTGGCCGAGGGCGCCGAACCGGCGGTGCTCGTCGAGCAGATCGAGTCGGCGGGCATCCCGTGCACGCTGCTCACCCGGGCCGACGCGGCCGAGCTCTCCGACCCGGTCAGCACCGCGATCGCGCTGGCCCGCTGGATGGTGGTGGACGCGGGCGAGACGCCACGGGCGATCGCGACCCTGCTGCGGGCCCAGCTCGTCGCCGACGACGAGGCGCCGAGGGGCAGCGCCGGCCCCGGCTTCCGGCACCGGCTGCAGACCGTCGACGGGCAGTACCAGCTGCTGCGGGCCTGGCCGTTCACCGCGACCGAGCTGTCCCGGGCCGCCGCGATGCTCGAGCTCGGTGCTCAGCTCCGGCTGCGCGGCACGGTCCGACCCGAGCCCGAACCTGCGCGCCGGCACATCCAGCTCGCCGACGGCGCCGAGATCGTGCTACGCCCGGCGCGCGTCGCCGACAGCGCGCTCGTCGCGGCGTTGCACGCGCGCTGCTCGCCGGGCTCGCGGCGCTCCCGGTTCCTGAACCCCGGACCGCGGCTGGAACCCGCCGAGCTGCAGCGACTGGTCGGCGACACCGAGTCCGGCGGCGTCGCGGTGCTCGCCCTGACCACCGACGAGGGCAGCGCGGTCGGGCTGGCCAACCTGGAGCGGTCTGCGGACGGGCACGGCGAGTTCGCGGTGCTGGTCGAGGACGCCTGGCACGGACGCGGGGTGGCGACCGCGCTGGTCCGACGCGCCGTGGAGCTCGCCGTCGAGGCCGGCTGGGCGGAGCTCACCACGATGGCCCGCCCCGGCGAGCTGGTGATGACCCGGCTACTGCGCCGATCCGGGCTGCGCCCGAGCGCCCAGCTGGTCGACGGCGTGATCCAGATTCGGGCGCAGCTCCCGGTGCCCAACGGGCTGCGGTTCGCCGGCGGCTCGCCGCAGCGCTAGGCGCACTCGTGTAGCGATGCGTCAGCCGACCGGCGTGAGTTCTCCGGAGTCCACGTCGAGGACGTATCCGGCGACGGCCGTCCCGCGCTGCAGGAACGGGCTGCCGCGCAGCCGGTCGACGCCGTCCCGCACGTTCTGCGCCGGGTCGCCGAACGTGTGCACCGGCCACTGTGGACGGCTGCCGGTATCGGCCTCGAGCTCGGCTACGAACTCGTCGTCGGTGAACGTCGCCATCCCGCAGCGGGTGTGCGCCACGACCAGTACCTGGGTAGTGCCCAGCTTGCGCTGGCTGATCGTCAGCGACCGCTCCATGTCGTCGGTGACCACCGCGCCGGCGTTGCGCAGCACGTGCACCTCCCCCGGCCGCACGCCGAACAGCGCGACCGGGTCGATCCGGGCGTCCATGCAGGTCAGCACCGCGACCTGCAGCGTGGGGCGGGCAGCGGCCGATGGTGGTGCCGCCGCTGCGGCGTTGCGGCGGAGCAGCTCGTCGATCACGAGCGCGCAGGATAGCCCGCTGCCCCAAAACCCACGCCCACAACCCAACGCCCAGAACCGCAATGAGCGGGCTTATTGCGGCTTTCGAGGCCCGTTCAGGGCGGAATAAGCCCGCTCATTCGGGGTTTGACGGGCGTGCGGCACGGGCGTGCGACGCGGCCGTGGACGCCGCGCGGCGCAGAGTCAGCGGGGCTCGGCGGCCACCAGTTCGGCGATCTCGTAGGTGTTCAGCGCGGCACCCTTGCGCAGGTTGTCGCCGCAGACGAACAGGTCCAGCGTGTTCGGGAAGTCCAGCGCCTGCCGGATGCGGCCGACCCAGGTCGGGTCGCCGCCCACCACGTCGGCCGGGGTGGGCCACTCGCCGGCGGCGGGGTCGTCGCGCAGCACCACCGAAGGCACCCGGGAGAGCACATCGCGCGCGGCATGCACGCTGGCCGGCGAGCCGAAGGTCGCATGCAGGGCAACCGCGTGCGTAGTGATCACCGGGACCCGAACGCAGGTCGCCGACACCTTCAGGTCCGGGATGCCCAGGATCTTCCGCGACTCGTTGCGAATCTTGAGCTCCTCAGACGACCAGCCTTCGTCGCGCAGCGAGCCGGCCCACGGCACCACATTGAGCGCCAGCGGCGCTGGGAACGGCGAGTCGGCGGGGTCCAGCCCGGCGGCGGACAGCGCCGCGGCCACGTCGCCGGCGCGCACCCCGAGCGGCTTGCCGGTCACGGCCGCCAGCTCCGCGTGCAGCCGGTCCACCCCGGCCTGCCCGGCGCCGGATGCCGCCTGGTAGGAGGCGGCCACCAGCTCCCGTAGGTCGAACGCCCGGTGTAGCGCCCCGAGCACCACCATCATCGACAACGTCGTGCAGTTCGGGTTCGCGATGATGCCGCGCGGACGTATCGAGGCGTCCGCTGCGTTGACTTCGGGCACCACCAGCGGCACGTCGGGCTCCATCCGGAACGCCCCGGAGTTGTCCACCACGACCGCGCCGCGGGCGGCGGCCTGCGGCGCCCACTCCGCGCTGACCTCGTCCGGCACATCGAACGCGGCCACGTCCACCCCGTCGAACGCCGCACCGGACAGCGCCTCGACCGTCACCTTCCGGCCCCGCACCCGCAGCACCCGCCCGGCCGAGCGTGCGGACGCGACCAGCCGCACCTCCGACCACGGCACCGACTCCCGCGCTTCGATGATCTCGATCATGGTGCTGCCGACGGCCCCGGTGGCCCCGACAACGGCCAGCACGGGGCTCATCGGCCGGTCCCGGCGTGCACGACCGCCTCCTCGTCGCCGCCGAGCTCGAACGCGGCATGCAGTGCGCGCACCGCGTCGTCGAGCTGCTCGGACCGGCACAGCACGGAGATCCGGATCTCGGAGGTGTTCATCGTCTCGATGTTCACCCCGGCTGCAGCGAGCGCCTCGCAGAACACGGCCGTCACTCCTGGATGGGAGCGCATCCCGGCGCCGATCAGCGAGACCTTGCCGACCGCGGCGTCGTAGAGCACGTCGAGGAAACCGATGTCGGCCTGGGCGCCGCGCAGCGCGGTGACCGCTCTCGAGCCGTGCAGCCGCGGCAGGGTGAAAGTGATGTCGGTGCGCCGGTTGTCGGTGTGCGAGATGTTCTGCAGCACCATGTCGATGTTGATCTCGGCGTCCGCGACGACGCGGAACACCTTGGCGGCCATACCCGGACGGTCGGGCAGCCCGACCACGGTGACCTTGGCCTCGGACCGGTCGTGCGCAACCCCGGTGATGATCGCCTGCTCCATCGGAATGTCCTCCAGCGACCCGGCGATCAGCGTCCCGGGCTCCTCGTTGTACGCCGAGCGCACCCGCAGCGGCATCCCGTACCGCCGCGCGTACTCCACCGCGCGCAGATGCAGCACCTTCGCGCCGCAAGTGGCCATCTCCAGCATCTCCTCGTAGCAGATCACGTCGAGGTGGCGGGCGTTCCGCACAATGCGCGGGTCGGCGGAGTAGACCCCGTCGACGTCGGTGTAGATCTCGCAGACGTCGGCAGCCAGCGCGACGGCCAGCGCGGCCGCCGTGGTGTCCGAGCCACCGCGGCCGAGCGTGGTGATGTCCTTGCTGTCCTGGCTGACGCCCTGGAACCCCGCCACCAGCACGATCGACCCCTCGCCGAGCGCCTTGCGCAGCCGATCCGGGTTGACCTGCACGATCCGGGCGTCCCCGTGCCTGGACGTGGTGATCATCCCGGCCTGCGAGCCGGTGAACGAGCGGGCCTGCGCGCCCAGGCCGTGGATGGCCATCGCGAGCAGCGCGTTCGAGATGCGCTCCCCGGCGGTGAGCAGCATGTCGAGCTCGCGCGGCGGCGGCGCTGGGCAGACCTGCTCGGCAAGCGCGGTCAGCTCGTCGGTGGTGTCGCCCATCGCCGAGGCGACCACCACGACGTCGTGGCCTTCCTTGTGGGTGCGGACGATGCGCTCCGCGACGCGCTTGATGCGGTCGGCGTCCTCCAACGACGAACCGCCATACTTCTGCACGACCAAGGCCACGGGCATCGAGACTACCGGCGCCATTGGGCGCCACGAACCGATATGAGTTCCAGTACCGCGTCCTCCCCGACCGAGCACCGCGTGCCGGTTGCACCGGTCGAGCCCGGTCCGCGTAGCACCGTGCGGGCCCGGCTCGCGGCGGCACTCGAGCGGGTCGCGCCGGTCGCACCGGTGCTCGCGCCGGCCGCTGTCTACCTCGCGGTCCGCGGCCTCGGCCTACTCGTGCTGGCCGTCGTCGCCCAGGCCCGTGGTGCATCGCTGGGGCCCGAGCTCCGTTCCTGGGACGGCGAGTGGCTGCTGAGCCTGGCCGGCTCCGGCTACTACGACCTGCCGGCGGGCCTGGTCGACGCGTTCGGCGAGCGCGACCCTTTCACCGGATTCGCGTTCTTCCCCGGCTACCCGGCGCTGGTCGGCGCACTGCGAATCGTCACCGGCATGGACATCCTCGCGGCTGGGCTGATCGTGACGCTGGTGGCCGGAGTGTTCGCGGCGTACGCGCTGGTCCGGCTGGGCGAGCTCGTGCCGGGAGGGTCGCGGAAGGCCGGCCTGGCGCTGGTCGCTCTGTTCGCCGCGGCCCCGATGGCGGTGGCGCTGTCGATGACCTACTCGGAGGCGCTGTTCTGCGCGCTCGCCGCCTGGTCACTGGTCTGGGTGCTCCGGCGACAGTGGGTCGCCGCCGGGCTGGCCTGCGCCGCGGCCGGCCTGGTGCGCCCTACCGCGGTCGCCGTGGTGCTGGCCGTGTTTGCCGCGGCGGCGATCGCGATCTGGACTCGGAGGGGAAGGGGCGGCGAGCATCGCAGCGAGCGAAGCGAGCGAGGAGCGGAACCACCCCGGACCCGACCATCAGAATGGTCCGGGGACGGCTGGCGCCCGTGGGTCGGGGCCGCGCTGGCGCCGACCGGGCTGATCGGCTACCTGGCCTTCGTCGCGGTGCAGCCGGGCGTGGTCGGCGGCTGGTTCGGGGTGCAGGAGCGCGGTTGGAACTCGCAGTTCGACGGCGGCGTCGCGACCCTGCGCTTCACCGGAGACGTACTCGCCACCGGCCGTTCGGTGCATGGAGCTGGTGACCGTCGTCGTGCTGGCCGGTGCGGTCGTGCTGCTCGGGCTGTGCATCGCGCAGCGGCTGCCGCTGCCGCTGGTGATCTACGGCGCGGTGGTGCTCGCGATGGTGATCGGCAGCAACGGGCTGATGAGCTCCAAGGCCCGGTTGCTGGTGCCGGCGTTCACCCTGCTGCTGCCGGTCGCGCTGGCCCTCGCCCGGCGGCGGCCGGCGACCATGATCGCGGTGCTGGGCGCGGCGGCGATCGCCTCGGCGTGGTTCGGCGCCTATGCGCTGCTCGGCTGGCGGTACGCGATCTGACCTGTCGGGCCGATGGGCTCAGCCGATCCGGCGGACGATCCCGGTCACCAGGACCGTGATGATCACCCACACCACCGCCGCGATCCCGTAGTTGACGGCGGTCATCAGCGCAGCGTTGTCATAGACGAACAGGTTGCTCAGTCCGAGCGACAAGAAGCCCGCCGCGGTCGCAAAGAACGCCGCGAACGCGTTCTGCGGGTTCGCGCCGAGCAACGTCAGGATGATGTGGATGACCAGAATGGCCACGATCGCATAGCCGATCGCCGACAGCACGCGGGCTGCGGTGTAGGCCCCTCTGCTCGCCATGGCGCGCATGGTTGCACAGTGGACAGTCGCCCGCCACGCCAGGCGGGATCGCTCGTTCGGGTGCCGGTCAGCGGCCGGCGAAGGGAGCAGCACCGCTACACCGGTTTGGCACCGCCGGGTGCCCAGGTTAGGCTCGGGAGCGTGGCACAGCTGCTCCTTGGTCGCCGCGGCGGGGTCTGACCGACCGGCCCCTCGTCGCGGGTCTGGCGCACGCCGGTCATTACCCGGCCCACTCCAGAACAGGACCAAGCGATGACCACGCCCCAAGACGCCCATGCCGGCCACGGCCCGATCCATCCCGGGTCGAGCCGGCTGCGAATCCCGGACCGCCCGGTACCCGACGATCAACCCGCCTGGAACCGGCAGCGCGGGAGCCACCTGCCGTTCCACCGATACCGCCCGCACCACGAGATAGTCGAGCCGGTCTCGCTGCCCGACCGGACCTGGCCGGAGCGAAGGATCAGCCGCGCCCCGCTGTGGTGCGCGGTCGACCTGCGCGACGGCAACCAGGCGCTGATCGACCCGATGAGCCCAGCCCGCAAGCGGCGGATGTTCGACCTGCTGGTGCGGATGGGCTACAAGGAGATCGAGGTAGGCTTCCCGGCCGCCAGCCAGACTGACTTCGACTTCATCCGGGAGATCATCGTCTCGGACGCGATCCCGGAGGACGTGACCATCCAGGTCCTCACCCAGGCCCGCCCCGAGCTGATCGAGCGGACCTACGAGGCCTGCGAGGGCGCGCCGCGGGCGATCGTGCACCTGTACAACTCGACATCGATCCTGCAGCGCCGGGTGGTGTTCGCCTCGGACCGGCCCGGGATCCGAAAGATCGCCACCGACGGCGGCGAGCACGTGCTGCGGATGTCGGAGAAGTACCCGGACACGTTCTGGCGCTTCGAGTACAGCCCGGAGTCCTACACCGGGACCGAGCTGGAGTACGCGGTCGAGGTGTGCAACGCGGTCACCGCGATCTGGCAGCCGACCCCGGAGGCACCGGCGATCGTCAACCTGCCGGCGACCGTCGAGATGGCCATGCCGAACGTCTACGCGGACTCCATCGAGTGGATGCACCGGCACCTGGAACGTCGCGACGGGGTCGTGCTGAGCCTGCACCCGCACAACGACCGCGGCTGCGCGGTCGCCGCCGCCGAGCTGGGCTACGCCGCGGGCGCGGACCGGATCGAAGGCTGCCTGTTCGGCAACGGTGAGCGCACCGGCAATGTCGACCTGGTCACGCTGGGGATGAACCTGTTCAGCCAGGGTGTCGACCCGCAGATCGACTTCAGCGACATCGACGAGGTCCGTCGCACCGTGGAGTACTGCAACCAGCTCCCGGTCGGCGAACGGCACCCATGGGGTGGCGACCTGGTGTACACCGCGTTCTCCGGCAGCCATCAGGACGCGATCAACAAGGGGTTTCGGGCCATGGAGGTGGACGCTACGGCCGCCGGCGTACCGGTCGAGCTCTTCCGCTGGGAGGTGCCCTACCTGCCTATTGACCCCAAGGACATCGGCCGTACCTACGAGGCCGTGATCCGGGTCAACTCGCAGTCCGGCAAGGGCGGCGTGGCCTACATCATGAAGGCCGAGCACCAGATGGACCTGCCGCGGCGGCTGCAGATCGAGTTCTCCCGGGTGATCCAGGAGGTGACAGACACCGCGGGCGGCGAGGTCAACGCGGTGGAGATGGGCACGATCTTCGATTCCGAGTACCTCGCGCCGGAGACGCCGCTCACGCTGATCCGGCACCGGCTCACCAACGAGCGCGAAGGCCACGACGAGATCGTCGCGGTGGTGCGCATCGAGTCCGACGAGCACGAGATCACCGGCAGCGGCAACGGCCCGATCGCGGCGTTCGTCGACGGGCTGGCCAGCGTCGGCTACGACGTCCGGGTGCTCGATTA
The DNA here is from genome assembly GCA_963776255.1 of uncultured Actinomycetota bacterium. Lineage (GTDB taxonomy): Bacteria > Actinomycetota > Actinomycetes > Mycobacteriales > Pseudonocardiaceae > Pseudonocardia. The sequence goes on along the minus strand of CAVZMB010000016.1, from coordinate 22,402 downwards.
CCACGAGCATGCGCTCTCCGCCGGTGACGACGCGCGAGCGGCGGCCTACGTCGAGTGCGCCGTGGAGGACGGCGTGCTGTGGGGCGTCGGGGTGAGCGGTTCGATCGTCACCGCGTCGCTGCGGGCCGTAGTGTCGGCGATCAACCGCGCAGCGCGGTAGCGCCCTCGGCTCCTGGCGCCGGCTCGGCGCTGATCAGCTCGGCGATCTTGGCGCGCAGGCTCTCCGGTCGGCCGGCGGCGATCACGACGTGGTCGCCACGCGCGGTGAACACGTAGCGGCCGCGGTCGGTGTCCAGCACGTCCATCGAGTTCGTGGGCACCGTGTAGACGTGCGTCAGGGCGGTGCGCTTCGCGGTCAGCGCGGCGGCGAACAGCATTGCGTCCCCGGAGCGCACGCCCCGGCCGGTCAACTCGGCCGCCAGCGCTCCGGGCAGGCCGCCGGCGGCGTCGACCGCCTGCTGCACGGCGTGCCGCGGTGCGGTGGCCGACCGCGGGCCCTCGGCGGGCTTGACGGTGGGCAGCACCGCGGCGAGCTCGGCGGCGATGCCGGTGGGCCGGATCGGGGTGATCGCCAGGCCGTCGGCGCGCACCTCGGCGAGCACGGCGACCTCGCCGCGCCGTGCGGCGTGCACCACCCGGTCGGTGCGGGCCACGATGTCGCCGTGCCTCAGGTGCACGGCGATGTCCGGCTCGTGTAGCGCGCGGAGCGCCGCGCCCAGGCCCGGATCCAGGCCCTGCGGGGTGATCAACCGCATCCGCCTCGCCTGGTCGATTCCGGCGTGCAGCGCACGACGGTGCTCGTCCTCGGTTCGCACGTAGAGCGGAATGTCGAAGGGCAGCTCGAACCCGAGCCGCTGGATGATCGCCGCGGCGGCCGCTGACGGCACGTGCATGCTCAGTCCTCAGCGGCCGGTCGGGGTGGCGGCCCGGTGATCACCGCCGGCACGTGCGGCGGCAGGTCACCGAGCCAGAACTCCTCGGGGTCATCCTGGACCAGCCAGGACGGGCGCCGGCGTTCCTCTTCCTGTCGTCCCATCCCGCCGCCGAACGGCAGGAACGGGAACGCGGACGCGCCGGGCGGGCCGGCGGCGGGCCTCGCTGGTGGCCCCGGCCGCGCCGGGTTGCCGGCACCGCCCGGGCCGGTCGGGCCCGCGCCGCCCGGTGTCGGGCCGGGACCCGCACCGCCGGCACCTGGACCTCGCGGCTGACCGGGCAAGCCCGCGTTCGCCCCGGGCGGGAAGCCCGGCCCGGCGCGGTCCACGCCGGCCGGAACCCGTGGGGCCGGTCTTGGGGCGCCGTTCTGGCCTGGTACTGGCTGGCCGCCGGGGCCGCCCGGCGGGACGACAGGCGGCACCTGGCCCCGGGGCACCGGACTGGTGGGGACGCCCGACGGACGCCGCCCACCCGGTCCGACCGGCGGCTGTGCCCGGCCCGCCCCGCCGGGCGGAAGTGCCGGCGGCGCTACCGCTGTCCCCACTCCTCCGCCGGGGAAGGCCGGCGCGCCGGTGGGCGTTGCAGCTGCCGCACCGTCCAATGTGGGCACCGTTGTAGTGAACTGCTGGAACTCCGCACGGATCGTCCCGTTGGCGCTCTCCTGGTAGGTGTTCATCGCCTCGACGGCCTGCTGGCGAGAGCCGTTGTAGGTGTTCATCTCAATCGCATAGGCGGTGGCAGTCACGATGGGCACAAACTGCACATTCCCGGCGACCTCCCACCAGGGTGGAGGCTGGTCCCAACCGTCCGTAGGCATCTTGTTCCGCGCCGCCTGGTAATGGCGGGTGCCCGACTCGACGGCCGAGAACGCCCGCTGCGCTTCGTCCGCCGCCTCTGCAATGCGCTGTGCATGCACGCCAATGAACGCCCTCGACGCATCCGCCGCCGCGCCCCGGTGCCCCTCGACTGCCGCGCCGACGGCCGCATTGACCTGGTCATGGATCGAGCGGTACAGCTCGGCGGTGCTGACGTAGGACTCTGCGTTGGCGCCGACGTCTGCCGGCTGGGGAGCCGCGAACAGCTGCTTGCGCATCATGCCCAACGTGCGGCTCGGGTCCGCGAAGTACTCGTAGGTGATGTCGTACATCGACTCCCCCCATTCAGCGCAGCGGCGGCAGGTTCGCAAGCACCGCGGTGATCACCGGACGAGCTGATCGCGCAGCTGTCCCCGCCCGCTTGATCGGTACCCCTGACCCACATGGCCTGGGTCTCGGCAAGCCCGACGTAGATCGTGCAATCCGGGCTGTCCTAGATCTGCTCCGCGCGGACGGCTGGGTACCCGTCGACGCGAGTCGGCTCGAACTGCTTGTAGGGAGTTCCGGCGTGACCTGCTGTACAGGTTGGCCAGGCCCTTGGTCGTGTCGACGATCACGCCGACGCCGAATCCTGAAGTCGGGGGAGCTCCAGCGACAGCCTGGGGGGGTCTCGCCCGGCGGGGATGGCTCCGCGGTAGGCGTGTCGATGCCCAGCCGAGCGGGCCTCGTCGGCAGTGATCAGCTCGCACGGCGCCGACGCCGCGGGCGTCCTTGGCCAGACTGTCGGTCGGTACGACCTGGTCGCGCGACACCCCTGCCGGCAGCGGCGGGGACGCGATCCGCCCTGCGAGGTCGGCGTGCCACAGCTGCCCACTAGCAGCACAATCGCGAGAGCACCGAGCAGCCTGCTGGTCACGCTCGCATCCCGGGGGTGTTGGCCTGCTCGACCTGCTGGTAGGCGTTGAGCTGACGCTGCAACTCGTTGGCCACATCCTGGCCAGTGCCTGCTGGTGCCGGGCGGCCGCGGCAACGGCGTTGTCGGACATCCTCGCGGCTTGGTCGGCGAAGTTGCCGCTCGACCCGGTCGGCCTCGGGCGGATAGTTCCACCTGGCTCGGCCTGCCGACTCACCTGCAGCAGTCAGCGTCGCAGCCGCCGTGCGGATGTCATCGATGAACTTCTGGGCGCGGTCGGGGTCGATGAGGAACATGCTCGCGCCGCCGGCGACCGCCTGGCGCGATTCGGGAGTGTCGATCGCGACGCGGGACAGCAGCTCGTCCGCGACGGGATTAGGCGCCTCCCCCTCGGCCATGACCGACATACTGCCAGCACGGCTTGATCGAGATCATGCGATCCGGGAATCTCATCCGAACGAAGAGGCCCTGAGATCCTGCCAGCCGCTGTCCTCAATCAGCGGCAGCGGCAGCAGCCCCGGACTTGAAGAATGCCGCCACGGCTTCCGCCGAGTCGAGCTCGTCCATCCAGCGCACGGCGCCGAACGGCGCATTCCAGAACTCCCCGGTCCGCGGGGTGTGCGGGCCGACGTAGGCGTACGGCCGGGGGTGGGCCGCGTCGCCCGGAGAGATCCCGTAGTTGACATCGTCCACGGCGATCCCGACGTCGAAGTGCTCCGGCCACAGGATCGGCTCGACGTCAGGGGCGAAGCTGCGCAACCCGGCGTCACCGCGCTCGAAAGCCGAGATGAGCACTGCCGCGGCAGAGGCGTCCACGGCGATCTCGTCGTCCGGCTCCATCCCCGAGGTGTCGTGGTACAGCGCCTCCGGCCGCCCGACGTCCACGCCAGCGGCAGCGCCCAGTGCGCGGTACGTTCCACGCAGCGGCCATCGGCCGCCCTCGCCGACCAGCTCGACCCCCTCCACGGTCAGCGGCAGCTTGACTCCGGCGAACCCACCCGGCACCACTCGCAGCCGGATCGTGCCGAGCTCGCGGTACTGCGGCCCGGCGATCACGAGCTCTCCCACCCCGTGCAGCGCGCGCCGTGTCTGGGTCAGCACCTGCTCGTCCATCGCCCCATCCTCGTGTAACGCCCGTCGGCCCTACCGGCACTTCAGTACACGTGTGCAGTCCTGCAGCCTCTCGGGAGCGTTACATGAGCACACACCGGCCCCGCTACACGTGCACTCCGAGGCCCTCGTGTGAGCACCGGCGAGCCAGCGCGATCGGTAAGGTTCCCGCGTGCTCGTCGAGGACCCGAGCCTGGTGCAGCGGCTGCGGAGCGGCGACGAGACGGCGTTCGACGCGATCGTGCGGGAGTGGGGCCCGGCGATGCTGCGGGTGGCGCGAATGTCCGTGAACACGCACGCCTCCGCCGAGGAGGTCGTCCAGGAGACCTGGCTGGCCGTGTTGCGCGGTCTGGACGGGTTCGAGGGGCGCGCGATGTTCCGCACCTGGGTGTTCCGGATCCTGGCGAACCAGGCTCGCAAGCGCGGCAAGGTGGAGAGCCGGACCGTGCTCGTCGACGAGCTGGACGCCGGCCCGACCGTCGACCCTGCCCGGTTCCGCGGCCCGGAAGACCCCTACTCCGGCCACTGGCGAGCGGACGCGATGCCGGTGGAGTGGAGCCCGGAGCCGGCCGCGCTGGCAAGGGAGTTTCGCGGCGTGCTCTCCCGGGCGCTCGGGTTCCTGCCCGAGCGGCAGCGCGTGGTCGTCGAGCTGCGCGACGTGCACGGGCTGGACAGCGAGGAGGTGTGCCAGCTGCTGAATCTGACGGCGACGAACCAACGGGTGCTGCTGCACCGCGGCCGCTCCCGGCTGCGCGCCGCAGTCGAGGAGCGCTACCTGCAGCGGGAAGAGATCCGTTGACACCGCGCGATCCGGTCGACGTCCCGTGCGCCGAGGTCGTCGAGCACGTCACCGCCTACTTGGAAGGCGTGCTGCCTCCCGATCAGGCCGAGGAGGTCCGGGCCCACCTGGAGATCTGCGAGGGCTGCCACGCCTACGTCGAGCAGTTCAAGGCAACGATCGCGGCACTCGGCACGGTTCCGGTCGACACGCTGTCCGAGCGGGCATGCGACGAGTTGGCGGCCGCCTTCCGGCGGATGCCCCGGGGTCACTGAGTCAGCGTACGGACGTCTGCGGTTTTCGCCGTGGGGTTTGGCTGGGGTCCGCCCATTTCGGTGGGATGAATTCGGGAGACCCACGGGCCATTCGCATCTGCCATTCCGAGCCGTGGATGAGTCGGTGGTGGAATCGGCACAGCATCACCAGGTTGTCGATGGCGGTTGGTCCGCCGTGTTGCCATTCGATGACGTGGTGCAATGCCGCTAAGTTAAGCTCGAATGTTGTAGATGTGGATCTTCGGTGGGTCGTGGTGTCGGCGCCCATGGTGGTTCTCTCGTTTGATGTTGTGGTATTTGGCGAAGTGTCGTTTGACGACTCTGGGATAGGTGCGGTGTCGCCGGGGCGGGTTGGGAACCTCGGTGATTTCGGCGATCGCGACTAGGATGCTTTTGGCGAGTTGTTTAGGGGGAAAAGCCCGCCTGGTCTGTGATGTGACGGCGGATGAGTCGGAGGCTGCGAATGAACGACAGCCGGTCGGGGTCGATATCGGCGGTGTCGGCAGCTTCATGCATGAGGTGCCGGATGGCATAGTGTGTTAGCAGGATACCCCAGATTTCCTGGCGAACCATCTCCGGTGATTTGGATCGGAGGACTCGGTGGTGTCCCAGTTGGTGTATCTCGATTTCGTCGAGTGATAGTTCGAACTCCCATCGTTGGTGGTAGAGCACGGCGAGTTCGTGGGCGGGTGCTTCTTCGAAGTCCAGGATCGAGGTGATGAGACAGATGATTTCACCGGATGTTTCCCGGTTGTCGACGCTGTACTCGACAACCCGGCAGGCAATGCCGGAGTTCTGCAGTATCGAGAGGTCTCCGTGTCGCCCTGTGCCTGCTTTTCGGGCTCGCTTGCGGATCGGGCTTTGTCGTCTCGGGTCCAGCAGCACCGAGCGGTAGGAGCCGTCGGGGAAGGATTCCAGCACGGGTAGCACCATCCGTGCGCCAGTTCGAAACACCAGCGCCGCGCCGGCGGCCAGTGCGTCGTTCCAGAGCTGGTAGCTGTAGAAACCCCGGTCGGCCAGCACGAGCATGCCCGGTTCCAGGTCGGGCAGCAGCTCCCGGACGAGGGTGCGCTCGCCCGTGCTCCACGTGCCCACCGCGGCGCCGACGATGGCATGGGTCCCGCATTCACCCAGTCCGACGACCCGGGCCACGGGAAATGCGCTGTCGCCGCGCCCGCCTGTGGAATGGTCGAACTCAGAGTTATTCTCCGGCGTGTCGGGAAGGTCGATAATGACGCCGTCGATCGCCATCACTCGCCACTGCCGGAACCATGCGCCCCGGGTACCGGGCCGCGCCATGGGAACCGCTACCCGGTGAAAGAGTTCTTTCAATGCCGCCTCACCCAGCCGAACCCGGGCCTGAGAAATCGCGCTCGTCGTCGGGACGTTCCATGAACCCGACCAGTTTCGCAGGAAACGAAGACCGCCGACGAGTCGGCGCATCACCTCTTCATACCCCTCACCGAAGAACAACGCCAACGCCAACACGTAATACACAACCACGTGTGCAGGGAGCAGACGACTGCGTTTCTCACGACTGCCCGTCTCCGCAACCACCTCGTCCACCAGATCGCGTGGGAACACCTTAGTCAAAACTCCGATGGAGATACGATCGGTCAGCCGCACCGCCCCGCTATTCGCAATCCTGGCCACCAGTCAAGAATAGTGACACAACGGATCTCCACACTCCATCCGCAGAGTCGACACGCCGAACCATTACCGAAACGACCCAGAATGCAACCCTGGATTCAAATCCGCTAACTTAATGGCATTGTGACGTGGTGGGCGTCGCACCAGCTCGGTGGGCGTCCGCAGCCGGGGAAGGCGCAGCCGCGGTCGCGGGCGGCCACCGCGCGGCGTAGGTGCCGGGGCACGACCCGGCTGACCCGGCCGATGTCCACCGGCTGCCCGGTCCCGTCGAGGACCACCGGGATCACCTCGCAGTCACAGGCCAGCATCCGTAGCTGCGCGGTGGTGAGTGGGCCGCCGTGGTCGAGCATCGCGGTGCGGGCCCGGGTTTCCAGCTCGACCAGCGGCACGGTGACCGTCAGGTGTGGGCGCTGCCCACCGACCATCGGCAGGTCGGCGGTGTCGAGGCGTTGGCGGCACAGCTCGGCCAGCCCGTCGCCGCGGCGTTCGGCCAGGCTGCGCTGGTCCTCCGGCGTGGGCGGTCCGCACAGTGAGTCGAGGGCGGTGCGTAGCGCGTCGAAGCTCGGCGCGTCGAACACTCCCGTGATCCGCCCACCGGCGCCGCCCGGTCCGGCGGCCAGGTACAGCTCGTTGACCTGCCGCTCGTCGCCGTGGTCGGGTTCGGGGCCGTCCTGGTCCAGCGTGGTGATCAGGTCCCGGGCGAAGCTGGCCAGCTCGCGGGGCCGGTACTCCCGGGCCCGGGCGGCCAACTGCTGCTCCGCACCCGCCCACACCTCCGGCGACAGCCGCCCCGCCGCCGAGGAACCCAACGCGTCGGCGATCACCTCGACATGCCGCAAGCTGACCTCACCGGCGGCGAACACCGCGGCGGTGTCGGTCAACCGTGCCGGCAGCACCTGCCCGTCCAGCGACACCCGCTCACACACCTGCTCGGCCACCCGGACCCGCCGGTTCGCCGCACCGAGGTCCCAGCCGAGCAGGTCGGCCACCGCATGGGAGGCGCGGTGGTAGCCGCGGTCGGTGAACACCCCATCCCGATCCAACCCCGCGATCACGCTCGATCGACAGCTGCTCCAACTGGCGGGTCAGCTGCTCACACACCGCCAACGCTTCGATACGGGTGTTCGCATCGGCGCGGGAATCACTGGCGGCGCGCAGCGCGGCGACACCATCGGCAATCGACTGGTGCGCTATTGCGAGTGCGCTGCCGTTCCTGCATGCCACCAATTATCCGCGCCGCACCGACAATTTCCGGGCTTCACGCATTCACAATGGCACAGACTTTCTCGAATATTGTGGCCGGCTATTCCGACGATCGCCTCACGTCCCGACCGGCAGGCCAATCAATCCGTTACCGACGACTCACCCGGCCCGTCCCGGCTTCTTTGGAAGTCATCACAGGGCGTCGGAGGGACGCTACAGAGGGCCTTCGGCCCACCAGTGCCCGTCCCAACGTCATCTCGTCGGCGAACTCCAGGTCGCCGCCCATCGGCAGGCCGGAGGCCAGCCGGGTCACGCTCAGCCCGGGGAAGTCGCGGAGCAGCCGGACCAGGTAGGTGGCGGTCGCCTCGCCCTCGGTGTTCGGGTCGGTGGCGATGATGACTTCCTTGATGTCCGACTCGTCCTCGGCCGGCCCGGTCCCACCGAGCCGGGCCAGCAACGTCCGGATGCGCAACTGGTCGGGGCCGATGCCGGCCAGCGGGTCCAGTGAGCCGCCCAGCACGTGGTATCTGCCGCGGAACTCCCTGGTCCGCTCGATCGCGAGTACGTCCTTCGGCTCCTCGACCACGCAGAGCACTGTCGCGTCCCGCCGCACGTCGCTGCAGTACCGGCACCGTTTCGCCGCGGACACGTTCCCGCACACCTCGCAGAACAGCACGCCCTGCCGCACCTGCTGCAGTGCCTCGATCAGCCGCGTCACGTCGGCCGGCTCGGCGGCGAGCAGGTAGAAGGCGATCCGCTGTGCGCTCTTCGGCCCCACCCCGGGCAGCCGCCCCAGCTCGTCGATCAGGTCCTGGACCGGGCCTTCGAACACCGGCGCGGCCTGCTATCCCTGCGGCAGGCCGAGCCCGCCGGCCACGTCGCCGAGCCCGCCGGCCAGCGGGCCCATCTTCTCCATCTGCAGTTGATGCGCGGCGCGCGACGCATCCTGCATCGCCGCCACCACCAGGTCCTGCAGGGTCTCCACGTCGTCCGGGTCGACCACCTTCGGGTCGATGCGCACCGCGCGCAACTCGCCGGCGGCGGTCATCGTCACGGTCACCAGGCCGTTGCCGGCCTGACCGGTCACCTCTGCCTCGGCCAGCGCCGCCTGCGCGTCCAGCAACTGCTGCTGCATCTGCTGGGCCTGCTGCAGGATCAGTTCCATATCAGGCTGTCCGGGCTGCACGGGACGTCCTTTCCAGATCGCCGGCCCATCGGGGTGTCGCCAGGCATCCCAGCGTAGCCGTGCCACGCTGAGCGCCGTGCCGCGTCTGCACCCTGGTCTGCTGTCGCTCGCCGCGGTGTCCGTGCTGCTCGTCGGTTGCCAGGGCGGGACCACGGCCGCCGCGACGACCGGGACGACGACCGCAGCGCCCGCGTCCGCGGCGTCCGCCCCGTCGCCGGCAGCAGTCCAGCGGGTCGTGGTGCTGGACCCGGGCCACAACGGCGCGAACGCGGCGCACCCGGCAGAGATCAACCGGCAGGTCCCGGACGGGCGGGGCGGCACCAAGGCCTGCAACACGACCGGCACCGCAACCGACGCCGGCTACCCCGAGCACGCGTTCACCTGGGACATCGCGCAGCGCGTGCAGGCGGCGCTGACCACTCGCGGGATCAAGGTCGTGCTCACCCGCAGCGACGACACCGGGGTGGGCCCCTGCGTCGACGAGCGCGGCCAGGCCGGCGAGCGGGCCGGCGCCGACGCGGTGGTCTCCATCCACGCCGACGGCGCCGCGCCCACCGGAAGCGGCTTCCACGTCGCCTACTCCGACCCGCCGCTGAACGACGCCCAGCGCGGACCAGCGGTCACGCTGGCCACCGCGCTGCGAGACGCGCTGAGCAATGCAGGCTTCCCCCGCTCGACATACCTAGGCCGGGACGGACTGGCGCCGCGGCCGGACCTGGCCGGGCTGAACCACGCCAGCCGCCCAACCGCGCTCGTGGAGTGCGCGAACATGCGCAACCCCGGCGAGGCGGCGCTGGTGTCCTCTGCAGAGGGACGGGCCCGCTACGCGGCCGCGATCTCCGAGGGAGTGCTCGCCTTCCTCGGCGTCCGGTGAGAGAACCAGTACGCGAGCTCGATGAGCGCCGCGGCGACGGCGCCGACGGTGATCGCGACCAGCATGGTCGGCCAGTTCCCCGGGTACAGCGCCCAGAACTGCTGCCAGAACGGGATCAGCAGCGCGCCGAGGAACAGCCCGACCATCGCGGCGATCAGTACCAACTTCCACCACGTGTACGGCCGGGCGATCACCACCAGCACCCAGGTCGCCGCGATGAACAGGGTCAGCACCGCCGCCGTGTCCTTCTGCGCGTCGGTAGCGTCGATGCCGTTCACCAGTAGCAGCGTCGCCACGGTGGCCAGCCCGACGATCACGCCGGACGGCAACGCCAGCCGCAGCACCCGCCTGACGAAGCCGGTGTGCGCGCGTTCGGTGTTGGGCGCAAGCGCGAGGAAGAACGCCGGAATACCGATCGTCAGCGAACCGATCAGGGTCAGGTGCCGCGGTGCGAACGGGTAGGGCTGCAGGAACACGATGACCAGCGCTGCGAGCAGCACCGCGTACACGGTCTTGGTCAGGAACAGGTTGGCGACGCGCTCGATGTTGCCGATCACCCGCCGACCCTCGGCCACCACGTGCGGCAGGGTGGCGAACGAGTTGTCCAGCAGCACGATCTGCGCGACCGCCCGGCTGGCTGGGCTGCCCGAGCCCATCGCGACCCCGATGTCGGCGTCCTTGAGCGCCAGCACGTCGTTCACCCCGTCGCCGGTCATCGCGACGGTGTGCCCGCGGGACTGCAGCGCGCCGACCATGTCCCGCTTCTGCGCGCGGGGCGACCCGGCCGAACACGGTGGCGGCCTCCAGCCGGTCGGCGAGCTCTTCACGGTCGGTCGGCAGCTCGCGGGCGTCGACCGGACGGTCCGCATGCGGCAGCTTCAACGACGCGGCGACCGCGCCCACCGAAAGCGCGTTGTCGCCGGAGATCACCTTGACCTCGACGTCCTGCTCGGCGAAGTAGCGCAGCGTGCCCGCCGCCTCCGGGCGGACCCGCTGCTCGAGCACCACCAGCGCCGCCGGCTGCACGGTCCCCGGCGCGCCGGCGCCCGTCCACCGACATCGTGCAGCGGCCCAGCAGCAGCACCCGCAGCCCCTTCGCGCCGGTCTGCTCGGCCTCGCTTCGTACCGAGTCGCCGTCGGGGAGCAGCACGTCCGGGGCGCCGAGCACCCAGTGGCCGTGGTCCGGGAAGCTCGCACCGCTCCACTTCCGCGCCGAGGAGAAGGGCATGATCGCGCTGGTGGCCACCCGTCGCCGCCACCGGGTGCGTCTCGAGGATGGCGGCGAGGCTGGCGTTCGGCCGCGGGTCGGTGGCGGCCAGCCCGGACAGCACGGAGGCGATCTCGGCCGGCCGGTACCCGTTCACCGGGCGCAGCTCGGCCAGCCGCATGCCGTTCTCGGTGAGCGTTCCGGTCTTGTCCGCGCAGACTATGTCGACCCTGGCCAGCCCCTCGATCGCCGGCAGCTCCTGGACGAGGCACTGCCGCCGGCCGAGCCGGATCACGCCGACCGCGAACGCGATGCTGGTCAGCAGCACCAGGCCCTCGGGCACCATCGGGACCAGCGCGGCCACCATCCCGCGGATCGCGTCCGGCAACGGCAGACCCTGGATGTAGAGCTGGTTGATGATCGTCCCGATGCCGACCGGGATGATCAGGTAGGTGATGATCCGCAGGATCGTGTTGATCCCACTGCGCAGCTCCGAGCGGACCAGGGTACCGAGGTGCCAAACCATCCCGTCGATATGGACTCTTGGGGAAGATCAGCCTGTTATCCCCGGGGTACCTTTTATCCGTTGAGCGACACCGCTTCCACATGCCGGTGCCGGGTCACTAGTCCCAGCTTTCGCTCCTGCTCGACCCGTCGGTCTCGCAGTCAAGCTCCCTTGTGCACTTGCACTCGACACCTGATTGCCAACCAGGCTGAGGGAACCTTTGGGCGCCTCCGTTACATTTTGGGAGGCAACCGCCCCAGTTAAACTACCCACCTGACACTGTCCCTGATCCGGATCACGGACCGAGGTTAGACATCCAATTCGACCAGAGTGGTATTTCAACGGCGACTCCATCCACACTGGCGTGCGAACTTCGCAGTCTCCCACCTATCCTACACAAGCCGAACCGAACACCAATATCAAGCTATAGTAAAGGTCCCGGGGTCTTTCCGTCCTGCCGCGCGTAACGAGCATCTTTACTCGTAGTGCAATTTCGCCGAGCCTGTGGTTGAGACAGCTGAGAAGTCGTTACGCCATTCGTGCAGGTCGGAACTTACCCGACAAGGAATTTCGCTACCTTAGGATGGTTATAGTTACCACCGCCGTTTACTGGCGCTTGAGTTCTGAGCTTCGCCCCGAAGGACTAACCCGTCCCCTTAACGTTCCAGCACCGGGCAGGCGTCAGTCCGTATACATCGTCTTACGACTTCGCACGGACCTGTGTTTTTAGTAAACAGTCGCTTCTCACTGGTCTCTGCGGCCGGCCACCGCTGCCCGCCAGCTAGTGGCGTTGACAGCAACCGGCCCCCCTTCTCCCGAAGTTACGGGGGCATTTTGCCGAGTTCCTTAACCACAGTTCGCTCGATCGCCTCGGTATTCTCTACCTGACCACCTGAGTTGGTTTGGGGTACGGGCCGCTCGGAACTCGCTAGAGGCTTTTCTCGGCAGCATAGGATCATCCAATTCGCCTCATTCGGCTATGCGTCAGGCCTCACCCTGTGTGTGGAACGGATTTACCTATTCCACGGGCCACACCCTTGCACCGGTACTACCACTCACCGGTAGGACTACCTTCCTGCGTCACCCCATCGCTTGCCTACTACCAGTCCGGGTCCCGCGTTAGAACCGGCGCCTCACCCCGAAGGGATCGGTCACCGGCGTTCGGGCGGTTAGCATCGCTGGGTTCGGCATGGGCGTTCCTTCGCGGGTACGGGAATATCAACCCGTTGTCCATCGACTACGCCTGTCGGCCTCGCCTTAGGTCCCGACTCACCCTGGGCGGATTAGCCTGGCCCAGGAACCCTTGGTCTTCCGGCGGGGGAGGTTCTCACTCCCCTCTCGCTACTCATGCCTGCATTCTCACTCGCGTGGCGTCCACGGCTGGATCACTCCGCCGCTTCGACCGCCACACGACGCTCCCCTACCCATCCACACACCTGGCCGACCCCTCGAGGGACGCGACGGGAACAGTGTGAATGCCACGGCTTCGGCGGTGTGCTTGAGCCCCGCTACATTGTCGGCGCGGAATCACTTGACCAGTGAGCTATTACGCACTCTTTCAAGGGTGGCTGCTTCTAAGCCAACCTCCTGGTTGTCTCTGCGACTCCACATCCTTTTCCACTTAGCACACGCTTAGGGGCCTTAGCCGATGATCTGGGCTGTTTCCCTCTCGACTACGAACCTTATCGCCCGCAGTCTCACTGCCACGCTCTCACTTACCGGCATTCGGAGTTTGGTTGACGTCAGTAACCTTGTGGGGCCCCTCAGCCATCCAGTGCTCTACCTCCGGCAAGAAACACGTGACGCTGCACCTAAATGCATTTCGGGGAGAACCAGCTATCACCGAGTTTGATTGGCCTTTCACCCCTACCCACAGCTCATCCCCCAGGTTTTCAACCCTGGTGGGTTCGGTCCTCCACGCGGTCTTACCCGCGCTTCAACCTGGCCATGGGTAGATCACTCGGCTTCGGGTCTAGAGCACGCGACTGAGATCGCCCTGTTCGGACTCGCTTTCGCTACGGCTACCCCACACGGGTTAACCTCGCCACGTACCGCTAACTCGCAGGCTCATTCTTCAAAAGGCACGCAATCACCCCCGCCACCGAAGCGACGTAAGGCTCTCACGGCTTGTAGGCACACGGTTTCAGGTACTATTTCACTCCCCTCCCGGGGTACTTTTCACCTTTCCCTCACGGTACTTGTCCGCTATCGGTCACCAGGGAGTATTCAGGCTTAGCGGGTGGTCCCGCCAGATTCACACCGAATTTCACGGGCTCGGTGCTACTTGGGATACAACTCGGAAGACAGCACGTTTTCGTGTACGGGGCTCTCACCCTCTACGGCGACCCCTTCCAGAGGCCTTCCACTAACGACACTGTTTTCTGACTTCCTGCCGTCTCGGCAGAGACAACTGAGCCGTCCCACGACCCCGACCACACAACGCCTGCCGGCTATCACATGCAATCGGTTTAGCCTCATCCGCTTTCGCTCGCCACTACTCACGGAATCACGGTTGTTTTCTCTTCCTGTGGGTACTGAGATGTTTCACTTCCCCACGTTCCCTCCACACGCCCTATGTGTTCAGGCGCGGGTCACACCACATGACTGGTGCGGGGTTCCCCCATTCGGAAATCCTCGGATCAACGCTCGGTTGACAGCTCCCCGAGGCTTATCGCAGCCTCCTACGTCCTTCATCGGCTCCTGGTGCCAAGGCATCCACCGTGTGCCCTTAAAAACTTGGCCACACAAAAATCCCACCACACCACCCCCGGAAGGAAGCGTTGCGGCGGGCCTACACAAACTCTGCAACTACAGAGTCAGAAGATGCTCGCGTCCACTGTGCAGTTCTCAACGTACGACCAGACACCACCCACCCGACCCCGCCAGACCCCGCACTCCCCACAGGGAACCAGGCGGTACGAGACGCAGGACGGCCCTGACACGAGACAACAGCACCCGGTCACCCGGGGCAGCCCGCTCTCTCAGGACCCAACAGCGTGCCTACGAACCGGCACCCCTGCCACGGACTCCGCTCCACGCACACCCCGCGAAGGGCATGCCGTACTGGGAGCCCGCGACGCGGGCCGGCCGAACTGGTCAGTGTTCCACCCTCGAGCACCACCCCGGACACCGCGCAGCCACCCGGTAATGGGCGACCGTCACGGTCTGGGCACGGCTCTGGACCACCCCCCGAAGGGCTGGCGGCCAGTGCTCCTTAGAAAGGAGGTGATCCAGCCGCACCTTCCGGTACGGCTACCTTGTTACGACTTCGTCCCAATCGCCGATCCCGCCTTCGACGGCTCCCTCCACAAGGGTTGGGCCACCGGCTTCGGGCGTTACCGACTTTCGTGACGTGACGGGCGGTGTGTACAAGGCCCGGGAACGTATTCACCGCAGCGTTGCTGATCTGCGATTACTAGCGACTCCAACTTCATGGGGTCGAGTTGCAGACCCCAATCCGAACTGAGACCGGCTTTTTGGGATTCGCTCCACCTCGCGGTATCGCAGCCCTTTGTACCGGCCATTGTAGCATGTTTGCAGCCCTAGACATAAGGGGCATGATGATTTGACGTCATCCCCACCTTCCTCCGAGTTGACCCCGGCAGTCTCCTATGAGTCCCCACCATGACGTGCTGGCAACATAGAACGAGGGTTGCGCTCGTTGCGGGACTTAACCCAACATCTCACGACACGAGCTGACGACAACCATGCACCACCTGTGCACGGCCCTTACGGACCCACCATCTCTGGAAGATTTCCGTGCATGTCAAGCCTAGGTAAGGTTCTTCGCGTTGCATCGAATTAAGCAACATGCTCCGCCGCTTGTGCGGGCCCCCGTCAATTCCTTTGAGTTTTAGCCTTGCGGCCGTACTCCCCAGGCGGGGCGCTTAATGCGTTAGCTGCGGCACGGAACTCGTGGAATGAGCCCCACACCTAGCGCCCAACGTTTACGGCGTGGACTACCAGGGTATCTAATCCTGTTCGCTCCCCACGCTTTCGCTCCTCAGCGTCAGTTGTTGCCCAGAGACCCGCCTTCGCCACCGGTGTTCCTCCTGATATCTGCGCATTTCACCGCTACACCAGGAATTCCAGTCTCCCCTGCAACACTCTAGTTTGCCCGTATCGACTGCAGACCCGAGGTTGAGCCTCGGGATTTCACAGCCGACGCGACAAACCGCCTACGAGCTCTTTACGCCCAATAATTCCGGACAACGCTTGCACCCTACGTATTACCGCGGCTGCTGGCACGTAGTTGGCCGGTGCTTCTTCTGCAGGTACCGTCACTTTCGCTTCGTCCCTGCTGAAAGAGGTTTACAACCCGAAGGCCGTCATCCCCCACGCGGCGTCGCTGCGTCAGGCTTTCGCCCATTGCGCAATATTCCCCACTGCTGCCTCCCGTAGGAGTCTGGGCCGTGTCTCAGTCCCAGTGTGGCCGGTCACCCTCTCAGGCCGGCTACCCGTCGTCGCCTTGGTAGGCCACTACCCCACCAACAAGCTGATAGGCCGCGGGCCCATCCCCAGCCGATAAATCTTTCCACCACCAGACCATGCGGTCAGCGGTCATATCCGGTATTAGCCCCAATTTCTTGGAGTTATCCCAGAGCTGAGGGCAGGTTGCCCACGTGTTACTCACCCGTTCGCCACTGAACACCACCCGAAGGTGGGTCTCGTTCGACTTGCATGTGTTAAGCACGCCGCCAGCGTTCGTCCTGAGCCAGGATCAAACTCTCCGTAGATGATTTGATCGCGGCTGAGAACCGAGAGCTGGCACTCTCGATATCAATCAACCAAAGGAATCCCAGACCAGCACCACAAGAGCCCGGAGCACGGGGTATTACTTGGCACTGACTTTCGGCACGCTGTTGAGTTCTCAAGGAGCGGACGCGCACCTCGCTCGAGCTCTCGACCTCGTCCGGGAGGCAACTCTTCTAACTTACCTGGCTGACCCGGATCAAATCTCCGGCGTGCCTGCTCGTGCCAGCACGGCGGAGCCTCGTCAGTCCGTCCGGCTGTACCAGCGCTCGCGAGCGCCGCGAACACGAGCGTCGCGGCTGGGAGCCACCCGAGGGACCGACCGGCCGTGCCGTCCGGGACCTGTGGCCGTTCGTTCCTCCCTCGCGGGCGGCGATCGAGAACATTACGCGCGCGCTCGGCAGGTGGTCAAATCCCGCCGCGGTGACGCCGGTCACCAGTGCGCGATGCCGCCGGTCAGGCACGCGACGGCGGGCCCGCGTCGCCCGCGGCGGCCAGGCCGCGGTCAGCTCGGACGCCGGGCCGTGACCCCCGCGAGCGGTCCGCTTGCCGCGGCGCAGGACCGAGCCAGCGGCCGTGCAGCAGGTCGTCGGCGCGCCGAGCACCGCGTCCTCGTCGGCGACCCGGACGTTGTTCACCGACGCGCCGCCCTCGGCGATCGTCCGCCGGCGCCGCGCGACTGGCTCGCCACCACGCCGGTCGCGCAGCAGGTCGGCGACCGTCGCACCGTCGGCGCCCGGCCGTCGAGCGCGGCCGCGCCTCGCGCGAGCGCGGCCGCCAGCGTCGTCGGCGTCGAGCGTCGGCGAGGTCGCCCGCGGCCGAACAGCGCCCGGCTGGCGGCCTCGACGCCTGCCAGCGGCCTCGGCGCCGTGGACCAGCGCGGTCACCTCGCCGGCCAGCGCCCGCTGCGCCGTCGCGCGCCGCCGGGCGCTCGACGACGCTCGGCGCTCAGCTCCTCGATCTCGTCGCGCGGCTGCGGAAGGTGAACACCTCGCAGGTAGCCGCGCCACGTCGGCGTCGTCGGCGTTGAGCCAGAACTGGTAGAAGGCGTACGGCGCTGGTCAGCTCGGGTCGAGCCAGACGGTGCCGCTCTCGGTCTTGCCGAACTTCGTGCCGTCGGCCTTGGTGATCAGCGGCGTGGTCAGCGCGTGCACCGGCGCGCCCTCGACCCGGCGGACCAGGTCGACGCCCGCGATGAGGTTGCCCCACTGGTCGGTGCCGCCGGTCTGCAGCGTGCAGCCGTGCCGGCGGTACAGCTCGAGGTAGTCCATGCGCCTGCAGGATCTGGTAGCTGAACTCGGTGAAGCTGATGCCCGGCGTCGCTGTTCAGCCGGCGCGGCCACGGTGTCCTTGGTCGAGCATCCGTGCTCACGCCGGAAGTGCTTGCCGATGTCGCGCAGGAAGTCGATCGCCGACAGCGGCGCCGTCCAGTCGAGGTTGTTCGACCATCGGTCGCGGCGCTGCGGCCCGTCGAAGTCGAAGAAGCGGCTCGAGCTGCCGCGGATGCCGCTCGACCCAGTCCGCGACGACGTCGCGCGTCGTTGAGGGTGCGCTCCGCCGGTCGGCTTCGGGTCGCCGATCAGGCCCGTGGCGCCGCCGACGAGCGCGAGCACGGCCGGTGCCCGGCCTGCTGGAAGCGGCGCAGCGGTCAGGATCTGCACCAGGTTGCCCGACGTGCAGGCTCGGCGCGGTCGGGTCGAACCCGCAGTAGAGCGTGACCGGGCCCGCGGAGAGCTGCGGCGCGCAGGGCGTCGAGGTCGGTGGTCTGGGCGATCAGCCCGCGCCACTCGCAGCTCGTCGAGGACGTGGTTCACAGGGTCTCCGGCAGTCGGCCGGTGCGTACCGGCGGCATGGCGAGCGGTGCGTCCGGCCGGCGTCGTCGCCCGTCCGGGACGTCTACCGACGCCGGCGTCGCGATACGCCGGCCGGTACGCGGAGACGGTGCGCTCGTCCGTCAGCCAGTAGCGCCACGGGCAGGTGCGCGTCGCCGCCGAGCCCGACACCCCGACGCGCGGGCCGGTCTGTGGGTCGGCTGGCACGGCGCCGGTCGCGGTGCAGCACGACGTCGCCGCCCGCGTCCGTGAGGTCGGCGCCGTTGGCGCCAGGTCGAGCCCGAGCGCGACGGCCAGCCGGGCGGGGCCGCGCGCGAGCTGGCGTCGCGAGTCGACGACACCGACGGCTCGACGCCGCGCGCCGGGCCAGGTCCACGCCCTCGCACGACCTCGCCGGCGCGCAGCAGCACCGCCGACCGGCCTGCCGGTCGGGCCGGCGACGATGTTGACGCAGCGGTGCAGGCCGTAGGTGGCGGTAGACGTACAGGCGGCCGGGCTCGCGCGAACATCACCGCGTTGCGGGCGGTGCGGCCGCGGTAGGCGTGCGACGCCGGGTCCGCCCGCCCCCGCGTACGCCTCGACCTCGGTGAGCCGCAGCGTGACCGGCCCGCGGCCGGCGGTGACCAGCCGCAGCCGAGCAGGGCCGGCGCCACGACGTCGACCGTCCCGAGCAGGCCGCCTCGGTACGAGCGGCCCGGCCCGGGTCGTCGGCGGTCGGCACGGCACGCTCAGAGCGCGCGCCACGGTCAGGCGACGCCAGGTCCGCGGCCGGCCGCGAGCGCCGGCGCCGTCAGCTGCTCGGCCACCGCGCACGGGGCCGTGCCGCCGCGGCCTGCGGCCGCCAGCGCCCCGGACCGTCAGCACCGTCCGGACGTCGGGGGTCAGGGCCGTCGATGGCGGCGAGCTCGTCGTCGGTGAGTCGTCGAGCTCGATGCCGGCGCGCCTCGCAGCCCGGACGCACGCGCCGGAGACCTCGTGGGCCGTCGCGGAACGGCACGCCGTCGCTGCACCAGCCACTCGGCGATGTCGGTCGCCAGCGAGAAGCCCTGCGGCGCGCGCGGCCGCCATGCCGCTCGGTGTCGAAGCGTCAGCGTCGCGACCATGCCGGCGAACGCCGGCAGCAGGAGCAGAGCTGCTCGACCGCGTCGAACACCGGCTCCTTGTCCTCCTGCAGGTCGCGGTTGTAGGCGAACGGCAGGCCCTTGAGCGTGGTGAGCAGGCCGGTGAGGTCGCCGACGAGCCGGCCGGACTTGCCGCGGGCGAGCTCGGCGATGTCGGGGTTCTTCTTCTGCGGCATGATCGACGACCCGGTCGACCAGGCGTCGTCGAGCCGGACCAAGCCGAACTCCGTGGACGCCCAGAGGACGACCTCCTCGCCGAGCCGGGAGAGGTGCGACGCCGATCATCGCGGCGACGAACGCGAACTCGGCGACGAAGTCGCGGATCGCTGACGCCGTCGATCGAGTTGTCGACCGGCGCCGGTCGAAGCCGAGCTCGGCGGCGACCGCCGCGCGGGTCGAGGCTCGAGCGACGAGCCCGCCAGAGCGCCGGCGCCCAGCGGGCGACAGCGCCGGCGCGCGCGTCCCAGTCGGCGAGCCGGTCGACGTCGCGGCCGAGCGGCGTGCGCGTGCGCGAGCAGCTGGTGCGCGAGCAGCACCGGCTGGGCGTGCTGCAGGTGGGTGAAGCCGGGCAGCGGCGCTGTCGCGTGCGCGCTCGGCCTGGTCGATCAGCGCGTCGACGAGGTCGACGACAGGCCGCCGACGACCGCGCGCGCACTTGTCGCGCAGGTACAGCCGCAGGTCGGTGGCGACCTGGTCGTTGCGGCTGCGCCCGGCGCGCAGCTTGCCGCCGAGGTCGCGCCCGAGCGGCTCGAGCAGGCCGCGCTCGAGCGCGGTGTGCACGTCCTCGTCGCTCGGCATCGGCAGGAACGTCGCCGGCGACGACGTCGGCCGACAGCGCGTCGAGCGCGCTCGACCATCCGGTCGAGCTCGTCGTCGGTGAGCAGGCCGGCCCGGTGCAGCACCCGGGCGTGCGCACGGGTCTGGAGAGGTCGTAGGGCGCCAGCCGCCAGTCGAAGTGCGTCGACTGGCTACAGCGCCGGCCATCGCCGGCGAGGGGCCGCCGGTGAAGCGGCCGCCCCACAGCCGGGTCGGCTGGAGCCGCCGGTCGTCGCGGGACGCTCAGGCGCCCGGTCCGTCCGGCTGAGTCACTCGACGCCGCGGCCGACCCGCAGGTCGCGCGCCGCGGCCAGCTTGGAGGGCAGGCCCCACAGCTCGATGAAGCCCTTGGCCAGCGACTGGTCGAACGTGTCGCCGGTGTCGTAGGTGGCCAGGTCGAAGTCGTAGAGCGACTCCGTCGGAGCGGCGGCCGGTGACGATCGCCCGGCCGCCGTGCAGGGTCATCCGGATCGTCGCCGGAGACGGGCTGCTGGGCGTCGTCGAGGAAGCCGTCGAGCGCTCGCTTCAGCGGGCGAGAACCACAGGCCGTCGTAGACCAGCTCGGTCCAGCGCTGGGCGACCGCCGCGCCTGAAGCGGGCCAGGTCGCGCTCGACGGTGACGTTCTCGCAGCTCCTGGTGCGCGGTGATCAGGGCGATCGCGCCGGGGGCCTCGTAGACCTCGCGGCTCTTGATGCCGACCAGCCGGTCCTCGACCATGTCGAGGCGGCCGACGCCCTGGGCGCCGGCGCGCGCGTTCAGCTCGCTGGATCGCCTCGCAGCATGCGTGACCGGCGTGCCGTCGATCGCGACCGGGACGCCGGCCTCGAAGCGTGATGAGCGACCTCGTCGGCGTCCCGGCGGAACGGCGGGGTCGCTGCGTGTAGGTGTAGACGTCCTCGATCGGGCCGTTCCAGATGTCCTCGAGGAAGCCGGTCTCGACCGCGCGACCCCAGACGTTCTGGTCGATCGAGTACGGCGACTTCTTGGTGACGTCGATCGGCAGGTCGTGTTGCCTCGGCGAACTCGATGGCCTTGTCGCGGGTCAGCGCGAGGTCGCGGACCGGGGCGATGCAGGTGCAGGTCGGGGGCGAGGTCGCTGATGCCGACCTCGAAGCGGACCTGGTCGTTGCCCTTGCCGGTGCAGCCGTGAGCGACGATGGTCGCGCCGTGCGTCTTGGCGGCGCGCGACCAGGTGCTTGACGATCATCGGCCGCGAGAGCGCCGAGACCAGCGGGTAGCGGTCCATGTACAGCGCGTTCGGCCTTGAGCGCGGGCAGGCAGTACTCGTCGGCGAACTCGTCGCGGGCGTCGACGACGATCGGCCTCGACGGCGCCGCAGTCGAGGGCGCGCTGGCGGATGACGTCGAGGTCCTCGCCGCCCTGGCCGACGTCGACGGCGCACGGCGATCACCTCGGCGCCGGTCTCCTCGGCGATCCAGCCGATCGCCACGGAGGTGTCCAGCCCGCCGGAGTAGGCGAGGACGACGCGGTCAGTCATGGTGCGTTCTCTCTTCGGGGGTCGTTCGAGTTCGGGGTAGTCTGCGGCGGGTGCGCGACGGCGGTCGTGGCAGCGCGAGGAACGGGCGGCCAGGCGCGTCGCCGGCTCGCGCTCCGCGCGATGACCAGCACGGTGTCGTCGCCCGCGATGGTGCCGAGACGTCGGGCAGGACCGAGTGGTCGATCGGCCGACGCGAGGAACTGGGCGGCGCCGGGCGGCGTGCGCAGGACGACGAGGTTGCCGCGACGCCTCCGCGGTCACCAGCAGCTCCGCGCAGCAGCCGGGCGAGCGCGGGCGAGCGCCGCCTCGTCGGGCCCGCGGCGGGGCGCCGCCGCCCTCGGCGGGACCGCGTAGACGAGCGGCGCCGCCGACGGCGTCGCGGATCTTCACCGCGCCCAGCTCGACGAGGTCGCGCGACAGCGTCGCCTGCGTGACCTGACGCCCTCCGCCGTCGAGCAGCTCGGCCAGCTGCTGCTGCGAGTGGACCGGCCGCGCGGTGAGCAGCTCGACGACCAGCGCGTGCCGGGCGGCCTTGGTGTGCGGGACCGTGACGCTCATC
This sequence comes from uncultured Actinomycetota bacterium, assembly GCA_963776255.1. Taxonomy (GTDB): domain Bacteria; phylum Actinomycetota; class Actinomycetes; order Mycobacteriales; family Pseudonocardiaceae; genus Pseudonocardia. The sequence goes on along the minus strand of CAVZMB010000016.1, from coordinate 374 downwards.
GACGCTCAGCCCTCCAGCAGCCACGACAGGAGCGCCTTCTGCGCGTGCAGCCGGTTCTCGGCCTCGTCCCAGACGACCGCCTGCGGCCCGTCGATGACCTCGGCGGTGATCTCCTTGCCGCGGTACGCGGGCAGGCAGTGCAGGACGAGCGCGTCCGGCCGCGGCCAGGGCCATGCGCGGCGCGTCGACCCGGAACGGCACGAACGGCGTCTCCCGGTCGGCCGCCTCGGCCTCCTGGCCCATCGACACCCAGGTGTCCGTCGCGACGACGTCGGCGCCTCCGCAGCGGCCACGGCGTCGGCGGTCCAGAGGACGTGACCCTCCGGTCTCGGCGGCGATCTCGGCGGCCCGCTTCAGGACGGCGGGGTCCGGCT
>CAVZMB010000015.1:0-20192 GCA_963776255.1 uncultured Actinomycetota bacterium | reverse complement strand
GGCGGGTCCGGGCGCGCGGGTCAAGCCTGCGGCTGCTCGGGCGGTGCTGTGACCGGTCCGATGGCCGGTTTTAGCCGCCGGCCGGCCAGGCCGAGGCGGCGTGCAGCCCGACCAGTTCGCCGCGCAACCTGGCCAGCAGCGGCTCGACATAACCCTTCACCGTCCGGCGCGAGGTTGAGGCGTTTGGCGGTTTCTCGTTCGTCAGCCCGTCAGCCACCAGAGCCGCGCGTCCATTCTCGCGGCTGGTCTGGTCCAGCGAGGCGAGTAGCGGGCCACACTGGCGTCGGCCACGGTTCCAGCGCGTCGCTCCTGGCCCCGGCCGGCGTCAGCAGCAGCAGGCCAGGGCGAGTTCCAGTAAAGCCGCGCACCCTCGCCGGTTCCACGCCTCGCTCGTCCACCCCACCAGGTTCACCCCCACCGTCGGCGAGCGCGCGCGGCCAGCCGTTGCCCAGGGTGCCGGTCGCCGGCGAAGGCCCAGGACCAGGGCGAACAGCGCGCCGCTCAGCGGTCGCGGGCCGGCTTACAGGCGCGCCCGGCTTCCACAGCGCGTCCGCGCCGGTCGTGACCCGCGGCTCGGCGGACGCGGTCCCGGCCTTGCGCGCGCCCACCGTCGCCCTCGAGGTCCAGGTCGTAGCCGCAAACCCCAGAGGTACCAGATCGGCAGCGGGTCACCCCCGGGCAGTGTGCGCAGCGCGGCCACGCCCCCTGCCAGTGCCGCACCGCGGCGTCGAGATCGTCGGCGAGCAGCGCCGGCGGCCCGCGACGCGGCGCGGCCAGACCGATGATCTACGGATTGTCGCAGGCGAGTCCGTCGCCTCGAAGCCGCCACGTCCGCCGGTACCGTCGCCGGCTGCCGCGTGTGCGTGCCGGTGCGTGATCCGGCGAATGCCTGCTGGGACGGGCGCAAGCCGCCGCGCCAGATCGATGCCGGCGCGCCGGCGAAGGCGATCTCCGGAACGAACCGCACCGTGCACCGCTGCCAGGTCCTGGTCGACTGCCCCCATCACCCCAGGCGCGAATACGTCCACGGCGGCCGCGCGGGCATCGTCGAGCGATCATTGTCCAGCGAGCGAGCTAGGCGACCGTGGCCGGCTCGTCCAGCCCGCGCCCGCGGACGCCAGCCCACCCGTTCCGCGGTGGCGACCGCGCGCCGAAACCAGCGTCGGCCTCGCCAGGTCGTGCCGCGGCCAGCCGGCCGCGCACCTCCATCGCCTGGCGGCGCACCGTCGGTCACCCTGCGCGCGGTCGGCACGGCGCGGGCGTCGGCTACGGCGTCGGCGTAGCGGCCCCGTTCCAGCCCGACCAGCGCTGCCACGCGGCGTCGCCGGGGCGGTCGGGAATCGTTGCCGCAGGTCGGTCACCAGCCGCTCGGCCTCGGCCAGCGTGCCTGCCCGCGGTCGCCCGGGCACGGCCTCCCGCCGCCGGCGCGCTCCCCCGTGCCGGGCAGCTCGCCAGCTCGGCGTCGACTTCGACCGCGTCATCCATGCGCCGGTGGATCGCCGCGAGTGCTCGGCGTTCACCCGTCGCTCCGGCCTCCATCCGCTCCATCCCGCGGCCACGTCCAGCGCCGTTCCCGGCGAGCGCCGCCACGCCCGAAGCCCACGGGCCAGGTCCGCCTCGGCGGCGCGAACCAGTAGGGCGGCGGCCTGATCGTCCGGCCAGCATGCAAGGCCAGCGTCGCGCGCAGATTGGCCCGCGCGGAATCGCCGATGTCCAAGGCGGCGAGCAGCCGTTCCGCCGCGGACCGGCGTTGGGCCTCGAGTCCCGCGTAGCACCGCGTCGCGCAGCAACTCGTGCCGGAACCGGGGAGAGCCGTCCGACGGGTCCGCCATCAGGCCGGCGCGGGCGGCCGCCCGCAGGGCCTCGACGACCGGTTCCGGGCCACCGAGGCTGTCCGCAAGCAGCTCGGTGGAGAACTCCCGACCGAGCAGCGCGGCATGCTCGACAACGGTGCGGGCCGCGCCGAGCTCATCCAACCGCCGGGCGACGGTCACCGCGAGGCTGCGCGGCACGATCCGCCCCGCGCCGTCGAACCGCCAGGCCTCGCCGTCCCGCCGCAGGCTCCCGTCGGCGAGCGCGCTCTGCACGATCTTCCCACCAGCAGCGGCCGCCCCTCGGCCGGGCCCACCGCCTCGATCAGCGCCGCTGGAACGTCGTCGGCAGCCGCTCCCAGCCGATGCGCGACGAGTGCAAGGACGTCGGCCAGGTCGAGCGGACCCAGCTCGACCAGCACCGCCAACTGCTGCTCGACCAACCGCAGCGTCACCTCCCACGGCCGACCCACCGGCCGCAGGGTGAGCAGCAGCCGGGCCCGCGACCGCTCCGCCAGCGCCTGCACCACGGCCAGCGTCTCCGCCTCCGCCCAGTGCAGGTCCTCGATCACCACAACCGGCCCGGCCGAGAGCGGAACGGTGTCCAGCAGACGGGCCAACGCGTCGGCCAGCACAACCGGATGAGCAGGCTCCCCCATCGGCCCGCCCAGGTCATCCACCAGCCCGGGCAGCAGCGCCGCCAACGAACGCCGATGCACCCGCAGCGCCGCCGCTGCCGGATCGGCCCCAAAACGGATCAGCTCCAACGCGATCTCGACCAGCGGCCGCAACGCAGCCGTCGGGGCTCGGTCGCCGACCCCACGACCGGCTCCCGCGTCGCCGCGCGCACCAGCGCAGACTTGCCGATGCCGGCCACACCCGTGACCACGACGCAACCACTGGCCGTACCGCCGACCAACCGCTCGATGTCGGAGCGTTCCCGATCCCGACCGAACACGACCGAATCTGCGGTCACGGCGACAGTCTGGGCGAGTCCGGCCTCGCCGACCAACAACCGCAGCTGGCAACGGCCCAGGACCAAAGGGTTGATGCCTGGACGGCGTCGCCGGGCGTGTCACTCGCCGCTGTGTCGTTCGATCCACATCGTGAGGATCACCGGCAACACGATCTGGACGGTGAGCAGGGCCAGCATCGCCAGCCAGGCGGCAGGCAGCAGCACGAACATGATGGCGCCGACCAGCGTCGCGATCACTACCAGCGCGACCTGGCCGGCGAAGGCACATCCCCGCGGATGCTTCGCAGGCGGAGGTCCCGTGCGCAAGCGGTCGGCGGCCTGAACGTCCGCGAGCAGGTCCATCTCCAAGCGGGCGAGGATCGCCCGCTCGCGGCGGCTGAGCCCGTTCGACTCGTCAGGAGACTCGGTGGCGGGGGATGCGGCCATGATCGAGGCCCCTCTGAGCGGCTCAAACCCGACAGCCGACCAGACTTCCCGGCACACCCCGCCCAGACCGTACCCGAACCGGCAGCACTCAGCACCGTTGCTCAGAGTTCAGATGCCGGGGCGGCAGGAACCTACCGCCGCTGGATGGATCGACGCATATGACGTCGCAGCTGCAGCACGGCGACCACCGTTGTGGCCACCAGTGCCCACACCACAACGTCGAGCCCCCGGGCCAGGTGCATCCCGATCGAGATCGCAGCCAGCCCCACCACGAGCAACCCCAGCAGGACAGAACCCGGATCAGGGTGGCGCATGCCAACGCCCCGCCCGGACGCAGAACCTGACGCCAGGGAGCTTGACGGCCAGCAAGGACATGTGGTGAACCTCCAGCCGAGTCGCTCCGACACACTGCCGACCAGACATCCCGGCTCACCCAATCGACAGCCTACGGCAGCCAACGGGGTCTGTCCGATTTTTTGTGTGAGGTGCCTGGCTAGTTGATGTTGAGTCGGTCTCCGTAGGTGATGGCCAGGGTGTTCAGGATGGCCTTCCAGCCGCTGATCCTTCCGGTGGGGTTGGTGCGGTTGGGTCGCCGCTCGCGGACGGTGAGGTCGAGGATCTTCATCGCGGCCTGTTCGGTGGGGAAGTGCCCTCGCCGGCGTACCGCCTGGCGGAACCGGGCGTTGAGGCTCTCGATGCCGTTGGTGGTGTAGATCAGCTTGCGGATCTCGATGGGGAAGTCCAAGAAGGGAACGAACTCCGGCCAGGACCGTTCCCACAGGGCGATCATGCCCGGGTACTTGGCGCGCCAGAGCTCGGCGAAATCGGCGAAACGGGCCGCGGCGCACCCGCTGGAGGTGCTGGTGCCGTCCGTCGGCTAGCCACCTGCCACGAAGTAGCGCAGCCAGATGTATCCGGATGCGATCAGCAGCGTGACGGTGGTGACGACCAGGCCGTACTTGGTGAACCGCCAGAACCCGATCGGCTGGTCGTTGCGGGCTGCGATGCCGGCGACCACGACGTTGGCGCTGGCCCCGATCAGGGTTGCGTTGCCGCCGAAGTCGGCGCCGAGAGCAAGTGACCACCACAGCACTTGTGGCTGGCCGTCTGGGCCGACCATCTCGGCGATCACCGGGGCCATGCTGGCCACGTACGGGATGTTGTCCACGATCCCGGACAGCAGCCCGGACCCCCACAGCAGCACCCCGGTGAACGCCAGCAGGTTGGTATCGGCGAACCCGGCGATGCTGTTGGTCAGCGCGGCCAGCACACCGGTGTTGACCAGCCCGCCGACCATCACGAACAGCCCCATAAAGAACGCCAGCGTGGACCACTCGACGTCTTGCAGCGATTGTTCAGTCGTCACCCGGGATACCGCCACCAGCAGTCCCGCGCCCAGCAGCGCGACAACTGACGGCTCGTATCCCAGCACCGGGTGCAGCACGAAGGCGACCAGCACCAGGCCGAGTACGGACAGCGCGATGACCAGCAGCCGGGGATCCTGGATCGCCTCCCGCTCGTCGAGCCGCATGATCTCGCCGACCCGCGACTCGTCGACGACGAACGCGGAGGCGAACAACCAGCGGCACAGCCCGATCAACACGATCATGCACACCACGACCACCGGAGCGAGGTGGATCAGGAAGTCGTTGAACGTCAGGTCGCCGCGGCTGGCGATGATGATGTTCGGCGGGTCGCCGACCAGCGTCGCGGTGCCGCCGATGTTGGACGCGAACACCTCGGCGATCAAGTAGCGGACGACCGGCAAGGCGAGCCGCTGGCAGATCAGGATCGTCACCGGCGCGATCAATAATACGGTGGTGACGTTGTCCAACAACGCCGAGGCCACCGCCGTGATCAGCAGCAGCAGAACCAGCAGCCGGAACGGCCGACCCCCAGCCCGCTTCGCCGCCCAGATCGCCAGGTATTCGAATACGCCGGTCACCCGCAGCACACTGACGATCACCATCATGCCGAGCAGCAGGAAGACGACATTCCAGTCGACACCGGTCTCTTCGGAGAAAAACGCGGTGTGTGCGTTCGTGATACCCAGCGCCAGCATCACCCCGGCCCCACCGAGCGCGGCCGCGGTCCGCGGGATCCTCTCGGTGGCGATCAGCGTGTAGGCGGCGAGGAAGATCACGCACGCCGTGATGGCGGGTAGGGTTTCCACCCCGGGCCTTCCGGTTGATCGGGTACGACAGCGACAGCTGCCGACCAGACTTCCCGGCGCACCTGGTACAGAGCCTATCCGGCGCCACCCGGCAAGCCCCGGAGGAAGCCGAGCAGCTCGGCCGCGAACAGCTCAGGTGCGGTGTCCATCGCGACATGCTGCTGACCCACCAGGGTGACGACCCGGGCGCCCGGTATCGCCGCGGCGACGGCATCGGTCGAGGCACGTAAGAACTCCGGGCTGTCCCCGCCGGTGAGCAGCAGTGTCGGAACAGCCAGCGACGCGAACCGCCGCGGGTCGAACTGGTAGGGCGGATCGACGAGCCGCTCGCGGACCACGGTGTGCGCCGCGGCGACCCGCCCCGACCACGACGGCATCGACCTGAGCAGGTCGAGCTCGGCTTCTGTCACACCCACGATCTCGCGGAAGAACGTCTCCACCACCGCGGCCCGCCGGCCTTGTGCGAGCAGCTCCCGCAGCCGGTCATCGGTCTCGGACCGCGGTGGCGCCAGGACCGGCGGCTCGTAGAGCACCAGCCGGCGAACGCCCGCGGTCAGCAACGTCGCCTCCAAGGCGCAGATCGCCCCGTAGGAATGTCCGACGAGGTCGACCGGGCCGCCGCCGGAGTCGGCGATCGCCTCGACGACCGCAGCGACATCGGCGAACTCGCGTTCGATTCTGTAATCGGGGCCGTCACCGCTGGCTCCGCGCCCGCGCCGGTCGATCGCGTGCACGGTCGCACGCGGTTCCAGCAGCGGCAGCACCGGGCGCCACCGGGTGTGGTCTGCGGTGGTGCCGTGCACCAGGACGAGCGCCCCGCCGCGCCCGCTTCGCCAGTAGCCGATGGCGGTTCCGTCCCGCGAGACGGCCCTGTCCAGTACCGCTTCCTGTGTGGGCATCACGTCCTCCTTGGCGATGGCTTGCAGGATGCGACGCCCGGCATCGGCGTGGCATCGGGCGAACGCCCCATTCATCCGCGTTGGTTTGTGTCCTCGACCCGGGGGAGCTGCGGCAGTCCCGGCACAGGCGACAAGCAGCAGTACGGCGCCGCTCAGCGCCGCCGGGAAACGGTGCCCACCCTTGCCCGGCTCTTCACGGGCGATGCCGACTCTTCAAGGGGCACCGACCGCATGGTGTGAGCGGCCCGCGGCTGGTGTCGCCGGCTGTCGACAGCGGAACGGCCGCGGCTTGATCAGCTGTCGGTGTCCGGCCGGCGGTTGTCGGTGTTGACGAGGTCGCCGGTGAGCTGGCGGATGCCGTCGGGCTCGGCGGCGTCGGCTTCGGCAGCGGCTTGCTCGGCCTGGGCGGCCTCCCCTGCTGCGCGTTCTGCCAGCTCGTCGGAGCTGACCGCGTCGGTCGTGGCGGCCGATTTCGGCAGCGGTTGCGGTGTACCGCCAGGAAGACCTGGTCGATCGCCCGGGACTGCCCTTCTGCGGTGAGGATCGCCGCGGTCCGCCCGCCCTCGGCACACAGGATCGCGCCCTGCTTGTCCCCCTCTGCGGTGAGGATCTGGGACTCCGCGGCGCAGGATCGCCGCGCGCTTGTCGCGTCGGCCGCATCTGCCCCTCGCGGACAGGATCGCGGTTCACCCGACCAGACCCCACTTGCCGGTCGCTTCGTCCAGCACGCCACGCAGCTGGCTGTTGATCGAGTCGCGGGAGGTGAGCGTGCCCTCCAGGTCCATCGACCCGACCACGCTGCGCAGCGTGGTGACGGTGAGCTGCTCGACCGGCCTGGATGTAGTTGGCGATCTCGTAGGCAGCCGCCCGCGGATCGGTGACCTCGAAGTACCGGCCCAGGGCTATCCGGGTTGATGTCCGGGACGGCGGCGCCAGCCGTGTCATTCGCCGCCGTGTCGTTCGATCCACATCGAAAGGATCACTGGTAACACGATCTGCACGGTGAGCAGGGCCAGCATCGCCAGCCAGTCGGCGGGCAGCACGACGATCAGGATGGCGCCGACCAGTACCGCGATCACCACCAGCGCAGCCTGGGCAGCGGTGACCCACCCGCGGCGGTGGTTCGCCGGCGGAGATCCTGGGTGGATGAGGTCGGCGGGATCGCCCGCCATCAGGTCCATTTCCAAGTGGGCGAGGATCGCCTCTCGCGGCGGGTGAGCCCGCTCGACTCGTCCGGAGGCTCGGTGGCGGGGGCGGCCATGATCAAGGCCTCTCTGCGCGGCCAAACACCGACACCCGACCAGACTTCCCGGCACACCCCGCCCAGACCGTACGCGTCCGGCAAACGCTCAGCAGCGCTCGTCAGACTTCGGATGCTCGGGCGGCAGGTACCGACGGCAGACCGGACGTACGGTGCGCGATGCGATGCTGATCGAGCGGCACTCACGGCGCTGAGATGCTTTCGGCGAGCCGCACAGCTTCGGCTTGGGCGGCGTGGTCGATCGGAGCTTGTCGGGGCGACCTGACCGCCACGATCGAGCGTCAGGTCGGGTAGGGCGACTACGTCGTGCAGTACGGCACCGCACTGGCACCAACACCGGCGAGCTGTTCGGAGCGCCAGCAACCGGACGCACCGCCCGATTCGGGTTCATAGACCTCTACCGCATCATCGATCTCGCAAGATCGTCAAAACCTGACACATCGAAGACGTCGCCGGGATGCTGCGCCAGGTCGCCGCGTAGGTGCAGTGCGACCTGAGCGCCGCTCGGCTGCAACTCCCGCGGGGGCGATCGTCGGCGACATTCACACCGGGCAGGACAGGAGTGCGCCGCCGACGTTGACCGTGACCAAGATCGGCGTAGACACTCGGTCGAGTGACCGTCACCGCTTGTCAAGCAGTACGTCGTTATCGACGGCAAGCGGATGGCGTATCACGAGGTGGGCAGTGGTGCGCCGGTTGTGTTCCTGCACGGCAACCCCACCTCGTCCTACCTATGGCGCAACGTCCTGCCGCTCGTCGCTGGTCAGGCCCGGTGCATCGCGCCGGATCTGATCGGACATGGTGACTCCGACAAGCTCGACAACTCCGGTCGTCGCTCCTACCGATTTGTGGACCATCGCCACTATCTCGACGGCTTGCTGGACCAGCTTGACATCGGCGAGGAGGTCACGTTCGTGGTGCACGACTGGGGCTCGGCTCTGGGGTTCGACTGGGCCAACCGGCATCGCCACCGGGTGGCCGGGCTGGCCTACCTGGAGGCCATTGTCCGGCCGCTGACCTGGGACGAGTGGCCAGCGGCGACTCGCGACAGGTTCTTCAAGCGGCTGCGTTCCGACGAAGGCGAGGAAATGGTGCTCGTCGAGAACATGTTCGTCGAGAACGTCCTGCCGTTTGCGATCATGCGAACGCTCACCGAACCGGAGATGGCCGAGTACCGCCGGCCATTCGCCGAACCCGGCGAAGCGCGCCGCCCCACCCTCACCTGGCCGCGTGAGATACCCCTGGACGGCGAGCCGGCCGATGTTGTGCAGATCGTGCAGGACTATGCCGACTGGCTGGCCCGCTCCGATGTCCCGAAGCTGTTCATCAACGCCGATCCCGGCCGAATCCTCATTGGAGCCCAGCGAGAATTCTGCCGCACCTGGCCCAACCAGACCGAGGTCACCGTCGCCGGCCTGCACTTCCTGCCGGAGGACAGCCCCGAGAAGATCGGGACAGCTCTCGCGGACCAGCCGCTGAGGCCACCAGCGAGACGGCGTGGCAAGTATCGCTGACGGGCGCCACCCGCCTCCGGATTTCGACGGGCAGCACGGCCTGCGACCTGGTTGTTGAGCATCTCGGTCGACGGCGGCCACCGGTCAAGCGCCCGGGCGGGCCATCCCCGCGTAGGCGGCGCGTCCGTGCTGCAATGTGCGCCCGCGCCACTGTCGAGGGTGACGCACCACGCCGCCGATCGACGTGCTCAACCGCCAGAGGTCCGGCGCGAGCATCGGCAACACGCGGCATCCGCCAAACCCAACCATTGCGATACCCATCGCCGACTCAGCGAGGATGCGGGTATGGCCGTGAACCCGACAGGTGCATCGTTGAAGGCATTCCTCGCCGCCGGGCCGGACACCCCGGTCGTGATGCTCAACCTGCTGCGCTTCGCCGCGGGCGGCGCCGAAACCTACCAGGCCTATCTCGCGCATTTCCTGCCGCACGCGCAGCGCGTCGGAGCCGGGGTGCTGTACTACGGACGCACCAACGATCCGATCGTTGCCGAGCCAGGCCAGGGATGGGACGCCGTGCGGCTGGTCTCCTATCCGACCCGCCAGGCATTCTCAGACATGGTCCGCGACCCCGGATACCAAAAGGGCACACACCTTCGCACCGAGTCCCTGACCGAAGCGGTCCTGCAGCCGACGATCCCGGGCACGCTGCCATCGCGCAGCGCGTCCACCGAATGAACGGCGGCTGAACGGCGTGTAAGGACAAACCGATCAGCGAGGTCCCCAGGCAAGCCAACCCCTGCGAGTGGCGATCCTCGTCAGCATCGAGCCCGAGCAGACGACCGCCGATCCCGTGCTGGTCAAGGGCCATGCCGCACCGCATACCGCGCTCACGTCGGCGGTGCGTCGACGCGTACTTCCCGAACGCAGCGACCGCTATCGACAGCGGAACGTCGCGGGTTGATCAGTTGTCGGTGTCCGGCCGGCGGTTGTCGCCGTTGACGAGGTCACCGGTGAGCTGTCGGATGCCGTCGGGCTCGGCGGCGTCGGCAACGGCCTCGGCAGCTGCTTCCTCGGCCTGCGCGGCCTCCTCGGCCGCGCGCGCGGCCAGCTCGTCGGAGTCAGCCGGCTCGGCGAGTTGCCGGCGACTTCGGTAGCACTTCGGTGAACGCACGCGAGACACCCTGCAGTGCCGAGGTGACCTCGCTGGGAATCACCCAGAACGTGTTGCCCGATCCCTGGGCGAGCTGCGGAAGCACCTGCAGGTACTGGTAGGCGAGCAGCTTGCGGATCGGGGTCGTTGCGGTGGACCGCCTGGAAGACCTGGTCGATGGCCCGCGACTGCCCTTCGGCGGTGAGGATCGCGGCGGTCCGGTCACCCTCGGCGCGCAGGATCGCGCCCTGCTTGTCCCCCTCCGCGGTGAGGATCTGGGACTGCCGCTGACCCTCGGCGGACAGGATCGCCGCGCGCTTGTCGCGCTCGGCCCGCATCTGCTTCTCCATCGCGTCCTTGATGGTCTTCGGGCGGGTCGATGGCCTTGATCTCCACCCGGTTCACCCGAAGGCCCCACTTGCCGGTCGCTTCGTCCAGCACCCCGCGGAGCTGGCTGTTGATCGTGTCGCGCGAGGTGAGCGTGCTCTCCAGGTCCATCGACCCGACGACGTTGCGCAGCGTGGTGACGGTGAGCTGCTCGACGGCTTGGATGTAGCTGGCGATCTCGTAGGCGGCCGCCCGCGGATCGGTGACCTGGAAGTACAGCACCGTGTCGATCTCGACGACGAGGTTGTCCTCGGTGATCACCGGCTGCGGGCGGAACGACACGACCTGCTCCCGGAGATCGATCATCGGGTAGACCCGATCGATGTAGGGGATGACGAAGTTGAGCCCGGGCTGCAGCGTGCGCAGGTACCGACCGAGCCGTTCGACGTTGCGCGCGCGTGCCTGCGGCACGATGCGCACCGCGCGTATGACGGTGAAGACCGCGAAGAGTGCGATGAGCACTCCGGCGATCAGAGCTGCAGAGATTTGCATGGTCACTCCCTGGGGATATACGACGCGCGGTGGCGCCGTCGATCCGCATGACGTCGACGGTCGCTCCTGCGGGAATCACGACGCTGTCCGTCAGTGGCGCGCGCGGTCCATTCCTCGCCGCCGATCGGACCCTGCCGGCATGCCCGGTCACCTCCTGCACGACATACGCCGACCTGCCGACCAGCGCGTCCACCCCGAAGGGCTCCCGAGCGCGGCGCCGAGCATGGCGCGTTGCGATCGGCCGCACCACGAGCAGGCCGGCGGCGGGAGTCACGTGCGAACACGACGAACTGAAGTGGCACCGGCAGCCCGAGGACCGCGGCTATCGACGTGATCAGGGCAGCGCCGCCGAGCAGCCCCAGCGCAGCGGTCAAGGTGAAGATCTCGGCCACCCCGAGCACCACCGCGACGATCAACCAGATCGTCCACACTTCCACACTGTCCTCCCTGCAGTTAACGCCCCGGACGGCCCGAAATGTTCCGCCTTAGGCGCGGCTCAACTGGCCTTATGCGTCGACTCCAGCACACCGATCGCGCGGAGCACGCCGTCCTCGGCGCGGATGAGCCCGCCGAGATGTTCGGCGTTGCGGGCGATGGTCACGGTGCTGGTCGCCGTGCGGATCGCGTCGGCGAGGGCCTCGGGGGTGAGGTGGCGTTGCGGCAGCGGTGCGGGGCGAGACGCCGACGGCGTGGGCTCGGGCGGCCCAGAACGGCTGGTCGGCGACGAAGGGGCAGATGACCTGGGGGCGGCCGGAGGCCAGCGCGGCGCCGGTCGTGCCGCTGCCGCCGTGGTGGACGATCGCGGCCATGCGCGGGAACAGCCAGTCGTGCGGGGCCTCCTCCAGCAGGAGCACGTCGTCGCGGGCAGGTCGTCGACGTCGGATGCCGCCCCAGCCGGACACCAGCACCGCGCGCACCCCGGCGAGGCGGACCGCTTCGGCGACGATCGCGGCCGATCCGGCGCGGGGTCGGTGCCGGCCATGCTGCCGAAGCCGATGTAGACCGGCGGCTGTGCCGGCGGCCAGGAAGTCGGCCAGCTCGGTCGGGGGGGTCCAGGTCGGCGGCGGCGGGCAGGAACCAGAAGCCGGTGGTGTGCACCCAGGCGGGATAGTCGGAGTCGGGCGGGAGCAGGTGGCGGCTGAAGCCGTGCAGGACGGTGGCCGGGCCGCCGTCGGGGCGGCGCAGGAAGTCGTGGCGGCCGCGCCTGCGGGGCAGGTCGAGGCTCGAGTCGGCGATGGCGCCGAAGGATGCGCAGCATCAGCTTGAACGGCAGGTAGGAGGCGCGGTTCAGCGCCTGGGGCAGCGGGACGGGCAGCATCGGGTTGGGGAAGGTGGCGGTGGGCACCCAGACCGGTTGCAGCAGCGCCGGCACGGCCGGCACGCCCAGAGCTTCGGCGATGCGGTGGCCGGGGATGCCTGGTGCCGTGCACCACGAGGTCGGCGCCGTCCCGGGCCGACGGCGACCATGTCGGTGAACACCCGTGCCATGAGCGGCTTGCTCGGCCCGCATGACCTGCAGGGCGATCTTCTTGCCGCGCAGGCCGCGGTAGTTGGTCTCGATCGCCTCGCGGATCTCCGGGTCGTCGATCAGGGTGTTGGGGCCGTCGTGCACGGCCGCGAAGGGCAGGCCGTGGAGCTCGGCGAGCGGCGCGGAGGCGGCCGGCGCGGCCAGCACCGCCTGATGCCCGGCCTGCTGCAGGGCAAGAGCCAGGGCGGCGTAAGGGCTGGACGTCGCCGCGCGTGCCGTGCGCGAGGATGAGCACCTTCATGGTCGTCGCGGCCCCTCCCAGACGGCCGTCATCGACAGCCGACCAGGCTTCCCGGCACACCTGATCGCAACGTTACCGCGCGCACGAACTAGCCGCCGGAATCCTCGTCGTGGTCGCTCGGCTGCACCGTGAGGTGCAGCGGCCGCGACCCAAATCGCAGCTCTCGTTGCCGGGCCAGCCAGGCCCGCTGCGCCCACCGGTAGCGCCCGAGAAGCCGGGCGCCGCGTTTGGCCAGGTCGAATCGCCAACTCCCGGAGCGGGCGTCGCCCTGGCCTGCGCCTCGCGGCGCTGCAGCTGCTGCGCCCGGACGATCTCCGGGCGCCGTTCTGCTTCGACTGCCCGGCACGCGGCGTCAAGAGCGCGGTCGTCGCCGGTCAGCGCGGGAATCAGGTGATTCGCCGCGACCACCACATCGCGCAGCGCGAGGTTGATGCCCTGGGCGCGCGTTGGCGACATCGGATGCGCGGCGTCGCCGAGCAACAGCACCCCCGGCGTGCTCCAGGACGGGGCGATTCCGACGACGACGGCGAGCTTGATCGGCCCGACCACCTCGTCGCGATGGGCCCGCACGTGCCGGGCGAGCCATCCGGGTGCGGCCAGCACGGCCTCGGCCAGCCAGTCGCCGGGAAGTGTGGCCAGCGACCCACTCGGCATGATCAGTCCGGCCTGGAGCCGGCCGTCCCAGGAGGTATAGCCGACCAGCGGATGCCGACCTGCGCGCACCATGATCCAGAACTCGCAACGGTCCGCCATCTGCGCAGGCGGCGGCGCCTTGAACCACACGACGTCGTACTGCTGCTTGTTCCGGTGAAGCTCCAGGCCCGACGCCGCGCGGACCCGGGAGCTGCGGCCGTCACACCCGATCACCAGGTCGGCAGCGAGCTCGGAGCGCTCCTGGCCGGATCCCGCGACAATCCCCCGCACCCGTCGGTCCGAATCATGCATCACGTCGACGAACCGCCACCCGGACAGCAGCGTGAAATGCGGGCAGCGGGCGGCGCCTGCGACCAACCGGCGCACGATCGCCCCCGGCGACGCCACCCGGAAGGCCCGATCACCCAACTCGCGCACCGGCTCAGGAACGGTGAGCACCTCCTCACCGTCGATCACGATCCGCCACCGCTCGACCGGACGACCAGGGACATCGGTAATCGACCAGTCCAGACCCATCTCGGCGAGCGCATCCAGGCCCAGCGGCAGCAAACCCTCACCGCGGAACACCCGCTCGTACTCGGGGTCGCGCTCGACCAGGGTTACGGTCACGTCCGCCCGAGCCAGCAGGAGCGACACGGCGGCACCGGCGGGCCCAGCACCCACAACGATCACGCGCGAATCAACAGTCCGCTTCACGACGATCCTGAGCTTATGCAGCTACCCGACCAGGGAATCCGCGGTTCGATGTCTGAGCCTCACAGGGCGCCGTCGATGACGACGGTGCCCGCGGCGCCGTCGATGGTGATCATCTGGCCGGTGGTGATCAGCTGGGTGGCGTCGCGGACGCAGATGACCGCGGGGATGCCGTACTCGCGGGCGACGGTCGGGCCGTGGGCCATCGGGGACCCGGTCTCGGTGACCAGGCCGGCCGCGGTCAGGAACAGCGGCGTCCAGCCCGGGTCGGTGGTGGGGGCGACCAGGATCTCGCCCGGTTCGACGTGCGCGTCCGCCGGGTCGAGGATCACCCGGGCCCGGCCGGTGGCCGTACCCGGCGCGGCCGCCATGCCGGCCAGCGTCCCGTCGGCGGCCGGACCGGCGCGGCGCCAGCGCCTCCGGGACGGTTCCGTCGGACAGCAGCAGCCCGGGGACGGTGCGGCGGCGCAGTCTCCCGCTCGTAGTCGGCTCGGCGGGCGGCGACCAGCGTCCCGCAGGTCGGCGCCGTCGCGCGGCCGCGAAGGCCTCGCGGAGGTCGAGGAACATGATGTCGTCGGCCCGGTCCAGCAGGCCGCGCCCGTGAAGCTCGGCCCCGACCGCGAGCAGTTGCCGGCGCATCTCGCGCGAACGCGTAGAGCCAGGCGAACTTGGGCAGCTCACGCAGCCCGGCGATGCGCCCGGGAGCGGCGCAGCAGGAAGCCCGCCAGCGGGCCCGGACCGGTCGCGTGCGGCGTGCCCGCCGGACCAGCTTCGTCGATCTTCGCCTCGGCCTCGTCCGCCGCCCGGGCGAAGCGCCGGTCCGCGCGCCTGCTCCGGGATCGGTGACCCGCAGGTAGCCGGCGATCGCGGCGAACACCGGCGTCGGGTCCTCGGCCCAGCGCGGCACACCGACGTCGACCTCGGCCGCGCCGCGGTGCCCGTAGCGGCGCAGGAACTCGTCGAGCCCGATGTCGGGCAGCTCACCGGCGAGGTAGCGCGCGGCGAGCTCCGGCGGGCGGGGTGTGCAGCAGCAGATCGCGGTGCTCGCCGGCGCCCCGGCCGCCAGCCGCCACAGGGCCAGGTCCATCTCGGTGGTGACGTTGTGCGGCATCCCCCGCAGCGTCTCGTCGACCTCGCTCTCGGTGGCGACCCCGGCGAGCAGGCGCGACCGCGGCCTGCCGGGTGAACATGGCGGCGTAGATCGGCGGCAGCATCTCCCGCATGCCGAGGCCGCAGGAACGCAGCCCTGGACCGCCATCGCGAAGCGCAGCCGGTCGGCCGCGGTGGTCAGCTCGCCTGCGGTGGCCGGCTCTCGCGTTGCACCTCGCGCGGCCGCGCGGAACGCCCGCTCCCGCGCCGTCGGCCGGCCGGACGACGGCGCCGACCAGCCCGGCGACCATGCGCGGGCGCCAGCCGCGCCGCCACCGGCGATGCACCGTGCGCAGCCGGTACGGCCGGCCCGGCAGCGGGCGCGAAGCGCGGATCCTCCAGGACCCGCTGCACCGCCGTCGGTGACCCGCGGCCCGTAGATCGCCATGGCGGCCGGTAGCTTCGCGCGCGCCGGCCGGTACCGGATGAACCCGGTGATGTCGAGGTACATCCGCCCCGCCGCGTCGACGACCCCGGGGTGCCCGTCGAACGGGTCGGCCGGGATGCCGACGGACTCGAAGTACTGCGCCGTCGCGACCCGCATCGCGGACATCCCCATCGGGGTGAACGGTCGCAGCATGCCCTGCATGTGGCCGACCTCGAGGTAGACCCGTGGCGCCGGGCCGGCGTCGCGGTGGGCACCGGGAACAGCGTGGTGATCGGCCGGGACTGCAGCAGCCACAGCGTGCCGTCCCGGTCGAACGCCCACTCGACGTCCTGGGGCGCACCGGCGCGCCGCTGCAGCCGCTCGCCCGGCCGCGCGCAGCTCCGTCAGCTGGGCCCCGCTCAGACACCCGCCCGCCGGCCGTAGCCGGCTGCCGCTCGTCCAGGACGTAGTGATCGGCGGTGACGCTGCCGTCGACGACCACGTCCCCGAGCCCGGGAACGGCGTCGACGACCATCTCGGTGCGGCGACCGGTGATCGGGTTCGCGGTGAACAACACCCCGGCGGCGACCGGGTCGACCATCCGCTGGACCACGACGGCCATCCGCACCGGCGCCGTCGGCGATGCCGGCGGCCTCGCGGTAGGCGACCGCGCGCGCGGCTCGCGAGCGAGTCCCAGCACCGCCGCACCGCGTCGATCAGCGCCTCCGGCGCCTCGGACGTTCAGCAACGTCTCGTGCTGGCCCGCGAAGCTGGCGTGCGGCAGATCCTCCGCCGTCGCGCTGGACCGCACCGCGACCGCACCCGCCCCGAGCCGCTCGTAGGCCGCAGGATCTCCTCGCCGCAGGTCCGCTCCGAGCCCGCCGGACGCCAGCCGGCACGCGTCGTAGGCGGCGGTCGTGACGCAGAACCCCTCCGGCACCCGCTCCCCGGCCCTGATCATCCCGGCCAGGCCGGCCGCCTTACCGCCGACCAGCCCGATGCAATCATCGTCCAGGTCGGGGAGTCCGACGACGCCGACCGCGGCTCGCCGCGCGTGCTTCGGCAGGTTGGCAGGGGTGAGGTCCACTGGTGCGCTCCGATCGGGACGGTCCGACAGAACGCCGACCAGGCTTCCCGGCACACCGCAAGCGACGTTACTCCGGCCCGCACCGCCGTCAACACAGATTCTGGCGCGACCGAGTACGCCGGTCTGGGGTGGCCGAAACGTCCTGGCGTGCGGGACTGTCTGAGCTGTAGCGTGCTGCGGCAGGTGCGCCGGGAAGCCTGGTCGGCATTTGTTTGTCGCCGTCCAGGAGAGGTGCGCAATGCCTGCTACCCCGACGCCTGCTACCCCGACGCCTGCTACCCCCGCCTCCCCGCCCCCCCCCCCCGCTCGCGCGGCGGCCGCGTTCGGCCGCTGGATGTCGTGTTGGACTGTGCCGGATTGACCAAGCGGTTCGGGCGAACCGTCGCGGTGGAGGACCTGTCGCTGTCGGTGCGGGCGGGTGAGGTGTTCGGGTTCCTCGGTCCGAACGGCGCCGGGAAGTCCACGACGATCCGCTTGCTGCTGGGCCTGATCCGACCGAGCGCCGGCACCGCGTCCGTCTTCTCCATCGACGCGCGCGAGGTTCGACGCGCGCACCGACACGTCGCCTACGTGCCCGCAGATGTCGTGCTCTGGCCGTTCCTGACCGGTGCGGAGATCCTGGAGTTGCTGGCCCGGATCGGGCCGGGCACGGATCTCGAATACCGCGCCGAGTTGGTGCGCCGGTTCGAGCTGGACCTCGACCGGCCGGCCCGGACCTACTCGACGGGCAACCGCCAGAAGGTGGCGCTGGTCTCCGCGTTGTCGACGGTGGCGCCGCTGCTGGTCCTGGACGAGCCGACCAGCGGATTGGACCCGTTGATGGAACGGGAGTTCCGGCGGTGTGTGGCCGAGGCCAGGGACCGGGGGCGCACCGTGTTCCTCAGCTCCCACCAGCTCGGGGAGGTCGAGGCGCTGTGCGACCGGGTGGGGATCCTGCGGGCCGGCCGGCTGGTGGAGGTGGCCCGCATCGAGGAGCTGCGCCGGCTGCGCCGGGCCGAGGTGGAGGTGTCGTGGGAGGGAACCGCCCCGGTACTCAGCGGCGTACCGGGCGTATCCGGTGTCGAGCGGCTCGGCCCGTCCAGGCTGAGGTTCTTCCTGTCCGGGTCGCCGACGCAGGCCTTGCGCGCCCTCGCCGCGGCCGGCGTGACCGCGCTGCAGGTTCGCGAACCCACCCTCGAGGAGATCTTCCTGGAGTACTTCGGCGAGGCCGACGGCGGACCGTCCCGCGGCCCCGCCCGGGCCGGGCGCGCGCCGTGACCGCCGGCACGCTCGACGGGTCCGCCGGTGTCGCCGTGCCGATACCGGAGCGCCCCGGACCGGCGCTGATCCGCCTCACGCTCCGCCAGACCCGCAGCGGATTCCTGGTCGTCCTCGCCGTGGCGGCCGGGACGACCGCGCTCGTGGCCGGCCAGTACCAGAGCACCGTCGCGAGCGTGCTCGACACACCCGCGGTGCAGGCGCTGGCAGCCAGCCCGGCCATCCGGGTCCTGTTCGGCCCGCCCGTCGCGCTGGACGATCCCGGCGGCTTCACCGTGTGGCGCACCGGAACTCCGGTCGCGGTGCTCGTCGCGGTGTGGGCGCTGCTGGCCGCGACCCGCCTGACCCGCGGGGAGGAACAGGCCGGCCGCTGGGACCTGCTGCTGGCGGGTCGGACCGGCGCGCCCGCGATCCTGACCCGCATCCTGCTCGTGCTTGCCGCCGAGGTGCTGATCGTCGGCGCCGCGGTCGGGGCGGCGCTGGTGCTCACCGGCACCACCCCGGCCGGGTCGATGCTGCACGCCGCCGGCGTTGCCGGAGTGGGGCTGGGCTTCGCCGCGCTGGGCGGCGCCCACCGCGCAGGCGCTGCCCGGCCGCGCGGCCGCCACCGGGGCCTCGGTCGCGGTGCTCGGGGCCTGCCTGCTCGCGCGGATGGTCGCCGACGGCATCGACGCGCTGGGCTGGCTGCGGTGGGCGGGCCCGTTCGGGTTGCTCGCCCAGACCCGCCCGTACGCCGGCGATCACCCGGCTCCGTTGCCGCCGCTCGCCGCGGCCGCGGTCGTGTTCGGCGCCGCCGCCGTCCTCGCCGCCCGCACGCGCGACGCGGGCGAGGGCCTGCTCCCGGTACGGACCGCACGCCGACCGCGGACCTTCCTGCTCGGTTCGGTGGTCGGTTTCGCGCTGCGCCGGGCCGTGGGCCCGCTGGTCGGGTGCGGACGCTGGAGGGCCGCCGTTCTCGCCGCCTGTCGGGGTGCGCGCCAATCGGTGAGCCAGTTCCTCGGCGAGACCCCGCCATTCACCCGCAGCTCGCCGCTGCCGCCGGGGCTCGGTGGCCTAGGCTCAGTGGCCGGCTACGCCGCGGCGATGTTCGGCCTGCTCAGCATCCCGGCTGGCTGCTACGCGGCGGTCCGGCTCGCCGCCGCGGCGGCCGACGAGACCAGCGGGCGAGTGGTCCTGCTCGCCGCGCAGCCGGTGTCCCGGGCCCGGACCGCCGCGGCGGAGATCACCGTCGCCGGCACCGGCGTCGTCGTCGTGCTCACCGCCGGCGCGCTGGCCACCTGGGCCGGCACAGCCGCGGTCGGCGCCCCGCTCACGCTCGGGCGACGCGGTCGCGGGGGCGTTCAACGCGCTGCCCGTCGCCCTGCTGTGCATCGGCGCGGCGATGCTGGCCTGGGGTGTGCGGCCCGTGCACGTCGCGGCCATCGGATCGCTGCCGGTGGTCGGCGGTTTCCTGCTCCGGGTGCTCGCCCCGAGCCTGACGCCCCCGCCTGGATCGGCGAGCTGTCCCCCTACGCACACCTGGCACCGGTGCCCGACAGCCCGCCCGACTGGGCGGCGACCGCGACGCTGACCGGCGTGGCCGTCGCGCTTGCCGCCGCCGGCGTGCTCAGCTACACCCGCCGTGACCTGTCCATCTGAACCCGAGCGACGTGCGGATGGCGTGCCACCTCCCGAAACACGAACACCTGTCCTGCACGGCGGCCGGTGGTGGGAAGTGCGCGCTGGCCGGTCGGGGCGCGCGGGTGGCGCTGGGGCGGTGAGCCTATCGTTACGCGGCGGGTAGAGCGAGCAGCGGCGGGAACTGGGCGGCGCTGGGTTGGTGGCTGGCCCGGACGGCGGCTACGGCGTCGGCCCATCGGGTGTCGAGAGCGGCGAGGAGTCGGGTCTCGATCTCGGTGGCGACGTGGCTGTAAATCTCGTCGATCTTGTCGGGGGAGGATGTGGCCAGGATCGAAACCTGCACGCTCATCCCGTCAACCATGATCATCGGGGGCCGCCCGGCGCGGGCTCGGCCCATGCGGTCCGTCCCGGCCGTAGGAGCCGGGTTGGGGGCCCGTTGGCGCCCTATTGGGCGCCGTTCGGCCCGCCAGCGCCGCGTCAGCGCGTCAGGGACGGTCGGGCAGGCCAGGACATGGCCCGATCGATGGCGGCGATCTAGCGCGACCCCTTGACCCGCCAGCGACGCCG
>CAVZMB010000014.1:0-38345 GCA_963776255.1 uncultured Actinomycetota bacterium | reverse complement strand
CGGGTCACCTTGAGGGGGTCGATGACCTCCTCGTCGAACATGTCGCCGTACTGGCCGGTCAACGCGTTGAACCCGTGACCCAGCGGGAGGTCTTCGACGATCTTGACAACGTCGTCGCCTTCGAAGCCCGCGTTGACCGCGATCCAGCGCAAAGGCTCTGCCAGCGCCCGCCGCACCACCTGGCAGCCGATCGCCTCGTCTCCGGTCAGCTCAGTACTCGCGAGTGCACGGTGTGTCTGGGCCAGCGCGGTGCCGCCGCCGGCGACGATGCCGGCCTCCAGCGCCGCGCGGGTAGCCGCCGAGAGCGTCCTCCACCCGCAGCATGCGTTCCTTCAGCTCGACGCTGGTGGCGCCGCCGACCCGGATCACCGCCACACGACCCGTCAGCCGGGCGATGCGAAGATCCAGGCTCTCCTGGTCGGCATCGATCTTCGCCCGTTCGCGCTGGGCTTCGAGTTGGGCGACGCGGGCGTCGACGAGCCGCTGTTGGCCGTGCGCCCCGACGATGGTGGTTTCGTTCTCGGTGGCCGGTGAGCGCGATACACACGAGCCGAGATGTTCGCGCGCCACCTCGGACAGCTCGATCCCGGTGTCCTTGGCGATCACGTGCCCACCCAGGGCAACCGCGAGGTCCTCCAGTTCGGCGACCCGGCGGTGCCCAAATCCCGGCGCCCGCACCACAACCGACTGCATCGTCTTGTGCATGCCGGCGGCCGCCGCGCTGCGCACCCTGCGGCCCGGCGGCCGGCTCGTGCAACCTCGGCGGCTCGGCCGGCGCGACGGCGCCGCTCGACTCCGCGACGCTGCGCGGCCGGTCAGCCTGCGGCGTCCTCGGTTACACCAACAACGAGCTGAGTCCCGAGCAGCGGCGCGAGGCGGTCTCCCGGGTGGTCGCGGAGAACATCGCCGGTCGGCTCACCGTGGCGCACCAGGCCGTGCCGCTCGCCGAGGCGCCGGAGGCCTGGTATTCGACGGGGAACGGTCGAGTAGTGCTCGTCCCATGACCCCATCGCCGGCGAACCATGGCAGCGTTCAGGACCGAGCCCAGGGAGGACCAATGCAACCCATCACCGAGGACGACCTAGCCGAGCTCACCGACCTTGCGGTGCAACGGTGGTCGACAGCACGCGACCCCAGGGTGGCGGAGATCCTGTCCGCGCTGGTGCGGCACCTGCACGATTTCGCGAAGGAGGTGCGGCTGACCGAGCAGGAGTGGATGGCCGCGATGCGCTGGCTCACCGCCGCCGGGCAGTCAGCGACGACAAGCGCGAGGAATTCATCCTCGCCTCGGACGTGCTCGGGCTGAGCATGCTGGTCGTACAGATGAACCACCGGCTTCGACCCACGCGGCCACTCCGGCCACCGTGCTCGGTCCGTTCCACATCGACGGCTCGCCGCCGTTGGCGTTCGGCGCGGACATGTCCGACGGGCTGCCCGGGACGCCGCTGTTCGTCAGCGGCACGGTCCGTGATCTGGACGGCAAGGCGGTCGGCGGCGCGGTGCTCGACGTGTGGCAGGCCGACGACGACGGGATGTACGAGGCGCAGCTCGAGGTGGACGAGGCTCGGCTGCGGGCGAAGTACACCACGCAGGAAGACGGTGGCTACTGCGTGCGCACGCTCGCGCCGCACGGCTACAGCATCCCGATGGACGGCCCGGTCGGCGAGATGATCAGCCAGACCGAGATCAGCCACTTCCGCCCGGCGCACGTGCACTTCCTGATCGACGTCCCCGGGTACGAGCCGCTGATCACCCACCTGTTCCGGGCGGGGGCGCAGTACCTGGACAGCGACGTTGTGTTCGGCACCAAGGAGCCCCTGCTCGTCCCGTTCGAGCAGCGGGAACCCGGGCCGACGCCGGACGGCGGGACCTCGACCGAGCCGTGGCTCGAGGCGCACTACGACTTCGCGCTGCAGCCCCGCCGGTAGCCGCCGCCTCCGCCGGCTTGCTGCGGCTCCGGCTCCTCCGACTTGTCGTGGGTATTCATAGCGACAAGAGCCCGGGAACTGGGTGGTTTCCCCCGACAAGTGCGCGCAGACCAGTGGCCGTCCGGCGACCGCTGACGTTCCAGACCGCTGACGTTCCAGACCACTGGCCGTCCGGCGTCACTACTGTCGGGTGGCGGATCCGACGTCCGCCTGATACGGCATAGCGGAGGGATCGAGCGGAGGAGCACGCGATGACCACCCGCAAGGTCCGGGGCAAGGCAGCCTCCGAGGCAGGCAGTGTCGCCGAAGGCGACCGGACGGCAGCCGGGTCGACCCTGATGCAAGCCGCGGACGCACCGCGGGTCGAGTTCGCCGCGGAGTCCCCCTACGACACCTACGTGCACGTTCGGGCCCTGCACGATCTCGTGCGGCCGTGGACCGACCACCCCGCGGAACCGGCGTTCCTGGTGACCACCCAGATCATGGAGCTGTACTTCCACCTGCTGCGGATCGAGTGGCAGCGGGCGCAGCAGGAGCTGCGGGCCGACGACCTGGAGGCCGCGATCGCCAGCGTCCAGCGGTCGGTGCGCCACCTCAGGGGTCTGAACGGGGTATGGGAGTCGCTGGCCTGGCTCGGTCCGGCACAGTTCAACGCCTTCCGGCCGGCGCTCGGCGAGGCCTCCGGGTTCCAGTCCTACGCCTACCGCCACGTCGAGTTCCTGCTGGGCCTGAAGTCGGAGGCGATGACCCGCCCGCACCGCTCCGTCCCGGATGTCTACGCCGAGCTGCGGGCCTCACTTGCCGCGCCCAGCTTGTACGACGACGTCCTCGCGTACCTCGCACGGACCGGGCTGCCGGTCCCCGCGGAGGCCTACCAGCGCGACTTCGCCGCGGAGTACGTCCCGCGCGAGGACGTCGAGCGGATGTGGGTCACGGTCTACCGGAACGCCCACGCCGCCAACCGGGCGTTCGCGCTGGCGGAGACCCTGAGCGACGTGGCCGACGAGTTCTCCATCTGGCGGCACCGGCACCTGGTCGCGGTCCGCCGCACGATCGGCTCCAAGCCGGGGTCGGGTGGATCGTCCGGCATCGCATGGTTGGAGCGCAGCCTGTCCCGCCAGGTGTTCCCCGAGCTGTTCTCCGCGCGGACCTGGCTGTGAGTTGCAGGGGTGGCCGCACGGCCACCCCATGCTCGTGAACGCTCAGGCCGCGTATGACCGGCCATAGCGTTCACGACGACCGAAGGGAGGAACGAATGGCCGTCCGGCCTGCGATCAACTTCGACAAGTGGATCGCCGAGAACGAACACCTGCTCAAGCCGCCGGTGAACAACAAGCAGCTCTACACCGACGCCGAGGACTTCATCGTGATGGTCGTCGGCGGGCCCAACCAGCGCACCGACTACCACGTCGACCCGTACGAGGAGTGGTTCTACCAGGTCCGCGGCAACATGCACGTCAACGTGATCGACGAGGGCGAGCCGAAGGCGGTGCACATCCGCGAGGGCGACACCTGGCTGCTGCCGGCCGGCATGCCGCACTCCCCGCAGCGCCCGGAGCCCGGGTCGATCGGCATCGTGATCGAGCAGATCCGCAAGGAGGGCACGCTGGAGAAGTTCCAGTGGTACTGCCCGAACTGCAACGCGCTAGTGCACGAGGTCGAGCTGCAGGTACGCGACATCGTCGCCGACCTGCCGCCGGTGTTCAGCGCGTTCTACGCCGACGAGCAGGCCCGCACCTGCGCGAACTGCGGCACGGTCCACCCCGGCAAGGGCTGAGCCGTGCCGAAACAAGCGTGTCGCTGACGTCTCCTACCGTCGCTGGCGCGACACTAGACGTCGAACACGGCGCGCGTGGGCCATGCGCCGTTGGCCGGGGCCTTACCCGTCGCGGCGAGCCATAGCATTGTCGAGTGCCCCTCAGCGATGTGCCCGCCGTCGATGTGCGCGCCGTTGATGCCCGCATCGACGTGCACACCCACTTCGTGCCGAGGGGCTGGCCGGACCTGCCGGGCGGCCCGGACACGCCGTGGCTGCGGATCGAGTCCGAGCGGGACGCGATGATCATGCTCGGCGGTCGGGAGTTCCGGCCGATCCGCAGCCAGTGCTGGGACGCCGACGAGCGGCTGGCCGACATGGACGCCGACGGTGTCGCGACGGCAGGTGGTCTCGCCGACGCCGCTGTTCTTCGGCTACGAGCGGGACGCCGCCGACAGGCGGTGGCGATCGCGCGGATCTTCAACGACCTGCGCGCTGGCGATCTGCTCGTCGGCACCGGACCGGTTGATCCCGTTCTGCCAGGTGCCGCTGCAGGACCCGGACGCCGCCTGCGCCGAGCTGGACCGCTGCCGGGCCGGCGGGCACGCCGGCGTGGAGATCGGCAACCACGTCGGCGACCGTGACCTCGACGACGCCGGCGTGGTGACGTTCCTGCAGCACTGCGCGGCGACCGGCACCCCGGTGTTCGTGCACCCGTGGGACATGCCGAGCTCGCCGCGGCTGGACCGCTGGATGGCGCGTTGGCTGGTCGGCATGCCGGCCGAGACCCACCTGTCGATCCTCGCGATGATGCTCGGCGGCGTGTTCGACCGGGTGGACCGCTCGCTGCGGATCTGCTTCGCGCACGGCGGTGGCTCGTTCCCGGCCTGGCTCGGCCGGATGGACAACGCCTGGCACCGCAGGCCGGACCTGATCGCCACCTCGGCCGCGCCGCCGTCGTCCTACGTCGACCGGTTCCTCGTCGACTCGGTGGTGTTCGACGATGCCGCGCTGCGGCTGCTGGTCGACCGGATGGGGTCGAGCCAGGTGATGGTCGGCAGCGACTACCCCTACCTGCTCGGGGAACGCCCGGCCGGCGCCGTGGTGCGCAACGCGACGTTCCTCGACGACGACGCCCGCACCGCGATCCTGTCCGGCAACGCCGCCCGCTTCCTCGGCGTCCCGGCATGACCCCGGGCTCCGCCGACCCGAGCGCCGACTTGACCGAGACCGGTGCCGAGCGCCTGGACCGTGCCGACACCGAGCACTCCCGACGCGAGCGGTTCCTCATCCCGCCGGCGCCGGGGGGCCGCTACCCGCAGTCGGCGTACCTGGCCGGGAACTCGCTCGGCCTGCAGCCCCGGGTGGCCGCGAACGCGTCGAGGAGGTGCTCGCCGGCTGGGCGGATCTCGGGGTGGAGGGCCACCTGGAGGGCGTCCGGCCGTGGTTCGGCTACCACGAGCTGCTGCGCGAACCGGCTGCCGCGCTGGTCGGCGCGCGGCCCGCCGAGGTGGTCGCGATGAACTCGCTGACCGTCAACCTGCACCTGATGATGATCAGCTTCTACCGACCGACGGCCGACCGGCACGCGATAGTGGTCGAGGACGCGACGTTCCCGTCCGACGGCTACGCGGTGCGCAGCCAGGCCGCGCTACACGGCTACGACCCGGACACCGCGGTGATCCGGCTGCGGCCGCGGACGGGGGAGCGGGCGTTGCGCAGCGCCGACGTCCTCGACTTCCTCGCCGAGCACGGCGATCGGATCGCGCTGGTGCTGCTCGGCGGCGTGAACTACCTCAGCGGCGAGTTGCTGGACATCCCGGCGATCACCGCGGCCGGTCGGGCGGCGGGTGCGGTGGTCGGGTGGGATCTCGCACACGCGGTGGGCAACGTGCCGCTCCGGCTGCACGACTGGGGCGTCGACTGGGCGGCGTGGTGCAGCTACAAGTACCTCAACGCCGGGCCGGGCGCGGTCGCCGGCGTGTTCGTGCACCGGCGGCACCTGTCGGATCGCTCGATCCCGCGGCTGGCCGGCTGGTGGAGCTCCGACCCGGCGACCCGGTTCGAGATGCGGGCGACCGTCGACCCGGTGGACACCGCCGACGCCTGGCAGCTGTCCAACCCGCCGATCCTTTCGATGGCGCCGGTGCTGGTGTCGCTGGAGATGTTCGCCGAGGTCGGCATCGACAACCTGCGGGAGCGCAGCATCCGGCTCACCGGGTACCTGGAGGCGGTGCTGGACGGCCTGGCGTCGCCGGCCCGCGACGGGTTCGAGGTCGTCACACCGCGGGAACCGTCCTGCCGAGGGGCGCAGCTGTCGGTACGGGTGGACGGGCGCTCCGCGGAGGACGTCGCCCGTCGGATGCGCGCCGAGCACGGCGTGATCGCCGACTTCCGGGTGCCGGACGTGATCCGGCTGGCGCCGGTGCCGCTGTACTGCACCTACCACGACTGCTGGCGGGCCGCCCACGCGTTGGCCGCCGTCGTTGGGGCCGCCGCGGTGGACGCATCGTGAACGCTGATCGGCCGGTTGCGATCGTCGGCGCCGGGCTCGCCGGCTGCCTGCTCGCCGTCCAGCTCGGCAGGCGCGGCACGCCGGTCGAGGTCTACGAGCGGCGCGCCGACCCCAGGCTGACCGGCGCCGAGCGCGGCCGGTCGATCAACCTGGCGATCTCGGCCCGCGGGCTGGCGGCGCTGGACCAGGTCGGGCTGCGCGAGCAGGCCATGGCGCGGTCGCTGCCGATGCGCGGCCGGATGGTGCACGCGGTGTCCGGCGAGCTGTCGTTCCAGCCGTACAGCGCCGACGGTCAGCGGGCGATCAACTCGATCAGCCGGGCCGAGCTGAACCGGGCCCTGCTGGACTGCGCCGAGAGCGCGCCAGGAGTGAAGATCCACTTCGGGCACCGGCTGACCGGGCTGGACCCGGCGACCGGGATCATGTACTTCGACACCGCGGACGGTCCGGCGACGGCCGAGGCGCCGGTGATCCTCGGCACCGACGGGGCGTTCAGCGCGACCCGGGCCGCGGTCCAGTTCCGGGAGGGCTTCAACGTCGGCCAGGACTTCCTCGAGCACGGGTACAAGGAGCTGACGATCCCGGCCGGGCCCGGCGGCGGGCACCGGCTCGACCCCGGAGCGCTGCACATCTGGCCGCGCGGCTCGGCGATGATGATCGCGCTGCCGAACGTCGACGGCTCGTTCACCTGCACGCTGTTCTGGCCCCGCCACGGCGACGGCGGGCTGGAGTCGTTGACCACGCCGGAGCAGATCCGGGCGCACTTCGCCGAGCACTACCCCGACGCCGTCGCGTTGATGCCGAACCTGGTCGAGGACTACCAGCACAACCCGGTCGGCTCGCTGGTCACGGTGCGCTGCTGGCCGTGGGTCAGCGGGCGGGTGGCGCTGGTCGGCGACGCGGCGCACGCGATCGTGCCGTTCTACGGGCAGGGTGCCAACGCGGCGATGGAGGACTGCGTCGGAGCTGGTGCGCTGCCTCGACGAGGCCGGCGGCGCGTGGGCGTCCGCGCTGGAGACCTACCAGCGCAGGCGGAAGCCGAACGCGGACGCGATCGCCGGCTACGCGCTGGACAACTTCGTGGAGATGCGCGACCGGGTGAACTCCCGGCTGTTCCGGCTCAAGACCGCCGTGCAGCACGCCCTGGAGCGGGGGTCGGGCGGCCGCTACGTCTCGCGGTACGAGCTGGTCTCGTTCAGCACGGTCCCGTACGCCGAGATCGGCGCGCGGCTGCGCCGGCAGAACCTGGCGGTCGCGGTCGCCGGTGCGGTGGCCCTAGCCGCCCTCGCGGCGCTCACCAGTTCACTGCGCCGCGTAGTGGGCCGCCGCAGACACCGGCCGCGAACCCCGCAATGAGCGGGCTTATTGCGGGTTCTGAGTGCGGTTCTGGGCCGAATGAGCCCGCTCATTGCTTTCGGGAGCGTGCGTCGGCCGCAGTCGGCGGTGCGGACCCTCAGTAGTGTCGAGACGTGCCGGAATCGCCGGAGCCGATCTTTCCGTACCACCGGATTGCTGACGACCTTCGGGCGGCGATCTTGGCTGGTCTGCTGGCGCCGGGGGATCGGCTCAATTCCGAGTGGGAGTTGGCAGAGCAGTACCACACCAGCCGGCCAACGGTCCGTCGCGCCCTCGCGTTGCTGAAGGCTGAAGGCCTGGTTGTTAGCCAGCAGGGGCGGGGAGCGTTCGTCCGGCCCAAGCCGCATGTTCGATTGCTGGTGACAGGCGCGAACTATCGCCGGCATCGTGATGCCGGGATGCCTGGTTTCAACGCCCAGGTGTTGGAGCAGGGGCAGCATCCCGAGCAGCGGTTGCTCGACGTCACAACCTGCGACGCCCCACCTGGCGTCGCAATGCGGCTCGACCTGCCGGACGACGCCGCCGTGGTCGTTCGGCGCCTGCTTTTCCTGGTGGAAGGGCTCCCGGTCGCCCTGTGCGAGAGCTACTACCCGGCCGCACTCGCGGCGGGTACTGCTCTGGCGCAACCGCGGCGAATCCCTGGCGGCGCTCTCGCGGTGATCGAGGATCCGTCCGGACCTATCAGGCGGCGAGCCGCTCGATCGGTCGACGAGTTGACCGCTCGGATGCCGAGCCAACTCGAGCTCGACCAGTTGGCTCTCTCGATCGGCGTGCCGGTCATACAGGTGCTCCGCACGATCTACGACACCGAAGGCACACCGCTTGAGCTGCAGGATTCGGTGGCAGCGGCCGACCGTCACGAGTTCCGGTACGAGGTCGACATGGGATGACGAAGCTCGGAGGCGCTGCATTGCGGGTGGGCGCATGCCTTTCGCTAACCGGAAAGTTCGCTCGGTTCGGGATCCAAGCCGGCCACGGCCTGGAGGCGTGGCGCCTCCTGGATGGAAAGGCTGAGGTCCTCGTGGAGGACGACGAAAGCGATCCGAAGCGGCTCGAATCGCGCCTGAGGTCAATGTCGTCCAGATGTGACCTGATACTCGGCCCGTACTCGACACAACTCATGCGGGCCGCGTCACGCGTTGCGCTCGAAGGAGACGAGCTGCTGTGGAACCACGGTGGGTCCGGCGACGACGTCCAGGCCGCGCATCCCGGCCACGTGGTCTCCGTCCTTGCTCCGACCAGCCGGTACGCGGTGCCCTTCCTTCACCAGATGCGGCACCGCCTGCAGGAAGGCCCGCTCTGGCTAGTCGAGGGACGTGGCAGCTTTGGTCGACAGGTGATCGGTGGCGCGGAGGCCACGGCCCGCGCTGTCGGGCTCACGACGGTCCGCATCGGCGCGGACGATCCACTACCCCCTGATGAACGAGCATCGTGGAGTCTGTTCTGCGCGGGCTCGTTCGAGGAGGACATCGCGAGGGTCGACGAGGCGCTCGCCGTGCGCGAGCCGCCGCTCGTCCTTGGTGCAGTTGCGGCGGGCGTTCACGAGTTCGGCGCCGCGGTTGGCACGCCGGACGGCGTGTACGGCGTGGCCCAATGGGTCGCCGGCAGCCGCGAGCCGGGCAGTCTCGGGCCGCCCGAGGATGAGTTCCTGACGGCATATGCGCAGCTGACCACCGCACACCCGGACTATCCGGCGGTGCAGGCCGCATCGGCCGCCGTGCTGGCGGTCGAATGCGCGCGTCGGGCTGGTAGCACATCGCGCGCGGACCTGTGGGCCAGCGCGGTCGACCTGCGTGCGACGACGATGCTCGGTGCATTCAAGATCGATCCCGCGACCGGCGCGCAGCTCGCCCAGCAGGCCGTCCTAGTGCGTTGGGAGGGCGACGAGCTGCGCGCAGTGAAGTCGAGTTCGACAGATTGACTTGTATTGCCAAGCTGCTCTAGGGTCGATGTGTCGATCTCGACGCCGCGTAGACGGGGGCCAGCGGGGGATGCACGAATCAGGACGTGAGCGAGTGAGCGTATTCGGGGCGCAAATCACGATGGCCGACAGCATGGTGGGCCATATCGAGGTGATCTGGACGTCCGAGGCGCACGCCCGGGCGCACGCAATGCGGCGCAGCCGCGATCCTGGAGTGCTGTATGCCTCGGTCACGGTTTTCATGCTGGATGAGTTAGGAACCCGCTATCCGCTGGTGTGGTACCAGCACGGCAAGGAGAACAAGAACGACCGGCCGTTCGCCACCGGGCTGCACGGCCCAGTCATCTCCGTGCACAACCGGGATGAACCGCATTGACTCTCATGCACGCCCGCCAGCATCGGCGTGCTGCCCACCGTTCAGCCCGAAGCTCGAGATGGTCAGGTCTTGGTTCGACGAGATCCTGTCCAGCGACGTCGACGACATCGCTTCGCTGGCGATCGCCAGCGGGCGGCCGGCCGTCCGGTCATCTCCGGCGGCACACGCTCTCAATAGGCGGGCGCATTACAGCCGGACATCAGAGCAAAACGTCGAGCATCAGTTGGATCGCGAACGGCTCCGTGGTGGTGAACGTCCCCTCGACCGGGGCAGCGGCGACGTAACCGAACTCGCCGGCCAGGTGACACGCCGTCAGCTGAGGATTGTCGCGAAGGTCGATGATCCAGTAGTGCGGTATGCCGGCATCGGCGTACTCGCCGTGCTTGACCACCCGGTCGGTGCGCCGAGAGCCCGCGGACATGATCTCCACGGCGAGCACGACCTCGCTGGCCCGAAGTAGCCCGTGCTCCTGCCGGACCCGCTGCAGCGCGGTCTGGGTGACGACGACCAGGTCGGGCCGACGCACGAAGCCGGGTTGAGTGGGCTCGACCAGCTGCAGGTCGACGTCCACGTCGGGGATCAGCTCCAGATGATCAGGCAGCTGGTCCTCCAGTTGGCGCGCGAGCCTTCGCAGGCACAGCTGGTGGTCGGGCACCGGGCTCGGCGACATGACGAGCATGCCCTCCTGGAGCTCGTACCGAATCTCGTCATCCGCCGGCAGCTCGGCGTACTCAGCGACCGTCATGGGCCGGAAAGGCGGGCCAGGGACGGGAACGGCGGTCACGATCCCAGTCTGACATGCAGCGCCGCCGAGACCCGGACCCGACGCACCGGCTCACGAATCCCTCTCGCGCCGTCTCGCTAGCATCGAGAGGTACATTCCCGCTGCTCATGAAGGAGCCCAGGTGTCCAACGTCGCCGCCCCCCGTGCCGTGCCCGCCCGCGTCCGGGTGCCGGCCGGGACGACCGCGGGCGCGGCGGTTCGCGAGGCCGGGCTGGCAACGACCGGGCCGGATGCCGTGGTCGTGGTGCGCGACGCCGACGGAGCGCTGCGCGACCTGGCCTGGAGCCCGGCCGAGGACGCCGAGGTCGAGGCCGTGGCGGCCGACACCGAGAACGGCCGCAGCGTCATCCGGCACTCCGCGGCGCACGTGCTGGCCCAGGCGGTGCAGCAGCTGTTCCCGGAGGCCAAGCTCGGCATCGGTCCGCCGATCAGCGACGGCTTCTACTACGACTTCGACGTCGACCGTCCGTTCACCCCGGATGACCTGACCGCGCTCGAGTCCGCGATGCGGAAGATCATCAAGGGCGGGCAGCGGTTCTCCCGGCGGGTGCTGCCGAGCGTCGAGGAGGCGCGCAGGGAGCTCGCTGACGAGCCGTACAAGCTCGAGCTGATCGACGCGAAGTCGGACCTCGACGCCGCCGAGGTGATGGAGCTCGGCGGTCCGGAGCTGACGATCTACGACAATGTTCATGCGCACACTGGCGAGACCGTGTGGAGCGACCTCTGCCGCGGCCCGCACCTGCCGACGACCAAGTACATCCCGGCGTTCCGGCTCACCCGGACCGCGGCGGCCTACTGGCGCGGCGACGAGCACAACCCGCAGCTGCAGCGGATCTACGGCACCGCGTGGGAGAGCGCCGAGCAGCTCGACGCGCACCTGGAGCGGCTGGCCGAGGCGGAGCGCCGGGACCACCGCCGGCTCGGTGCCGAGCTGGATCTGTTCAGCTTCCCGGACGAGATCGGTTCCGGGCTTGCGGTGTGGCACCCGAAAGGCGGCATCGTCCGTCGCGCCATGGAGGACTATGCGCGCCGCCGGCATGAAGAGGCCGGCTACGAGTTCGTGTACTCCCCGCACCTGACCAAGGCGCACCTGTTCGAGATATCCGGCCACCTGCAGTGGTACGCCGACGCCATGTACCCACCCATGACGCTCGACGCCGAGGGCGACAAGCCAGGGCAGGACTACTACCTCAAGCCGATGAACTGCCCGATGCACAACCTGATCTTCCGGTCCCGCGGCCGGTCGTACCGGGAACTACCGCTGCGGCTGTTCGAGTTCGGCACCGTGTACCGCTACGAGCGCTCCGGGGTGGTGCACGGCCTGACCAGGGCCCGCGGGTTCACCCAGGACGACTCGCACATCTACTGCACCCCGGAGCAGTTGCAGGACGAGCTCGCCGCCCTGCTCACCTTCGTGCTGGACCTGCTGGCCGACTACGGGCTCTCCGACTTCCGGGCCGAGCTGTCCACCCGGCCGGAGAAGTTCGTCGGCGACGTCAAGGACTGGCACATTGCAGAGGAGGCCCTGGAGCTCGCGCTGCAGCGGTCCGGCCTGCCCTACGAGATCGCGCACGGCGAGGGCGCCTTCTACGCGCCCAAGATCGACGTGCACACCACGGACGCGATCGGGCGGTCCTGGCAGCTGTCCACCCTCCAGGTCGACCTGCAGATGCCCGATCGGTTCGGCCTGGAGTACACCGCCGCGGACGGCAGCCGGCAGCGGCCGTACATGATCCACCGCGCGCTGTTCGGCTCGATCGAGCGGTTCTTCGCCATCCTGTTGGAGCACTACGCCG
The DNA here is from genome assembly GCA_963776255.1 of uncultured Actinomycetota bacterium. GTDB lineage: Bacteria > Actinomycetota > Actinomycetes > Mycobacteriales > Pseudonocardiaceae > Pseudonocardia. Next base: position 25,913 of record CAVZMB010000014.1, on the reverse strand, counting down.
GCGCGTTCCCGGCCTGGCTGGCGCCGGTCCAGGTGGTCGGCATCCCGGTCGCGGACGACCACATCGCGCACCTGGACCGGGTCGCCAAGGCGCTCCGGGCCCGCGGCGTCCGGGTCGACGTGGACGTGAGCGACGACCGGATGCAGAAGAAGATCCGCACCCACACCACGCAGAAGGTGCCGTTCCTGCTGCTCGCCGGCGGCCGCGACGTGGAGTCGGACGCGGTCAGCTTCCGGTTCCGCGACGGCAGCCAGCTCAACGGCGTTCCCTTGAATGACGCTGTCGACGCCATCGTTGACTGGGTGCAGCGCCGGGAAAACGCCTCGCCGTCCGAGACCACCTTCCGGGTCGGTGCGCGCACGCCGTGAACGACCCGGCGGAGGAGATGGTCGCCCAGGACGGGGTGGCCGTCGCCGACGGGTTCCGCCGACTCTGGACGCCGCACCGGCTCGCATACATCAAGGAGGCCACCCAGCCCGGTTCGGAGCAGGGCTGCCCGTTCTGCCGCATCCCGACGCTGCCGGACGAGGAGGCCATGGTGGTGGCCCGCGGCGAGCGGGTCTACGCGGTGCTCAACCTGCACCCGTACAACCCGGGCCATCTGATGGTCCTGCCGTACCGGCACGTCGGGGAGCTTGAGGACCTCACCGGCGACGAGCTGTTCGACCTGATGGACTTCACCCGCCGCGCGGTGCGCACGATGAAGGACGTCGCGGCGCCGCACGCGTTCAACGTCGGGTTGAACCTCGGCGCGGTCGCCGGTGGGTCGCTGTCCGACCACCTGCACCAGCACGTCGTGCCGCGGTGGGGCGGCGACGCCAACTACATGGCGGTGGTCGCCCAGACGAAGGTGATCCCGCAGCTACTCGCCGAGACCAGGGCGCTGCTCGCTGGCGCCTGGCCAGCGGACTAGCCGGCGGTCCGAAGCATGCTGAGCCGGGCCGCCCGTGCGGTGAGCAACCGCGTGATGGATCCCATCGGGCGGGCATTGGTACGGGTCGGACTGTCCCCGAACGCGGTGACCGTGATCGGCATGCTGGGGACGGTCGCCGCCGCGCTGTGGTTCCTGCCGCGCGGTGAGCTGGTCGCCGGGGTGCTGACGATCACCGCTTTCGGCCTGCTCGACCTGGTCGACGGCGCGATGGCGAGGGCCCGCGGCGGCGGCACTCGCTTCGGTGAGGTGCTCGACGCCACCTGCGACCGGATCGGCGACGGCGCCGCGTTCGCCGCGCTCGCCTGGTGGCTGATCGGGCCGGCCGGACAACCGACGCTCGGCGTCGCCGCCCTGATCTGCCTGGTGGCCGGGCAGATCGTGTCCTATGTCAAGGCCCGGGCCGAGGCCGCCGGGCTGTCCGCCGACGTCGGGCTGGCCGAGCGGGCGGATCGCCTCGCGGTGGCCGGGGCCGGCGCGCTGCTGGCAGGTCTCGGGGTGCCCTTCGCGCTGGCCATCGCGCTGTGGCTGGTCGCGGCCGCGTCGGTGGTCACGGTCGTCCAGCGGCTCCTGGCGGTGCGGCGCGGCGCCGGCGACGACGCGGCCGAACGGGTGCAGCGGTGAGGGGCGTAGACCGGCTCGTCGATCTCGGGTACGCGGCGGGTTGGCGGCTCGCGGCCGCACTGCCGGAGCGGGCGGTCGCCGCGGCGTTCCGGGCGGCCGCCGACCTGGCGACCCGGCGGGACGGACCCGGTGTGCGCCAGCTGCGGACCAACCTGGCCAGGGTGCTCCCGGACGCGTCGGCCGATGAGCTCGAGGCGACCGTCCGGGCCGGCATGCGGTCCTACGCCAGGTACTGGTGCGAGGCGTTCCGGCTGCCTGCGATGGACCCCGCCGAGGTGTACGACCGGCACCCGGGCGCTCCGGCGGGCGTGCACCACCTCGACGATGCGCTCGCCGCCGGTCGTGGGGCCATCCTGGCGTTGCCGCACTCCGGGCAACTGGGACGTCGCGGGCGTCTGGTTGATCGAGCACCTGCGCAGGCTCGGCCGGCCCGCGGCGATGACGACAGTCGCCGAACGGCTCCGGCCGGAGGCCTTGTTCGAGCGCTTCCTCGCCTACCGGCGGTCGCTTGGCTTCGAGGTGCTCGCCGCCGATGAGGGCGGCACCGCACCGTTCCGGGCGCTGAGCCGGCGGCTGCGCGACGGCGGCGTGGTGGCCCTGGTCGCCGACCGCGACCTGAGCCGGCACGGCGTGCTAGTCGAGTTCTTCGGCGAGCCCACCCGGATGCCGGCCGGCCCGGCGAGGCTGGCGGTGTCCACCGGCGCCGCGTTGCTCCCGGTGCACGGCTGGTTCACGCCGGACGGGTGGGGCCTGCGGTTCGGCGCGCCGGTGCCGGTGGCCAACCGGACCGAGGTGACAGCGGCGACGCAGGCACTCGCCGACCAGTTCGCGTCCGGCATAGCGCGGCATCCCGCCGACTGGCACATGCTGCAACGGTTCTGGCTGGCGGACCTGCCGGCCGAGCGCCGGACCGCGCTGGCATGACGGTTCCGCGGACCCGGGTGCCGGTCGACCGTCCATTGCGGATCGGGCTGGTCTGTCCCTACGCGCTGGACGTGCCGGGCGGGGTGCAGGTGCCACGTGCTGGAGTTGGCCGGTGCGCTCGGCAGGCTGGGACACACCGTCGACGTGCTCGCGCCGGCCGAGGCGGACACCCCGCTGCCCGAGTTCGTCACCGCCGGAGGCCGCGGCCACGGGGTGCGCTACAACGGCTCGGTGGCCCGGCTGACGTTCGGTCCGCTGGCCTACTCCGCGGGTGCGCCGCTGGCTCGCCGAGCACGACTTCGACGTGCTGCACCTGCACGAGCCGGTCGCCCCGAGCCTGTCGCTGCTCGCGCTGGCCGTCGCCGAGGGGCCGATCGTGGCGACCTTCCACACCGCGACCGTGCGCTCCCGCACCCTGTCCACGTTCGGCGGGGTGCTGCAACCGTTGCTGGAGAAGGTCACCGCCCGGATCGCCGTCTCGCCGGTGGCCCGCCTCGTGCAGGTCGAGCACCTGGGTGGGGACGCGGTGGAGATCCCCAACGGCGTGGACGTCCCGCTGTTCGACGGGAGCCCGCCGCTGCCCGGGTACCCGGCGATCGGGTCGCAGGTGGTTGGGTTCGTGGGGCGGTTCGACGAGCCACGCAAGGGCATGACGGTGCTGCTGGACGCCGTGCGGCTACTGGCCGGGCGCCGGCCGGGGCTGCGGCTGCTGGTGGTCGGCCGGGGTGATCAGGCCGGGCTGCGGCGCCGGGCCGGCGTCCTGCTCGCGGACCGGCTCGACCTGCTCGGTGCGGTCGACGACCGCACCAAGGCGGCGGCACTGCGGTCGATGGACGTGTACTGCGCACCAAACCTCGGCCGGGAGAGCTTCGGCATGGTGCTCACCGAGGCGATGGCGTCCGGTACTCCGGTGCTGGCCAGCGACCTGGACGCGTTCCGACTGGTGCTCGGCGCCGGACGGCGGGGTGCTGGTGCCGCGCAGCGACCCGGCCGCGCTGGCCGGCGCGCTGGACGCACTGCTCGACGATCCGGACCGGCGGGAAACGTTGGCCGTGACCGGCCGGCGGAGGGTGGCGCGGTACGACTGGCCGGTGGTGGCCGGCGAGGTGGTCAGGGTGTACCAAGCGGCGATCGCTGCCGATCCGCGCCGGCCGGCCGCCGGTGGGCCGCCTACGCTTCCCGCGCCGCGGCGGCCCGCGAGGTCAGCGCCGGGTAGGGCGCACCGGTGAGCACCGCCGCCGTGCTGGTCCTGCTGGGCCTGGCGCTGCTGCTGGTCGCGTTGACCCTGTGGGGCCTGCTCCGGGCGAACCGGCTGGATCGGCTGCACGTGCGCACCGACGCCGCCCGCGCTGCGCTGCTGGCCGCGTTGGAGCGGCGCGCCGTCGTTGCCCGGGCGATCGCCGCGCACACCGGCTGACGACGCCCTGCGCAGTGCGGCGGACGCGGCCGAGGCCGCCCAGCCGATGGCCCGGGAGGCCGCGGAGAACCTGCTCGGACGGCTGATCGCCGGACTGGATCGGGAACCGCTGCCGCCCGGTCTCGTCGACGAGCTCGCCGACGCCGAGCACCGTGTGATGATCGCGCGTCGGGTGTACAACGACGCCGTGCGCGACACCCTCGCGGCTGCGGGCGCGGCGGCTGCCGTGCGGTGGCTCCGGCTGGCCGGGCAACTCCCCGCTGCCGGCGTACTTCGAGATCGCCGACGACGTCGACGGCCGACCTGCCCCGACCGCGGCGGGCCGGCCGGGTGGTGCTGCTCGACCCCGACGACCGGGTGCTGCTGTTCGAGGCGGTCGACCCGGACCGCCCGGAGCGAGCCGTTCTGGATCACTCCGGGTGGCGGCGCCGACCCCGGCGAGGACATCCGGGTCGCGGCGCAGCCGCGAACTGGCCGAGGAGACCGGGCTGGCGGCTGCGGTCCCGACCGCCTCGTCGGCCCGGTGTGGCAGCGGGCCGCGGTCTACCGGTTCGACGGGCGGAGCCACGATCGCCGAGGAGTACTTCTACCTGGCGCGGACCACCAGCGACCGCGGTCGACACCTCGGGCTTCGACGAGATCGAGGCGGCCACCGTGCGGCGGCACCGGTGGTGGACGTCGGCGGAGCTGGCGAGCACGCCCGCGGTGATCTATCCCACGCAGCTGGCGGAGCTGCTGCCACGCCTCAACGGTGCCGGTTGGGACGGCCGCACGCTGCAGGTTCGTTAGCCGCCCCACCCGTAGACTGGCCTTGGTCCGGAGTCACCACGTACCGAAAGGCATGACCTTGTCCGGCGAGAAGGTGTCCAGCACGGCGCAGGTGGGAACCGCTCGAGTGCAGCGCGGCATGGCCGAGATGCTCAAGGGTGGCGTGATCATGGACGTCGTCACGCCGGACCAGGCCAAGATCGCCGAGGACGCCGGTGCGGTGGCCGTGATGGCGCTGGAGCGGGTGCCGGCCGACATCAGGGCCCAGGGCGGCGTGGCCCGGATGAGCGACCCGGACATGATCTCCAAGATCATCGATGCGGTGTCGATACCGGTGATGGCGAAGGCCCGGATCGGGCACTTCGTCGAGGCCGCGGTGCTGCAGTCGATCGGGGTCGACTACGTGGACGAGTCCGAGGTGCTCACGCCGGCCGACGAGGCGAACCACATCGACAAGTGGGCGTTCACCGTGCCGTTCGTCTGCGGCGCCACCAACCTCGGCGAGGCGTTGCGCAGGATCTCCGAAGGCGCGGCGATGATCCGCTCCAAGGGTGAGGCCGGCACCGGCAACGTCGTCGAGGCGACCCGGCACATGCGGGCGATCACCGCCGAGCTCCGACGGCTCGGCACGTTGGACGGCTCCGAGCTGTACGCGGCTGCGAAGGAGCTGCGGGCTCCGGTCGAGCTGGTCGCCGAGGTGGCCCGCGCCGGGAAGCTCCCGGTGGTGCTCTTCACCGCCGGCGGAATCGCCACCCCCGCCGACGCGGCGATGATGATGCAGCTCGGTGCGGAGGGCGTCTTCGTCGGTTCCGGGATCTTCAAGTCCGGTGATCCGGCCCGCCGTGCCGAGGCGATCGTCAAGGCCACCGCCTTCCACGACGACCCCGACGTGATCGCCAAGGTGTCCCGCGGGCTGGGCGAGCCGATGGTCGGGATCAACCTCGCGGAGCTACCGGCGGAGCAGCGCTACGCCGGCCGCGGCTGGTAGCCCCGACCCTACGAACGGCACCTTCGTGCAATAGGGCCGTACGAACTGCACATTCGCGCGGGGCCGACGAGCGCTCGCGGACTACCCGGCGCTCGCCCGGACGTGATCCGGCACCGCCTCGTAGCGGGCGAAGCTCCTGGTGAAGGTGGCCGTCCCGGAGGTCATCGCGCGCAGGTCCACCGCGTAGCGCAGCAGCTCGGTGACCGGTACCTCGGCGCGGACCAGGGTGCGTCCCGCACCGCCGATGTCGGTGCCCAGCACCCGGCCACGCCGTCCGGACAGGTCGCCAAGCACTGATCCCAGGTGCTCGTCCGGGATCTTGATCGTCACCTCGTCGATCGGCTCCAGCAGCACCGTGCCGCACACGTTCGCCGCCTCGCGCAGCGCGAGCGAGCCGGCGGTCTGGAACGCCGCGTCGGAGGAGTCCACCGAGTGGGCCTTCCCGTCGAACAACGTGGCCCGGATGTCCACCACCGGGTGGCCTTCCTCGCTGAGCCCGCGCTCCAGCTGGGCCCGGATGCCCTTCTCCACGCTCGGGATGTACTGCGTCGGCACCGTGCCACCGACCACCTTGGACACGAACTCGAACCCGGAGCCGCGGGGCAGCGGCTCGAACTCGACCTGGGCACACCGCGAACTGACCGTGCCCGCCGGACTGCTTCACGTGCCGGCCGGTCACCCTTCCCGCCTTCGCCAGCGTCTCCCGCATGGCCACCCGCACCGGCTCGGTGTCCACCTCGGCGCCACCGGCACGCAGCCGGGACAGCACCACGTCGGCGTGCGCCTCACCCATGCACCACAGCACGGTCTGGTGGGTCTCCGAGTTGCGCTCCATCCGCAGGGTCGGGTCGGCAGCGACGATCTTCGCCAGGGTGCGCACCAGGGCGTCCTCGTCGCCCCGGGTGCGCGCGACCACGGCGACCGGCAGCAGCGGATCCGGCTGCTCCCAGGGCTGCATCAGCAGCGGCTTGTCGGTGGCGGACACGGTGTCGCCGGTCTCCGCGGAGCCCAGCTTGGTCAGCGCGCAGATGTCACCGGCCACGCACTGCGGCACCTCGCGAAGGGTGGCGCCGAGCGGGGAGTACACGTGGGTGAGGCGCTCGTCGGTCTCGTGCCCCTCAGTGCCGTCCGCGCCGTTGCCGCCGCTGTAGCCGCCGCTGATGTGCACGGTCTTCTCCGGCAGCAGCGTCCCGGAGAACACCCGCACCAGCGACACCCGGCCGACGTAGGCGTCGGCGGAGGTGCGTACGACCTCGGCGGCGAGCGGCCCGTTCGGGTCGGCCGTCAGCGACCCGTCCGCTGTGTTGGCCAGGCTGGGCAACTCGCGCTCGAGCGGCGAGGGGAAACCGCCGACGGCGAGCTCCAGCAGCGCGTCGAGCCCGATTCCGGACGTCGAGCAGACCGGGACGACCGGGTGGAACGAGCCCTTGCAGACCGCCTTCTCCAGATCTGTGATCAACGTCTTCAGCTCGACGTCCTCGCCGGAGAGGTAGCGGTCCATCAGCGCCTCGTCCTCGGACTGCTCGATGATCGCCTCGATCAGCGCGCTGCGCGCGTCGTCGGCGTCGTCCGGAGCCTGTCCCTCCGGGGTCTGGGAGAGCAGGCCGTACAGCCCGGTGATCTCCTCACCGGACCGGATCGGCAGGTAGATGGGCAGCACGCCGGAGCCGAAGGCGTCCTGGGCGCCCTCGATCGCGGCGTCGACGTCGGCGCGCTGGTGGTCGATGCGGGCCACCACGATCGCCCGCGGGATGTCGACCGCGGCGCACTCCTCCCACTGGGCCACGGTCGCCGCATCGATGCTGTCCGCCGCGCTGATGACGAACAGGGCGGCGTCGGCGGCGCGCAGCCCGGCGCGTACCTCGCCGACGAAGTCGGCGTAGCCGGGGGTGTCGATGAGGTTGATCTTGACGTCGTCGTGCTGGAGGGGAGCGACGGCCAGTGCCACCGAGCGCTGCTGCCGGACGGCGGCCGGGTCGTGGTCGCTGACCGTGTTGCCGTCGAGCACCGTGCCCGCGCGAGTGATCACACCGGTGTGCGCCAGCAGCGCCTCTACCAGCGTCGTCTTTCCCGCCCCGGACGGCCCGACCAGCACCACGTTGCGCACCCGGCTCGGATCCTGCGCAGCGAGCGCCCCGGACTTCTGGCCGGCTTCTGCTCTGACGGCCATGAACGACCACCTCCGTTAACCCCAACGTCACGTGCCGCCGATCCCACACCCGATCCCGGCTCCGGACAAGTGCCAGCCACGGCGGGGGTGGTGGGTTCGAGCGCGCGCAGGTGGACCGCGGCACACACCGGCGGTGACCCGCACCCATGTCCGAACATGTGTGCCGGGGCTCTCCGATGTGTGCGGCCGGCAAGGGGCGCTGCCGGTGCGCCTCAGCGCGTCGCGGACAGGCTCGGACAGCCGGCCGGCGGCGATCCGCGCGAGCTCGACCAGTCCTTCCGGACGGGGCGGGCCGGCCGAGGACGACACCTGGACGGCGACCGTCCCGGCCCTGGTCTGCACAGCGACCGCGTTCGCGTAGAGCATCGCCGCCGTTCCGTATCCGGGCAGCGGACGGCCGGGCTGCCCGCCCTGCATCTGCCCGAGGACCATCAGGAACCGGCTGAACCAGCCCTTGGCGTAGTGCACGTCGACGGTGGTGTAGGTCCCGCTCACGGTGTGGTAGCGCCAGGAGCGCCCGCCGGGGACCGGTGTCGCCGCGGAGACCAGCGGGTTCGGGTCGACCTGGAGACCGAGGGCACGGTGCAGGTCCGCCGCCGTGACCAGCGCGGCCAAACCGTCGGGCGGCCGCTCGGCGGCGACAGCGGCGAGCGACTCCGGTGCGGATATCGCCGCCGCCTCGTACTGGTCGTCGGCGGCGCGGCGCTGCCGGGACGGCTGGACGACCTCGATCTCGGTGACCCAGCCGAGGTGCCGGCCCACCTGGGCCCGCACCAGGTCGCCCTCGGTCAGCGAGTTCCAGCGCTCGATCCCGATCCCGTAGGCCTTGATCTCGTTGCTCCGGCCCTCGTCGATGGCGACGCGGTAGACGGTGCGGCGGTTGTTCGACGACCCGGTGGTGAACTGCCGACGCCGGACGAGCTTGCCCTCGACCATCGTCTGGCCGACGAGGTCCGCGATGGCCCGCCAGATCGGCACCGCGGCGACCAGCACGCCGGCGGCGAGGGCGGTCGGGGTGATCAGCTGCTCGGGCCACGGCAGCACGCCGATGGCGGTGACCGTGAGCAGCAGGATCCAGACGAAGAACCCGCTCATCGCACCGGTCGCCAGCCCGCCGAACAGCACCGGCAACGGCCGGCGACCCCAGAGCCGGCTCGGGTAGCGGACGTCCACCACCCGCCACATGCCGGTGTAGTCCGACCACGCCCGGCTGTCGTCGGCCGGTTCGGAGATCGGCAGGCTGACGACCGCCCGGCGGGCCAACCCCAGCACCGCCGCGTAGGCGAGCGCCCGGCCCCAGATCGTGACCGCGGCCGCCGGCTGCTCGGGAAACTGCCGGTTGCCGGCCAGGTGCTCGCGCACGCCGAGCCAGTACCCGGCGGCGTGCGCGCCGAGCGCCGTTCCGCGCTCGGCGTTCATCCTGGTCAGCAGCCAGTTCAGCAGGAAGAGCACGCCGACGCCGGCCCACAGCCCGTAGATCGCGTCGCCGTCCTCGGTGTGTCGGTAGGACCAGTAGCCGACCCCGATGGCGACCGCCACGGCCGGCACGAACGCCGCGCCACGCAGCAGCACGGCATGTCTGCGGGTCCACCGCGGCACCGAGAGCCCCAGTTCCCGGGCCTCGGCGATCACGTTCTTCCGGAAGCTGGTCCACCATCGGCCGAGGTTCCGGGCCCCTTCGGTGAGGGCGCCGGTGGCGACGACGCCGTCGATGGCCAGCCCGGCGACGTGGTCGTACACCATCCGCTCGTAGCTGTTGAGCTTGATCGCCGGACCGCCCGAGCGCAGCCGCACCAGCGCCAACTCGGGGCCGATCTCCTCGATCGTCAGGGCACCCCGGGCGGCGAGGTCGAGCAACGTCCCGGACGCCGCCTCGTCACAGAGCCGCCAGTTGCCGGTGATCAGGTCCACGATCGCCGGGCGCTCGGACCCGAGCTCGTCGGTCGGTGGACCGGCGTGCACCGACGGCGTCCGGGTCGACGCGGCCATCGAGCCGAGCAGCAGGAACCACAGCGCGATCGTCGCGGCCGCGACGACCAGCAGGACGACGTCCACCGGGATTCGGGCGGGTCAGAAGCTGACCTGGACCGGCCCGCGCTCCTCGTGCGGTGCCTCGAAGTACTCCCGCTGCTGGAACCCGGTCAGCCCGGCGACGAGGTTGCTCGGCACGGTCTGGATCGAGTTGTTGTAGGTGAGCACCGCGTCGTTGTAGTACTGCCGGGTGTAGGCGATCCGGTTCTCGGTGTTGCCGAGCTCCTCCTGCAACTTGCCGAAGTTCTCGCTCGCCCGCAGCTGGGGATATGCCTCGGCGACCGCGAACAGGCTGCGCAGCGCGTTGGTCAGGGCGTCCTCCGCGCCGGCGCGTTGCTGCGGTCCCTGCGCGGATATCGCGGCCGCACGCGCCGCGACCACCGAGTCCAGCGTCTGCCTCTCGTGCGCGGCGTAGCCCTGCACGGTCTCCACCAGGTTCGGGATCAGGTCGTGTCGGCGGCGGAGCTGCACGTCGATCTGCGCCCACGCGTTGTCCACGGCGTTGCGCTTGCGGACCAGTCCGTTGTAGATCGAAATGATCAACACCAGCAGCACGACCAGGATCAGGCCGGCGACGATCGCGGCGAGGGCGAAGGTGCTCACGGGACTCCTCTTGGACTCGGGCTCGCGAAAATCGGCACTGCCGGGCCACGCCCGGCGGACACTTTCTCACGTGGTCCGGACCGTGACCAGGGACTCGCTGTCGAGGTCGGCCGGCGGACGACGACTACCCTCGGATCGGTGCGACCGGTGATCGGCGTGCTCGCGCTCCAGGGCGACGTTCGGGAGCACCTGGCGGCGCTCGACGCCTGCGGCGCCCGGGCGGTACCCGTGCGTCGCCCGGCCGAGCTCGACGAGGTCGACGCCCTGGTGATGCCGGGCGGCGAGTCCACCACGATGAGCCGCCTGCTGGAGACCTTCGAGCTGACGGTGCCGGTGCGCGAGCGCCTGGCCGTCGGCATGCCGGCGTTCGGATCGTGCGCCGGGATGATCCTGCTGGCCGGCGACGTACGCGACGGTCGACCGGACCAGGTCCGGCTCGGCGGCCTGGACATCGTGGTACGGCGCAACGCGTTCGGCCGGCAGGTGGACTCCTTCGAGACCGACCTGGAGATGCTCGGCGTGCCCGGCGGCCCGCTGCGCGCGGTGTTCATCCGGGCGCCGTGGGTCGAGTCGGTCGGACCGGGAGTGCAGGTGCTCGCCACGGTCGATACGGGTTCCGCCCCGGGTAGAATCGTCGCAGTTCGGCAGGGGTCGGTGCTGGCGACTGCCTTCCACCCCGAGCTGACCGGTGACGGGCGGGTACATCGCCTGTTCTGCGAGCTGGTGCGTCAGACGGCGCGCGCCGCATAGCGAGATCCGCAGCACGGATCGGGACGAAGGGCTGGTGCATGAGCGGCCACTCGAAATGGGCGACGACCAAGCACAAGAAGGCGGTGGTCGACGCCAGGCGGGGCAAGCTCTTCGCCAAGTTGATCAAGAACGTCGAGGTGGCGGCTCGCACCGGCGGTGCGGATCCGGAGGGCAACCCGACCCTGTTCGACGCCATTCAGAAGGCGAAGAAGAGCTCGGTACCGAACGAGAACATCGACCGCGCGGTACGTCGTGGATCCGGGGCCGACGCCGGCGGTGCGGAGTACCAGTCGATCACGTACGAGGGATACGCACCGGGCGGCGTTGCGGTGCTGATCGAGTGCCTCACGGACAACCGCAACCGGGCCGCGTCCGAAGTGCGGACGATCATGACCCGCAACGGCGGCACGATGGCCGACCCGGGCTCGGTGTCCTACCTGTTCACCCGCAAGGGCGTGATCATCGTGCCGCAGGACGGCACCTCGGAGGACGACGTGCTGCTCGCCGTGCTGGACGCCGGAGCCGAGGAGGTCAACGACCTCGGGGAGAGTTTCGAGGTGGTCTGCGAGGCGACCGACCTGGTCGCGGTGCGCACCGCGCTGCAGCAGGCCGGCATCGACTACGACTCGGCAGACCCGACGTTCATCCCTTCGGTGTCGGTGCCGCTGGACGCGGAGGCCGCACGCAAGGTCTTCCGGTTGATCGAGACCCTCGAGGACAGCGACGACGTGCAGAACGTCTACGCGAACTTCGACGTCAGCGACGAGGTCATGGCCCAGGTCGGCTGACACCCCAAGCCCGTCCGTCGGGACCCCACTTGTCGCGTGCCTTTCCAACGACAGGTCGCACCTGTCGCGTGATGTTCCAACGACATGTGACACCCCGCGGCAGTCGCCATCGACACCGGTCGCCGCAAGGGATGGCGGCGGTCCCGGCTGGACTGCACCGGCAACGGTTGTCCGCGTGGTGAGGTAATGGAACGCTCGGGTCTACGGGGTAGACCGATTCGTCGGTCTTTGCGAGCCGCCATACCGCCCAGCCCGGGCAGAGGTTGCCCCCGAGAAGGGTGCCTGCGCCATGGACGAGCCACGCAAGCTGTACCGCAGCCAGTCCAACCGCATTTTGGCCGGTGTGTGCGGCGGCCTGGGCGAGTACTTCAACGTCGACGTGACGCTGATCCGGGTGCTTTTCGTCGTCTTGGCCGTGTTCGGCGGAGCAGGTCTGATCATCTACCTGGCAATGTGGATCATCGTCCCGGACGCAAGCAGGGCTTCGCCCCCGGCCGGAGGCTCAGGGCCGGGCGCCGGTGGACCGTAAGAGCTAGCTGAAACGCCCAGATGGAACCACTCCAGTGCCGGATTGCGCTGGCTAGGAGCCCCGAGCGTAGGTCTCGGCTGTCGTGCTCTCGAACTCGTAGGCGACGAACGGTTCGTCCCCCACTACCCACGCGTCGTGGCCTGGCTCGAACACATAGGCGTCGCCGGGTCCGACGTCTGCCTCGGTACCGTCGTTGTGAACGATGTGCAACCGTCCGGACGTGGTCACGCCGACGTGCCGCGCCTGGCAGCTGTCGCCGCCGACCACCGGCTTGATGCACTCCGACCAACGCCAGCCGGGTTGGAACGTGGCTCGGGCAGCCTTGGCGGAGCCCAGATCGACGACGTCAAGCCTGGTCTTGTCGGGCGTGCGGGTCTCGTCTGGGGAATCGAAGCTCTTGACACTGACGCCAGCCATCACTGCGCTCCTCTGGATCAGGGGACTTCGACGATATCGGCGGTGGCAAGGCGGTGGGACCGGTCGATCACCAAACCCGACTTGTCGTGGGTATTTAGAACGACAAGTGGCCGCAGCGCGGGGGTTTTCCCGCGACAAGTGCCATCGGTGTGAGCGGCCGGTCCGGTGCACGCGGGAGCGTCGGGGCTCGGTCCTAGACTCGACGGTGATGACCTCCCCTCCCGTCCAGCCCGATCGCCGGTTGTTGCTGCTCGACGGGCACTCGCTGGCCTACCGGGCCTTCTTCGCGCTGCCCGCGGAGAACTTCAGCACGGTGACCGGGCAGACCACGAACGCGGTGTTCGGGTTCACCTCGATGCTGATCAACTTGCTGCGTGACGAGCAGCCGACGCACGTCGCGGTCACCTTCGACGTGTCCCGGCAGACCTTCCGCAGCGAGACGTTCGCGGAGTACAAGGCCAACCGCGCCACCACTCCCGATCTGTTCCGCGGGCAGGTCGACCTGATCCGTGAGGTGCTCGACGCGCTGCACATCCAGGTACTCGCGGTGCCGGGCTTCGAGGCCGACGACGTCATCGCCACGCTCACCGTGCAGGCCGAGGCGGCCGGCTACCAGGTGCTGATCTGTTCCGGCGACCGGGACACCTTCCAGCTGGTCAGCGACCACGTCACGGTGCTCTACCCGTCGCGCGGGGTGTCCGAGCTGGCCAGGGTGGACCCGGCCGAGGTCGACCGGCGCTACGGCCTCACCCCGGCGCAGTACCCCGACTACGCCGCGCTGCGCGGGGACCCCAGCGACAACCTGCCGCAGATCCCCGGTGTCGGCGAGAAGACCGCCGCGAAGTGGGTGCGTGAGTTCGGTTCGCTCAGCGAGCTGGTGGACCGGGTCGACGAGGTCAAGGGCAAGGCCGGCGACGCGCTGCGGGAGAACCTGGCCAACGTGGTGCTCAACCGGCAGCTCACCGAGCTGGTCCGGGACGTGCCACTGGACGCCGCGCCGGACGACCTGGCGATGCGGCCGTGGGACCGCGATGCGGTGCACGCGCTGTTCGACGAGCTGGAGTTCCGGGTGCTGCGCGAGCGGCTGTTCGCCACCCTGTCCACCGCCGAGCCGGAGGCCGAGGAGGGCTTCGAGGTGCGTGGCGGCCTGGTCCAGCCGGGGTCGGTGGCGCGGTGGCTGGACGAGCACGCCCGGACCGGCCGGCGGATCGGGCTCGCGTTCCACGGCCAGCTGGCCACCTGGATCGGCCGGGACCTCGACGGGATCGCGCTCGCGTCGAGCAGCGACGAGGCGCGCGACGCCGGGTACTTCGACCTGGCGAAGCTGACCCCCGAGGACGAGGCGGCGCTCGGTGCGTGGCTCGCCGACCCGGACCTGCCCAAGGCCGCGCACGACGCGAAGGGCGCGGTGCACGCGCTGCGCGCCCGCGGCTGGACGCTGCGCGGGCTGACCAGCGACACCGCGCTGGCGGCGTATCTCGCCCATCCGGGGCAGCGCAATTTCGACCTCGCCGACCTCGCGCTGCGCTACCTGCGCCGGGAGTTGCGTGCCGAGGAGCCGGCCGACGGGCAGCTGTCGTTGCTCGGCGGCGAGGAGGAGGCCGACGCGGCGCTGGCCGCCGTGCAGATCCTCGCCGCGCGGGCGGTCGCCGACCTGGCCGAGGCGCTGGACGCCGAGCTGGCCAAGCTCGGCGGCACCCGGCTGCTCGCGGAGCTGGAGCTGCCGCTGCTGGAGGTGCTCGCCGACCTGGAGGCGGCCGGCATCGCGGTGGACGGCGACGCACTGGCCGCGCTGGAGGCCGACTTCGCCGCGCAGGTCAAGCAGGCCGCCCAGGACGCCTTCGCGGTGATCGGCAAGGAGATCAACCTCGGCTCGCCGAAGCAGCTGCAGGTGGTGCTGTTCGACGAGCTGGGCATGCCGAAGACGAAGCGCACCAAGACCGGGTACACCACCGACGCGGACGCGCTGCAGACCCTGCTCGAGGCCACCGAGCACCCCTTCCTGGAGCATCTGCTCAAGCACCGCGACGCGATGCGGCTGAAGGTCACGGTGGACGGGCTGCTCAAGTCGGTGGCCGACGACGACCGGATCCACACCACGTACAGCCAGATGATCGCCGCCACCGGTCGGCTGTCCAGCACGGAGCCGAACCTGCAGAACGTGCCGATCCGCACCGCGGAGGGCCGTCGGATCCGGCAGACGTTCGTCGTCGGTCCCGGCTACGAGCAGCTGATGACCGCCGACTACAGCCAGATCGAGATGCGGATCATGGCGCACCTGTCCGAGGACGCCGCGCTGATCGAGGCGTTCCGGTCACGGTTCGACTTCCACGCCGCGACCGCGGCCCGGGTGTTCGGCGTGGAGCCGACGGCGGTCAGCCCGGAGCAGCGGTTCAAGGTCAAGGCGATGAACTACGGGCTGGCCTACGGGCTGTCCGCGTTCGGGCTGTCCCAGCAGCTGCGGATCTCCACCGAGGAGGCCCGTGAGCTGATGGACGAGTACTTCGACCGGTTCGGCGGGGTGCGGGACTACCTGTACGCGGTCGTCGAGCGGGCTCGCAAGGATGGCTACACCGAGACGATCCTGGGCCGGCGCCGCTACCTGCCCGACCTGATCAGCGACAACCGGCAGCGCCGCGAGATGGCCGAGCGGATGGCGCTCAACGCCCCGATGCAGGGCAGCGCCGCGGACATCATCAAGGTCGCCATGCTCGGGGTGCACCGGGCGCTGGTGGCCGAGGGCCTGCGGTCCCGGATGCTGCTCCAGGTGCACGACGAGCTGGTGCTGGAGATCGCCGACGGGGAGCGGGACGCCGTCGAGGAGCTGGTCCGCCGGGAGATGGGTGCCGCCTACCGGCTCGACGTGCCGCTGGAGGTCTCGGTGGGCTACGGCCACAGCTGGGACGACGCCGCCCACTAGCCCGAGTACACGGAGTCCGATGTGAGGCAGCGAGCGCGCGTTGCTCCGCCCCCACTTGTCGCGGGAAACCACCCAGCTGACCGCGACTTGTCGTTCGAAGAACCCACGACAAGTGCGGGGAGGCGGGTGGCGGTGGCGGTGCTCGTCCAGCTGCGGCTGGCGAAGGACCTGATGGACGCCCGGTACGCCGAGCCGCTGGACCTCAGCGAGCTGGCCCGCCGGGCCGGGTTCTCCCGGTTCCACTTCGCCCGGACGTTCCGGCGCGCATACGGCGAGACGCCCGCCGCGTACCTCAGTCGCCGTCGGATCGAGCGGGCCAAGGACCTGCTGCGCTCGGCCAACCTCACGGTGACCGAGATCTGCCACCTGGTCGGCTTCACCAGCCTCGGTTCGTTCAGCGCGCGGTTCACCGAGCTGGTCGGGATGTCGCCGACCGCCTACCGGTCGCGGCACGTCGCCATCGGTGGGCCGCCGCCGATCCCGGGCTGCTTCCTGATGGCGTGGTCGCGTCCGGGCGGCTGACCGAGAACTGCGCAATCCGGGAGAAGCATCGCCAGCCGCGGCGACCGTAGTGTCGATCACGAACCTGATCTGAACCACACCGACGGGAGGTTCCCATGATCGACAAGCTGTCGCACGCCTGCGTGTACGTCCTCGACCAGGACGCCGCCAAGACCTTCTACACCGAGAAGCTCGGCTTCGAGGTTCGCTTCGACATCACGATGGGCCCGGAGTCCGAAGGTGCCGGTGCCGGACTGCGCTGGCTGACCGTCGGCCCGCCCGACCAACCGGACGTGCAGATCATCCTCGCGGACTGCTCGATGGGCCACGACGGGGAGACCACCGCGACCCTGCGGTCCCTGGTCGCCAAGGGTGCACTCGGCCCCGGCGTGCTGGCCACCGCCGACTGCCAGAAGACCTACGAGGAGCTCTCCGCGAAGGGTGTGCAGTTCATGCAGGAGCCGACCGAGCGCCCGTACGGGATCGAGGCGGTGTTCCGGGACGACTCGGGCAACTGGTTCAGCCTCACCCAGGCCAAGTGGGACGCCGCCAACGGCTGACTGCTGACTGCCGTCAGCCAGTGGTGCCGCCGACCCGCTGGTCCTCCTCGGCGAGGCAGGCCCGGGCGGCCGCCAGCCGGCGCTCCTCCAGGCCGGCGCGCTGCTCCCAGGCTCGCCGGATCAGGTAGGGGAAGTTGAAACTGGTGAGCCGGGTGTCTCCGCCGTACACCTCGTTCAGCGCGACCCACATCAGGCGCTTGCCCTCCACGCCCAGCGAAAGCGCTTCGCACTCGGTCATCCGCTTGAGCTCGGCCGACCCGCTGAGCGCGGCGTTCAGCTTCAGCCGGCTGACCTTCTCCAGCACCCAGCCGGCGGCCTCCTTGATCGAGTTCCGGCCGATGTCCAGTGCGGCCATGAGGTCCTCGAGCGTGCCGCGGTCGGCCTCGATCTGTTCGCAGAGGTCGGTGAAGAACTGCCGCTCGGGGCCGTCGCTCTGGTCACGGAGCTTCTGCGCCAATTCGGTTCCGCTGGCAGACCCGGCGAGGTGGTCGTTCAGGTAGACGCCCAGTAACTCGTTGTTCGACACGCTGTCCCCTCCATTGTTTGGTCGTCTACCGATTACCCACCACGGGACGCGGCACACGTCGGCGTCACGGACAGTCCGCGACACGGGCCGTGCCCTCGGCCGGAATCCCCCGGTGCCGCCGGTAGTGTCCGCGGTCGAACAGGTGTTCGCGGGAGGTGTGCCGGTTGCGGGTGCTGGGAGTCGACCCCGGGCTGACCCGCTGCGGGCTGGGCGTGGTGGACGGTCTGGCCGGTCGGCGGGTGCGGGCGGTCGCCGTCGACGTGCTGCGCACCCCCCAGGCGATGCCGGTCGCCGATCGGCTGCTGGCCCTCGCCGACCAGGTCGACAGCTGGATCACGACGCACCGGCCGGAGGTGGTGGCGATCGAGCGGGTGTTCAGCCAGCACAACGTGCGCACCGTGATGGGCACCGCGCAGGCCGGCGGGGTGGTCGCGCTGACCGCGGCGCGGGCCGGACTGCCGGTCGCGTTCCACACCCCGAGCGAGGTGAAGGCAGCGGTCACCGGATCAGGATCGGCGGGGAAACACCAGGTCACCGCGATGGTGACCCGGCTGCTCGGGCTCGCCGACCGGCCCAGCCCGCCGGACGCCGCGGACGCGCTCGCGCTGGCCATCTGTCACTGCTGGCGGGCCCCGATGGCGGCCAGGCTGGCGGCCGCCCGACAGGGGTTGGCCCGGTGATCTCCAGCGTGCGCGGCGAGGTGCTCGACATCGCCCTGGACCATGCCGTGGTCGAGGTCGGCGGCGTCGGGCTGGCGATCTACACGACGCCGGCCACGCTGGCCGGGCTGCGGCGGGGCAGCGAGGCGAGGTTCGCCACCGCGCTGGTGGTGCGGGAGGACGCGCTCACGCTGTACGGGTTCGCCGACGCCGAGGCACGCGAGCTGTTCACGCTGCTGCAGACCGTGAACCGGGTCGGTCCGCGGCTGGCCCTGGCGATGCTCGCCGTGCTCGACCCGGACGCGCTGTGCGCGGCGCTCGCCGACGGCGACATCGCCCGCCTGACCACCGTCCCCGGGGTCGGTCGCAAGGTCGCCGAGCTGCTGGTCCTCGAGCTGCGCGACAAGGTGGTCCGGGTGTCGCCGGCAACCGTCGGCGGTCCGGTTCGGCCCGGCTCCGGGCCGCGCGATCACGTGGTCGAGGCGTTGGTCGGGCTGGGCTTCGTGGCCAGGCAGGCCGAGCAGGCGGTGGACGAGGTGCTCGCCGGCGCGCGGGACGGCAACGGCGCGTCGGGCGGCCAGCTCGACCCGGCGGCCACCCTGCGGGCCGCGCTGGCCCGGCTGGGCAGGTCGCGATGAGCGAGCCGGTGGTGTCCGCGGCGATCGTCGATCCGGCCGAGCTGGACGTCGAGGCCAGCCTGCGGCCGCGCCGGCTGACCGAGTTCATCGGCCAGGCCAGGGTGTGCGAGCAGCTGGAGCTGGTGCTCGAGGGCGCCCGGCGCCGCGGCGACGCGCCGGACCACATCCTGCTGTCCGGCCCGCCCGGGCTCGGCAAGACCAGCCTGGCGATGATCGTGGCCGCCGAGCTCGGGGCGGCGATCAGGGTCACCTCCGGCCCGGCCCTCGAGCGCGCCGGCGACCTGGCCGCGCTGCTGTCCGACCTGGTGGCCGGCGACGTGCTGTTCATCGACGAGATCCACCGGATCGCCCGGCCCGCCGAGGAGATGCTCTACCTGGCGATGGAGGACTTCCGGGTCGACGTCATGGTCGGCAAGGGGCCGGGGGCGACCAGCATCCCGCTGCAGATCGCGCCGTTCACCCTGGTCGGCGCCACCACCAGGGCCGGCGCACTCACCGGGCCGCTGCGGGACCGGTTCGGCTTCACCGCGCACATGGAGTTCTACGAGCCGGCCGAGCTGGAGCTGGTGCTGCGCCGGGCCGCGACGATCCTCGGCGTGGACCTCCGCCCGGACGGTGCGGAGGAGATCGCGGGCCGCTCCCGCGGCACCCCGCGGATCGCCAACCGGCTGCTGCGCCGGGTGCGGGACTACGCCGAGGTCCGGCTGGACGGCGCGGTCACCCGCGAGGTGGCCCGTGCCGCGCTGACCGTCTACGACGTCGACGAGCTCGGGCTCGACCGGCTCGACCGGGCGAGTGCTCGAGCGCGCTGGTCCGGTCGTTCGGCGGCGGTCCGGTCGGCATCTCCACCTTGGCCGTCGCGGTGGGGGAGGAGGCCGCGACGGTGGAGGAGGTGTGCGAGCCGTACCTGGTGCGCGCGGGCATGCTGGCCAGGACGCCGCGGGGCCGGGTGGCGACCGCGGCCGCCTGGCGCCATCTGCAGCTCACCCCGCCGCCGGACGCGGTCGGGGAGCCGCCGCCCGCGCTGTTCGGCATCTGAGTCCCGGTCCTTGCGCCACCGGTTGACCGCTGGTCGCGGCGGCCTGGCACACTCGAACCATCGACGTAGCCTGGAGATCTGGTCCACGCATGGGGCCAGCGCACGTCGGACCCGCAACCGGCCCGACGTAAGGCAGAAACGACGGAGACCGATGGACATCACCCTGCTGTTCCCGCTGCTCCTGGTGCTGTTGCTGATCCCGCTGCTGCTGAACGGGCGTCGCCAGCGCAAGCAGTACCGGCAGATGCAGCAGCTGCAGGCTTCGCTGACGCCCGGCGACGAGGTGATGACGACCTCTGGCCTGCGGGCCACCGTGGTCGACACCTCCGATCCGGACAACGTGGAGCTGGAGATCGCGCCCGAGGTGACGACGATCTGGACCCGGGCCGCGATCCGGGAGCGGACGAACCCGGTCGACGAGGCCGGACCAGGCCGACGACGTGCTGGTCGACGAGCCGGCCGACGACGCTGCCCTCCAAGACACCACCACGTCGACGGTGTGCCGGACACGACAGTCGGATCCCAGGTGCAGGCCCCCGAGGTCAAGGACGCCGAGGTGAAGGACCCAGTAGCGAAGGACCAAGCCGCCGACAGCCCGGGGCTCGGTCCAACGGCCGACCCTGAGCCGCGCAGAACCTTCACCACCGAGCGTGCTCGCCGTGAGCGCCCTCGCCTAGCGTCGCGCCCGGACGGGCCCGCGACGCTGGGCACGGTCGCGCCCGAGCGCCCCGACCAGCAGCGGAAGAGAGAGCAGAGCAGTGGCACCACCGGCCGGGCAGATCCGCCCGTGGCGGTACCTGGCGACCTTCACGGGCATAGTCGCTGGTGCTGTACGGCCTGGTGTTCTTCACCGGCGGCGGCGACCCCCGACCGAAGCTCGGCATCGACCTGCAGGGCGGCACCCGGGTCACGCTCACCGCACGCACCGAGACCGGTGACGCGCCGCCGCGTGACCAGTTGCGTCCGCGCGAAGCAGATCATCGAGACCCGGGTCAACGGGCAGGGCGTCAGCGGTGCCGAGGTCGTGCTGGACGGCAACCAGATCATCATCACGGTGCCCGGCGCGGAGGGCGAGCGGGCCAAGGATCTCGGCCAGACCGCCAGGCTGACCTTCCGGCCGGTCGTCGACTTCGTGCCGGTGCAGCCGGCGCAGCCCGAGGTACAGCCGGCCCCCGGCGCGCCGCCGGCCCCGAGCCGACGCCCCCGGCGCCACAACAGCCACCGGTGCAGCCGCAGGGCGCACCCGCGCCCGGCGCACCCGTCGTCGACGTGCCGCCCGGAGCGATCACGCCGGTGGCGGCAGCCGCCGACGCCGCTCGGCGCACCGGCGCCAGGCCCAGCCACCCACGCCCGGCCCGCACACCGGCGCCGGCTCCTGGACCCGCGCCCGCCCCGGCGCCGCACCGGCACCGGCACCGACACCGGCGAACCCGGAGCTCGCCGCCGAGATCGAGCAGGCCAAGCAGCTACGGCAGAGCACCGATCCGGCCGTGCAACAGCTCGCCCTCCAGCAGCTGGACTGCGCGGCGCCCGACCCGCTGCAGGGCTACGACGAGCCCGGAGCTGCCGCTGGTCACCTGCAACCAGGACGGCACCGAGAAGTACCTACTCGGGCCGGCGTTCCTGGACGGCACCCAGATCGCCGACGCGAACGCCGGGACCGACCAGTCCGGGCATCGGCTACGTGGTGAACCTGACGTTCAAGCCGGAGGGATCCGGGATCTGGGGCGAGTACACCAGCACCCACGTCGGCGAGTCCGCGGCGTTCGTGCTCGACGGCGACGTGGTGTCCGCGCCCCGGATCAACGAGGCGATCTTCGGCGGGAACACCCAGATCTCCGGGCAGTTCTCCCAGGACGAGGCGCGGGACCTCGCCGGCGTGCTGAAGTACGGATCGCTGCCGCTGTCCTTCGAGGCCTCGAACGCCGAGACCGTCTCGGCCACCCTGGGTCTGGCGTCCCTGCAGGCAAGCCTGATCGCCGGCGGGATCGGGCTCGCCCTGGTGCTGATCTACTGCCTGTTCTACTACCGGGTGCTGGGCGTGCTGACGATCCTGTCGCTGGCGCTGTCCGGGATCATCGTCTACGCCATGCTCGTGCTGCTCGGTCGATGGATCGGTTTCACCCTCGACCTCGCGGGGGTCGCCGGCCTGATCGTCGCGATCGGCATCACCGCGGACTCGTTCGTCGTGTACTTCGAACGGCTGAAAGACGAGGTGCGGGAGGGGCGCAGCTTCCGGTCCGCGGTTCCGCGGGGATGGGTACGGGCCCGCCGCACGATCCTGAGCGCGGACGCGGTGAGCTTCCTGGCCGCCGCGGTGCTCTACATCCTGGCGGTCGGGCAGGTCAAGGGCTTCGCGTTCACCCTGGGCATGTCGACGGTGCTCGACCTGCTGGTGGTGTTCCTCGTGACCTACCCGCTGATCGCGCTGGCCGCCAAGAACCGGGTCTTCGGCAGCCCGGCCTGGTCCGGCCTTGGCGCGGTCGCTCGGATCGGCGCTCAGCGCCGCAACAGGGCCAGCAACAGGGCCGCAACAGAGCCAGCAGCAACCCACGGGCAACACCGCCGGAACGGCGGGCGCGCGATGACCACGCCGAGCCCCGCATCGCAGGCCGAGCGTGTTCAGCCGGCTCTACACCGGCACCGGCGCCTTCGACATCGTCGGCAAGCGCAAGATCTGGTACGTCCTGTTCGGGATGCTGATGCTGATCTGCATCGCGTCCATCGTGTTCCGCGGGTTCAACCTCGGCATCGACTTCGTCGGCGGCACCCGGATCCTGTTCCCCGCCACGGGCGGGGCGGCGACGGCAACCACCGAGCAGGTCGAGCAGGTGGTCGCCGAGCGCGATCGGTGAGGAGCCGGCGTCGGTCCAGGAGGTCGGGACCGGAGCGGCCAAGTCGATCCTGGTGCGGACCGAGGCGCTGGACAGCGGCGAGACGTTCGCCGCCACGAAGGCGGTATTCGACACGTTCCAGCCGGTCGGCGCGGACGGCGTAGCGAGCCGCGACGTGATCAGCGTCAGCGCGGTCAGCGCGAGCTGGGGCTCGGAGATCACCACCCAGGCGCTGATCGCGCTGGCGGTCTTCCTCGTGCTGGTCACGATCTTCCTGATCGTGTTCTTCGAACGCGCGATGGCGGTCGGGGGGCTCGTCGCGCTGGTGCACGACGTGACGGTCACCGCGGGGGTGTACTCGATCGTCGGGCTCGAGCTGACCCCGGCCACGGTCATCGGGCTGCTGACCATCCTCGGGTTCTCGCTCTACGACACCGTGGTGGTCTTCGACAAGGTGCGCGAGAACACCCGCGCGCTGCTCGGGCTGACCCGGCGCACCTACGCCGAGGCCGCGAACCTGGCCGTCAACCAGACCCTGATGCGCTCGATCAACACGTCGTTGATCGCGGTGCTGCCGGTGCTCGGCCTGCTGGTGATCGGGGTCGGCCTGCTCGGCGTCGGCGTGCTCGCCGACCTGGCGCTGGTGCTGATGGTCGGCATCCTCGCCGGCGTGGTGTCCTCGATCTTCCTGGCGACGCCGATCTGTGTCGACATCAAGATGCTGGACCCGAGATACCAGCAGCAGGCGGCCCGGGTGGCGGCCCGACGGGCCAAGATCGCGGCCGGCGTGGCGGCGTCCGACCCTGGGTGGGAGCCGACCCGGACGGTCCCGACGCCGGCGGGCCGGCCGGCGACCAGCCGGACCTCGCCGACGATGCCGAGCTGGCCGGCGAGCTCCGCCGCGAGCAGGCGCTGGCCGCCGCCGCCGGTGTGCCGGCCCGCACCGGCAAGGCCCAGCAGCCACGTCGGCCGGCCGCCCGATCGGGGCGACCGACCGGCAAGCCGCCCCGACCCACCGGCAAGAAACGACGGTGAGCGTCAGGGCGTCGCCTAGCGGCCTGCAGCGGGTCGCCGGGCTGATCCGTGACGTGCCCGACTTTCCGACCCCGGGCGTGGTGTTCCGGGACCTCACCCCGGTGCTCGCCGACCCCGAGGCGTTCCGCGCGGTGATCGCCGGCATGGCCGAGCCGGTCGGCGACGCCGACATCGTGGTCGCCGTCGAGGCCCGCGGGTTCCTCGTCGGGTCGGCGGTCGCCGGGGTGGTCGGGACCGGTGTGGTTCCGGTGCGCAAGGCGGGCAAGCTGCCGGTGGTGGCGGCCAGCCGCGGCTACCAGCTCGAGTACGGCACCGCGACCCTCGAGCTGCCCGCGGGCACGCTGCGGCCCGGCGCCCGGGTGTACCTCGTCGACGACGTGCTGGCCACCGGCGGCACGCTCGAGGCGGCCGCCGACCTGGTGGAGCGGGCCGGCGCGGTGGTGAGCGGGATCGGCGTGCTCCTCGAGCTGCCCGAGCTGGGCGGTCGGCAGCGGCTCGGCCGCTCCGGGGTGCACGCCCTGCTGGCGCTCTGACGTCGAGACCTGACCCGCCGCGAACAGCGGGGAACGGCTGAGCGCGCCCCGGGGACTATCCTCTGGCGGGTGAGTCCGGAGGTCGAGCGCGCCACGACGCCGGTGGCTGCCGCGGCCGGGGGTGGCCGCGGCGGGACCACCCGGCGGGTCCGGGCCCGGATCGGCCGCAAGATCACTGCACGAGGGTCGGGAGCGGTCAAGCCGGTGCTCGAGCCGCTGGCCGCGCTGCACCGTGGGCTGCACCCGGCGGCCGACCTGGCGTTGCTGCAAAACGCCTACGACGTCGCCGAGGATCGGCATGCCGGGCAGACCCGTAAGTCCGGCGACCCCTACATCACCCACCCGCTCGCGGTGGCCACGATCCTCGCCGAGCTGGGCATGGACACGATCACGCTGGTCGCGGCCCTGCTGCACGACACCGTCGAGGACACCCTCTACACGCTGCAGATGCTCCGCGCCGACTTCGGCGAGGAGGTCGGACAACTCGTCGACGGGGTGACCAAGCTCGACCGGGTCGAGCTGGGCGCGGCCGCCGAGGCGGAGACGATCCGCAAGATGGTCGTGGCGATGGCCCGGGATCCGCGGGTGATCGTGATCAAGCTGTGCGACCGGCTGCACAACATGCGCACGCTGCGCTTCCTCACCCCGGAGAAGCAGGGCCGCAAGGCGCGGGAGACGCTGGAGGTGTTCGCCCCGCTGGCGCACCGGCTCGGGATGGCGACCGTGAAGTGGGAGCTGGAGGACCTCGCCTTCGCGATCCTGCACCCGAAGCGGTACTCCGAGATCGTCCGGCTGGTGGCGAACCGGGCGCCGTCCCGGGACACCTACCTGCAGCAGGTGGTCGACCAGATCGGCGCCCAGCTGTCCGGCGCCCGGATCAGGGCGACCGTCGAGGGACGGCCGAAGCACTACTACTCGATCTACCGGAAGATGATCGTCAAGGGCCGGGACTTCGACGACATCCACGACCTGGTCGGGGTCCGCATCGTGGTGGACGAGGTGCGGGACTGCTACGCGGCCGTCGGCACCGTGCACGCGCTTTGGCAGCCGATGCCCGGGCGGTTCAAGGACTATGTCGCCCAGCCCCGGTTCGGCGTCTACCAGTCGCTGCACACCACCGTGATCGGGCCGGACGGCAAGCCGCTCGAGGTGCAGATCCGCACCCAGGACATGCACCGCACCGCCGAGTACGGCATCGCCGCGCACTGGCGGTACAAGGAGACCGGCG
This sequence comes from uncultured Actinomycetota bacterium, assembly GCA_963776255.1. Classification (GTDB taxonomy): domain Bacteria; phylum Actinomycetota; class Actinomycetes; order Mycobacteriales; family Pseudonocardiaceae; genus Pseudonocardia. Next base: position 500 of record CAVZMB010000014.1, on the reverse strand, counting down.
GGACCAACGGCGCCGGCCGGTCGGCAGGGCGTCGAAGTCGACGAGATGGCCTGGATGCGCCAGCCGCTCGAACTGGCAGCGGGAGGCCGCCGACCCGGGCGAGTTCATGGAGGCGCTGCGCTTCGACCTGGCCACCCGCGAGATCTTCGTGTTCACCGAAGGGTGACGTGATCACGTCGCCGACCGGGTCCACGCCGGTCGACTTCGCCTACGCCGTGCACCGAGGTGGGCCACCGCTGCATCGACTTCCCGGGGAACGACGGCGGTCGCCTTGGAGCGCACGCTGGAGAAGTGGCAGGTCGTCGAGACTTCACGTCGAAGGCCGAGACGGCTGGGCGAGCCGGACTGGCGTCGTTCGTTGCCCCACCGTGGGTGAAGACGAGACCAGCAGTGGCTCCGCCGGGAGCGTCGGCGAGGAGGTGGATGAGGCCGGAAGGAGGCGATCACCGGGAGGCGCGACCCACCCCCGCTCACACAGCGGCCTCCCCGGTACGGCATGG